>NZ_CBTJ020000112.1 GCF_001051235.1 Candidatus Competibacter denitrificans Run_A_D11 | reverse complement strand
ACGTCGGCGTCGAGCTTTTTTTAGAGGGTCTCTTTACGGCGACGGTGCAGAAAATTCAATCGCATCGTTACGTGCACGAGGTGTTGGTGGATGCGGTGATTCAGGAACGGCGCCGGTTACCGTGCGCTTGCTTGCCCCAGCCCAACACGCGCTATAATAGGAAGAATGCCCCGAAGTCCCGGAGGGTTCCGGCGGCGGGCAACCCAACACCGTGGAGGTCTACCCCCTTACTGCTGACAACTCAAGACCCCTGAATGCAAAAACCCCGCTTGAGGGCGGGGTCTTCTTCCAGAGAGTCTTGCAAGTTACCACCCGTCGATCCGCTTAGGATGATAATCAGAATTCCGTCTAATTAACCTTGGGATCTGATTATAGCGGACCGGCTGGGACTTGCAAGCCTCTCGTAGGGGGTTATTGGCCCAAAACCTGGAGAGCACCATGTCCGTTCCGCTTAAGATGACCGTTTTTTGCTCTGATCCTCTCAGCGAGACCCCCATTCAGGGTCCGCGCACCCTGTCTGACTAGGACAATCCGCTGACGGGTGCGGGTCGTTGGGGTTTCCCCGCACACCGTACTCGCCCCCGTCAGCGCTGTCTTCCGCCATGCGCCCTGGCGATTTTCCCGCGTCGGCGGCTTTGCGCCTGCCCTCTCCAGGCGATGGGTTGCGACCCGCCTCATCGGCTGTGTCCGTGCCTCTGGCGGCTTCGACCCCGCTGAAGAGGGTTTATGCCGTCGGCAATCGCTGCGGGCACACGCCGATGGTCCCCTGTTTCCACCTCCTTCATCTGCCCACGGACGCCAATCCCGCGCGTCCTGCGGTGATTGCCAAAGCCGTGGCCAAGCTGCGGCAGTATTACCAAAACCCGCGCGACGGTTGCTGGGACGCCTTGAGCCAAGGCGAGCGACATCACCGCCTGGAACAGCAAATAGCGGCTGTGGGGGGTCTTGAGACCCTCGCCGGTCAAAAGCTACACGCCAAGTTAATTCGGTGGCGGCAACAACGTAGTGAGCGGCGAGAAGCGGTAATTCTTGTCCTTACATTGATGGTATATTATACCGACATCAAAAGTCTAAAAATCGCCATCCCCCGTAGCCCCGACTGGCTCGGACTGAGCGCACCCTGGATAGCAGATCACTGTGGACTGTCGCTTTCACGGACGAAACGAGCGCTCGCGACGCTGGCCCGCTCGGCGCTCGTGGTGAATACCGGTCGGGGCCGGCAGTTTGATAAGCGTCGCCGCTGCTGGGTCGGCGTCGGTTGGGGACCGATTCGGCAGTTCTCTTTCCAGCTGATTCGAGCATTGGGGTTAGAGGTGTCCTGGCGGCAGGCTCAACGGAAAGCGCGCAAGGCGGCCGTTCCTACCCCGCAACCGCCTCCACTTTCTCTCCCACCGCAGGGACGATCCCCTGCAAGCGATCCGTCGGCCTCAGAAGTGCTTTCGCCTGTATCGCCCCCACCACCCACGCTGACCCTTCGCCAACGGCTTCAGGCGAATTCTGGGAAACCAGCCGCCCCACGGGCCACCGATCCTGCGACCCTTGAATTGCATCGGCGGGTGGCGGCGCTGGCCGCGCAGGGGATGAGCTTGGCGGAGATCAAAAAACGCCTGAAAGAGATCACGCCTCCGCCGGATTCTTCTTAGTCCGTTACGTTCCCCTGTCTTCTTGCTTCGTCCACCGGTCGCCACCGACGGGGACCTTTTGCGCTTTTTCAGGACCTAAGCACACCAAGCACTTTTCTCCCGCAAAAATCGCAAGACGGTCGCCTTCTTTTTCACCCTAGCCGCCCTATACACGCACTGCTATCACACAGAATTGAGCGTTCACACGCTAAGATCAACGCCTCATCAAAATTAAGTGTTCTGATAAAACCGACTAAACGGCTAAGAACCATCACTTTTAGGTCGGGAACATAACCGCTGCGCAAGCACAACCCCTTTTTCGCGCCAGCTTCTCAATAAGTGTTCTAGAAGGTTGCGTTAAGTGGTTGCTATAGTCAGTTTATTTATTAATCGAGTTTTTTATAAAAGCGCAGAACAGAAAAACCGAACACGACAGCCACAAAGCACGCTGCAAGCGAACGGAAAGCCTCACCATAGCAGGATGAGAGGAAGAGATGAACGCTTAACATACACATCCGGGAAGAGTGCTGGAATCTGGACGAGCGGTTTGCTCTACCAGGTCAGGCCACAAGCCAGATACGACCGGCAGGCGCAAGCCAAGCTACCAAAGCACCTGAAAGAGACCCTAAACCGCGTAAACGGCTGAGTGAAGCGCAAGTGTCGGAGCATCACGCAGGAAGCTGAAGCCCTTGCCTAACGGCAGGAGACCAAACGCACCAAACTGGAAAGGAAGACCCAAGGCGTTCGAAAACTGGGCAAATGGCGCGAGCACGAGCAAACGCACATACCAAGAATACAGCCTGAACGCATGGAAACTAAAAGCCACAGCCACAAAGGCTAAAGAGAAGACAGCTAAAAGCCGGTGGTTTATACCACGGGCTAAACCCCCTCGGGCGGGCTAAAACCGCCTGGTGGAAAATCAACACGGCATGTGTCATCCTGAAATTTGCTACGGTGGGGAACCGCCGGACCTGATACGCGTGGAGGGGGCCAGAACTTGAGCGGCCATGAATCGCTCACCCCCGTTTAAGTGCGAACCGATGCCAAAACCTTCATCGAAGCGGCTGGTCTGGAACGAGCCGCGTAGATGAAAGGCGCGGATTCCAATTCTCTTTGGTCGGAAAGAAAATCATCATGGTTGCTATCTCTCGGCGTCAACACAAGGCCTTATCAATGGGGAAAGTCGAGCTGAGAGGGGGTGAGATTAGAATTCCTCTAAGTTCACCCCAATCTTTTGTAAGATACCAGTGCATTCATCCGAACTAGCAAATCGAATCATAATGAAACCTTCGCCAGTCTTACGAGCCTTAAGCTGAACTGGTGCTGCAAGCCAAGAACTTACTAGAGATTCCAAACGCTGAAGATCGTGATCGACAGAAGGCTTATTTAAATCAGACCGAGAGAACTCTTGTTGGGTCACCAGCGCAGCTTTGCGATTCTCTAGTTCTCGTACCGACCACCCTTTGGCAACTGCCTGTTTGGCTAGCTGAATCTGTTTTTCTGGCGTCAAGTTGAGCAAAGCTTTAGCATGCCCTGCATCCAACTGATTCGTCCTAAGCAGCATCTGCACTTCTTTTTGTAGGGACAAAAAACCGAGTGTTCTGCTAACCACTGACTTGGAGACACCCAATAACTGTCCGAGTTGTTCTTGGGATAGTTTGAATTCTTCACGCAGTCGCTGCATTGCCATCGCTTCTTCCATAGGATTTAAGTTTTGCCTTTGCAGGTTTTCCACAAGTGCGATAGCGGCAGCGGTTTGATTGTCGACGCTATGAACAATGACTGCTACTTCGGCCAAACCTGCCAACCGAGCTGCTCGCCAGCGTCGGTCACCTGCAAGTATTTCAAAGTACCCTTCATTCTCTGAGAGCGGCCGAACTGCAATAGGCTCAATAAGGCCTAATGTTCGAATGCTATCTGCAAGCTTTAAGAGTTCGGCGTCTGGATCGTCAGTTGCCTGTCGTGGCTGATAGGCTCCGCGCCTCAGGTTGTCAATGGGTACTGCTTGCTGCTGTGAGGTTTGTTCGGGTGCTGGCTGTTGGATTGATCGGATAAGCTCATCTATTGATGTAGAACGGTTCCGACCAATTGGCCGAGTCCCTACATCCGCTAGAGAAGGTTTCTTGGGCATGTTTTATCCTTTTAAGGGAGTCCCAAGCAGGGTATGCAATTCATGCACGATTGCTTTAATTTCGCTTGCAGCCTGGCCGTTCGTTTCTAGATCAAGGACCGTACTGCCCGTGCTCATGCATTCGGCGTAGGCCACTCGTTGGGTAGTTCTTGCAGCCAAAATAGGTAAATTTAGCGCTTCAAGAGCACCATTGGCATCGCTCGCCAAACGGGTTCCTACAATTTGTCGGTTCACGAGAAATGCTGCTTTAGGGCGGCCCTCGGTGACGGACTGTCTGGCTTTGATCAGCTCTACTAAATCCTCGGCAGCCCATATATCTAAAGCGGATGGTTGTACAGGGATCAGTACGAAGTCAGCTGCCTTGATGGCAGAGACAGTCATATCTTGAAGCTTAGCGGCGCCATCAATCAGAATTGTATCGAATGATCCTCGTAGTTTTTTGATGCTGGTTTCCAGAACAGGCCGATCGACACCAACAACAACAGGCATATCAGAGTTTTGATTCTGGCTGGCTTGATACCAATCACGGGCTGACCCTTGCGGATCGGAGTCCACGATTAATACTTGCTGCCCCATTAACTGTAAAGCTCGTGCCAGGTTTACTGCTACCGTCGTTTTTCCGACCCCACCTTTTTGGTTGGCCACTGCGATTACTTGCGTCATATAGTCCTTAGTGAGGGTAAGCTTTGAAAGCTTTTACTGATGCCAGTTTATGAAGATAATGCGGTTATCAGCAACCATTGATTTTCTCAAAAATTAAGAGGTTGTAAATCAACCACATAACATGATGCAATCTCCAAAGAAGTTGGGAAACGTAGTTGCCACGTGGCAACAACTGAATTCGAAAGGTATCCATATCGGCAGGTTTTGGTACGGATGCGCCAGGGAGATTCCGACCGGCACATCACCCGCTCCCGGTTGATGGGACGCAAGAAGCTGGTGCGACTGCGTGCGGGGATCAGAAAAAATTGGCCCAACGCCTGCGCTGCGTTCCGCAACCCAAAAACTTTAGAGTGCTTTGATTTTGATCGCTTGCCCGGTTTAAATCGTGCGCGGGTGCAACCGCGCGTTTCAGAGCCAGCGGTTGCTTCCAGAGCATTGCCCACAGGGCGTTGCGTCCCTTAACATGGCGATAGCTCAAACCAGCTCATATATCGTGCTATCCCACAGACTCCGCGAGCCTCAATGACTGATCTCACCCCACCGCTCGAAGCGTCTCCTGTCCTGCGCGAGCCGATTTCATTAACGGACCGGTTTCAAGAGTGCTTCAACTGGAACCGGGTGCGTCCGCTCAAGATTGGGATTCATCAGGATCTGCTGGCGGTCTTGGGGGAGGGCTTCACCCGTGCGGAGATCAAGCGACTCTTGGGCCGCTATTGTAATCACGTCCGCTATCAACGATCTTTAAGAGAAGGCGCAGTCCGGATCGATTTACAGGGCCAACCGGCGGGGGTGGTAACCGCAGAGGAGGCCGAAGTAGCCCGCGCTCGCCTTCCAGGTAGGACGGCCCCAACCTCTCAATCGCCCCATGGAAGCGCGAGCGCCCTGGCGTCTAGCCACCCTTCCAACGACACCCTGCTGCCAGAGGATCATCTTGTGCCTGGCCGACTTGAACTGACAGTTAAATTTTCAGAATTGCCAAAACCCTTACCCGTTCAATCGGGCCTTAAAATCGGCATCCAGACCGGGGAAGGGATTGTGAGTGCTATCCTTCCATCGAAAGTCTGGAAGAAACTGGAGCAAGCGGCGAAAGACTATCCTCACTGGGTCGCTGCGCTCAGTGGCGCGCTGGACCAATTCCAGACCGGGGAAATCACCCTCAAACATCCGGCTCTTCAGATTTTTGAGAAAAAGTCCAAACCACCGCAGGAACCGGGGGTCTCGCGTACCGATACTTCCCCACCGCCGAGTGTCATGCCGCATCCACCCGCATCCACCCCAGCGCCCGCCGATTCTCAATCCAATCCTCCGGGGGTTCAAGCGACCTTGAGTCTCAAGGGGAAGGGTCAGAAAGCGAGCTAAGCGCTTCAGTGCCGCCGTTGAGCGGGTACAGTGGACATTTGTACGCCTTCTATCGCATCAATAATAGAGGCGATCCGGTACGCAGCATCGAGTGCCGTGGCATTTCCTGACAGCAAATAATCCGAACACGCGCGCAGAACCGTCGGGAGATTGGCCAAAAGCTGTTCTGGTGTGGGGTACGCTTCGCCTTCGCGGTGGCTATGTACGAGCGCGATGAGTCCATCCGTTGTCAGGCTTTCAGGATCGAGATCAGCCAGCGTTGGGCGAGGCGGGTCAGGATAAATACTCATCTTTTTGCGCTCTATTTTTAGCAGTGTTCTAAGGAGGGATTTTCAGAATGACACCGACCGATTTTATTAGAAAATGGAAAGCGGCTGAGCTTAAAGAGCGTTCGGCGGCACAAGAACATTTTTTGGACCTCTGCCAGTTGTTAGGGGAGCGAACGCCCGCCGAAGCCGATCCCACCGGTGAGTGGTATTGTTTTGAGAAAGGCGCGTCCAAGCTAACCGGTGGGGAAGGATGGGCGGATGTCTGGAAACGGGGTTGCTTTGGTTGGGAATACAAGGGTAAACGCAAGGATTTAAAAGCGGCTTACGTGCAGCTCCAGCAATATGCGGTCGCTTTAGAAAACCCACCCCTGCTGATCGTCTGCGATCTGACTCAATTTCGGATTCATACAAATTGGACTAATACTGTTCAGCACGTTTATGAGATCGCACTTGATGACTTGCACGATGCGAATAAGCGGCAATGGCTGAAACAAGCCTTTGCTGACCCCGATGCTCTAAAGCCCGGTCAGACACGCCAAGCCTTGACCGAGGCGGCCGCCGAACGGTTTGCCGGATTAGCACAGGAACTGCGGCACCAAGGCCATGCCCCGCACACGGTCGCCCATTTTATCAATCGCCTTATTTTCTGCATGTTTGCAGAAGATATTGGGTTGTTACCCAATCAACTCTTTACGCGCTTGCTGGAACACGCCCTCACCCAGCCTACTGAATTTGCGGAGATGGCACGCGATTTATTTCGCGCCATGAAGGGTGGCGGTCGTGTAGGGTTTGAGCGGGTAGAGTGGTTTAACGGTGGATTGTTCGACAATGAGGAGGTTTTACCGCTCACCCGATCGGCGTTGGAGATGGCCTTAAAAGCGGCACGTTTGGATTGGAGCGACATTGACCCGTCGATCTTTGGCACGTTGTTTGAGCGGGGTCTTGATCCCTCTAAGCGCAGCCAGTTAGGCGCACACTACACCGACCGCGACAAAATTATGTTGTTGGTGGAACCCGTCATCGTCCAGCCACTGCGCGCGGAGTGGGACGCCCTCAAGCTTCGCATTGCTGAGCAGATGGAAAAAGTACGCACAGCAAAAAATCCAACCAGCGCCACCAAAGCGCGAGAAGGAGCGCAAGACCTTCACAACCATTTTTTGGAGCGCTTGCGCCAAGTGCGTATTCTCGATCCGGCCTGTGGATCAGGTAATTTTTTGTATCTGGCGCTTCGTGCGCTCAAAGACGTAGAGCATCAAGTCAATTTGGATGCTGAAACCTTGGGCCTGGAGCGGCAATTTCCGTCTGTAGGGCCAGAGTGTGTGAAAGGTATCGAAATCAATCCCTACGCGGCGGAACTGGCCCGTGTGACCGTCTGGATCGGTGAAATTCAATGGATGCGCCGCAACGGCTTCGATGTGGCCCGCCAACCGATCCTTCGTCCGCTAGAAACCATCGAGTGTCGTGATGCGCTGCTGAATGCCGATGGCACCGAAGCCGCGTGGCCAAAAGCGGAGTTTATTGTGGGGAATCCGCCATTCTTGGGCGGCTCCAAACTGCTGCGGGAGCTAGGTGAGGACTACACCAGGACCTTAAGGCGAATTTATCAAGGCCGCGTACCGGGTGGCGCTGATCTGGTTTGTTATTGGTTTTAGGAGTTACGCAGTTGGATCTCTAACACTCTGATTTTAAAAGAAATCGACTTGTGCGGTAGACAACCGAAATTTTCCATTAATCAATCACTTAGAATTTCAACTGCGTAACTCCTATGGTTTAATAAGGCATTAGCCGGTGCTAAGGCACGGACAACAGAATATGTTGGATTGGTAGCTACGCAATCCATACGTAAAGGTGTCAGCCGTAGCGTTTTGGAGCAGATTCTTGAAGAAAATAAAATCTTCAAGGCTTGGAGTGATGAGCCATGGGTGAATGAAGGTGCGGCAGTTCGCGTATCACTCATTTGTTTTGGAAAGACTATTTCTGAAATAAATCTTGATGGTCAAATAGTTGAAATCATCAATGCTGATTTATCAGCGGGTCAAAATGACGTAACAAAAGCTCGAAGGTTAGTGGAAAACTTAAGAGTCGCTTTCAAAGGAACTGAAAAGGGAGGTGCTTTTGAGATTCTAGGCAAGATAGCTCGCCAGTGGCTTGTTCTTCCTAATCCTAGCGGCTGTTCAAATAGAGACGTATTACGTCCGTGGATTAATGGTTCCGATATTACGGGACGCTTATCGGATACTTGGGTTATTGATTTTGATATCGGAGTCACCCAAAGCGCTGCAAGTTTATATGAAGCACCTTTTGAATATCTATTGCATTTTGTAAAACCAGCCAGAATGAGTAATCGGGAGTTAAGAACAAGCAAGGTTTGGTGGTTACACCGAAGAAGGAGTGAGGATTTGCGACAAGCCCTAGCGGGTATTCCACGTTATATTGCTACACCCCGTGTTGCCAAATACCGCGTATTCATCTGGCTTAATAGTACCGTATTACCAGATAGTCGGCTATACGTAATCGCTCGTTCCGATAATGTAACATTTGGCATCTTACAGTCTCATATTCATGAGCTTTGGGCGCTAGCCAATGCGAGTTGGCATGGCGTTGGCAATGACCCCACTTACAATGCTGCAAGCTGTTTTGAAACCTTCCCTTTCCCCACTAGTTTGACGCCTAACATTCCTGCTGTCGATTACGAAAGCGATCCACGCGCACAAGCCATCGCACAAGCCGCTCAGCGCCTGAACGAGCTGCGCGAAAACTGGCTGAACCCGCCCCAGTGGATCAAACGAGTTCCAGAGATCGTATCGGGCTATCCCGACCGGCTGTTACCTGTGGATGACAACGCCGCCGCCGAGTTGAAAAAACGCACCCTAACAAATCTCTACAACCAGCGCCCCACGTGGCTGGCCAACGCTCATAAGGATTTGGATACTGCGGTTGCAGCCGCCTATGGTTGGCCGGATGACCTTTCTGATGACGAGGTATTACAGCGATTGCTCGCCTTGAATTTGGAACGAGCCAGACAAATAAAAAAGGAGTGAGTTGATGTCGATTGATCTTCGTAAGCGCGTTATCGATCTCAGTAAGAAAGCCACCTTTGCTGCCAACAAGCACGGCATTGAAAGCGAGCGCGCCCAGGTGGTCTTGGTGCTGGACATCTCAGCGTCGATGAATACCCTCTACAAATCCGGCGTGATCCAGCGCGCCATCGAACGCATCCTAGGACTCGCCGTAGCCTTCGACGATGACGGCCAAATTGATCTGTTGCTCTTTGGAACGAACGCCCATCAACTACCCGCCGTCTCGCTCCAGGAGATTGAGGGTTACGTCGCACGGGTGATCCTCGCACAATACAAAATCCGCGAGGCGACGAACTACGCCCCGCCATTGCGGCTACTGTGGAAGAAATACCACGCTCCACAACCGGTCCCCGTTTTCGTGATCTTTGTGACCGACGGCGGCAATACAGATCGGACAGCAACCTCTGAGGTCATTCGTGAACTCTCCAGTGAGCCGGTCTTTATCCAGTTTGTTGGGATTGGCCATGAAGATTTTCCGTTCTTGCACAAGCTAGACGAGCTGCCGGGTCGGTTCATCGACAATGCCGGATGCACATCAATGACCTAGACGTCATCAAAGATGCTGAACTGTACGACCGACTTTTAAACGAATTTCCGCAGTGGTTGAAAAGAGCACGGGAAAAGCGCGTGTTAGCGGTTTGAACAACAACGTTTAGAAGCTAGATACGTCTTTGAGTAGGTCCATAAATAGCTAATGGTATAGAAGATTAGCGGTATGCTTTTGATCAGCGCTAGGCGTCATTACTGATGTGATGGCGTACATAGGGCTTCGCAGGGTTTGCCATTGTGATTACCGTCCAAGGACTTAACCCCACACGTAGTTAAATAAAACCGGGCTTCTTCACAGCTCGTCATCTGTCGGCAATACCGCTTGTCAGCACAGACCCATTCATTACGAGTTGCGGGGGTTGAGGGCAAATTTGAAGCCTTGATCGGTGGGGATGTAGCCACTCCCCCTCCTGTTTTTCGCCATTCCCACGGTGGGATGCGCTGAGCTTCGGGTAGCGCCCACAGCCCGCGTTTCGCCGCCTTCGCTTCCGCTTCTAAGCGGTAGAAGGATGAATCTTTCGCGTATTGGCGATAGACCCATCCGGCTCCCCGTCGGATCATTTCGGCGTTGATGTCAAATCCACCAACATACACCCGACCCACCGTTCGACCGTAGCGGTCAGTGGTTTGTACGACAACGCGCGCAGGTCGGTCAAAGACCAATTCGGAAAGTTGTTGCTTGGCGCGAGCGCCATAAGGTTGCGCCGATTCAGGCGTGTCAATTTCGCCTAATCGAATTTTGATAGGTTTGTAACTAGAGCCGTCTGGGACGAGTAGTGTTAAGGTATCGCCATCGCTCACACCGACCACCTTACCCGTGTATTCAGTCGCCGTGACCGGAAGGGCTAGCATCATCAATAGAAGGCTCCATAGCCCGCGCCAAGACGCAATAACGGAGGACATTGTTTTGTGTTCTCGGAAACGATATGAAGGAATTTAATTATCCCCATTTTTTGTGGATAACTGGACGGTTTTCAACGTAAGCCTTTCCGGCCTCAATAGCTTGTATAATGGCTAAAAAATAACCATTCCTTTGGAAGCGCCATAAAAGGAGTAAAATAATCAATTACTTTAAGATTAGGGTTTCTCTTTAAGGAACTTCATGCGTCGCCAAAATCGCCTACCGTTGCCGCCCTGGTGGGCAGTGCTATTCTTTGCGCCCATCAGCTATTGGCTACTCGCGCATCTTCTTCCGCGCTGGCAAACACCGAATCCCTATCTGAACCTGGTTCTTAAGTCGGCCGCACCCGCGTTGGCTCCCTTTATGACAGCGGGCTTGGTACTCATCGCCGCTGCCCTTGGATGGGGCCGCTGGCAGCGCCGCCAATTACTGGATCAGCAGCGGGATTTAGAGAGTTTGCGGCATCTGCGCTGGCAAGATTTTGAGCGTCTGGTGGGTGAATACTACCGCCGCCACGGCTGGCGCGTGCAAGAAACCGGTGGGGGCGGTGCAGATGGTGGAATTGATCTGGTACTGAAACGCAACAATGAGACGTGGCTGGTCCAGTGCAAGCGGTTTGCGCAAACCGCGATCAATGTCAAAGTGGTTCGTGAACTGCTGGGCGTCGTGGCGAGTGAGCGGGCAACCGGCGGTATATTCATTACCACGAGCACCTTCACGCGGGATGCAAACGCCTTTGCGAAAGGCCAGCGTTTGGATCTCGTGGATGGAGAAACCCTGTTAAAGCGCATCCAGGACGTGCAAAAGGGAAAGACTCTGCCTGAAAAGCTAGCTATAACAACCGAAGCGCCTATTGCAACCACCGCTCCAGAGCCGCGAACCTTATCTGAATCGCTGATCGTCCACTGTCCGCAATGTGGCTCTCGCATGGTGAGGCGGACGGCGAAGCAGGGGAAAAACCAGGGACAGACGTTTTGGGGATGCTCGCAGTACCCGGCCTGCCGAGGGATACGGCCAATTTAGGATATCTTGAATTCGGCTCACTGCATTGAAAACGAACTGTTGGTCTAGATCCCTGAATCGTTTCCAGGTCATTCTAATTTTTCATGGTTTGAGGGCATAATCTTGAATTTTTCCACTATATGACCATCTGTCAAATTCCTTGCTAAGAAGCTTGAAATTAAACCGGAGTACTAGTCCTTGAATTGCTGATGCATATCTACCCTGATTCGACACACCGTTCGGAACGATTTGTCGGAAGCGGCTAGTTATGCGTTTCTATCGCCGAAGATAACCCCATACTCGGTGCTACATCACGGTATAAGACACTCGAATTTTTGCTTAAACTGGATGTTTGGTGGAATGCTCACCGATCTTGGGCATGCAAGGCCAATTTCGTCGCCGCGCTCACAATTGTTTGGACAAGGATTACCTACTCCCGACCCAACAGTTACCCATCCGGTCCATTCACTCTTCGGATCACAATACTGTTTTGGAGCCTCTGTGCGGTCGCAGCTCGAATGCGAATAACTATTTCCACAATCGATGTGAGGCTGGTTATCACTAGGGCCAATGCAAGCAGCATATCTACCACCACTTACCGCTATTTCTATATGGTACGCCGTATCGTGGTAATTAGAAAATTTGCAAAGCTTCTTCAATTCAATGTTGCTAAAAACTCATTGTATATCTCTCTAATTTTTGGTAAGCAACTAGCCCGCCCAAAGTAGAATGAGACCTTATTTTTGTCTATCTTAATATTAAAGAAGACAAAACACTGTTCACTCAAAAAATCTTCAAACTGATCAGCGATTTCAATATCATTGAATATCAATACTCCTCCATATTCAATGGTTTCAGCAATTTCCACTTCGTGAGTACTAATCGTCATTCTATATCTCGCAATATGTTTATTTCTTCAGGAGTTGGGTCACGTTTATATCCTTTAGAGCCGGGTTGAGGATTTGGAAACTTAACTTTATCAAGCGTGCCTGGAGGTGCACTTGGGTGGGAATTAGGAACATATTCTTTTACGCGCTTTTCCGTTATATCAATAACTGAGCCATCTTTACGGATTATACGTACTCCTTTCTCACCTGAACGGGTTGTTCGAACAACTGTCTTTTCTACGCTCTTACCAATTTTCGCAATTCTAGTCGCAAAACCCAAACCAGTTGCACCTGGAATTATGGCTCCTGCTAGATCGGCATATAGAGCTGTTAAATTTTCTTCACTACCACATTCGCCATCACTTAACAGACGGTAGAGATCATATCCGATAAAGCCGATATCCAAGAAAATATCGACGGCTTTTCCAGTTGAGTCTACTAAATTAACAGGATTATTAAAAACGTAGCCGTAAAGATTAATCCCCCCTTGCTCCTCAATTGGATCACGGCTCAGCCACCGCCCCGTTCGCGGATCATAAGCCCTGAAATGGGTCAGATAGAGGCCGCTCTGGGGATGATAGAACATTCCGGCATAGCGAAAGTCAACTCCAACCCGCCCACTGGTCTGCGTAGAATTGCCATAAGCGTCATAATCGTAGCCAGCCACCTTACCACCGGTCGGTGCGGCCAATACGTCGCGCACGGACCCTAGATGGTCTCTGGCATAGAAAAGTCGCGTTCCGCCCTGGGGCCAAACCTCCCCTTCTGGATAATAGCGGCGGCTAACCACATCAGCGGCGGTGCGAGCCTGACAGAGCGTATCGCCGCACCACAGATAGCGGGTCTCGGTCGTGTTGGCGGCGCTTTTATCGATGATAGCGATCCGACGACCCAGACCGTCATAACGAAAATCCGTCTTCTGCGTGGAATTCGCTTTATAGCCAATACTCACCAGGCGGTTTTCGGCATCCCACTGATAGGTTCGCTGATCGTCCTCGATCAGATTGCCATTAGCGTCATGGCGGTAAGTCGCGCCGCTCACCTGGGTTAGCTGATTGATGTTGTTGTAACTAAGGCTCTTGCCGCCCGAAGGCAGTTGAATACCGGTAATGTTACCCGCGCTGTCATAGGTGTAGCTGTACCGGGCCGTTGCAGAGGTAGCTGCGGTAAGGCGGTCGGCCGCATCGTAATCATAATCCCAGGTGGTCAGAGTCGCCCCGCTGGTCTCGACGATTTGGTCGATCAGATTTTCCGGGCGAGTCGCATAGTCAAAGCGACGCGCCACCCCGGAGGAAATGATGGATTTAAGCCGCCGGTCGTCCCGGTTGGCTTCATAATTCCACTGGGTCTGAATCGGCCCCCCCGCCATTGCCAGAGAGACCGGCTGTCCGGTTTCTCCCAGATAGTCGTAAGTGAAGCTACCCAGGGGATTGGACCGGCTGACGCCCCGGCCCAGAGCATCGTAGGTTACATTATCCGTCGCGTTATCCACGGTACGGCCGACAACCCGCCCAAGAGCATCGTACTGGTAGGCAATAGTGTCATTGTTATAGGGGCCATTCTCGGACGCCAGTTGCAGTGCGCCTTGGCTGCCAACCGGCCCATACTGAAAGTTGGTGGTGCCGATGCCATCGGTCATCGAAACCAGTCTGGGGAAGAAAGCGTCCCAGGTGAAGCTTACCCCCGGTGTAGCCTGACGGGCGTTGGCGTAAGCCAAGCTCGCTAACCGATCATCAATGGTGTAGGTGAAGGATTTGGTCTGTCCCAAGGCGTCGGTCAACGCTTTAAGCCGACTGGTTGTCGCCTCATAGGCATAAGTTAAATCGCTGCCATCGGCGTAGGTTTTGGCAGTCACCCTGCTTTGCAGGTCGCGTTCCCATTGCGTGACATTGCCCTTGGCGTCAGTGAGAGTCTTCAGCGTACCATTGGGATAATAGCTATAACGGGTAACCTGACCCAGGGAATCGGTAACGCTCGTCAGCTGACGAACGGCATCATAGGTAAAGCGTGTCACCCGACCCAGCCGGTCGGTAACAGATGCCAAGTCCAGCTTATCCCAAGCGTAGCGATACGAGGTCCCATCCGGGAAATCAGCCTTTGTGATCCGATCAAAAACATCGTAGTTAAAACTGACTGTATGTCCTTCTGAGTCAGTGCGCGTCGCCACTCGACCAAAGCCATCGTAGGTAAAACTCGCCGCCATCTGACCGTCCGCATTGACGATGCGGGTCAGATAACCCAGGCTGTCGTACTGGTAGCTGGTCGTTTGATTTAGCGGATCTTTTTTCGAGGTCAGTTGCCCCGCGCCGTTATAGGTGAAGGTCCAGGTCTTTCCGGCAGCATCCCGATAAGTTAGCGGCCGGTGCTGGCTGTTATAAGTCAGGGTGGCAATCGTGGCGTAGCCACTCGCATTAGTTTTCTGTTCAACCGTAAGTACATCAATATCGTTCGCAGCATAGGTAAAGCGCGTGACCCGGCCTTGCGGATCGGTGATCGTCAGCGGCCTACCAAGGGTGTTATAGGTCAGCGTGGTCGCTTGTGTGGTGCCATCATCCAGCACACGGGCAATGATTGCTGGCACCCCCATATTGCCTTCGTAATAGGTATAAGACTGACCAGGATAGGTGCGCCATACCCGCCGCTCCAGAGGAAGTTTAGTGCTCTCGACAATGGGTGAAGTCTGGCCAACGGAATTGTGCAGCCAATGGGTAATCTGGGCCTTGGCGTAGTCGGTGTGAGTTACTGGATAGGTATTCTTGTCCCAGTAGAAAGTATTACGGTAAAACAAGTATACGTTGAAATAACTAAGCCCGGTCGGGGCGATAGGATCGCTGTAAGGCATTCCCGGTGCGGAGTGCCGGAATTCCAGACGTTCTGTCTGGCCGAGCGGATCGGTCATTTCCAGATATCGAGTGTTGTAGTACGAATCCTCCCCATACGTAAAGCGGCTGTTTCCGTAGGGGGTGGTCATAGCGTTGACCAATCCTCCCGCATCATAACTAAAGGATGATGTCAGCCCTAAAACATCTGTGATGGAGGACAGACGACCGCTTGCATCGTAGGTCAAGTCTGCATGGCGACCAAAAGGATCGGTAATTTGCGTTACCAGCAACGGGTTGGCGGGCAATCCGTAGCTAAAGCTGGTATCGCGTCCGGTCGCGTCCTTCAGGGAGGTGAGCCGTGACTGATTGTCGTAACTCAACTTCAGTGCGTTGCCAGCCGAATCTACGATCTGGCTAAGAAACATACGCCGGGGGTAAGAGGTCGCTCCATCAGCCTGAGCGAAGATCTGTTTACTGCCGTCCGGCAGGCGTAGCTCATAGGACGTGACTGGGCCGGTCGCCGGAATGCGCACCAGCACTTCTTGATCTTGCCGTCCGGGAGAGAAGGCTCCCGTACTAAAATTGTAGGTATATCCCGATGAGTAATCAATCGAACCCCCGCCAGCTACGTACCGAAACACAGAAAGTCCTGGAGATGCCGGATTATCTTGAACCCAGGATAGGACATTCAGCGTCCATTTCGGGCTGACGTTGAAGAAACTGAAAACCGCCGGTTGACCAGCCTCGCGCTGGTTGTAGGTGAGGCGGATACGGGGGGAGGGACCCAAGGGGGGCTGATAACCGACCGGGCTGTCGTTCAGATTGAGGCTAACAACCATCAGCTTGGCGTCAGCACCGCACATCCCGCAGTTGGGATCATTACGAAGACTATTATCGCCAGGGGTAGTCGCGCCCGGTTGGTTTTGGTTGGTAAAGCCCATGCCATAAACTTCGCGGGCTTCTTCAAGCGAGGCCGTCCGCCAGGGCGCTTCCGGCTGCTCTTGCGTCGGCACGAGAAAATACCCGCTCGACTCCGCATCAATCGCGGCGGTGGTCACCCAAGCATCGCCACTAGCAAAGGTAGGGTCTTTCAGATGATAGCGCCCATCCTGTTCGCCTACGATGGCGGCGTAATGATGCAATTTCCAATTGACGATGGACGGCACGGGAATGGGCTGACCTGGAGAGCGGTAAACTAACCGATAGGACAAGCCTGCCTTTTCAGCGAGTTGCGCCACCTGCTCCAGATTGAAACCGCGCGGACCAGAACGCTGTTGGTCCATGAGTGCGACCTTAGCGGGATCGGCCTTGAGGGCGATCAAGACGTTCTTCAGCGCCATAGGACCGCATAGATAGGAGATCCCTGGTTCGTTGCGGAACATCCATAGACCTTCACGCGCTCCGGTGAGCATCTCCGTGGCAGGGCCGCTCATAGAGCGATTGCCGATTTCGGCGAACAACTTTTCGAGGTCCTGAGCATGGCCAAGCCGGGCGTGCATCCGGGCTAACTCTCCGACCGCACGATCAGCTAATGCCTTGGCCTGCGGCGGTTCCGTGACCTGCCGTCCCGCCTCCCACGCGGCCTCCCAGGCCGTCATCGCCCGGCTGAAATAACCTTCGTGGTAATAGGAAAGTCCTAGGTTGGTCAGCACAGCTAAGCGCCAAGCCGATGCAGGATACCGGGCGGCAAAGCGTTCGAGAGGGCCTAGGTCGCCTGGCGGTGAAGAGTTCTGAAAGGCAGCAATTGCCGCATCCAGAGCCTGATCTTCATCCGCTGTCGTGGGACCGGTGGCGATTAGAGGTTCGGCAAGTCCAGGAACAGTCCGTAAGACTAGCTTAAGAATACTGGCTTGTTGCGGGTCGGGAGGAGAAGACGTTACCGTTGTTGCGCCGACCTGACAGGCTGCCGTGAGCACCCCTATGAGAATCCAATTATTGATCCACTTTTGAACCGTCATTAGCTTTGCCCTCGCTATCTACTTTCCCGCCTCGACGCAGCACTACGCGGGTAAGATATTGATATTTAATTTTTTGAAGTTAACTTATGAAAATGTGTTGACTGTAAAAATGCAAAGAGCACGACCGTTAAGACCGTGCTTACATATCTATTTATACGGAGTGGGTAGCCACCCGACGCCGAATACCGCCAAGAAGCGCAGTAGCCAGACTGAGCAAGGCTAGGCTTGAGGGTTCGGGCACGGCCGTAGGGGGTCCTGATTGAGCCGGTGTCAGCATCAAGTTGTCCAGGGTGAACTGGGTGCAGTTGAACGTACCGCAGTTGAAGGGATCACCTGTATTGGTCGTAGTTGTGGCGTAAAAACTGAGTTCATCAATGGCGGTGAAGGTGTTGAAACTGGTGGAAACGGCCCCGCCGGTGCCGACGGTCACCACTTTAGAAGCAATCAGGGAACCTGTGCGCCGACCCTCAACTGTTATCAAGAGATTGTCGTAATAACCACCCCCTAGAAAAATGCTCTCCAGATCAAACAGCCCACCCAAGTCAATTTTCCCAACAATGGGCGTAGTCACACCGTTGGAAATTTCGCCCCCGCTGTACGCACCATTAGGGCTGGAAACAATACCATTGTTAAAACCAGTGAAACCAGCAAAGCTGGTGTAAGCGAAAAAATTCTTCCAGGTAAATCCATGATAGGAATTTATAGCGTCAAGACTGACATCTCCTAAGCTAGCGTCGATGTCATCGAAGTTAATAGTCTTAGCGATAGACGCTTGACCCAAGCCCAATGCAATGATTAGTAAAAGAAAATAAAAATTCCGCATTTGAATCCCCTTTCTCAAAAAAGGTCGGGTTCCACCCCGGTTTATTTTACGCTGGTGTTCCTTGATCTCACCCCTAAAACTTTACAAAAAACATGCCATAAAAATTAAAGTAATGAAAATTAAGGGTTCTTTGATTGAAGAACTAATTTCCAAGAGAGAAGGTGTAAAAAATACCGACACTTGGAAATCACTTTATGGCTCTCTCCCAGAGCCTTAATTCAATCTTGGAACCAAGGTATTTTTATAAATTTTTGATATTAAAAGATTAATTCTAAACCGTTAATCCAAAATGGACTGTAAAAAATTCTGACAGTATTGAACCTTCAACCCACACATGAAGGAGGTTGTAAGGTTTGTTGTTTCATTGCTTGCTCTCTAAGTACAGGACAAAAACCTCAAAGTCCAGGAAATCCTGGAATTTCTCGGTGAGGTTAAGGACGATGTGACGGAGGAAATCAAGGCCGTGCCGGAAGAGGGACTTAAGGGGACGCTGAAGGGTTTTTTTAAGGGGATGGGCTGAATGTGGTCATGGAGGCATTCGCCGGTGCGGTAGCTCCAAACGAAGGCCAGCGCGAGCAGGGCCATCAGTTTGGCCAAGCGCGGGGCGTCTCTGCGATGGGTATCCTCGAAATTGAAGCCCCGTGTTTTGAGGCAACCGAACAGGGTCTCAATCGACCAGCCATACAACCCCCATAAGAGTCAGTGGTGTTTAAGGCAAATCCTGCCGACGAGTTTGAGCGGCGGTACGTTTTGCTTGGAGTTGCTCCAAGGCGTGTTCATTGGCCTGAATCAGCCAGAAATAACGGGTGCCGTATGGCACCTGACGCCCTTGCAGTTGGCCCCGTTGCAACCACGCAAACAAGGTGGGCTGCGGTATATCCAGGCGATGCGCCAACTCGGCGAGCGTCCATTCATCGCTGCGGCGATGGGAAAACGTTATTGGCGCTGAAGTGCGCAGCCCCAGGCGGGTTTCCAGATCGCCCACCATGGCGGCGTTGAAGGTTTCACAGCGTTTGGCCGGATGCCAGCCCTCGGCGTTTAATTGCCTGGCGATGGCAGAAGGCCCCTCGCCGTCGGCGTGCAAGGCGATCACCCGCGCCACCAGTTGGGGGTAATAGCTCAACTGATCAAGGCGGGCCACGGGCCGGATCAACGTGGCTTGGGTGGCGTAACCACCCAACCAATGAATCTGGGCTTCGACCTGTTCGCTCTCACCACGCACTGTGATCACCACCCGCTCCAGCAACTGGCGGACGATGGCTTGGCGATCCGCCGCCGTCGTCGTCGGGGCTTGCCAGAACGCCGGAATGGCAGTGGCCAGGCGACGAATGGCTTGCTCTTCCTCCACGGTGAGTGTGGCGGGTTGCTCGGCTTGGAAGCGGGTGTAATCTGCTTGGAGGTGGCCCTCGGTCGCTAGCGCCTCTTCCCATTGGCGTTCCAAGGTGCGTGCGACCAGCCGATATTCGGGTTCGACCGCGTGATATTGTCGGGCGGCGCGTTCAACCTGATAGTGCGCCCGCTCCAGGCGGTGTTGCCACTGTTGGTGGAGGCCTTGGCGCTCAAGTGCGATCTCATCGGCCGCTTGCAAACTGATTTCCAAAGCGGCCGGCTCCAAGGCTCGCAATACCTGTTCGCTCACCCAGTCGTCCACGACATGGCCAACCAGCGATTGACAGAAGGCGGTACCCTAAGTGGTCGCCATGCGGCTACAGGCATAACGCAACCGCCCGCTACTCCCGTTATACATCGGCACCATGCGCAATCCACAGCGCCCACAGACGAGCAACCCTGACAACAACGACGGCCCCGAGCGGATGCTCCCTAAGCCAGCCGCTTGGTTAGCGGCCAATTGCGTCTGATTCTGTTCGAATTGCGCCCAAGAGATGTAGGTCGGCAACCGATCCCGTAACAAGATCGCGCACGTTTGCGCCGTGGCCACCCGGCGTCCGGTTGCGGGCCGTCCGGGCTGTTGACGGCGTGGGTCGGTGGGTCGTCGGCCGTAAGCGTAGGCCCCCGCATAGATCGGGTGATGGAGCACGTTACTCAGTGTGGTGCGATTGGGGCGATGCCAATCTAAATCACCCTGGCGCAGACCCCCGCGCCCACGCTGTAAAGGCCCTCTGGAAGGCCCCAGGATCAATCCGTCCCATCACATCGCTCAAGGTGTCGTGCGAGGGAATCCCGTTGGGCAACTCTAAAAATCCTCGCAACCACGTTTCCTTCTCCTCAGCAAACGCTTCCATCCCTACCCAATCCTCCACACCGCTTAACACCGCGCACAACACAATCATCAAAATATCATGCAGTTTATGCAGCTTGTTTTGGGTCTCCCGGCGGGGATCAGGCAGGTCGGCTAAATACGG
>NZ_CBTJ020000111.1 GCF_001051235.1 Candidatus Competibacter denitrificans Run_A_D11 | reverse complement strand
AGTTGGTTTGAAGCAAAACTCGCCATCATCCGCCCCGCCATCCGTACCTATCTGACTAACCCACTTTACATATTACCCTCAACTGCGTAACTCCTACAATTGAAACCATCCCTGGATTCCATGCATCTGCGGCCAATACCGCTATAATCCTTTCAGCCTTCAAGGCAAAAAGGCAAGGTGCTTTCTAATGCCGAAAACACCCTGCCCCATCGTCTTAACCAGCCACTTTAGCAAACGCTTCAATGACTTCCGGCGGCGCTTGAATCAGCTCGATCAGCACACCCTCACCGCTCAGGGGTGTGGCCTCATTGCCCTTGGGATGCAGGAAGCAGACATCATAGCCCGCAGCGCCCTTGCGGATTCCGCCTGGGGTAAAGCGCATTCCCTTGGTGGTCAGCCATTCCACCGCCGCTTTCAAGTCGCTGATCCACAAACCGATATGATTGAGCTGTGGCTCATGGACTTTGGGAGCCTTGGCGGGATCAATCGGCTGCATCAGATCGACTTCGACCTTAAACGGGCCAGAACCGATGGCGGCGATATCCTCATCCACATTTTCCCGCTCGCTGCGAAAATTACCGGTCATGGTCAGGCCCAGGGTATCCACCCACAACCTGCTCAGCTTGGTCTTATCCAGCCCACCGATAGCAATTTGTTGAATACCAAGCACTTTAAAGGGTCTGTCGGACATAAGAGTCTCCTGATTGATGGTGGATTTGGGTTAGGCACTCACTGAATCTGTTTCAGTATGTCATCCCACTTTCCGATTGCAACTGGGCTTGGTACTTTTCAATGCTATTCCTGACCCAGAATCGCGCTGATCTTCGGTTATACTTTTACAGTACTGTCAACCCCCCTCGCGTTTCGATCCACTGGAGGACACGCATGTCAAATCAATCCATGGACGCGGCAACCCCGACGTTCAACGAATTTCCCCCAACGCCCTACGAAGAATGGCGCAAAGCCATCGATAAAATTCTTAAAGGTGCGCCGTTCGAGAAGCGGCTGATCACCAAAACCTATGAAGACATCGACCTGCAACCGATGTATCGACAGGAAGACATCGAAGGCTTGCCGCATCTGAACGGCCTGCCCGGCTTCACGCCCTATCTGCGCGGCGCGACGCCGATGGGTTATGCCGCCAGCAGTTGGGACGTGGCGCAGGAAATGCCCTACAGCACGCCTGCCGCCTTTAACGCGGCTTTGAAGGCCGATCTGGAGCGCGGCCAGAACGCCGTTAACATCGTGCTGGACCGCCCCACCCTGGCCGGTGTCGATGCCGATCAGGCGGAAGCCGATGATGTAGGCAAGGGCGGGCTGTCGATTTCCAGCGTTGCCGATTTGGCCGCCGCGCTGGATGGCGTCGATTTGGAAAAAACCCCGATTTACATTCAGGCCAGCACCAGCGCCCTGACCTTTACCGCGCTGTTGGCGGCCTTGGTCAAACAGCAAGGTAAATCACTGGATAAAGTTCGGGGCGCGATTGGCATGGACCCGCTGGGCCAACTGGCCCGCGATGGGCGTCTGCCGCGCGACTTGGATGGCATTTACGAGGTGATGGCGCAGCTTGCCGCCTGGGCGAAAAGCAACGCGCCACAATTGCGCACCATCACCGTGCAGGGCCATCCCTACCACAACGGCGGGGCCACCACCACCCAGGAACTGGCCTTCGCGCTGGCGACGGCGGTCGATTATCTACGCGCCCTGCAAGCCCGTGGTTTGAGCATTGATGATGCCGCGCCACGCTTCCGTTTTGCGTTGTCGATCGGCTCCAATTTCTTCATGGAAATCGCAAGGCTGCGGGCGGCGCGGGTGCTGTGGGCCAAGATTATTCAAGCCTTCGGCGGCAACGAAGAATCGCAGAAGATGCGGCTGCACGCCCGCACCTCGGCCTGGAACCAGACCGTTTACGATCCGCACGTCAATCTGCTGCGGGCGACCACCGAGGCGTTTTCCGGCGCGGTCGGCGGTTGCGACAGCCTGCACATTTCCCCGTTCGATGAACTGCTGCGGGTGCCGGATGAGTTCGCCCGCCGCGTCGCCCGCAACACCCACACCGTGCTGCGCGAGGAAAGCCATGTCACCAAGACGGTCGATCCGGCCGGTGGCTCGTGGTACGTCGAAAATCTGACCGATGCGGTCGCCCGCAAGACCTGGGGGATTTTCCAGGAGATCGAGAAACAGGGCGGCATGGCCAAAGCGCTGGAAGCGGGCTGGCCGCAAAATCAGGTGGCCGACACCGCCTCCAAACGGGCGGCGAACATCGCCAAGCGCAAGGATATTTTCGTCGGCACCAACATGTATCCCAACATGAAGGAAACCCGCATCGAACCGGCGCCGGTGGATGCGTGGGCGGTGCAGAACGAGCGCAAAGAGGCGCTGAAAGCCGTTCGCGCCAAGGCCAGCGGCAACAAGCAAGCCGCACTGGACACGCTCGCCAAGGGCGGTGCGAACACGGTGGAATCCGCGATTAGCGCGGCGGCGGCGGGCGCCACGCTGGGCGAAATCGCGCAGGCCGCCCGCACGAATGCCAAGCCTGGTCCGACTATCAACTCCATCCGTGCCGAACGCGGCGCGCAAGCCTTCGAGCGGCTGCGGCAGGTGACGGAAAGCTTCGCCGCTCGCACCGGCCAACCGCCGCAAGTGTTCCTGGCCACCATGGGGCCGCTGACCCAGCACAAGGGTCGGGCCGATTTCACCACCGCCTTCCTCGGCGTCGGCGGCTTCGAGACCATTTATCCCAGCGGCTTCGATACCCCGGACGCGGCGGCGCAAGCGGCGCTGGCGTCCAATGCCAAAGCGGTGGTGATCTGTTCCACCGACGCCACCTATCCCGACATCGTGCCGATGCTGGCGCAGACCTTGAAGAAGGCCAACCCGGACGTGACGGTGCTGCTGGCCGGTTATCCCGCCGAGCATGTCGAAGCCTTCAAGGCGGCTGGCGTGGATGATTTCATCCATCTCGCCGCCAATTGCCAAAGCCTGTTAACTACCTTGCAGAAGAAGATGGGGGTTGCCCAATGAGTAAGTCACCTGATTTCACCTCGATGGCTTATGGGGTGGATTTCCCCAAACCCAGTTTTGCCGAGTGGAAAGCGTCGGTGGAAAAAACTTCCGGCAAGACGCTGGAGCAACTGGTGTCGGCGACGATGGAACAGATCGATGTCAAACCGCTGTATACGCGCGACGACATCAAAGACCTGAAGCATCTGGGCTATGTCGCCGGGGTGCCGCCGTTCCTGCGCGGGCCTTATCCGGCCATGTACGTGACTCAGCCGTGGACGGTGCGCCAATACGCCGGTTTCTCCACCGCCGAGGAATCCAACGCTTTTTATCGCCGCAATCTGGCCGCCGGCCAAAAGGGCTTGTCCATCGCCTTCGACCTAGCCACCCATCGCGGCTACGACTCCGATCATCCGCGGGTGGTCGGTGATGTCGGCAAGGCGGGCGTAGCGATTGATTCGCTGCTGGATATGGAAATCCTGTTCGGCGGGATTCCGCTGGATCAGATGTCCGTCTCCATGACCATGAACGGCGCGGTGTTGCCGGTGTTGGCCTTCTACATCGTCGCCGCCGAGGAACAGGGCGTTTCGCACGAGAAACTGACCGGCACCATTCAGAACGACATTCTGAAAGAGTACATGGTGCGCAACACCTACATTTATCCGCCCGATCCGTCGATTCGGATTATCGGCGATATTTTCTCCTACACCTCCAAGGAGATGCCGAAGTTCAACAGCATCTCGATTTCCGGCTATCACATGCAGGAAGCGGGCGCGACCGCCGATCTGGAACTGGGCTACACCCTGGCCGACGGGCTGGAATACGTCCGCACCGGCATCAAGGCCGGGATGGATGTCGATACCTTCGCGCCCCGGCTGTCGTTCTTCTGGGCGATTGGCATGAACTACTTCATGGAAGTGGCCAAGATGCGGGCCGGACGGCTGCTGTGGGCCAAGATCATCAAGCAGTTCAACCCGAAGATGGACAAGTCGATGGCGCTGCGCACGCACAGCCAGACCTCCGGCTGGAGCCTGACCGAGCAAGACCCGTTCAACAACGTCGCCCGCACCTGCATCGAGGCGCTGGCGGCGGCGCTGGGCCACACTCAGTCGTTGCACACCAACGCGCTGGACGAAGCGATTGCGCTGCCGACCGATTTCTCGGCCCGTATCGCTCGCAATACCCAGCTTTATCTGCAAGACGAAACCGCGATTTGCAAGGTGCTCGACCCGTGGGGCGGCTCGTATTACGTCGAAGCGCTGACCAACGAACTCATCAAACGCGCTTGGGGCCACATTCAGGAAGTGGAAAGCCTGGGCGGCATGGCCAAGGCCATCGAAACCGGTCTGCCCAAGATGCGCATCGAGGAAGCGGCGGCGCGGCGGCAGGCGCAGATCGACTCCGGCAAGGAAACTATCGTCGGCGTCAACAAGTACCGGATGACCAAGGAAGACAAGCTGGACATCCTGAGCATCGACAATACCGCCGTGCGCGAGGCGCAGGTGCAACGGCTGCACAAGCTGCGCAACAACCGCGACGAGGCCAAGGTCAAGGCGTGTCTGAACGCCATCACCGAAGCCGCTAACGCCGGTTCTGGCAATCTGCTGGAAAAAGCGGTGGAAGCGGCCCGCGCCCGCGCCTCATTGGGCGAAATCTCGGACGCGATGGAAAAGGTGTTCGGTCGGCACAAGGCCGTCATCCGCGCCATCTCTGGCGTGTACAGCAGCGAGTTTGGCGAAGCGGATGAAATCGCCACGGTGCGGCGGATGGCCGACGACTTCGAGAAGAACGAAGGTCGTCGCCCGCGCATTCTGGTCGCCAAGCTCGGTCAGGACGGCCACGACCGGGGCGCGAAGGTCATCGCCACTGCGTTCGCCGATTTGGGCTTCGACGTGGACATCGGCGCGCTGTTCCAGACGCCGGAGGAAGTCGCCCGCCAAGCGGTGGAAAACGACGTGCATGTGGTCGGCATGAGCTCGCTGGCCGCCGGTCACAAGACGCTGCTGCCGCAACTGGTCGGCGAACTGAAGAAGCTGGGCCGCGAGGACATCATGGTGGTCATCGGCGGCGTCATTCCCGCCCAGGATTACGAGTACCTCAAGGCCAACGGTGCGGCTGCGATCTTCGGCCCCGGCACGGTGATTCCGGTCGCCGCGCAGAAGGTGCTGGTGGAGTTGAACGAGCGTCTGGCGGCGTGAGGGTGAGGTGAGAGTGATGGGGTTGGCGAATTAAATCCTAGCCCCATCAACAATAAAAATCCTATCTTAGTAAAGGTGTTTGCTTTATATGAGCTTAGAGCTTTTTAAAAATATCGCACAAAATGCTGGATTAAGTGGGCTTGTAGTTCTCGTCTTTTTAATAATTATCCGCATCCTTATAGTAAAAGGTGCTGAAGCAGGAATTTTCGGCACTTTATCTCAAGAACAAACATTCAAAATCTTTATTAAGATTATAAATTATACTATGGGATTTTGTTTATCTATAATAGTCCTTTCTGCCGCTATCGATTTATGGGCTAAAAATAAATCGGATAATATTTTTATAGATCAAGAAAAATTTTTCAATGCGGTAAGAGTTGGTGATATTAAAGCAATTGATTTATATATGCGAGCCGGAATAAATCCACATGCAAATGCAGATGATAGGCAATTGCCGATCCATCTCTCTAAAAATACAACTAATGTAGTTGAAGTCCTGGAGTTACTTCGTAAATATGGTTTAGATATTAATTATATTTACTTTGCTCGTCGTACCACAGGCCCTCAAGAAAATAGATTTTTGTTCTGGGCTACCATAAACGAAAATCAAGCTCTATTAGATGCTTTACTCAAGGATGGAGCTGATCCAAATTTTGAGACTGAAATACGAGGTGTTGGCGCTTCATTTAAGCAGTCCTTACGTAAGGTTGCTGAAGAAAAAGCCCAAGAAGATAATGCAAGTACAGTATCGAAAGAAATTTTAAAAAAATTAATTTCTTCAGGTGCTGAATTATCTAAACAAGAAAAAGAGGAAGAGGTTAGAAAAAAGCCACCGAGTCCAGAGCAAGTCCAAGCTTGTGTGCAAGAGATGAATCGCACCCCATTGAAAGATTGGTATGAAGAGGCATCAAATTTCGATCATCTTAAGCCGTCCTCTTATACTATAAGGCAGGCAATATTAGCAGAATTAAAAACACAGTTACTCATTGGTGTAGTATCTAATTCAAATGCTGCTCAAATATTGGCGCAGGCAATCAGGAGAAATTGCCTTATTTATGGTCGTGACTTTGCAAAATGACCCATAGCCCGTAGCCAGAATTAATGAAGCGCGTAGTAGCGCGTAGGGCGGGTTAGCTTAGCGTAACCAGTCGGAATTGAAAGATTCCACAATATCAGAATGGGGCGAGATTTATGACCACCTTAAGCGGTATTACTCACCGTCACCCTGAAATACTGAGTGGCGTACCCGTATTCGTAGGTACCCGTATTCCAGTTCGTTCGCTATTTGACTATTTGGAAGGTGGAGACTCTTTAGAGGAATTTCTTCACCAATTCCCTTCGGTTAAGCGTGAGCAGGCTATCGCGGTACTAGATGCCGCTTATGAAGCGGTTACGGCAGATGCGCATTCTACTTGACGAGAATTTCCCGCTTGATTTCGTTAAGCTGTGCGTTGCGGATAAAATGACTGTTCTTTATGTTCACAGTTTGGGCTGGTCTGGCGTCAAAAATGGTGATTTGCTTCGTCGCGCAGCCAATGTTTGTGAAGTATTTGTCACACTGGATCGTAATTTAGAATTCCAACAAAACATTAAAGTATTGCCTTTTGGTGTTGTAGTCTTATGCGCCCGCTCTAATCGAATTGCCGACCTTGCCCCACATATTGACAGTCTTCTGAAAGCTGCCAGCCGTGTTAGATTGGGCAAAGTTGAGCATGTGGGGCGGATTAGTGCAGCATAAACCGCCGGAATTGAATGATGACGAAATCGGTGGGTTACGGACTGATGTCTTGATATGAATTTGCTAGTTGAATTAGCTAACATAATCAGAGCTTTTAATGAAAGTGAGATAGATTATGCGCTATGCGGTGGTTTAGCGCTAGCTGTATACGCGAAACCAAGGGCTACGCTTGATATTGATATTATGGTGCAGCCTGACTTTCTTGACGAAATCAAGAAAAAAGTGGAAGCACTTGGATTTGTTATTCATGCCATTCCGATGAAATTCAAAGAAGGCGCTATTCAGATTCATCGAATGACGAAATTTGATGATGAACTCGGAGCACATCTATCACTAGATTTATTGATTGTCACGCCCGAGACCAGACTATCATGGGACAGTCGAATAACTGTTGAATGGGAGGGGGGAGCATTAAAAGTTGTATCTCCAAAAGGCTTGATTGAACTGAAATTATTGAGAAGAAGTGGTCAGGATGAAGATGATATTAAGTACTTAACAGGATTAATTAATGAAGATTGATATGAGTAAAGAGGCGATTACTAATCGCTTAAAAACAGTCAATCAATTAAGGAAAGTTTGTCTTTCACTCGCCAATTCGAGTGCAGGAGCAAAAATCAGAAAACAAACCGCCGATAAACAGTCTGTAGGGCAGGTTAGCGCAGCGTAACCCGCCGGAAGGTCAGACTCATCGCTGCTGTTCACTATAACAGGAGAAAAATTTACATCAGGGCTATTCTCACTCATGCCGAATATGATCAAAACAGATGGAGAAATTAAATAATACCAACTCTCAATGCAAAACAAACCGAACAAGCGTGGATTCCTCTGGCAAATTTGATCTATGTCCCTCATAACGAAAAAGAATACGATCAGCTTGTTCGCCTCTTGGATAATTTGGTTGACGAAGTTGGTGAAGATGAGGCGCATCCTTTGGCCATCCATGATGGAAATACTGGGTGTACTAATTGAAAATTATGAAATGCAAAATGTAACCGAATTAACACATAACACGTAGGCGATCCAGCAGGGTGGCCAATACCCACCCTACAAATCTGTGAGATATATTTATGACTCTCATATCCCGAATTACCACCAACTCGCAAGCCATGGGCGGAAAGCCCTGCATTCAAGGCTTACGTCTTACTGTGGGAACCATCGTCGGTTTAGTAGCATCCAGTTATTCGGATCAACAGATTATTCAGTCTTATCCATACCTTGAGCTAGAAGACATTCGAGCAGCGCTGTCTTACGCCGCTTGGCGATCCCAAGAAATCGAAGTCCTTCTGACTACCGGATGAAACTATTGATTGAAATGAATTTATCGCCTGCTTGGGAAGCCATTTTACAAGCACAGGGCTTCGAGGCAATCCACTGGTCGATGGTTGGGGAACCCAAGGCACTGGATAAGGCTATTTTTGCTTGGGCTGGAGAGCATAACTATATTGTATTTACCCACGGTCTTGATTTTGGCGCTATTCTCGCAGCGACTGGGCACCATAAGCCCAGTGTGATTCACCCGTAGGGTGGATTAACGCAACTTAACCCACCAAAATTATGCGACCTCGCATATGCAAGGCGCCGCCCTACCCTTCACCCTCTAGGATTTCAGTATGTTATCTTATAAATCATTAACATTGTCGCTCATTGCGGTAAGCGCAGTGTTAATGATTTATAACATTTTAAAATATCGTTCTATCTATCTATTAACAAATAATCTTTTAGAAAAAAAAGAACCTCTGCTCAATAAAGCATCCAGGGTCCATCATTTACTTATTTGCTTTTTTTGCATAGGCTATTTCGTTATATTTTTTTTATTATTAAATGATAGATCGATTATGAGTGATTTATTAGTCGCAATCATATTTCTATTTGGATCTATCTTTGTATTTCTTGATATAACGTTACAAATCAAGCTATTTTCCTCAATACAAAAAAAACACCAAAGCATTATCGAACGAAATGAGCAACTAAATAAAACTGAAGATGCAGCTATTTTTACACTCGCCTATTTAGCTGAAATTAAGCATCCAGAAACTAGCCACCATATAGAAAGAACTTCAAATTACGTTAGCTTATTGGCAAGAGAACTTCAGAAATTACCTGAATACAAAGGTTATCTTACTGAGCGCTACATTAAGGATATTGTAAAATCAGCACCACTCCATGATATTGGAAAAATACGTGTACCTGACTCAATACTAAGCAAACCCGGAAAACTGACTAGCGAAGAATTTGAAATTATCAAACTTCACTGTGAGTATGGAGCAGATATTCTTAGGACAGCAGAAAAAAAACTTGGTTTTCAGTCTTTTCTTAGGATAGCTATCCAGATCACCTTTAGCCATCATGAGAAGTGGAATGGAGAAGGTTACCCCAGGGGGTTGAAGGGAAATAAAATCCCATTATCAGCACGAATCATGGCAGTTGCTGATGTTTATGATGCGCTAAGAACTGAGTCCTATTATAAAAAAAAGGTATCACACGAAATCTGTTGCCGCGTCTTTATGAAAGAACAGGGAATACATTTCGACCCAGATATCGTCGATGCGTTTTTTAGATGCGAAAAAGCCTTCGCAGAAATATCGGAAGCGTACTACGAGCGACAAGATGATCCTCAATTAAAATCACAAAATTCAACAATACCGATTAAACCAGCATTTGAACAATCCAACTCAAGATTAGCGCCATGACCAAAAAACACCATAAACCCGACTGGGTTCCTGAAAATGCCGGTAAAGAATTCACCACCTCGGTCATGGATGGCGTGGAGGGCGGCCATGATGGTATTCCTGGCCAGGCCAGCGTGGCGGTGCCACGCCCGCACACCCCGCGCCGTCGCCGCCTGACGGTGGATGAATATGTCGCAGGGGTGTTGGCGGGCGACCGCAACGTGCTGGGCCAGGCCATCACCCTGGTGGAAAGCAACGCCCACAGCCACTTCGAGATGGGCCAGAACGTGCTGCGGCAACTGCTGCCCCACACCGGCAAGTCGATCCGCATCGGCATCACCGGTGTGCCCGGCGCGGGCAAAAGCACCTTCATCGAAGCCCTTGGCCTGCACCTGTGCGAACAGGGCCACAAAGTCGCGGTGCTGGCGGTCGATCCCAGCAGCACGGTCACCCGTGGCAGCATCCTCGGTGATAAAACCCGGATGGAACTGCTCTCGCGGGATTTGCGGGCTTTTATCCGCCCCTCACCCTCCAGCGGCACCCTGGGCGGTGTGACCCGAAAGAGCCGGGAGACCATCCTGGTCTGCGAGGCTGCCGGGTTCGATGTGATTCTGGTGGAAACCGTCGGCGTCGGTCAGAGCGAAACCACCGTCCGCTCAATGGTCGATTTCTTCCTGCTGCTGATGATCGCCGGAGCCGGTGACGAATTGCAGGGCATCAAGAAGGGCATCATGGAATTGGCCGATTCCCTGTTGGTCAACAAGGCCGACGGCGATAACAAGATCAAGGCCAATGCCGCCCGCGCCGATTACAACCGGGCGCTGCATTACCTCGCCCCCGCCACCGAGGGCTGGTACACCAAAGCCTATACCTGCTCGGCGCTAACCGGCGAAGGGATCGACGCCATCTGGAAAGTGATCAGCGAGTTCCGCCAACAGGTCACCGAAAGTGGCGTGTTCGACAAGCGGCGGCAACGGCAAACGCTGGATTGGGTATACTCCATGGTCGAGGAGCATTTGCGCGCCAGCTTCTTCAATCACAAAGGCGTCGGTGGCATTCGCGCCGAAGTGGAGAATGGCGTGCTGCAAGGCCACATCCCGCCCACGGTGGCGGCGCAAATGCTGCTCAAGAAGTACGAGGGCTGAAAAGAGCGATAGCCAACCTCGACAGCAGGGGGAAAACCGGTGAGTTGGGCTGAAATCTGTAACGATCCCGTTCTCAAGGATCTTCCCTTCAAGATCCAAACCGACAAATGGGGCCACATCGTGATGAGTCCGGCCACCAACGAACACGGGATGTACCAGGCCAAAATCGTGGCGCTGCTGAGTCGGTTGCTGGCGACGGGCACGGTCATCAGCGAATGCTCGGTTCAGACGCATGAAGGAGTCAAAGTGGCTGATGTAGCCTGGGCCTCAGACGACTTCATGCGCCGAAATCGCGGTACAACCCCCTTTCAGGAAGCGCCGGAACTCTGCGTGGAAATCCTGTCGCCTTCCAATACGCTCACCGAAATGGACGAAAAAAAAGAATTATATTTCGCCCGTGGCGCTAGAGAATTTTGGATTTGCGATAAACATGGGAACATGCTGTTCCACAAAAATACGGGCGCACTCGACCGTAGCGAGCTTGTCAGCTCATTCCCTAACCTGATTACGATTTAACCAAAGGAGAAAACCTATGCGTAGTCCCCGCGACTTTTTTAAAGCCAAGGTCGTCGGCGCACCCGAACCGCTGCGCGAAATTCCGGTACGACCCTCGCGGATGATTCACTTTTTTGATCCCAGTAATGAAAAGATGGCGGTCAAGGTGCCCGACATCGCCAAAAACGTGGACATCATGCTCGGCAATCTGGAAGACGCCGTGCCGATTGATCGCAAGGAAGCCGCCCGCGAAGGCTTGGTCAAAATTGGCAAGAACGTCAATTTCGGCGATACCCAATTGTGGACGCGGGTCAACAGCCTCGACAGCCCGTGGTTTCTGGACGATCTGATCCGGTTGGTCGGTGAAATCGGCAATAAGCTGGATGTCATCATGCTGCCCAAGGTGCAGGGGCCGTGGGATATTTACTTCGCCGATCAACTGCTGGCCCAGTTGGAAGCCAAGTACAACGTCAAGAAGCCGTTGATGCTGCACGCGATTTTGGAAACCGCGCTCGGCGTGGCCAATGTCGATGACATCGCCAACGCCAGCCCCCGGATGCAGGGCATGAGCCTCGGCCCGGCCGACCTCGCCGCTTCCCGGCGGATGAAGACCACCCGCGTCGGCGGCGGTCATCCCGATTATCTGGTGCGCACCGATCCCGACCCGAAGAATCCCGACGCCCCCCGCCCTACCGCCCAGCAGGATCTGTGGCACTACACCATCGGCAAGATGGTGGATGCCTGCACCAGCGTCGGCGCGCTGGCCTTTTACGGCCCGTTCGGCGACATCGCCGACCTGACGGCCTGTGAGGACCAGTTCCGCAACGCTTATCTGATGGGCTGCGTCGGCACCTGGACCCTGCACCCCAATCAAATCGCGATCGCCAAGCGGGTGTTCAGCCCGAAAGCGGAAGAAGTCGCCTGGGCCAAGCGCGTGGTGGAAGCCATGCCGGATGGCAGCGGCGCGGTGATGATCGACGGCAAAATGCAGGATGATGCCACCTGGAAACAGTGCAAGGTGGTGCTCAATCTGGCGCAGTTGATCGCCAGCCGTGATGCGGAATATAAGGCGTTGTACGGCTTCTAATTTTCCTCTGTTGTCTCAGAACACCCGGGTGAGGCAGACTCCCTCCTCACCCGTTCCCTCGTAAGCTCTTCATGCTCAAACCCAATAAACCCACCGCTGCTCTAGGGCCTGAACTCTTCAAAGTCACCTGGCCCTTTGTTCTTGGCCTGCTACTGATGATGGTGTTAGGCATTATCAGCATCGAATCAATCATGGCATTACACAGTTACAGCTATGGCGAGAATTTGTGGGTAAAGAGCCGAAAAAGTGCTTCGCTACAATTATTGCGTTACGCACAGACGGGCGATCCGCTCGCGTTGCAGCGGCACGATGCTGCGATGCGCATTTACCGCCACTTCCGCGATGCGCGTGTAGTACTTCTCAGCGACCCTTATCAGGAGCAAACCGTTTTCGATGAAATTAGTCAGACCGGCCTGCCGCATAGGAACATCTATAGGGGTCTGTGGATGTTTCACTATTTCCGTAGCATTGACTTCTTCCGCCAAATCTTCAGTTTATGGGCAGAGGCCGATGACACCATAAGCCGAATCGAACCCTTGCGTACTGAACTGGTGGACTATTATGCCCACAACCGTCAGGCACCAGAACGGCTCACCGCTATCTCTGCCGAAATTGATGAGATCGACCGACAGCTAGAACCCAAAGCGCTTGAGTTCGCCCTAAAACTCGATCAAACCACCAATCAAATTTATCGGGGGCTAGTGCTCACTGAGGTGATATTGGGGTTTTTCCTACTGAATGCCATCGTTTGGAGTACATTCCGCGTTTTGCGGGAACGGCGACGCATGGAACAGACCCTGGCCGCTGAACGGAAACGCGCCGCTGTGACGCTGGCTTGCCTGGGCGAAGCGGTGATCAGCACCGATGAGCAAGGTCGAGTCACCTACATGAACCCAGTGGCTCAATTTCTCACTCAACAAGATTTTTCGCCAGAGGAAGTCCCTCATCAACCCCGCACCTCGCTGCCAGAACTCGTTCATCTGATCGAGAAAGACAGCGGAGTGGAGCGCTCCTCATTGACCGCCGATTTACTAAGCGGTAACGCCGCTTGGTTAAAAAGCGAAATCGGTTATGTAGTGGCGCGGCCGGACGGAACTTCAGTGCCCGTCTCATGGGTGGCCTCGCCGATACAGGATGGCGATGGTACTCATGGCGTCGTCCTGGTGCTGCACGACACCACGCGCGAACAACAGCTGATTGATCATCTCTCCTGGCTTGCCGCCTATGACCCCCTCACCCAACTGATCAACCGACGCGAATTTGAGTCGCGGCTACAACACGCTCTCGATACCCTGCAACAGCGTAGCGACTCCCAAGGTTTGCGAGTTCAAGATAACCATCAGCACGTCTTGATGTTCATTGATCTCGATCAATTCAAGATCATTAACGATACCTGCGGCCATGCGGCGGGCGATCAGGTATTGCGGTTGGTGACTCAGGCGATGCTGGCACATGTACGCCACCACGATAGCTTGGCACGGCTGGGGGGCGATGAATTCGGGCTGCTGCTGCTGAACTGTCCCCTCGAAGCGGGCAAGGAGAAAGCGGAAATCATCCGCCAGGCGATTAGCCAGGTGAATTTTAACTGGGGCATGCGCCGCTTTGGGCTTGGCGCCAGCATCGGTCTGGTGCATTTGGATCACTCCCAAAACACGCTGGCCACGGTGTTAACCGCCGCTGATATGGCCTGCTATAAGGCTAAGGATCAGGGTCGCAACCGCGTTGAGATTTACCAGGCTGACGACCCGCATCTGCTCGCCCGCTATGGGGAAATGGCTTGGGTACAGCGCTTACAATCCGCATTGCAAGAAAACCGTTTTTGCTTGTACGCGCAACCGGTCGGGGCGCTGCAAACCAGCGAACTAGCGTACTCACATTACGAGTTGCTAATCCGCTTGCGGGATGAGGACGGCACCCTGGTGCCACCGGGCGTTTTCATTCCCGCCGCCGAGCGCTTTGGGATGATGGCGCTGATTGATCGCTGGGTGGTCGAACATGCCCTGACTCTGATCGCCCACCGCTTAAAAGCGGGAACCTCCCAGCCGCACACGCTCTTTGCCATCAACCTCTCCGGTTCCTCGCTGAACGATCCACATTTTCTTAACGAAATCAAACAAATCTTTGTACGCCATCAGGTTGCTTACCGGCAAGTGTGCTTTGAGATCACTGAGACCCAAGCCGTGACCCATTTACCGGAAGTCGTGCGCTTTATCAACGAGATGCGTGCCCTGGGTTGCTCATTCGCTCTGGATGATTTCGGCGCTGGCATGTCGTCATTTCTCTATCTCAAGCACTTGCCTGTCGATTACTTAAAAATCGACGGCAAGCTGATCAAGGACATCGAGCGTGACCCCATTGATCGGGCGATGGTGGAAATGATCAACCGTCTCGGCCACCTGATGGAGATCAAAACGGTGGGCGAGTACGTGGAAACTCCCGATATTGTCCATATTCTCCAACAAATTGGCGTCAACTACGGGCAAGGTTTCGCCATAGGCCATCCCGAACTGTGGTCTAACCCGTGATCGCCCTATCGCTACGGAGCGCTTCATGATCTCAACCTTCGCCATCGCCCGCCTGCCACGCATTGAATTTGGCGCCGGCTCGATTGCCAAACTCCCCGGCCTGGTCGCCCAATATGGTAACCGCGTCTTACTGGTGACCGGCCGACATTCCTTCGTCAGCTCAGCACATTGGCCAACCCTGCTAGCGGCACTGGCCAAGGCGGGGATCGGTTGGGAACACACCCATATCGACGACGAACCCTCGCCACAACAGGTCGATCAAACCGTCCAACAATACAGCAGTAACGATATTCAGATCGTCGTCGGCATCGGCGGTGGCAGCGTGCTGGATGCCGCCAAAGCCATTGCAGGGCTGTTGCCGAGCGGCGATTCAGTACTGGACTATCTGGAAGGGGTCGGGCCGGAAAAACCCTACCACGGCCCCGCCACGCCGTTTATCGCGGTGCCCACCACGGCCGGAACTGGCAGCGAAGCGACTAAAAATGCTGTCCTGAGCGTGCGTGGTGCCAACGGTTTTAAGAAATCGTTCCGCCACGATCTGTTGGTGCCGGAAGTTGCCCTCCTCGATCCAGATTTGCTGGCGACGTGCCCACCCGCGCAAATCGCCGCCAACGCGATGGATGCCCTCACCCAATTACTAGAATCTTATGTGTCCAGCAAAGCCAATCCGCTGACCGACGCGCTGGCGGAAAGCGGATTGAGAGCCGTGCGTGAGGGCTTGTTTGCCTGGTACGACGGCGGCGCTGGCGCCCCGGCTGGCCGGGCGCACATGGCTTATGCCGCCTTACTGTCCGGCATCTGTCTGGCGCAAACCGGACTGGGATCGGTGCATGGGCTGGCCTCACCGCTCGGTGCCTTTTTTCCGATCCCACATGGTGTGGTCTGCGGGACTTTGGTCGGCGCCGCCACCCGGATCAATCTAGCCGCATTAACAGAGCGAGAGCCTCACCATCCAGCGTGGCACAAATACGCCCGCGCCGGCGACCTTCTGTATGGACGCCATTTCCCCACTGCCGAGGAATCTCATGCTGCATTGCTGGTCCTGCTGGATGATTGGACCGAACGCTTAGCGCTCCCCCGTCTGAACCGTTATGGCATTGAGGAAGGCGACTTCGCCCGCATCGTCGCCAACTCGCGCGGCGGCAGCATGAAAACCAATCCATTACTCTTAAATGACGTCGAAATCACGGAGATATTGCAGCAACGCTTGTAAAGCGCAGCATTTCAGTGTGTCTGATGCAACTCTAAGCCTGCAAATCTCTCCAATGGTACGCATCTTGAATAAGGATAGTGGTTGGCTGATTTGGTTCAGCGAACAGTCAGCTTTCGCCAAACAAAATGAAATGTGACCTTATGGAGACTCATCATGGCACATATACCCGTTCAACATGGACCCTCTGCGTCCACATTAGGCACTCCGCGTTCGCAAATTGGGGTCGTGGTGGACCGACAAACCGTCGATCTAAAACGGTTGGAAAAACGGGTGGGGCGTGTTCACTGGCAGCAACGGGTTGGCATCGAAGCCGATCACGCCACCCAGATCTTCGGGCGCGGTCGAACCTTTTTTCATATCGAGAACTGGTACTCGATCCACACCGTCATCCGCCTGACGTTAAAAGCCTTGGGACTCTATGGCCGTGGCTTGCGCAACGCCGCCGCTATTCAAATTCGTCACAACGATGTTTTCCTGCCTCATCTGCCCAAAGCGTTTGATGGGTTTACGTTGTTGCAGTTGAGTGACTTACATCTGGATATGGATGAGGACTACCCCGCCGCGCTGATCGAGCGCTTGCGCCAGATCCATTACGATGCGTGTGTAATGACCGGTGATTTTCGGGCCAAGACTTACGGCCCGTTCGATGCCGCCATCGCGGCGCTAGCAAAAGTGCGGCCACATTTGCGCGCCCCGATTTACACAATTCTCGGTAACCATGACTCAATCCAGATGGTGCCGGCGATTGAGAGGCTGGGGATTGCGACCTTGCTCAATGAAGCGGTCACCTTGGAGCATGGCGGCGCACGGATTCATCTGGCCGGGATCGATGACCCGCATTATTATCAGGTCGATAATTTCGATAAAGCCGCCGCGAACATTCCACCGGAAGAAGTCTCCATCCTGCTGTCGCATTCGCCGGAAACCTACCGCCTGGCAGCCCATGCCGGCTTTGATCTGATGCTGAGCGGCCACACCCATGGTGGACAAATCTGTCTGCCCGGCGGCATCGCGCTGATGACAAATGCTGACTGTCCACGCGCGTTCTGTCGCGGCGCTTGGCGCTATCACACCATGCAGGGCTATACCTCCACCGGTTCTGGCGCTTCGGTGGTTGGCGTGCGCTTCAACTGCCCTCCAGAAATCACCTTGCACCATCTACGGGTTGCACCGACTCAGTAAGGCCGGTTGCGAATACCGAGCCAAAAGAAGATGGGTGACAAGATCAGTTCGAGCACGATGAAACCGACCACGGTCCAACCGATGGCGGACCAACTCAAGGCTAAACGATCAGCCACCAGTAACAGTGGCAACAAAGCTTCTGGAATTTGATCCAAGCCTGGCGCCATGCTGCTGGAGGCCATGTGCAACCGCCGCTTGCAAAAGCTCGATAATAGATCGCCCAGCATTGCCCCAGCACCCACCGTCGCGCCAACGCTCACCGGTAACGGCAGCGGCAGGGCAACCAAGCCGGTGACCACTGGGGCCAGAACGAACCCCCGCCAGGTCTTCGAATCCCCCAGTAAACGCCGACCATCGGCTAGCCGCCGACCGCCATCCAGCGGGTGGGCGCCCCAGCCTCGAAAAACAGAAGCCGCCAAGATCGGCGTACCGTTGGCGACGAGCAGAAGCAACAAGAGTTGCAGTTCAACCCACAGCATCGCGCCTCGCCCTAAACATAACCATCGGAATCGACTTCGCTTTAGGCAACGTGAAGCAGAATATTCTGCCATTAGACAGTTTATCGGGTCCGGCCTGAACATCAACAATCATCACTCACCCGACAACAGCATCCCATTGAAGCTGATTCCCACCAGCAAATTGACCGTTTGCCGGCCACGCGGTAACGTAGCTCATCCTCTAAAAACGGACCCATAGGAATGACCGTTAAGAAACGTCCCCCCATTGCCTTCGAAGCCGCCCTGGCCGAACTGGAAACGCTGGTCGGACAACTCGAACAGGGCGAGCTGACTCTGGAGGAAGCGCTGGAGCGATTCGAGCAAGGCATCAGCCTGGTACGAACGTGTCAAACCGCACTGCAAGCCGCTGAGCAGAAAGTGAACCAACTCATTGAACGGAACGGGCAGGCGCACATCGTTCCGTTCGGCGAGACGGCGGTCTAGCGCCCCATGATCGAGACTATGATCGAGCAGTACCGAGTTCGTGTTGCGCAGGCGCTCGACCAGCGATTACCGGCCGCTGATCTCCATCCCGGCGATCTGCACCAGGCCATGCGCTACGCAGTGCTGGGCGGCGGCAAGCGCATCCGGCCGATTCTCGTCTATGCGGCTGGCACGGCGGTCGGCGCCACACTCGAAGCGTTGGACGGACCCGCCTGCGCGGTGGAGTTCATCCACGCCTATTCGCTGATTCACGATGACCTGCCGGCGATGGATAATGACGATCTTCGCCATGGCCAACCCACCTGCCACAAGGCGTGCGGTGAAGCACTGGCAATTTTGGCCGGTGATGCCTTACAGGCGCTGGCCTTCCAGGTCCTCTGCCAAGATGCGGCCATGAACCAAAGCCCTACAATCCGTCTGCGGATGCTTGGCATCTTGGCGCAAGCAGCCGGCTCCAGAGGCATGGTCGGCGGTCAGGCCATCGATCTGGGCGCGGTCGGGCGAGAACTGAGCTTGGCCGAACTGGAAAACATGCACATCCACAAGACCGGTGCCTTGATCCGGGCCAGCGTGCTGCTTGGGGCGCTTAGCCACCCAACAGTGGAGTCCACGCAGCTAGAACCGCTTGATCACTACGCCAAATGTATTGGCTTGGCCTTTCAAATCCGCGACGACATTCTCGATGTGATCGGTGATCCCACGACCCTGGGTAAGGCTACCGGCGCAGATCGGGCACTCGACAAACCGACGTATCCGGCGCTGCTGGGACTGGACGGCGCCCGCGAACATGCCCGTTCACTCGGTCAGGACGCGCTGGCCTCCCTGGCATCCTTCGGCGCTGAAGCCGGGGCGTTGCGCTGGTTGGCCCATTACATCGTCGAGCGGGCTTATTGAAACCGGCTGCTCCCGTGCCGGCCACGAGTCCATGCAATCCCTTACTCACCCACTGCTCATACCGCTTGGCGGTACGGACCTTGCCGCGATGACGACCGGAACCGCTTTTCCGTTGCTCGAACAGATCAACAACCCCCACGACCTGCGGGCGTTACCTGAGAACCGCCTGCCGGGACTGGCGCATGAGTTGCGTGAATTCCTGATTCAGAGTGTCGCTAAAACCGGTGGCCATTTCGCCGCCAACCTCGGCACGGTGGAACTGACTATCGCCTTGCACTATGCCTTCAACACGCCGGAAGATCGGCTGGTCTGGGATGTAGGCCATCAGACCTATCCGCATAAGATTCTGACCGAACGCCGTATGCGCATGGGGACTCTGCGCTGCAAAAACGGTATTGCCGGATTTCCCCGCCGGATGGAAAGTACCTATGACACGTTCGGCGTAGGGCACTCCAGCACCTCGCTGAGCGCGGCGCTGGGCATGGCCATCGCGGCCGAGCGGGCGGGAGTAGACCGCAAAGTCGTTGCTGTCATTGGCGATGGTGCCATGACAGCCGGTATGGCGTTTGAGGCGCTCAACCATGCGGGCCATCTGAAAACCGATCTTTTGGTGGTGCTGAACGACAACGAAATGTCGATTTCACCGAATGTCGGCGCGCTGTCGGCCCATCTCACCACTCTGTTATCAAGCCGGTTTTTTTCCAGCGTGCGCGAAGGCGGCAAGAAGGTCTTAAGCCATGTACCACCGGTACTGGAAGTCGCCCGCCGCGCCGAGGAACACGTCAAGGGGATGTTCGCACCGGTCGGTACCCTTTTCGAGGAACTGGGCTTTAACTATTTTGGCCCGGTGGATGGCCATGACTTGCCGACTTTAGTCCAGACACTGCGCAATCTGCGGGCGCTTACCGGACCCCGTTTGTTGCATGTCGTCACCCGCAAGGGTAAAGGCTACAAATTGGCGGAAGATGAACCGGTCGGCTATCACGGCGTCGGCGTGTTCGATCCGATTTGCGGCCTCAAACCGGCCTCTCCCAGTGGCGGGCCGACCTATACCCAAGTGTTTGGCGAATGGCTGTGTGACATGGCCGAACAGGACGAGCGGCTGATCGGCATTACCCCGGCGATGCGTGAAGGCTCTGGGCTGGTGGAATTTTCGGATCGGTTCCCCGACCGCTACTATGATGTCGCCATCGCCGAGCAGCACGCGGTAACGCTGGCTGCCGGTCTGGCTTGTGACGGGCTTAAACCGGTGGTGGCGATCTACTCCACCTTCCTGCAACGCGCCTACGATCAGTTGATCCATGATGTCGCCCTGCAAAATTTGCCGGTACTGTTCGCCATTGACCGAGCGGGGCTGGTCGGGCCGGACGGGCCGACACACGCCGGTAATTTCGATTACAGCTTCCTACGCTGCATTCCCAACCTGGTGGTCATGGCGCCAGCCGATGAGAATGAATGCCGCCAGATGCTCTATACCGGCTTCCAATTATCCCAACCCGCCGCCGTGCGCTATCCACGCGGCAAAGGGCCGGGCGTGCCGCTGGAGCAGACGCTACGGGCGCTGCCAGTCGGCAAAGCTGACATTCGGCGACGCGGCCGAAATCTGGCCTTGTTGGCCTTCGGTAGCATGGTGTCAGTCGCCGAAACGGTGGCGCAGCGAGTGGATGCCACCGTCGTCAACATGCGCTTTATCAAGCCGCTCGACGAAGCCACCGTCGTGGCGTTGGCGGCCGAGCATGGCTGTTTGGTGACTCTGGAAGAAAATGTGGTAGCCGGCGGCGCTGGCAGCGCGGTCAATGAGTGCTTGGCGGCTCGTGGCATCAATACGCCGGTGCGCAACATCGGGCTGCCGGATCAGTTTATTGAACAGGGTGAACGCGCTGAATTGTTGGCGGAATGCGGCTTAGATGCGGCGGCGGTGTTACGCCAACTCGCCACCTGGGGGCTGATCCAGTCAACCGCTGTCCAAACTTAATATCCGAGTGATATTATCGGGAATTAGCGGTCCAATCACTGATCCCAACCGTGGATTTGAACGAGTCGCGCCTGCCTGGAACGGCGTGAAGAAACCGATCTTGAGCAAAGGCGCGCCCCGCGCGCTGCTGAGAGGATTGCATGAAACCATCAACAATGAATTCCGCCGCTCTGTGCTCGGTGGTTCATATTCCCGATGTACAGAACAGCGCCGACACTCGCCAATTGGCGATCAACAAGGTGGGCATCAAGGAGATTCGCCACCCGGTTAAAGTCCGCGACCGCAACGGCGGCGAGCAGCACACCATCGCCACCTTCAACATGTACGTTAATCTGCCCCACAATTTCAAGGGCACGCACATGTCGCGCTTCGTGGAGATCCTTAATATTCCCGGCCGCGAAATTTCGGTGGATTCTTTCCAGGACATGCTGTCTGAAATGACCGGCCGCCTGGAAGCTGAAGCCGGTCATATCGAAATGACCTTCACCTACTTCATCAGCAAAGCGGCCCCTGTTTCGGGCGTTGAGAGCTTGATGGATTACGAGGTCACTTTCATCGGGGAAATCCGTGACGGCAAGCCGGCGATGAACCTGAAAGTGGTGGTTCCGGTCACCAGCCTGTGCCCTTGCTCGAAGAAAATCTCCAAGTACGGCGCGCATAACCAACGCTCCCACGTCACCCTGACCGTGCGCACGCGCGGCTTTATCTGGATCGAAGATCTGATTGATCTGGCTGAGAATGAAGCCTCTTGCCAGCTTTACGGCCTGCTCAAGCGACCGGACGAGAAATACGTCACCGAACACGCCTACGAGAACCCAAAATTTGTCGAGGACATGGTGCGCGATGTCGCCGCCAAGCTGAATGAAGATGAACGGGTGGCGGCTTACTCGGTGGAATCGGAAAATTTCGAATCCATTCACAACCACTCCGCGTATGCCCTAATCGAGCACGATAAGGAAGCGCAGAATCCAGCAGCGACGGCTCCCGTGCGAATCTAGCGTCTCCCTCGGTACCGACGTCTGCTATGCGAAGACGTCGGTGCCGCGCTCCCCGGCAACCGATAACGACTGGTGAGTTAGCTCTCTGCCGGTTCGCTGTCGGTGGGGCCAAACAGATGAAACCGACCCTTGCCGGCTCCCTTGGCCTGGTACATCGCGTGATCGGCATGGCGCATCAGGAAATCTGGATTGGCATCATCACGCGGAAACAGGGTGACACCGATACTAGCGGATACCGCCACCTGTTGCCCTTGCAGGTAGAGCGGCATGGCGATGGCGGCCAACACCCGCTCCAGCACGGGCACGCACTCCTCCTCCAGCGCCAGATCACACAACAGCAAAACAAACTCATCCCCGCCAAGCCGGGCTACCGTATCACCGACCCGTAAGGCGCTTTTCAGCCGCTGGCCGATTTCAATCAGCAACTGATCACCGGCTTCATGACCCAGCCGATCATTGACCGGTTTGAAGCCGTCCAGATCCAGATAGCAGATCGCCAGCGAGTGGCCGCTGCGGCGTGCATGAGCCAATTGCTGCTGTAATCGGTCGGCCAATAAGCGGCGATTGGGCAGGCCGGTGAGGGTATCGTAATGGGCGATCCGCTCCAGTTCGGCCTCGTGCGCCTTGATGTGGCTGATGTCGAAGAATGTGCCGACGTAATGTTCTATAGTGCCCTTCTCATTCGGCACCGCCGCGATGGACAGCATTTCTGGATAGATTTCGCCTGATTTGCGCCGATCCCAGATTTCCCCGCGCCAGGCGCCCTTCTCGCGTATGGCGTGCCACATCGTCTCGTAGAACGCCGCATCCTGGCGACCAGAGCCAAGCAGTTTGGGATTACGGCCAAGCGCTTCCTCGCGGGCATAGCCGGTAATCCGACAGAATGCGGCGTTAACGTCGAGAATCCGGTTGGTGTTATCGGTAATGACAATCCCTTCCTGGCTGTTGGCAAACACGCTCGCGGCAAGGCGCAGCGCGTCTTCGGCGAATTTTTTTTCGGTGATATCGCGCGCGGCGGCAAAGATCAGCGGCCCTTTGGCTTGCGAACGCCATTCAATCCAACGCCACGCGCCGTTGCGGTGGCGATATCGATTGACGAAATTCAACACGGGCTGCTGAGCCGCTAGCGTTGCCAGGGTACCCAGTGTCGCGGCCAGGTCTTCCGGGTGGACCAAATCAAGGAACCGTTTACCCTCCAAATCAGCGACCTGATAACCCAGTATTTCTTCCCAGGCAGGGTTTAGCTTGTGGAAATACCCATCGGTATCCGCGATACAAAACAGATCAAGCGCGCCGTTGAAATAATTGTTGAGTTCCTCGGTTTTTTCCCGTAAGGCGGCTTGCGCCCGCTGACGCAGGTAATTGCGAATTTCATTGCTCAGCAGTAGAGCGGCATGACTGAAAAAAATCGGCAAATAATTGCGCAATGGTCGGCTGCTGAGATAAATATTTTCCAGCTTAATAACACCGATCAAATCCGGCTCGACCAGCAACGGAAAGCACCAGGTCCAGGAATCCGGCGTCCCGCCATCACGCAGCAACGTCTGACCGGGAGTACCGCGCCGCTCAATGAAAACCCGCTGGCTAACCACCTGAACGGCCAGTGGGTCATTGATTTCCGCCACGAAGCCGCTTTCGCCAAGAAAACTGGCGTGACGCACCTCGTGCTCAATCCAGTACCAGAGTTTGATGTCGGTACCGCCAAGCGCTTCCATGATGCTGTGAAGCATGTTCCTGATCATATCCGGCAGGCCGGGACGCGGATTGAGCTGCTCAATCAGGCGCATGATCAATTGCAGATAGGCTTTCTCCTCGGCAAGATGCCGCACCCGACTTTGCAAACGCTCCGTTTGCAGGTTGACAAGCTCAGTAGGAGTCGCATTCACGGCACCGCTCCGCCGGGTTCTGTTTGAGGAAGATCGCGCTGGCCAACACCGCTTCAAGGTGAGAGAGGTCCACATCCATCCAAATCAGCGGCAGATCGACAAAAGCGGCGGCGGCCCTGGCGGCGGCAGTAAAATCCCCGGAGCACGGCGTGCGGATAGCGATCATCGACTTATGACTGGTATGAAAGATTTCGCGCACCACACTCAGGTTATGTCCAAAACACTGGGTGATCATCGGCTCCCAGGTCAGCGCCCAATCCTCCAGCAGAAAATACGCACCTTGTTCGAGCGCCGCCATGAACCGCTCGTAGCCCAGCAGCATGGCGATGCAGTTCTGGCCTCGAGTCCGCAGGGTATGATGATGCTTGAGAATAGCCTCCATGCGCGGATGGCAGCAGCCGTAAAACACCACGGTTTCACGGCCCTGTTCCCTGTTGGCGACCAACGCCTCATGTAACCGTTCCGAGAGTTTGTTCAAGTAATTGTGCAGGGCCGAATCGAGAAATTGGGTTTCAACAAACCAACCGTTTTGCTCGATCAGATAATTCACTTCCTTATGGAGAATACCGCAACCCACCATGACCAGGGGCTGCCTCGGCTGAGCCGCGACCGTTATAGGTCTGTTATCGCCGGTTTTCATCGATAGGTCCCGTGCTCGAAAGCGGCGTCCAGCATCGCCCGAATCGCTGCCTCCGGCACGACCAGGGGCATCAGGGCCGTGCCGAACAAAAAATGCTGCCCGGCCATCCCGATCTCGCACAGGCGCCGCACTTCGGCCCGAACCTGATCGGGCCGCCAGCGGATCATTTTGATATCGTCAATTACCCCACAAGTGAGCGCCCGCTCACCGATCAGGGCTTTAGCCTCGGCGAGATCGGCCATCGGGCTGATGTAATAAACGGGGATTGCCAATTCATTCATGACTTGGGTGATGACGTTATTGAAAGGCGCCATCCCGCACAGATAGACGATGTTACTGACACCGCCCGGTGCCAGATCGGTTTTCATCCACGGCAGTGCAATCGCGTTAAAGCGTTTGCGGTCGAGAAATGCAGTCGTGCCAAAAGGTGTCGAATAAACCAGGACGTTGGCGCCGGCTGCCCGATAGGCGGCGATCTGCTGCTGCACGAACAGGCTGCATTTGCGCAATAACTCATCGCGCACATCCACCGGTCCAGCCAAGAGCAGCTCCAACCATTTGTCCATGCCCATCAACATCGCGGGCAATGTGGTCGATGCGGTGATATAGGCGCAAATCGGATGCGTCGCACCCACTTCTTGTCGGAGGATTTTCAGGCATTGAGCGGTTTCCGCCCACAGCGGATGCGCGGTGATATCAGCGGGGATTTCAAACTTGGCGATGTCGTCGTAAGAGGTGATCGGGAAATCGGCCACATTGGGCGGGCCATCTTCGGTGTAGAGGATTTCCCGGCAGCCGAGCAGCTCCGCTTCCCGACCGACGTAGAACAAACTCCAAACATTGTCATAGCCGTAGCGCGCCCGCAGTTTCAGTTGGCCAACCGCGACATGTTCGCCCTTGGCGTAATACTTCTTTTGGCTCATACCCAACTCACGCGCACCCTGATCGAAGAGGTTGCAAAAAATCGGAATACGCGGCGCCGGTGTGCCGTTGAGGGCGGCTTCAAAGATCTGCAACGGCTTCATGGTGTTTTACCTGTTCGATAAGATGAATGATCGTGCGCGCGGCATTGACGCCATCCGGTGCCCAGGCATCGGCGCCGACCGTCTGGAAAAGTTCGGCGTCATAGCGGTAAGGTGCTCCACCGACAATCAGCTTTATGCGCTCTTCAAGGCCGCGTTCCTTGAGAATCCGGCGCACCTTGCGTGCTCCGTTGTCGCCGATGGCGGTATGCACCATCATGGCGGATACCGCGATCACCTGGGCATCGCGGGCAATGGCTTCGTCGACGAAGCGTTCCGCCGACACATTGGCGCCCAGATCGGTGGCTTCGACCATCAGCGCTTTTAGGCAACCCATGACGATCCGCTTGCCGAGCGAATGCAGGTCGCCATACGCGGTGCCGATGACCACCCGACCGATGATGTCCGGCGGATGGTCGAATTTCTCCAGCATCTTCTCGGTCACTTCCGCCGCAATTTGCGCGGTCATGAAATGCTGGGCTAAATTGGCGTCCGGGTCTTGACTGATGTTCGACATCATCTCTTCAACGGCTGGAATGACGATTTTGAAGACGACATCCTCCGCCTTGATTCCGGCCGTCAGTGCGGCGTTTACTGCGCTAAAAGCCGCGTCCTTATCGGTTTCGAATACCGCTTCGTTGTAAGCTTTAATAAATGAATTCAGCATGATAAATCCTTAATTGCTTCTATAAGAGCACGGTTGACCCGGAAACCATCGGCCGCAAGCGGAGCTGTTCGATATAGCGATCTTCGTAATCCGCGACCCGCGACAGGTTGACCAGCCGGGTTTTTGCGATTAATTCATTGAAATAGTCAGCACCCTGGAGGGAAAGTAACGCCTGCTCACAACCGGCCAAACCGGCATCGGCATGGAGTTCGATGGCTCCATGCGGCAGCGACGGCAGCAGACCAACCGACTGGGCGTGTTCAATGTCCAGCGTCCGGCCAAACGCCCCGCAGACACACAGTCGATGCACCTCCCCCCACCCCATCCCAGCCTGTGCCAGCAGTTGGTTCATGGCAGCGGCGGTCGCCGCTTTGGCACGCTGAAACGCATCGATATCGGCACTGGTGATCGCGCTGCGCCCATTTGTCGGATCGAACCGATAGCCTTCGGTCGCCACCGGCGCAGCGAACCGCCCAGAAGGTTTCAACACACCCTGGTCAAGTAATAAAGCGACCGCATCGACCAACCCTGACCCACAAAATCCCTTGGCTGGCTCACCTGCGATGGTTTCACAGCGGTAACTTGCGGCTTCCTGCCGAATGCGAAAGATCGCCCCCGGTTCGGCAGGCATTCCGTGGCGGATGCCGGTGCCTTCGAACGCCGGCCCACCGGCCACCGAGGTGACGTGCAAGATCTTGCCATCCCACAACGCAATCTCAGTGTTGGTGCCGATATCGAGCAGCAGTGCCCCGCCCGGCCCGTCGCTCAAGCCGGTGGCCCGCACGTCGGCCAGCAGATCGGAGCCGACGAAGCCGCCTATCGGCTGGACCGGCAAAATCTCCGCGTGCGGAAACGGCCAATGAGCGCGCCATGCGGCCAGATCATGCGGGCGGCAATCGATGGATTGCTGCCAATTCGCGGGGTCAAGTAACAAGTCGCTGCCGTGACCGGTCAACAGCGCGAGCATGGCGGTATTGCCGACGATCAACACCTGGCCGATCTCTGCCAGCATCGGTGTCACCTCACCGATATCACGCGCCAGAATATCCCTCACGGCGCGGACGATGGCGCCGCGTGCCAGCTTGGCCAGCTCCGCGGCCCGCTTGGGACACGCGCGCGCGGCTTCCAACCGATTCAATACATCAGCACCGAAATCCCCTTGCGGGTTACGGCCGTAACGGGTTGCGATACATCGGCCTTGCTGACGATCCAAGACAGCGATGCGGATATGAGTAGTACCCAGATCGACCGCGACGCCCAAGGGCTGAGATTGCACATCGGGATGACAACCGACGAGCGGCTGGAGATTTTCGGGTGGGATACTTTTCCACGGTGAAAAGCGTGCGGGCCGTTCAAGCCGAATGGCGGCATCCCCCTTGATCCGTAACTGACAGGCAAGCCGATGACCGGCCGTCCGCTGTTCCGGGCCTAACTTGAGATACTCAGCGGGCGTCGGCGACGAAACGTCTCCACCAATGAGACGGATCACGCACGCACCGCACACACCGGTCCCGCCACACGCGGCGCGCACCCGCACATCGGTGAGATCAAGGGCCTCACGCACAGAACGGCCCTCGGCAACCTCAAAGCGATAGTTTCCTCGTGTCGAGTAGACCGACAAAAGCGCCATGGTGATGAGTTAATCCCTGGGTGGCGGATGGTTTATCAATGTCGGCAGCTATACTTCGGTCTTTTCGAGGACCGACCACCGTCTCATAACCGAGGCTTTTCAAAAAACGTACCATTTCAAAGACAATAAAAATTTACGATATTTATCATTCTCTTAAATGAAATTAATGAGCGAAATCAGGCAGGGACAAGCCAGTAACCAGTCATACGAGTCAAAAAATTGGCGAACCAGCTTGCGATTTCCCGCCCTAACCTACCCTCAGCTACAATGCTCAATGTTTCGATCCACGCCCATGACCGGGCGAAACGGCATGAAAGAAATGGGATGTTTCAAACCAGAGTTGATGTTCGATGAAAGCCATCGTTTGCCATGAACTGAACGGCCCGGCCGCCTTGCGGTTGGAAGATATTCCAGAGCCAAGCCCGGCAGCCGGCCAAGTACGGCTACGGGTGCGGGCCTGCGGCGTCAACTTCGCCGATAGCCTGATCACACGCGGACAATATCAAGTCCAACCAGAACCGCCCTTCAGCCCCGGCTTTGAGGTGGCTGGCGACGTTTTAGAACTCGGCGAGGGCGTCACCGAGTTTGCGGTGGGTGATCGGGTCATCGCACTGACTCTGCACGGCGGTTACGCGGAGCAGGCTGTTGTCAATGTCAATCGTTGCGTCGCCATCCCGCCAGCCATGCCTTACCAGCACGGCGCAGCGTTTCCGGTGGTGTTTGGTACGTCCCACATTGCCTTATGGCATCGGGCGCGGCTCCAAGCTGGGGAAACGCTGGTCGTGCATGGCGCATCCGGCGGCGTTGGCCTGACGGCGGTCGCCATCGGCAAGCAACTGGGCGCGACGGTCATCGCCACCGCCAGCAGCCCGGAAAAACTGGACATCGCCCGCCAGCACGGTGCCGATCATCTCATTAACACCAGCCATGACGATATTCGTTTGCGCATCAAGGAACTGACCGAAGAACGCGGTGCCGATGTGATTTACGATCCGGTCGGCGGTGAGTTGTTCAACGCTTCCTTGCGTGCTATCGCTTTCGAGGGGCGGATACTGGTGATCGGCTTCGCCGGTGGCACGGTGCCGCAAATTCCTGCCAACCATTTGCTGGTCAAGAACGTGGATGTGATCGGCCTCAACTGGCCCGCTTACGCGGAACGTCATCCAACAGTGATGACGGAAAGCTTTCGGATTTTGCTGGACTGGTATTTAGCCGGCGCCATCCAGCCTTATGTGTCGGAGATTTATCCGCTGGAGGAAGCAGTCGATGCGTTGCATCAAGTCGTCTCCCGCAAATCCACCGGCAAGGTGGTCATTACGGTGGGCGACTGAACGATGACGATTGAACCGACGATCCAGCATTTGGGACGTATGACGCAGGCGACCGTGCAAGGTGGCGACGCTCAACTCAAGAAATTCCGCAACGCTCTCTTAGTCAACAATTTTTTTATTGTCGCCGAGAACGGAACCCGTCTGGAAGCACGGCGGCGCGCTTATATCACCCAGGATGACTGGCCGATGCGCGTCATTGTTCAGCGCAACGGCAGGCAGTTCGATATCCGTTATTTCCTATTCATTCCCTGGGGCTGGATCATTGCCTTGGTGTTTTTGTCGCTCCTGGTGCTGCCGTTCGCGGGCATTCCACGGGCGGAGTTGGCGCTAGGCCTGGCGACAATCGTGGCCGCCCTGGCGATTTACCAGCAAAAATTCGATTGTCGGTCGGATGCCAGATACTGGCAGCGACAACCGCGTCAGCGCTGGGATCAGATCATGCAGCAGCTTATTCGAGAGGCGTTTGAGCCTCGCTAAGCGGTGCCTGGGCATTTTTGGCGCACGGCGGCGGCGCGTGATCAAAGCGGCTCAGTCGGGTGATATCCGGTACGGTAATCCGCTTGCCTTTTACCGTGATCAACCCGGCTTGACTCAGGCTGTGCAGGATTCTCGAAAAGGTTTCCGGCGTCAAATTCAACCGCGAGGCGATCACCTGCTTACTGGCGGGCAATTCAAACGTTGCATGGCCCTTGGTTGGCTTATCCGCCAACTGGAGCAGAAAACCGATCACGCGCTGGGTGGAGGAATGCAGGGAATAATCCTCCACGTCCTGGATCAGCCCATGCAAGCGCATACTCAGCCCGGCCAACATGCGGCGGGCAAAAACGCTGTCATGTTCGATGGCTGTAAAAATACCTCTTTTGGCAATGTACAGCAGATGAGAATCCTCCAGCGCCTGGGTAAAGACCGGACACGGTTTTTCCATGAACATGACCGCCTCGCCGAAACTGCCGCCGGGGCCGACGATGGAGACCACCTTTTCCTGTCCCTGGGGTGAAGAGAAAGCCAGCTTGATCTGGCCTTCGACCACCACGTAAAACCCCTCTAACAAATCACCCTTCTGAAACAAAATCTGCCCTTTGCTCAGTTTGATCTCGCGACTCTCCATCGCCAGTTGAGCGATTTCGCTATCGCGTAACTGCTGAAACAGCGGCAGATCAGCAAGTAGTCTTGTGATATTCAGTTGCTTGCTCACAAATTTTCCACTTCGTGTCTTAGCACTCAATAGCCCTTTATTGCCACACTTTATTTAAAGCTATTATCGAAAGCTTGATGTAAATCAAGGTATGGCAGGCCCGATTGTCGTACTTAAACGGTATGTAAACAACCACTGCCACTCGGCTGATCCGAGGTCGCCTGGAGAGCGAACCATGCCAAAAATGCATAGAAAACTAAAACACGCTGTCGTTGTGCTGTCTGCCTTACCATTCGCCATCAGCCTCGCGTTGGCGGAAACCCCCGCCGCCAAAAAAGGCGTTTCTGAAGCTGAAGTGAAGTATCAGGCGGGTGGCTCACCCATGGCCAACGAGCCGATGCATCAGAATGTGGACCCTAAAGCGCCCGCCATGAAGGAAGTGGAGTTTGACAGGGGCAAGCAAATCTACTTCCAGCGCTGCGCCGGTTGCCACGGGGTGCTGCGTAAGGGTGCGACCGGCAAGCCGCTGACCACCGACAAAACGCTCGCTACCGGTACTGAATATCTCAAGACCTTCATCAAATATGGCTCACCCGCTGGGATGCCCAATTGGGGAACCTCCGGGGAGCTGACTGACGAAGAAGTCGATTTGATGGCGCGTTACATTCAACAGGAACCGCCCACACCGCCAGAATTTGGCCTCAAGGAAATGGAAGCGACCTGGAAGCTGGTGGTTCCGGCCGATAAGCGCCCCACCAAGAAGATGAATCACTATAACATTGAGAATGTAGTCTCCGTGACCTTGCGCGATTCGGGTCAGATTGCGCTGATCGACGGCGATACCAAGAAAATCATCAACATCATTCCGACCGGCTACGCGGTACATATCTCCCGCCTGTCCGCCTCCGGCCGCTATCTGTACGTGATCGGTCGGGACGCCCGCATCAACCTGATCGACCTGTGGATGGAAAAACCGGAGACGGTCGCGGAAATCAAGATTGGTCTGGAAGCCCGCTCGGTGGAAACCTCCAAGTACAAGGGCTATGAGGACAAGTACGCCATCGCCGGTTCTTACTGGCCGCCGCAGTACGTGATCATGGAAGGCGACACCCTCAAACCGCTGAAAATCGTCTCGACCCGCGGCACCACCGTTGATAATGAGTACCACCCGGAGCCGCGGGTAGCCTCGATTGTCGCCTCCCATTTCCACCCTGAGTTCGTGGTCAACGCCAAGGAAACTGGCAAGATCATGATGGTCAATTACGAAGACCTGAATAATCTCAAAACCACGACCATTGAAGGCGCCAAGTTCCTACATGATGGCGGTTTCGATAGCACCGGCCGTTATTTCCTGGTGGCCGCCAATGCCTCCAACAAGATCGCGGTGGTGGACACCAAGGAAAATAAACTGGCGGCCCTGGTCGATGTCGGCAAGACCCCGCATCCGGGACGCGGTGCCAACTTTGTCGATCCGCAATTCGGCCCAGTGTGGGCGACTGGCCATCTGGGCGATGAATCGATTTCGCTGATCGGCACCGACCCGGAGAAGCACAAGGACAACGCCTGGAAAGTCGTGCGCACCTTGAAAGGGCAAGGCGGTGGCTCACTGTTCATCAAGACCCATTCAAAGTCCGGCAATCTGTGGGTCGATACCGCGCTCAATCCCGATCCGAAAATCAGCCAATCGGTCGCGGTGTGGAATATCAAGGATATCGACAAACCTTACGAAGTGATCCCGATTGCTGAGTGGGCCGGTCTGGGTGAAGGCGCCAAGCGGGTAGTGCAGCCGGAATACAACAAGGCGGGTGATGAGGTCTGGTTCTCGGTGTGGAGCGCCAAGGATAAGGAATCGGCCATCGTGGTGGTGGACGACAAGACCCGCAAACTGAAAACAGTCATCAAAGACCCGAAGCTGATCACGCCGACCGGCAAGTTCAATGTTTATAACACCCAACATGACGTTTATTGAGCAAGAAGGGGAATCCTCGTGAAACTTAGATGCTTAAGTGCGCTTACGCTTGCGTTGTTGGTCGCGCCCGCCGCCCAGGCGAGCGAAGAATTAGCCAAGAAATACAATTGCCTGGCCTGTCATCAGACCGATAAAAAGGTGATTGGCCCAGCCTATCAGGAAGTGGCCGCCAAGTACAAAGGTCAGGCCGATGCGCCCGCCAAGCTGGCGGCTAAAGTGAAAGCCGGTGGTGTGGGCGTGTGGGGACAGGTGCCGATGCCACCGAATCCCACGGTGCCGGATGCGGATATGACGGCCTTGGTGACGTGGATTCTAGGGATGGCCAAGTAAGTTACCGCAACGTGTGCCCTCATTCCCTCTCCCGCTGGGAGAGGGTCAGGGTGAGAGCACAACTAAGCACCCGCTATAGACCGTGAAAATTCATCTGCTGATTCTGTGGCTGACAAGTCTGGGCTTCAGCACAGCGGCCATCGCCCAGGACTCGCCCACCCCTGCGCCGAAACGTAGCCGCGAACTCATCCGCATGGTGCGGCAGGATTGCGGTTCCTGTCATGGTCTCACCCTGCGCGGCGGTTTAGGTCCGGCGCTGCTCCCCGACACGTTGCGCGATAAGCCTGCCGCCAGTTTGAAATACACCATTCTGCTGGGTCGGCCCGGCACCGCCATGCCGCCGTGGCAGCCGTTTATGAGCGAGGCCGAAGCCGATTGGATTGTGGCGCAACTGTTGCGCGGTTTCCCGGAGGAAGCCAAATGACGCTACCAAGATTCTCAGACTGGGGCTGGTTCTTCCTGGTCTGGCCGCTGCTGGCCTGGAGTGCTGAACCGGTTTTGCGCGGCACGGGTGATCTCGGCGTCATCGTCGAGCGGGGCGCGGGGCGCGTTGTCATCGTCAGCACCAGCGGTAACAGCATCGTGCAGCGGGTGGAAGGCTTGGGCGATTTGTCCCACGCCTCGGTGGTGTTCTCCCGCGACCAGCGTTACGCCTACGTGTTCGGGCGCGACGGCGGCTTGAGCAAGGTGGATATTTTGCGCGGCACACTGGACAAGCGCATCGTGCAGGGCGGCAACAGCATCGGTGGAGCGATTTCCCAGGATGGGCGACTGGTGGCGGTGGCCAATTACGAGCCGGGCGGCCTCAAGGTATTCGCCGCCGATACGCTGGACTTGGTGGCCGATATTCCCGCCGCGTATGGCGATGGCAAGCTGTCGAAAGTGGTCGGTATTGCCGATTTACCGGGCGACCGCTTCATCTATTCGCTGTTCGACGCCGATCAAATATGGATTGCCGATGTCCGCGATTCGAAAGCGCCGAAGGTTGAGAAATTCAGCCACATCGGTAAATCCCCCTACGATGCCCTGGTGACGCCGAACGGTCGCCACTATCTCGCCGGTTTATTCGGTGAAGACGGTATTGCACTGCTGGACACCTGGCAGCCACAGCAGGGCGTCCAGCGCATCCTCGCTCACTATGGCAAGGGCGAGGAAAAGCTGCCGGTTTACAAAATGCCGCATCTGCGCGGCTGGGCGGTGGCGGGCCATCAGGCGTATCTGCCCGCTATCGGTCGGCATGAAGTGCTGGTCACGGACACGATCAACTGGAAGGAAACTGGCCGGATTGCGGTGCGGGGTCAGCCGGTGTTCGTGGTCGCTCGGCCCGACGGTCGGCAGGTGTGGGTCAATTTCGCTTTTCCCGATAACGGCTATGTGCAGGTGATCGACACTTTTACCGGCCAAATCGTCCAGACCCTGGAGCCGGGTAAAGCGGTGTTGCATCTGGAATTTACCCCGCGCGGCGAAGCGGTGTGGATTTCGGCCCGCGACGATAACAAGGTGGTGATCTACGATACCGCCAGCTTCGCCAAAATCGCTGAATTAGCCGTAGAAAGTCCCAGCGGGATTTTCTTCACCGCCCGCGCCCAGCGCATCGGCTTTTGAGATGGACGCCGCCGATCTCGACTTGCTCAACGGTTTCCAGCGCGATTTTCCGCTGACGCCGGAGCCGTTTCGCATTATCGCCGGGCAGTTGGGACGGAGCGAAACCGAGGTGTTGGCGGCCCTGCGGCGCTGGCAGGAAGACGGCAAAATCAGTCGGGTCGGCGCGGTGTTCGCCACGCGCAAGCTCGGCGTCAGCACACTGGCGGCGCTGGCGGTTCCGCCGACGCAGTTAGAAGCGGTGGCGCGACGGGTCAACGACTATCCCGAAGTCAATCATAACTATCAGCGCGACCATGACTTCAATCTCTGGTTCGTGTTGACTGCGGTATCCTCGGCCCGCTTGCAGGAAATCCTGAGCGACATTGAGGAACAAACCGGCTTGCCGCTGCTCGATTTACCGCTGCTGGAAGCATTCCATATCGACCTCGCGTTTGATTTGCGGCATGGCGGCGGACATAAGCGCTCAATCTCCCCCACCGCAGCGACCGACCGGCTGCCGACCCTCGAATTAAGCGCTCTCGACCGAAGCCTGCTGACCGCGCTGCAACCGGGTTTGCCGCTGCTCAGCCGACCGTATCAGGCGCTGGCGGATGCGGTGGGTTTGAGCGAGCGACGGGTGATCGACACGCTGCGCGGTTGGCTGGAGCACGGTCTGGTCAAGCGGCTGGGCGTCATCGTTCGCCATCGGGAACTGGGCTACCGCGCCAACGCGATGGTGGTGTGGGACATTCCCGATACGGGAGTGAGCACGGTCGGTAGGCTATTAGCAGCGGAATCCGGGGTTAATCTCTGTTATCGCCGTCCCCGACGGCTGCCGGATTGGCCCTATAACCTGTTTTGTATGATGCACGGCCGCGAGCGGGACGAGGTGCTGGCGCGGATTGACACCCTGTGCGCCGAACATCGTTTGCAAAATTACCCGCACGCCGCGCTATTCAGCAGCCGGTGTTTCCGCCAGCGCGGAGCCTGGTATCTGCCTGCGGTTACTTTGCCCAACCAGACGGAGAACCGGCGGGCCGCTCGCTTTGAGGCCGTGGCATGAACGAGCTGAAGCGCCGCCTGATCGATGAATGGCAAGGCGGTTTTCCGCTGGTCGGGCGGCCGTTTGCCGTGGTGGCCGAACGGCTGGATTCTGACGAGGAGGCGGTGCTGGCCGCGCTACGGGATTTGCTGGCAGACGGCACCCTGACCCGCTTCGGGCCGCTGTATCAAATCGAACGGCTGGGCGGCGCCTTTTCGCTGGCGGCGGTGCAAGCGCCGGAAGCGGATTTCGAGCGCATTACTACCCTCGTCAATGCCTTCCCGGAAGTCGCTCACAATTACCGCCGCAACCATGCTTTCAATATGTGGTTCGTGCTGGCGACCGAAACCCCCGCCCAGATGCAGGAAACCGTCGAGCGCATTGCGGCGGCGACCGGCTTGCCGGTGTTCAACTTTCCCAAGGAGCGGGAGTATTTTATTGAAGCGCGGTTTACGGTTGGGGCGCGGTCGGTGGCTGTGCAAACGCCCTCACCCCCAACCCCTCTCCCCCAAGGGATGAGGGGAGTTGTTATGGCAAAACTGCGCCCGCTGATTCTCGCCACCCAGGCCGGATTACCGCTCACTTTGCAACCCTATCACGCGCTGGCTGCGCAATTGGGCAGCGATGCGGCGACGGTGATTGCTGGGTTGCAAAGCTTGCTGGATGCCGGGGCGATTCGCCGCATTGGCGTCGTGCCGAACCATTACCGCATCGGCTACGCCGCCAACGGCATGACCGTTTGGGATGTGCCGGATGATGCGGTGGACGCGCTGGGCGAACAGATTGGGGCGCTGGAGTTCGTCACCCATTGTTATCGCCGCCCGCGCCATCTGCCGGATTGGCCGTATAACCTGTTTGCGATGGCGCACGGGGCCAGCCGCGAGGAAGTCGCTGCCAAAGCGGATTGCATCGCCGACGTTTTAGGCGATGCCTGCCGCCACCGCGCCATCCTCTACAGCACCCAGATTCTCAAGAAAACCGGTTTACGCCTGAGCGGCACGGAATCGGCGACACTTCGGGGGTGAGGTATGTTCGATGATCGGGGTTCCGGCTCAGCCTACCGGGTTGGGGGTGATGAGATCAAACATCACCTGGCGGTGTCCATGCTGAATGCGATAGGTGGTGAAATCGTTACGGTCGAGGGTAAACACCTTGCGGAGCTTGAGCGTTTCGGCCAGAACCACCAGGCTGGCATCAGCCAAATCCATCGGATGATCAGCGTAACGAACCATCAGCGTAAAAGCCCGCTGCAATCCTGCCGAGTCGAGATCGCGCACCCCCAGCCCGCCAGCGGCGATGAAGTCCATCAACCGCTGAGAGCCGATGCTACCGGGATTGAGGAGATGGAACGCTTCGGTCAGCACCGGGATCGTCGTACACAGCGGTTCTTCGATGACGGCCAGGCGCTTGACGCACCGGTCGTGGTCGCCATCCCTCGGATCAAATAGCGCGACCAATGGCCCGGTATCCACAAGAATCATCGCGCATGTTTCCGGCGCATGACCTCCGCTATCGCCGACTTGGCGTCCCGCGCGGGCGCAAGGGCGTAACCGCCAGCACCCAAATCGAGCTGACGGAAAATCGCGTAGGGTTTGCGCTGCGCCTGTTCCAGGATGTCGTTTTCGTAGGCGCTCAGACCTTGTTTCAACGCCTCCGAAATGGACAAACCGGTCATGGTTCTCACCCGATCCAGAGTGCGCTCGGCGTCTTCATCCAGCCGGACAGTTCTTGTGCCCATGAGATTCGCCCCTTTGGTATCATCAGAATACAAATCGTAATACAGAAAGATATGATCGGCAATGGTCAGTGGTCACCGCCAGAGCACCATCGCTGAAGGAAGCCACCATGTTCCGCATTACCCAGTTTATGCAGGAAATCGCCCAGCCGACGCCGCTACTGCCCAAGCGCAACCCGCCCGGCCCGGTGGTGATTTGGAATCTGGTGCGGCGCTGCAATCTGGCCTGCAAGCATTGCTATTCGATTTCCGCCGATACCGATTTCCCCGGTGAGCTGAGCACCGAGGAAGTCTTTACCGTCATGGACGATCTAAAAGCCTTCCGGGTACCGGTGCTGATTCTGTCCGGCGGCGAGCCGCTGTTACGACCGGATATTTACCCCATCGCCCAGCGGGCCAAGGCAATGGGCTTTTACGTCGCGTTGTCCAGCAACGGCACGTTGATCGACTCGACCAACATCGACCGCATTGCCGAAGTCGGCTTCGATTATGTCGGCGTCAGTCTGGACGGTATCGCTGAAACCCATGACCGCTTTCGCCGCCAAACCGGCGCCTTTGCCGCCTCGCTCAACGGCATCCGGCTGTGTCGGGAACGCGGGGTCAAGGTCGGGATTCGCTACACCATGACCGAGGACAACGCCCACGATTTGCCGCGTTTGCTGGACTTGCTGGAAACCGAGCAGATCGACAAGTTCTATTTTTCTCATCTCAATTACGCCGGACGCGGCAACCGCAACCGCAAGGACGATGCCCACCATCGCACCACCCGGCAGGCGATGGATGTATTGTTTGATACCTGCTGGCGCTCGGTGCAGGCGGGTGAATCGCGGGAGTTCGTCACCGGCAATAACGACGCCGACGGCGTGTATCTGCTATTTTGGGTGCGCCGCCATTTCCCGCATTTGGAACATCACCTCCGCGCCAAACTCGCGCAATGGGGCGGCAATGCCTCCGGGGTGAATGTCGCCAATATCGACAATCTGGGCAACGTCCATCCCGACACCATGTGGTGGCATTACCCGCTGGGCAATGTCCGCGAGCGGCCGTTTTCGCACATCTGGCCAGATGTCTCCGACCCGCTGATGGCCGGATTGAAAGCCAAGCCGCGCACCATCAAAGGCCGCTGTAGCCAGTGCGCCTATTTCGATATTTGCGGTGGCAATACCCGCGTCCGCGCCCAGCAACTCACCGGCGACCCGTGGGCCGAAGACCCGGCCTGTTATCTCAATGACGAGGAAATTGGCGTCGCGGCGGGTGCGGAACGCCTAACCGTCACGCCTTATCACACGCCGCGCCGGAGGGTCGCTTCATGAAAAAACGGTTCCTATTTGCGGCCTTGCTGGGCTTGGCTGGGACGGCACACGCCGCGCCCGATCCCGCGCCACTCTTCCAACAACACTGCATCGCCTGTCACGGCGTAGACCGCTTGGGCGGCCTGGGGCCAGCCTTGCTGCCGCAAAATCTGGAGCGGCTGAAGAAAGCTGAAGCGCTCACCGTCATCACCGCCGGGCGTGAAGCCACCCAAATGCAGGGCTTCAAGGACAAGCTCAAGCCGGAAGAACTTCAGGCGCTGGCTGATTTCATCTACACCCCGCCCGCCGTGACGCCGCAATGGGGTGAGGCCGAAATCCGCGCTTCGCGCTACGAGCCGGTCAAACCCGGCAGCCTGCCCGATAAGCCGGTGTTCAGTGCCGACCCGCTCAATCTGTTCGTGGTGGTGGAAGCGGGTGACCATCACGTCACCATTCTGGATGGCGATAAATTCGAGCCGATTCACCGCTTTCCCAGCCGCTTTGCCCTGCACGGTGGGCCGAAATTCACCCCGGACGGCCGCTACGTGTTTTTCGCCTCGCGCGATGGCTGGATCAGCAAGTTCGACATTTACAACCTGAAAGTCGTCGCCGAAATTCGCGCCGGTATCAATACCCGCAATATCGCGGTATCTGGCGATGGCCAATGGGTGATGGTGGCCAACTATTTACCGCAGACCCTCGTTTTACTAAAGGCGGCGGATTTGAGTCTGGAGCGCGTCATTCCGGTGGTGAATGAAGCGGGCAAGGGTTCGCGGGTGTCGGCGGTGTACGACGCCGCGCCGCGCAAAAGCTTCGTCGCCGCGCTCAAGGATATTCCCGAACTGTGGGAGTTGAGCTATGACCCCAAGGCCGAGCCGGTATTCAAGGGCTACGTCCACGACTACAAGATGGGTGAAGCCATTGCCGCCCCCGGCCAGTGGACACCGCGCGTAACCAAGCTGGACGCCATTTTGGACGATTTCTTCTTCAGTCAGGATTACGCCTATGTGCTGGGTGCGGCCCGACCCGCTGACGGCAGCGATAAGCCCGCGCCCGGCGGTCAGGTGGTCAATCTCGACATCCGGCGCAAAGTCGCTGACTTGCCGCTGACTGGCTTGCCGCATCTCGGTTCCGGCATTTCCTGGAGCTATCTGGGCCGTCCGGTGATGGCGACGCCGAACCTTAAGGAAGGCACCGTCAGCGTCATCGACATGAAAGATTGGAAAATCATCAAGGACATCAAGACCGCTGGCCCAGCCTTCTTCATGCGCAGCCACGAAAATACGCCCTATGCGTGGGTGGACGCGATGATGAGCAAGGACAAGGATACGATGCAATTACTGGATAAGAACACGCTGGAAATTGTCAAAACATTACGTCCGGAGCCGGGCAAGACCGCTGCCCATACCGAATTTACCCGCGATGGCAAATACGCGCTGGTGTCGATCTGGGAAAACGATGGCGCGCTGGTGGTGTACGACGCTGCCACCCTGAAGGAAGTCAAACGGTTGCCGATGCGCAAGCCGGTCGGCAAATACAACGTCTACAACAAAATCACTCGTTCTGAGGGTACTAGCCATTAACCCACAAGCGGCAATCTGGAATCTGGGATTCCGCCCGTTTTTTCTCGGCGCGGCAATTTTTTCTGTGGTGTCCATGCTGCTGTGGATGGGGGTTTATATCCATCATTGGCCGCTTGCCGTCACCGGTATTTCGATTTTTCAATGGCACGCCCATGAAATGATTTACGGCTTTGCGGTTGCTGTCATTGCCGGTTTTCTGCTGACTGCCGTTAAAAACTGGACGGGTGTTCAAACCCTGCACGGCGCTGGATTGATGGCTTTGTTTGCGTTGTGGGTGATTCCGCGCCTGTTGCTTTTATTCGGAACGTCTTTGATTTTCATTGCCGGGTTTTTTGACCTGCTGTTTATGGTCGGCCTGACCGCTGCCATCTTCCAGCCGATTAACCAGGTCAAGCAATGGAAGCAAGCGGGCATTCTGGCTATTTTGGTTTTATTGCTGCTGGGAAATGCCCTGTTTTATCTCGGTGCGGCGGGAATTATTGAGGGCGGTGTCTTCGTCAGTCTGCGCGGCGGACTGTTTCTGGTCATTGGGCTGATTCTTTTTATGGGCCGCCGGGTGATTCCGTTTTTTATCGAAGCGGGCGTCGGCTATCCGATAAAAGTCAAAAATTCCCAGCGCCTGGATCAAGCGATCATTGTTCTCTACGGCCTGTTCCTGATTGCGGAAGTGGGCATCGGCAAGGAATGGCTGGTTGCGTTGCTGGCGCTGGGTCTGCTGATCAGCAATTCTATCCGGCTGGCGGGCTGGTATACGCCCGGCATTTGGAAAAAACCGCTGCTGTGGAGTCTGTTTATTGCCTTCGCCGCCATCAATTTCGGCTTTTTGCTGATGGCGTTAACGCCGGTGCTGAAGCTGCCGCCGCTGGTGGTGCTTCATGCGTTTAGCGTCGGCGGTATCGGCCTCATCATCCTCAGCATGATGGCGCGGGTGACGCTGGGGCATACCGGTCGGAACATTCAGCAGCCACCTAAAACCGTACCGGTTGCTTTATTCCTCCTGATAGCGGGTGCGATGTTCAGGGTCATCGTGCCGTTGCTGACCAGCAGCGTTTACCCGATGTGGGTGGCGATTTCGCAACTGCTGTGGATTATCGCATTTTTAATCTTTCTCATCAGCTATTTACCCATGCTCGTTAAACCGAGAGTGGACGGCCAGTTTGGTTGAAGCCAAACGCTGGTAATCATCGCAAACCCCCTCACGGAGATCCCCCCATGAACGACAACGAACACTCCTCATACCCCGCTGACGAAACCCCGGAAAGCACCAGTCGCCGTAAATTTCTGGGCGCGGCAGCGCTGACCGGCCTCACTGGCGCGGGCTTGGCGACCGGTTTGGCCGCACTCGGTTCCGGCGAGGCCAAGGCGGAAAAGGAAGAAGAAGGTGAAAGGGAAGCGGATAAATTTGAAGTCCCGCCGGGCCAACTGGACGATTACTACATCTTCTCCAGCGGCGGCCATTCCGGTGAAGTGCGGATTTACGGCCTGCCGTCCGGGCGCACCATCAAGCGGATTCCAGTGTTCAACATCGACCCGATGGTCGGCTGGGGCATCACCAACGAATCCAAGAAAGTCATCGGCACCAAGCCGGACGGCTCGCTTAAATACATCACCGGCGATACCCACCATGTTCATGGTTCTTACACCGACGGCACCTATGACAGCAGATACCTTTGGGTAAACGACAAGATTCATGGGCGGCTGGCGCGCATCCGCATGGACTATATGGAATGCGACAAGATTACTGAGTTGCCCAACATGCAGGGCTTTCATGGGCTGTTCCCCGACAAACGCGATCCGGTCGATCCTAAAATCAACCGTACCACCCGCGTGTTCTGCGGCGGCGAGTTCCATGTACCGCTGCCCAACGATGGCCGGGATATGGACGATTCCAAGAAATGGGCCTGCCTGTTTAGCTGCGTGGATGCCGACAGCATGGAAGTCCGCTGGCAGTGCAAAGTGACCGGCAACATGGATTTGGTCGCTACCTCTTACGACGGCAAGCTGGCGGCGGCCAATCAGTACAACACCGAAGGTGGCGCGATTTACACCGACATGATGTCCGCCGAGCGCGACGCGGTGGTGTTTTTCAATATCGAGCGCATCGAAGCGGCGATTAAAGCGGGGAAATTTATCACTATCGGCGATTCCAAAGTGCCGGTGGTTGATGGCACCAAAGACGCCAACCCCGACCCAAAAACCGCGCTGGTGTGTTATGTGCCGGTGCCGAAAAACCCGCACGGCGTCAATATCACCCCCGACGGCAAATACTTTATCTCATCCGGCAAACTATCGCCGACCGCCAGTGTGACTGAAACCGCGCTGGTGCATAAATGGTTTGCGGGTGAATTGAAAGAAGCCCGCGATACTGTGGTGGCGGAACCGGAAATCGGTCTCGGCCCGCTGCATACCGCGTTCGATGATAAAGGCAACGCCTATACCACGCTATTTCTCGACAGCCAAATCGTAAAATGGAATATCGACAAGGCTATTGCACAATTCAAAGGTGATAAGAAAATCCAGCCAGTACTGGATCGGGTTGATGTGCATTACCAGCCCGGCCACGGCTATAGCTCAATGGGTGAAACCAAAGAAGCTGACGGCAAATTCTTCAACTCCGGCAATAAATTCTCCAAGGATCGCTTTTTGCCGGTGGGGCCGCTGCACGTCGAAACCGAGCAGTTAATCGACATTAGCGGCGACAAGATGAAGCTGATTCATGACCACACCGCTTATCCTGAACCGCACGATGCCATCATCGTCCGCCGCGATTTGGTCAAAACCAAGCAGATTTACAGCATGGATGAGTTCCCGAATGCGGTAAAGAACTTTACTGACAGCAAAGTGGAACGCAACGGGAATAAAGTCACAGTCTATCTGGCCTCGGTTGCGCCGCAATACAGCATGACCAATTTCAAGGTCAAGAAAGGCGATGAAGTCACCATCATCCTGACCAATCACGATAAGGTTGAGGATTTGACTCACGGCTTCGCCATTCCCAAATACGATATTAATTTCATTGTCAATCCCCAGCAAACAGCCTCGGTGACCTTTATTGCTGACAAGCCGGGTGTGTATTGGTGTTATTGCAGCCATTTCTGCCATGCGCTGCATTTGGAAATGCGTAGCACCATGTTTGTTGAAGCTTAATTCTTTTCATTAGGCGCGGGATGGGCAATCCCCGTCCCGCCGCTGTTAAGCCGCCTTTCATGAACGTCCACTCGGTATTGCCTTATCCTAAAGCGCATAGAACGCCTGCCATCGGCTTCATTTTCTTGGTGCTGCTGCTGTTCCCGCTCCTTGCCGCCGCCTCATCCTACGAAGCACCGCTGCCAGCGCAATTATCGACTGACCCCGATTTATGCGCTTATGCGCCCTGCAAGGACATCATGCCGGAGGCCGACAGCTTTTCAACCCGCAAAGGTAAACCGGCCTATGTCGAGGCGTACCACAACCGGCAATTGATCGGCTACGTCTTTCTGTCCACCGACATCGTGGATATTCCGGCCTATTCCGGCAAGCCAGTGGTCACGCTATTGGGGATGGATGCAGCGGGTAAAATCATCGGGGTGAAGATTCTTAAACACAGCGAACCGATTTTATTGGTCGGTATTCCCGAATCGGAATTGACCAAATTTATTAAGCAATTCGTCGGGCGTTTCGCCTGGGATAAGGTGGAAATTGGTAAAGCCCGCAGCGGTGAAGGCTTCGTCGGCATTGACGCCATTACCGGCGCGACCGTGACAGTCATTGCTCAAAATCAAGTCGTCATGCGTAGCGCCTACGAAATCGCCAAGCAAACCGGCATTGTTCAACCCATTCCCAAACCGCAGGCGCAATTCACCACTATTCAGGAAAAATTGAATTGGGATGCCTTGCTCAAGGAAGGCAGTGTTCAGCATTTGCGGGTGATGCCGAAGGATCTGGAATTGGGCGAGGGTAAGGAACCGTATATCGATTTGTATTTCGGCTATCTCAATGCGCCGAATGTCGGGCCTAATGTTCTCGGTGAGCGCAACTATCAGCGGCTTATGGCCGATCTCAAACCCGGCGAACATGCGATTTTTATTATCGCCAACGGCAGCAGTTCCTTCAAAGGTTCTGGTTTCGTGCGCGGCGGCATTTATGACCGGATTCAGGTTTCGCAGGAAATGGATACCTTCACCTTCCGCGATACCGATTATCTGAATTTGTACGGGATTAGCGCCGCCGGTGCGCCGCGTTTCCGCGAATCCGGCATCTTCATCATTCGCAGTCCGAGTTTCAGCGCTGCCTATCCGTGGAGCCTGGTGTTTCTGGCCAATAAACAGGATAAGGAAACCGGCGCCAAGACCTTCATCAATTTCGACCGGGAATACTGGCTGGCCCCGCGCTATCTGCAAGGCGGCCATCCCAAATTGGTAAAACCAGACCCGACCTGGTTAAAAGTGTGGAAAGCCAAATGGCTGGAAATTCTCCTATTCGTGCTGCTATTGATCGGCGTGACTGTGGCGCATGTCCGGCGTGATGATTTAACCCGCCGCTCGACTCATAAAGACAAGCGCTGGGTGGCGTATCCCAAGTATTTCTTTTGGACGGTGAGTGTGCTGTTCGTGGGCTATTACGCCATGGCCCAACCGAGCATCACCCATGTGCTGACCTGGTTTCACTCGATCATTTTCCAATGGAAATGGGAGTTGTTTCTGTCCGATCCGCTGATCTTTATTTTCTGGTGGTTCATCATCATCACCACGCTAATTTGGGGACGGGGCTTGTTCTGCGGCTGGTTGTGTCCTTACGGCTCATTGACTGAACTGGCCTACAAGATCACCCGTGCTTCGGGTTTCAAACGCTTTCAGTTCTTTCTGCCCAAACCGCTGCACGACAAACTGAAATGGCTTAAATACGGCGTATTCGTCGTGTTGCTGCTGGTGTCGTTCTATTCGATGGGACTGGCGGAAAAGATGGCGGAAATCGAGCCGTTCAAAACCACCTTTTTGGTCGGCGTGCTGAATCGCTCGTGGCCATTCGTGCTGTTCTGGCTGGTGCTGTTTGGCGCGTCAATGTTGACCGAGCGGCCGTTTTGCAAATACCTCTGTCCGCTCGGCGCGGGGCTGGCGATTCCCTCGCAGTTCCGCCTGTTCGGCTTGAAGCGCAAAACCGAATGCCAAACCTGCAAAGCCTGTGCGGCGGGTTGTGGTTCGCTGGCGATTGACGCGCAAGGCCGCATCGACCAGCGAGAATGCCTGCTCTGCCTGGACTGCATGGTGCTGTATTACGACACCCACGCCTGTCCGCCCCTGTCCAAGGAACGCAAGCGCCGCGAGCGAGCCGGCCTGCCGCTGACGCCGATTTCCGCCAAGGGTTATTTCATTCTCATCGTTTCCGAGCCGACTCCTACAGCGGCGGCCAGTGGGCAAAGTTGAAGGCATTTGATACGGTAGCCCCACAGCTTTCTGAAGATCGAGATTTGTTGCAGAAGATTGTTAATGTGGTGGCTCAAAACAGGAGAATGGGTCTATGTTCACCTTTGATCGTATTACCTTCGATCTGAACCAAATGGGTGGTCGTGCGTGTATTCGCGGCTTACGAATTACTGTCGCCCTGGTCGTGAATTTAATCGCCAATGGCATGAGTGTCACTGAGATTTTGAAGGATTATCCTGATCTTGAGGAAGAAGATCTTCGGCAGGCTCTGCACTATGCGGCATGGCTGGCGGAAGAAAGCATCCACCCAGCAGAACCGTTGCTGTCCGCATGAAATTTCTGGCGGATATGGGCATCTCGCCCAGGACGGTCACGTTTTTGAATTCTCTGGGTCATGACGCTATCCATCTTCGGGAGCAGGGACTGGAACACTTGTCAGACCCGGACATTTTGTACAAAGCGCTGGAGGAAGGGCGTATTTTGCTGACCCACGATCTGGAATTTCGGTGATCTGGTCGCCGCCAGTGGCGATTGTTTGCCCAGTATGGTGATTTTTCGTCTGCGGAACATGCGGCCTGACCATGTTCATGAGGTGCTTTTGCGGATTTTGAAACGCTATTCGGATGAGCTAAACCAGGGCGTCATCCTGAGTGTCGCTGAAGGGCAGGTGCGCCTGCGATTTCTACCGATCAACCTGCCTCGAACCTAGTCTGGATGTCTGGAAAGAGCGATGCCGCCGCATAGCTGGAACGTAGCTGATTGCGCCATTGTTGTATCTGTTGATCACCAGTTTTTCGTTGACAGCCTGCGTCCGGTTATTGATTCAAAAAATGATTTTCCTGACTCGCAATCGGATGGAAGATCGGCGTTTCGGGGCAGGGTGATCGGATTACCGGGCCTGTTAGCTATCGCCTTGTTTTTGGCAACGCTCTACGCTGCCGCAGCGGAATGGACCGTTCATCCCGGTGAATCGATCAGCGCCGCCGTGCAAGCGGCGGCGGCGGGCGATACGGTGCAGGTCGAGCGCGGCGCTTATATCGACCATGTGCTCATCGACAAACCGCTGCGGCTGCAAGGCGTCAACCGCCCCACCCTCAGCGGCGACAATCAGGGCGATGTCATCCGCATCAAGTCGCCCGATGTGGTGACTGACGGCTTCATCATCCGCGATAGCGGGGACAATCTCACCGAGCAGAACGCCGGGATTTATGTCGAACCGGGATCGCATCGGGCCATCATTCGCAACAACGATTTCGCTTATACCCTGTTTGGGCTGTGGCTGGAAAAGGCCAACGATTTGGAAATCACCAATAATCTGATTACCGGCAAGCGTGATTTAGCCTCAGCCCAGCGCGGTAACGGCATTCAACTTTACAACTGTTATCGGGCCAAGATTATTGGCAACAACGTCAGTTTTGTCCGCGATGGCATTTATGTAGACGTGTCGTTTAATTCGCTGTTTCGTGCTAACAAAATGCATCACGTTCGCTATGGCACCCACTACATGAACTCCCACGATAATATCTGGGAGGACAACGACACCTATAAAAATCGTGGTGGATTGGCGCTAATGGAAGTGCGGCGGCAAATCGTCCGCAATAACCGCGCCTGGGACAATTCCGACCACGGTATCATGTTGCGCACCATTCAGGATTCAGTGGTGGAAAACAACATCGTAGTCGGCAACAGCAAAGGTTTTTTTATCTACGACGCCGAATACAACACCCTAAAAAATAATCTGGTGATGGGCAATCGCATTGGTGTCCATTTATGGGCTGGTTCCATTCATAACGACGTGGACAGCAATGATTTCATCCACAACCGTGACCAGATTCGCTATGTCGCCACCCGCAGCGAGGAATGGGGCAAGGAGCGCGGCAATTACTGGAGCAATTACGTCGGCTGGGACGCCAACGGCGACGGCGTGGGCGATACCCGGTATGAAGCCAACGATGTGGTGGATCGGCTGAACTGGAAATACCCGCTGGTCAAGCTGCTGCTGAACAGCCCGGCGGTGCAGAGCTTGCGACTGATTGCCCGCCAATTCCCGCTGTTGCGCGGACCCAGCGTGGTGGACAAGCACCCGCGAATCCACCCTTTTCGGCCCAACTGGAGCGATTGGCTTGGCATACAACGCGATTGAAATCCAGGGCGCGGTCAAACACTTCGGCCCGACTCGTGCGGTGGACGGGGTGGATTTGACGGTGCGCACCGGTGAACTGTTCGGCCTCATCGGCCATAACGGCGCAGGTAAAACCACCCTATTCAAAATGATGCTGGGCTTGTTACCGCCGACCCGGGGCGACATTCGCATCGACGGCCAGCCGGTGCGCGGCGACGCTTTCCGCGAGGTGCGCCGCCGCATCGGTTATCTGCCGGAAAGCCTGGCGTTGTACGACAACCTGTCCGGGCTGGAAATCATGCAGTTTTTCGCCCGGCTGAAAAACGCCGACCTCGCGTCCTGCCTGCCCTTGCTGGAGAAGGTCGGATTGGCCGATGCGGCGCGGCGACGGGTGCGCGGCTATTCCAAAGGAATGCGCCAGCGGCTCGGTTTCGCTCAAGCCCTGCTTGGCTCGCCGCGTCTGCTGTTTCTCGACGAACCGACCAACGGCCTCGACCCGCAAGGCATCCGTGAGTTCTACCAACTGCTGCGTGAGTTACGGGAACAGGGCGTGACCGCGCTGCTGTCTTCGCACATTCTGGCCGAAATTCAATTGCGGGTAGACCGGCTGGCCTTGATGAAAACCGGCAAGATGCAGGCGTTGGGCACGGTGGCGGAATTGCGCGAAGCGCTCAATCTGCCGCTGGATTTCCAACTGACGCTAGCGCCCGGCGCGGGTGAGTCATTGCAGCGGGCGCTGGCCGGGCAACCGGCAGCCAGCGTGCAGCTTGATAAGGATACGGCGCACGTCCGCTGTCCGCGTGAACACAAAATGGCGCTCTTGCACCTGCTGACAAATCTGGAGGATTCCGTTGTGGATTTGCAGATCCGGGAACCCTCGCTGGAAGATGTCTTTCTCGGCTACAGCGACGCCGCCTGATGAAAAAAATTGCTATCGAATTCAAACCAATCAGCGTGATCGCGGGCAAGGAATTCTGGGATCGCATCCGCAATCGCTGGGTGTTGGCGGTGGCGGTGATTTTTACCGTGTTCGCGCTGGTGATTGCCTATTTTGGCGCGGCCCAACAGGGCGCAGTCGGCTTTCGCGGCATGGATGTCACCATCGCCAGTCTGGTCAGCCTGGTGATTTATCTGGTGCCGCTGATTGCCCTGATTCTGGGCTATGACGCCATCGTCGGCGAGCGGGAGCGCGGCTCACTGGAACTGCTGCTGTCCTTGCCGATCACCCGCTTTGAACTGCTGATCGGCAAATTTCTGGGGCTGGCGGGCGCGTTGTCCTTTTCCACCCTGGCGGGCTTTGGCCTGGCCGGTGTGCTGCTGTCCTATCAACTCGGCGCGACCGCGCTCTATCACTACGCCGGCTTCATGCTGAGCGCCCTGTTGCTGGGGATGGCGTTTCTGAGCATCGCCATTCTGGTGTCGGTCATGGCCAGCGACCGGATGCGCGCCAGCGGGGTCGCTATCGGCCTGTGGTTTTTCCTGGTGCTGGTCTATGACCTGCTGCTGCTCGGTCTCCTCGTTCTGGCTGAAAAGCGCTTTAGCCTGAGCTTCTTTCCCGTTCTGCTCTACCTGAATCCAGCCGATATTTTCCGCATTCTCAATGTGTTCGGTTTCAAGGAAGTGCGGGATTTATATGGATTGGCGACCGTGCTGCCGGCGGCGCTGGCGAGTCCCTGGATGCTGGGCAGCGCGATGGTGTTGTGGATTGTCGCGCCACTCGGCGTAGCGGTGTGGAGGTTCAAATGAAGCGTGAAAGCCTCGCGTGGCGCCTGACTTGCCTGACTCACCGGTCGCTGTCTGTGGTGCTGATCAGCGGTATCCTGGGGCTGGCGGGTTGCGGTGAGGACATCAAACCCAACGCACAGGAAATCACCGCAGGGACTTTTTGCTCACTGGATGGAATGCTGTTGCAGGATTATCCGGGGCCAAAGGCGCAGATTCATTACGATCAGGGTGAGCCGGATTTTTTCTGCGACACCATGGAAATGTTTGCGATCTACCTGGAGCCGGAACAAAAAAAACGGGTAGTAGCGCTCTACACGCAGGATATGGGTAAGGCCGACTGGACCAGGCCGCAAGGCTATTGGATCGATGCTAAAACCGCGTTCTATGTGACGGGAAGCCGACGCGCCGGTTCGATGGGGCCAACGTTGGGATCATTTGCCAGAGAAGAAGATGCCAGGGAATTCATCAAGCAGTACGGTGGTCAAATGTTACGTTTTGATCAAGTACGACCTGAAACAGTGACACTTGATGGTGGCGTTCTGCATGACGAACGGATGTAACAATAGAAAATATTGACCTACTAAAACGCAAAGTTATTAAAATGTTTCAAAATGAATAGCATTAAAGCTCGCTTCGTTTCATTCTGAAACAATTACTGCTTTAGTTACACGGTTTTTACCAGAAAAAATACCCCCATAAAAATTTATAGCATGATTTTAATAAGGTTTTATAAAACTTAGACTTATCCACTCCATTGGCATGATTTTCGCTCAGTCTATAGTGCCGGGATAGGCATCAGACGACGGGGTGAGGTAAAGGGAGAATGGAAACGGATAGCCTCACCTGTTCCTTTCAATAGGCTCGGTGTGCTTATGGCAATAATCGGATAGCGATATCCCTCCAAGAGCCTATCACGGCACTACAAGGATGTATTTACGATAGCGAAACGGGGTATGAAAATTATGGGTTTGGTAATGACCGACCGTACCAAGAGACCTTAAAATTTAATCTCTTGGGACGGCCGGTTTCGCTTTATGGGGGCTAAAAAAGCTGGCCAAAATCTACCAGCCTGGCTTAAACGGTCAGGCGGTTATACAGCCGCACCAACTGACGCGGTAAATCTTCGGGATGGCGGATCAACACGAAGCCATCTTTACCAAACAAATACGGCAGATAATCGTCGGCCTCCTGATCAATGGTCACGCAAAATGGATGCAGCCCCTTGCGGCGGGCTTCCAACAATGCCATTCGCGTATCCTCGATCCCATAACGCCCCTCGTAATGATCCAGGTCGTTCGGTTTACCGTCGGTGAGTAGCAACAACAGGCGACGGCTGGCGATTTGTTGCCCCAGCAGGGCCGTCGCATGGCGCACAGCGGCACCCATGCGGGTGTAATAGCCCGGCTTGATGGCGTTGATGCGGCCGCGAATCGAAGAGGTGTAGCGTTCCCCGAAGGTCTTGATGCGATGCAAGCGCACATGCTGGCGCTTACGCGAAGAAAAACCGTATAAAGCAAAGCGGTCGCCGGTGACGGCCAGCGCTTCGGCAAACAGAAACAAGCTGTCGCGGATCACCTCAATGACCCGGCCCTTGTTGTTGACCCAGGCATCGGTAGACATCGACAAATCGGCCAGCAGCAGACAAGCCAGGTCGCGTTCCTGGCGGGCCAGTTGCCGATAGCAGCCCTGTTCGTGCTGCTGGCCATGACCCGCGCAATCGGCGGCATGGCGGACGCAGGCATCCAAGTCCAATTCCTCACCATCCGGTTGCGCGCGTCGCCAGCCGCGACTGGGGCGTAAAATTTCAAATTGCCGCCGTAACCGGCGCGCGTCGCGGTGCAAACTCAGCGGTAGCTCACACGGCGCGGCATGGCGAGCCAACATTTCCTGTACGCAACAGTAATCCGCCAGCAAGGTCTGTTTACGGTAATCCCATTCCGGCCATTGAATGCCTGGCCCTAACGGTAAATCGTCGTGGCTGGCGGAGGGCAAATCGAGATCGAAGCGCACCCGTGAAGCGGTGGTGGAACTGTCCTGGGTGATGCTTAAAACGTCCATTTCATCCGCCGTTCGGGCTGCATCCGCTGCCGGGTCGTCATCGGTCGGGCGATTGACCCGCACGTATTCGGCCCAGGACAACAGGCTTTCCGAGCGAAACGGCGACAGAAAGCTGTTTTGCCGTTCCGGTAGCGTGCTGCGTTCGGCGCGACGACGCTGGCGGTCGCGTTCGGCCGGCGCACCAGCCCCGGCGTGCGCCTCGCTGTCCCGACGCGGCGTTTGTCCGGGGGCCACAGTGGGAACTGGATAGAGCCAGAGCGGCACCGGTGGCGGCGGACGCCGGGCGGTGGGCATTTCCAGTACGCTGCCCGGTTTATGCAGGGCCTGGCGCAACAGGTTTTCCTGCGCGGCTTCGTCCGCTGGCAGCCGTTCAGGCACCATCCGCAACGCCAGCGCGGCAGCGACTAACCGCCGGTAGCGGACTTGCAGGCCGGGATAGTCTGCTAAAACGATCAGCGTTCCCTGCTGGTTCTGTTGCCACCAGGGCGCATCAGGATCAAGCTCGTCGTGAGTGGCCGCCAGGGCGATCAGCCAGAAATAGAGATCACGATTCAATTCACGCGACGGGAAAAGCGCGATTCTGGCGGGCAACTGCAAGGTTTCTGCGTCACGGCTGGCAAAATCGGCTTTTTCGCCTGATCCGGCGATCCGCGCCAGCCAGCCACGCCGTGCGCCATGCCGCCGGGCGGTGGTTGCCGCCACTCGCAAGCCAGGATCGCCGCCAAAGGCGCGAAACAGCAGGCCAGCGGTTTTCTCGATGTCGGCCAGGGCAACCGCCGCATCGGCATACTGCTGTTGCGCGGCGCGGGTGATGAAGCGGTGCCACAGTGCGCCGACGTGCTCTTCCAAGTGAATCGGCCCCTGGCAGGGCTGGCCGCAATGCAGTCAGCATGATGGATCACGGACGCCGGGGCTGAAAACCCCGGCGTCCCGTTGAGCAGGCAAAGCGTGCTCGATCTTAAAAACTCAAAAGCCCGCTGTTACTTGCAAATGCCGGCCTCCTTGCCAGTGGGAATATCGCATTTCTTGGAAACGCACACGACATCGCGCTTGCACGGCGCGCCCGCCGCCTGGGGCGGCTTGCAGACCGGCGGGGTCAAAGCCAATATGCACACCTCGCCATTTTTGCAATCCTTATCTTCTTTGCATTGATCTTCTGCGAAAGAGACTTGCGCCAGGGACACCGACAAAATCATGGCTGGGAATAAAAGTTTCTTGAACATGTTGTAAGTCCTTCTGGATGGTAAAGAGAGCAATGGCCTCATCGGATTTCAGCAAACCAGCAGAGGCGTACATCCAAAGCAATCTGATTCACAGGGGGATTGCCCTGGATTTCTGAGCGGCGGATTCACTCGCCAGCAAACCTTGTGAGCCATCCGCCTGTAACGCTTTCTGACCGTCGATCCAGGTGAGCAGGCTACCGTTTGGATTGTTACGCTGCACGCTGTGACAGGCGTCGATGCACTGGCCGCATTGGGTACAGGCGAACATCAGCCGCTTGATGGTGCGTGGCTTGAGGCGCATCGGGCAGACATGATCGCAAAACGACGGACAACTGGCGCAATCGCGGGCGCGTTCGCGTTGATAGCCCACCACCATCGCCCGACGATTGCTCATCCACGCCAGGCTTTGAAACATTCCCACCGCACAGGCATAGCGGCAGAACAAGTGCCGGGCCAAGGTGAATTCGGCAAAAAGTGCCGCCGTACCGACACCGATGAATAATCCTTGATTACGGGTCAACGTGCCATTGAACAAGTTGCCGTAGACCTCCGCTGGGGGAAGCAGATACGTCAGCAGCGCCACCGCCCACAGGAAGGCAAAGGCCAGAGCGAACGGTAGGCTTAACAGCCAATAGCGGCGGTCGGTGGGAGCCGGGGTACCGTCGGGATGCCAGGCTGGCCCCGGTTTTTTATCCCAAATGCTTTGCTTGCCGCTGGCTTTGCGCACCAATTGGTTGATGGTTTCCACCACCGAAAAATGCGGGCACAGCCAGCCACAATACAAACGCCCCCAGCGCCAAGCCACACCCAGCACTGTCGCGGCCACCAACAAGGCCGGCACGATGACCCGCAACAGAATATTGAGACTCATCTGGGCGTTATCAATTTTTCCGGCTAGATAGTCGTCCAGGCCTAGCGTCCACGGCTGCCCGAACACGATTAAATGGCCCGCGATCAGATCAAAGCGCAGCAGATCGAAAATCGGGGCGAATATGAACAAGATAAAGAATCCGCCCTGATAAAAAATCCGCTTGCGCTGAAAGGAGGTCATGAAGGTGTCTTATCCAACAAAGCTGGCGTTGACCACTTCGAGCAGCGCGGCGGCGGTCGGTTCGTCGTCGGTCAGCGCCTCCACCAGCGCCACGCGGCAGGCGGTGATTTGATCCATGCCGCCGTGAATCAGTTGGGCGGCATAAACCAGCAGGCGGGTGCTGGGTACCTCGTCCAGATCGTGGTCCTTCAAGGCGCGGAAGGAATGGGCGAGTTTGACCAGTTGGCTGGCAATAGCCGGATCGCAGCCGGTTTCGCCGATGACGATGGCCCGTTCCCGTTCCGGGCTGGGGAAATCGAAACGCAGCGCCAGAAAGCGTTGCCGGGTCGAAGGTTTCAGACTTTTTAGTAGGTTCTGATAGCCGGGGTTGTAAGACACCACCAGCATGAAAGCGGGTGGCGCCGCTAACAGTTCGCCAGTGCGCTCGATGGGCAATACCCGCCGGTCGTCAGCCAGGGGATGCAGCACCACGGTGGTATCCTTGCGCGCTTCCACCACCTCATCCAGATAGCAGATACCGCCCTCGCGCACCGCACGGGTCAGCGGCCCATCGCACCAGACCGTTGCGCCACCCTGCAATAAGTGCCGCCCGACCAGATCAGCAGCGGATAGATCATCGTGACAGGCCACGGTATGCAGCGGCAAACCCAGCTGCGCGGCCATGTGGGCGATGAAGCGGGTCTTGCCGCAGCCGGTCGGCCCCTTGATCAACAGCGGCAAGCGGTTACGCCAGGCCGCTTCGAAAATCGCGCACTCATCCCCGAATGGTTGGTAGTAAGGGACGGCAGCAGCGGCTGGGGATTTGGCAGAGCTTGGCATGGGTTTAGCGACCAAACAGCACCATCAAAAAAACCAGCGCCGCGAAGGAGAACCGCGACGCTGGGGCGTGGCCGCAAATCAAGTGGTGGCGGGTTGGCTGGCCACTGTGGCCGTCGGAGCCGGTTCGCTGACCTCGACCGTCTGCGGTTTGTCTTTGGCAAAGAAGCTATACAGATACACGCCCAGCCCGATCAGGAACACCAGCCCGGCCAGTTCGCGCAGCCAGTAAAAGATATGCAACTGATCCTGCACCTGCATAAACGATTGCGGATTTGGAATGATTCGTTGCAGCCAGGATTGCAGGATACCGGCGGCGGTCAAAAACAGCGTGATAAACACCATCGAAACCGTCATCAGCCAGAACGCCCACATTTCCAGCACCTGCGCCCGCTCCGGGTTCACCTCGCGGCCCCGCAGAATCGGCATGGCGTAAGAAATGATGGTCAGCACTACCATCACATACGCGCCATAAAAGGCCATGTGACCGTGCGCGGCGGTGATCTGGGTACCGTGGGTGTAGTAGTTGACCGGGGCCAGCGTGTGTAGAAAGCCCCACACACCGGCGCCGAGGAAAGCCATCACCGCCGTACCCAGCGCCCACAGCGTCGCAGCCTTGTTGGGATGCTGGCGGCGGCGACGGTTGACCATGTTGAAGCAGAACACCACCATCGCAAAGAACGGCAACGGTTCCAATGCCGAGAAGAAGCCGCCCCACCATTGCCAATAGCCTGGCGCACCGATCCAGTAATAATGGTGGCCGGTGCCGACCAGCCCGGTCACCAGCGCCAGGGTGATGATGACGTACAGCCATTTCTCGATCACTTCCCGATCCACGCCGGTAATCTTGATCAGCACGAAACCGAGAATCGCGCCCATGATGAGTTCCCACACGCCCTCAACCCACAGATGCACCACCCACCACCAGAAATACTTGTCTTTCACCAGGTTGGACGGGTTGTAGAACGCAAACAGGAAGAACCCCGCCAGACCGATCAGACCGGTCAACAGGATGATGGTGATGGCGGTCTTACGGCCTTTAAGAATCGTCATGCCGATGTTGTACAGAAACGCCAGCGCCACCACGACAATGCCGAGCTTGGTGGGTAAGGGTTGCTCCAGAAACTCGCGGCCCATCGTCGCCAGCAGGTTATTGCCGGTCATCTCGGCCAGCGACGCATACGGCACGGAGAGATAACCAACGATGGTCAGCGCCCCGGCGATCAGAAAAATCCAGAACATCAGATGCGCCAACAAAGGGCTGTGTAGCTCGGTTTCCGATTCTTCCGGCACCAGGTAATAGGCCGCGCCCATGAAGCCGAACAGCAACCAAACGATCAACAGGTTGGTGTGCACCATGCGGGCGATGTTGAACGGAATGGCCGGAAACATGAAATCGCCGATCACGTATTGCAGGCCCATGATCAGACCGAACAGAATCTGCCCCACGAACAAGCCAATCGCGGCGATGAAATAAGGCTTGGCCACCGCCTGGGATTTGTATTGCAATAATTGCATGATGATTTTTTCCTCTGTGGTGAGCCGAGGTTCAACCTTCGACGTTTGGCGGCCAGTTTTCGGTATTGATTTCTGAAGTCCATTTCAGAAACGCCACCAGATCGTCCAGTTGGGCGTCGGTGAAGTTGAATTGCGGCATCTGGCGACGGCCTGGCACCTTGGTCGGTTGGGCTTTGATCCAGACTTTGATGAAGGCATCGCCCCGGCGTTTGTAGACGTTGCCCAATTCCGGCGCGAAGTAAGCGCCCTCGCCCAGCAAGGTATGGCAGCCGATGCAATTGCGGGTTTCCCACAAATGCTTACCGCGCGCGACCTGTTCGGTCAGGTTGGCGGCGTTGGACCGTTGTGGGACTTTCCAGGTAGTGTGAAAAGTGAGCGCGAGAAACAGTAGCACCGAAAACAGCGTGCCGCCGTAGAAGATATTGCGCGCCATCGATTTGGTGAAAAATTGGCTCATGAGCACCTCGTGATCCGGCGATGATGCAAACCGCCCGCGCTCACCGCGAACGGGCGGAAACAGTCGCCATTCTCTGGAAAACGGAACTGTTCTTCCTTGATGAAGATCAAGGAACCGGGGTCTCGGAACTTACAAAATAGTTGCTAATTTTTTGAATTTTTTGCATTGAATGGGGGAAAACGTCGTGGCTATCGCTGAATTTCTCACAGCCGAACACCGTTGTTGCGATGAAAATTTTGCTGTTGTCGAAGAAGCGGCCCAGGCGGGTGATACCGCCCGCTGCCAGCGGGAGTTCCAACAGTTCCAGGCCGCGATGGAGTGGCATTTCCAAAAGGAAGAAGAAGAACTTTTCCCCACCTTCGAGCAGACCACCGGCAACACGATGGGGCCGACCCGGGTGATGCGGCTGGAACACCAGCAAATGCGGGAAGCCCTGGCCGAGATGCAGGGCGCGCTCGGCCAGGGCGATCTGGATGAGTTTCTGGGTCAGTCCGAGACGCTGCTGATCCTGATGCAGCAGCACAACATCAAGGAGGAGCAGATTCTCTACCCGATGTGTGATCGGTTTTTAGCGAGCAATGCGGCAGCGGTCATTGCGGCCATGCAAGCCGTGTCGGCCCATCCGCCCGCATGAGCGCACCGCCGGATCTGGTGGTGGACGGGCGGGGATTGGAACCGCCGGAGCCGATGGAATTGGTGTTGGCGGCACTGGATGGCTTGCAACCGGGCCAGCGCATCCGTTTCCTGATCCATCGCCAGCCTTACCCGCTCTACGATATTTTGCGCCGCTACCGCTACCAGTACGAAACCACGGCGCTGGCCGATGGCAACTTTGAAATTCTGATTTCCGGGCCATGATTCCCTCTGCCGGACTCTCCCTCGAACAAGCGCCGCCGTTTAGCGTACCGCTGCGCTTTTTCCTGACCGCGCCCTGGTTTTTGGTGTTGGCGGCGCTGTTGATGCTGTGGCAGGGACCGGGCATTTTCGCCAGCCGCTGGCTGCCCGCCACCTTGGCGCTGACCCATCTGCTGACCCTCGGTTTTATGGCCCAGGTGATGCTGGGCGCTTTGATGCAGATGCTGCCGGTGGTGGTCGGCGTGGTGGTGCCGCGCCCGCGACTGATCGCGGCGTTGATTCACATTCTGCTGACCTTGGGGACGTTGGCGCTGGCGCTCGCGTTTTTAGCCAGCAGCCCCTTTGGCTTCCAAATCGCGTTCGGTTTGTTAGGCGTGGCGTTCGGCGTGGCGTTGCTCGCTATCCACGTCGCGCTGTGGCGGGCGCCGGTCGCCAACGGCACCGTCATCGCCATGCGTTGGGCGTTGCTGGCGTTACTGGTGACAGTCAGTTTGGGGTTGTTGTTGGCGGGTTTTTTTGGTTGGGGTTGGCGTGTATCGGTGGTGATCGCAACCGATTTGCACGCTGTCTGGGGCTTGATCGGTTGGGTGGTGTTGCTGGTGGCGGGCGTGGCCTATCAGGTGGTGCCCATGTTCCAGATCACCCCGCCGTATCCGCCGCAGTTCGTCCGGGGTTTTGCCGCATTGGTAGGCGGGGGGCTGGCGCTGTGGTCGGTCTGTAGGGTGGAGCAATGGTCGACAGCGATGAGGGTAACTGGTACGGTGCTAGCCGTTGGCTTGGCGGTCTTTGCCGCAACGACCGGGCGCTTATTGGGGCAGCGCCGCCGCAAAATCGGCGATCCCACCTTGAGTTACTGGCGAGTCAGCATGGCGAGTTTAGCGGTGACGGCGCTGTTATGGCTGTCATCGCGGCTGATTCCGACCTGGGCGCAAGCGCCGCAGACTGATCTCTTGTTGGGCATTCTGCTGATTTTTGGCTTTGCGGTCGCCGTCATCAACGGCATGTTGTGCAAGATCGTGCCGTTTCTGGCCTGGTTTCATTTGCAGGCACAGCTTTTGGGGCGGGCCAGGATTCCCAACATGAAACACCTGTTGCCGGACGCAGCGATTCGGCGGCAGGGCTGGGCTTATCTGGCCGCATTCCTGTTGCTGCTGGCGGCCGCCGTTGATCCGGCGATTTTTACTTATCCCGCCGCGCTGGCTTTAGGGGTGACCGGCGCCTGGCTGGGCGTCAATCTGGCGGGTGTGGGGCAAATTTATCACCGCTTGTTGCAATCGTTGCCTGCCGAAGCAAAATCGGCTTGAGCAGATGCTCTTTCTCGCTGCCTTGTGTTCAGACTAGACCCGTCATCAGGCCGAAGCCGATCAACAGCATCATTCCCGCCACCACCCGTTGCACGGTGCGCAGCGTGATCTTTTTCAGCAGGCGCGTTCCAATCATCACCCCCGCAAACGCGCACAGCGTACCTACCGCGACCGGCAAAACCAGCTCCTGTGACCGGCTGAAGTGATCGGCCAGGAAGCCGCTGCCGTAGACCAGCAGCCGCGTAATATCGACGATGATCGCCAGCACAACGCCGGTTGCCACGAAGGCTTCTTTCGATAAACCCAGCTTGATCAGAAAGGCCGCGCGAAACGGGCCTTGATTGCCGGACAAGCCGCCGAAGAAACCCGATAACACCCCACCGAGCGGCAGATAACGCGCCGGAAATGCCAGAGCTTGAAAGCGTGGCCACAGTTCCAGCAAGGCGAAACCGATCATCAGCAGGCCCATGAGCATTTTGAGGACGGTGATTTCATGGCTGCTAGCGCCCCACTGATAAACCAGTAGCGGCGGCAACCGGTCGAAGCGGTCGAGCAGCAGCGCGCCGACCAGCGCCGCAACCGCCGCCGGTATCCCAAAACGGATGACGACGGTCCAGTCGGCCTGCTTCGCCAGCAGGGCGAATTTAAACAGATTGTTGGCAAAATGGACGATAGCGGTGGCGGCAACGGCCAGCGGCACCGGGAAAAACAGCACGAACACCGGTGTCAGCACCGTACCCAACCCGAACCCGGAAAACAAGGTGAGGGTCGATGCCAGTAGCGCTACGACCCCGATGATGAAGAGTTCCATGCGGGAAAGAGTCAGAAACCGGCAGGCCGCAATCCCGCAGCCCGCCGGGTTAAAACTAACCTTTTGGCAGGAGCAGCGCCACGTATACTGCCGCAAAAATCGCAGTGGTGATGACGCCGCTGATGTTGGCGCCCAGCGCGTGGGGCAGGACGATCACGCCCGGCGCTACCGACTTCTGCGCGACCTTGGCGGTCGTCGGTACGCAACTGACGCCAGCAATACCGATGACCGGGTTGTATTTCTTGCCCGACCAGTAATACAGCACATAGCCGCCCAGCAGTCCGCCGATACCGGAAATCAGCAGCGACAACATGCCCAGAATCAGCAGCTTCAACACCACCGGATTCAGGATGGTGCCTGCCTCGCACAGGATGCCTAACAACAATCCCAGGAAGAAGGTCGAACCATAGAGCACCGTGTTGGAGAACAGCTCATAGAAATTGGGTAAATCACTTTCACGGACGACCACACCCAGAAACAGCGAGAGAAGCAAGGGTGAAGCCACCGGGAACAGCAAGCTGAGCAACACACAGGCAATCACCGCAAACACCAGCTTTTCATTGGAGGTGATGGCGCGGGTTTTCTCCATTGGCATCGGCAGCGCCCGCAGATGTTCAGGCACCATCAGCTTGATGAGATAGGGATAACCCCCGTAAGCCAGGCCAAGATAGAGATAAGCCACCACCGTGATCGGTACGAACAGCGGTTTGGCCAGCATCAGCGAAGTAAACAGCACCATCGGGCCATCCGCGCCACCGATGATGGCAACCGATGCCGATTCTCCAGCATTCAATCCCATTGCCACCGCAATCGGATAGGTGAGCGCAGTACCCAGCTCGGCAAACAAAGCTATGATCATGCTTTGATAAGGCCGCGCCATCACAAAGCCCACATCTAGTAGCGTGCCGATACCCATGAACACAAAGCAGGCGATCAGGCCATTACTGAACATGAAGGTGTAGATCGGCTGGAGCCAGTCGATCTGCAAGATGTTCATTAGCGCATTAGTGTCCTGCGCCAGCGGCGCGACGTGTAGGGTGCCCGCCACTTGCGTGGGAATCGCCTGACCGGCGGCCTTGAGCGCCTCGAAGGTCATGCCGCTGGCCGGGTCCATGTTGTAGAAGAACATCACGCCCGCATTCACGGTCGCCATGCCCAGGCCCATCGGGATCATCAACAGGGCTTCCAATACGCCCTTACGGCCCAGATAAAACAACAAAAATCCCAGAAGAATCAAAAACACGCGACCGAAAGCCAGTTTGGGATCGGCAGAGAACTCATGAACAAGCGTGTTGATTCCCTGGAACAGGTCAAGAAAGTTCAGGGATTGCATAGGGAATACTCCCGCGTTAGCCGATAGTCAGCAACACCTGTCCGGCATCCACGGGATCACCCGCTTTGACCGCGATGCTACTCACGGTGCCGCCGCGTTTGGCCATGACCGGTGTGACCATCTTCATGGCTTCCAGAGACACCAGCTTGTCACCTTCGTTGACGACCTGGCCAACGCTGACGTGGATTTCCTGCACCACGCCACCGAGCGGCGCGACTTCATCACCCGCACCGGCGGCGGCAGGCGCGGCAGGGGCGGAAATGGCGGCGGGCGTGGCGGGGGCTACCGGGGTGGCAATGGCGGCTGCTACATTCATACTGCCCGGTGTCGGATACAGGTTTTGGGAGTCATCGGTGGAAATATCCTCGACCGCCACGATGTACTGCTTGCCCTCGACAGTGATACGGAATTTCTTCTCCATGGTGTGTTTCTCTCGTCAAAAGGTGGAATGGATAGGGATGTCAATATTCAATATTCAATGGGGTCCGCGCGGCAGATGCGAGGTGTGATGGGCGGCCCGCGCTTCGGAGGTCCAGCCAAAACCGTGATGGGCCATCTCGATGCGAACGATGCGGTGTGCGCCCATCATCATGGCCACAGCGGCGCTGATGGCAGCGATATGCTCTTGCGGGATGCCGACGACCGCCGGTCTTGCCCCGACAGTGGCCGGTTTGGCGGGGGCTTTGGCTTCGGCCTCGCCCGCTCGCCGCGACAGCACGATCACGATGCCGCGAATGATGGTGGCTACCAGCATCGAGATCACAATCACGATGCCGTAGATGATGAACATGTCGCCGATGGCGTCCCAAGTGGTGTAAGTCTTCATACGTGCAGTTCCGTTGGGTTGAAGGTCGCGCAGCGCTTACAGCGGGATACAGCCATGCTTCTTGGCCGGGCGCAATTCGCGCTTGTTCAGCAGCTTGCGCAATTCCAGGGCAATAGTGGCGCGGGTATCGGCGGGTTCGATCACGTCGGTGATGTAGCCGCGTGAGGCGGACATGTAGGGCGAGGCGAACTTGGTGCGGTATTCCTCCACCAATTCCTTGGTCTTGGCCTTGCGTTCCTTGGCGTCCTTGATGTCTTTCAGTTCACTGCGATACAGAATACCGACCGCCCCTTCCGCGCCCATCACCGCAATTTCCGCAGTCGGCCAGGCGTAAACCGCATCCGCGCCCATTTCTTGCGCACACATGGCGAGATACGAACCGCCGTAAGCCTTGCGCAAGATGATAGTGATTTTCGGCACCGTAGCGGATGCGTAGGTATACAGCATCTTCGCGCCGTGGCGGATGATGCCGCCGCGTTCCTGCTCGATGCCGGGCAGAAAGCCGGGCACATCCACCAGCGTCACGATGGGAATGTTAAAAGCATTGCAGAAGCGGATGAAACGGGAGCCTTTATCGGAGGCGTCAATATCCATCGCTCCGGCTCGCACCAGCGATTGATTGGCCAGTATCCCCACTACAATGCCTTGAATCCGGGCGAAGCCGACCACGATATTGCCCGCCCAACTGGCGTGGACTTCCAGGAAGTGACCGCCATCGACCAGCCGGTGAATGATCTGCTTGACATCCATCGGCTCGGCCGAGGTTTCTGGAATCAGCTCATTGATGCCTTCATCGGGCGACAGATCGAGATCGGGATAGGGCCGATGCGGCGGGTCTTCGGTGTTATTGGACGGCAGATAGCTCAACAGGGTCTTGGCGATCTGAATGGCGTGGCGGTCGTCTTCGGCGATGAAATGGACATTGCCGCTGACCGTAGCGTGCATCTCGGCGCTGCCGACTTCATCCAGACTGGTGGTGCGGCCCGTGACGGCCTTGATGACTTCCGGGCCGGTGATGAACATGTAAGCGTTGTGCCGGGTCATGATGATGTAGTCCATCAGCGCCGGTGAATACGACGCCCCGCCCGCGCACGGCCCGGCGATAATGGCGATTTGCGGCACCACGCCCGATAGCAGCACGTTGTTGTAGAACACCTCGCCGTAACCGGACAGCGCATCGACCGCTTCCTGAATGCGCGCGCCTGCGGAATCCTTGAAGGCAACGACCGGCGTCCCGGTCTTCAGCGCCATTTGCATGGATTGCACGATTTTCTTGGCGTGCATCTTGCCCAGCGTGCCGCCCATCACGGTGAAATCCTGACTGAAGGCAGCAACCTGACGACCGTCGACAAAACCGGTGCCGACGATCACGCCATCGGAGGGCAGTTCCTTATCCGCCAGGCCGAAATGTTTACCGGCGTGCTTGGCGTGGGTGGCGATTTCCTGGAAGGTGCCTTCCTGAAACAGCATCATCAGTCGCTCACGGGCGCCCAACAAGCCTTTTTCGTGGCGTTCCTTGATTTTGTCCTCACCGCCACCCGCCAAAACCTTGGCGCGACGTTCCCGTAGAATGTCCAGTTGCTTCTCGGAGAGCATAAACCTTACCTCTTGGCGTTCGTGTTGGATGGTAAATTGATAGTCACAAACCTTCTCTTCAGCCGGCATCGGGTCTATGGCCGATAATTTTTATTCTCTTCGAAGATACAGGATTGGCTTGGGGATAAATCTTGATCAGCACGTTGGGTTAAGGTTAGTCGAAATCTGGCCAAACGCGAGATTTCAACGACAACATACCAACGCACTCCATTAGTGAGAAACCATCGTTGCAGCGGGCTTGATCAGGCTAGCGATGACGTGGTTATGCGCGAGTCGTGCCGCTCTCCCTCCCCTTCTTGGGCCACCGACAAAGCTGATACGGTGGAAACCTGATCAGGAGTGGTGCGGATTAAATCGCAACGGCGGTGGGATCGCTTCATCGCCGCTTGGGTGAGAGCAAGCCGGGTGCGTTGGTTTTGCAATGCCCGATATCTAATCATCGCAGCACCTGCGCTGTTTCCCGTAGCGTTTGACTGTTGATGGCCGCGTGATAGTGAATGCTGTAATCGGAACCACGTTGCGCTTTCTTGATCATGCTTTCCAAATTGGGGCGCTTGTCGGCGGGCACCGGACCACTGCCCAAGCCACCGCCAAATTCGACGATGGCCGTCAGTTCGTTATGGAAAGCGGTTTCCAAATTGCCGATCCAATTGACCGGATGAAACAGTTGAAAGAACAGTCGAGTTTTGATGGCGGCAGGATCGGGGTCGTGAGCCACACCACTGTAATTGGAAAGAACGCGAACTGTGGGTTCAGCCATCGCGGCAGCATCCAGCACCGGGCGGAAGTGTAAGGCGGCGGCGATCATATAAAAGGTATGGAATGCCCCTTCCGTTTTGAGGCGAGTGGGCCGCTTCTTCGGAAAATGGCCGTGGGCGTCTTCGGTCAGCCGATCCAGGTCCTCTCCCCGGCCACCGACGACGGTTTGATCCGGCAGGTTACAGGCGGCAATCGCGCAGAAATGTTTTTCCGCCAGGTGTTTGACGTTATCGAGATGCAGCGGGAAGGCCAGCATTTCTCCCTCGCCGTAAGTGCCCATGCATTCACCGCGTTTTTGCACCAATCGCAGCGCGGTTTCAAAATCCAGTGCTCCCGCAGCCACTAAAGCGCAGTATTCGCCAAGACTATGACCTGCCGCTAAAATTGGCTTTACCCGATCATCGGTCAGCTCGCGGAAAACGGCCAGACAGACGAGCGAATGGGTCAACAGGGCTGGCTGGGTATGGCGGGTCAGTTTCAGGTCGTCTTCGGGGCCTTCCAGACAGAGCTTGAGCAGGTCATAGCCCACGATCTCATTAGCCTGCTGGTAAAGCCGTTGAGCCACCGGGAAATCCTGGATGAGGTCACCACCCATCCCCACATATTGAGAACCCTGCCCCGGAAAAACGAACATGATCTTCTGGTCTTGGCTCGACACGGCCTATGCCCCCTGAGAGTAATAGCAAACGTGCAAAGATACGGGCAAGTGAGCAACAAGGCAAGCCAACAAAGCGTCAATGAAATGTTTCATTCACCGGTTTGACGCCTCGGTTAGAGAATAAGCCGAGATGGATTGGCCGGGTGTGGGGTATGGTTGGGGTCATCGGTATTGCCTTAACTTACAATTTACGGTGATCCTCGGAATAATTTAATTTGGCAAGTGTGTACTCCAGTACAGGCCGATTGGCGGCTTGATGAATTCATTGATGACTACTGGAGAAAGATCATGGCTTATACCCTTCGTCACGCGCTGGTTCCCCTCTTATTCATGGTCGCAGGCACGGCCGTGGCTGGCCCTGCCGCCGATCACGCCCAAACCCATTTTCGGGCGATAGCGGGTGGACAGATCGAGAATTTAGTGGGGCAGTATGCCGATGGCGCCACCTTGGAATGGGTCGGCGGGCCGCTGGATGGCCGCTATGCCGGCAAAGCCGCTCTGGGCGAAGTCTGGGGTAAATTCGCCAAGGCGCAAGGGGATTTGCAGTTTAAGGTGTCGGATTTGCGGGAAAGCGCCAATCCCAAGGGCGGCACGGTGACGGCCAACGTGATCTTCAGCGGCAAGAGCGACATTAAGGTGCGTTATGTGTTGACCTATCGTGATGGCAAGATTGTCAGCGAGGTTTGGCAGATTGATCCGAACTTAGCGGGTTGACCGGATCATGGCCGACTTCGCCGCGCTGCTCACCGAACAGATTCCCCGCTTGCGCCGCTATGCCAGAGCGCTGGTGGGGACGCAAGGGGCGGATGATCTGGTACAGGATAGTCTGGAGCGGGCCTGGAGTCGGCGACATTTATGGACCGGACAGGGCGAATTGCGCCCTTGGTTATTCACCATTCTGCATCATCTGTATGTGAATCAGGTGCGGCACCGGGTTCACGCGCCGCCGCTCGACCCGCTACCCGACGAGGAGCCACCAGCACTTGCGCCGTCCCGGCATGAGGCGGCGCTGGAATGGCGGGATATGGAACGTGCCCTGGCGGAGTTGAGCGTCGATCACCGTGAAGTCTTGTTGTTGGTGGGGTTGGAGCAACTGGATTACGCTGAGGTAGCGACCGTCCTGAATGTGCCGCCGGGCACGGTGATGTCGCGGCTGGCGCGGGCGCGGGCGGCCTTGCGGCGGGCGTTGCAAGAACCGCCCCGCGCCCGGCTGCGGAGAGTGAAGTAGATGAATCCTGATCTGATCCAGGAAAACGATTTGCAGTCCTACGTCGATGGTCGCCTGGACCCCGCGCGGCAGGCGGCGGTGGAAGCCTATCTGGCCGAAAACCCAGCCGAACGGCAACGCTTGCTGGATTATCAGCGGATTGACGCCGAACTGCATCGCTTGTTCGATCCGGTGCTGGATGAACCGATCCCGGCTGCTTTGCGGCTGGCAGCACAACACCGCAGCCGTGCGCCGCGCATTGGGCTGCTGCAAACAGCGGCGGCGGTGGGCTTCATGCTGATTGGCGGGGGGTTAGGCTGGTTCGCTCACGAGCGGTTCAGCCAGCCGGGTCTGGCTCAGGAATCTTTCGTCCAGCAGGCTTTGGGCGCCCATGCGGTTTATGTCTCGGAAGTCCGCCATCCGGTCGAAGTCGAGGCGAGCGAAGCGCAGCACCTGGTCGCGTGGCTATCCAAACGGCTAGGCGCGACGATCCAGGCCCCGACGCTGAGCACGCTGGGATTTCAGTTATTGGGCGGCCGGTTGTTGCCTGACGACGGCAAGCCCGCCGCGCAATTCATGTATCAAGACGCCGGTGGGCGGCGCTTGACGCTCTACGTGCGGCGAGGATTGGATAACCCGCGCGATACCGCTTTCCAGTTTTCCCAACAGGACGGTAAAAGCGCGTTTTACTGGGTTGACCGCGATCTGGCTTACGCCCTGATCGGTGATTTAGAGCGCCCGGTGCTGGATCGGGCCGCGCATGTGGTTTATCAGCAGCTCAATCCTTGAACATCAAGGCGCCAATCCCGCTGCAAATAGCTTACGAGATTTATCCGGCGTGATTTCTCTGGCTGGGGATTTGCCGATTCAAGCCGGACTGCACTTCGAGTGAAAGTGGCGCGGGTCTGGGCGCGGCGTAGGGCAGATGCCCAGATCAAGCCGCGAAGCGGCGTCGGCTGGAATGAAATTGTTAGAGCACCCGCACGCCTAAGCTTTGTATTTCACGCAAGAATCCGGTTTTGTCCAGCGGTGAGATAAAAATAAACCGGCCATTTCCATACTCAATTCGTATGCGATCAAGCGATAGCGCCGGATTCGAAAATACAGTCGATGTGTCGGTGATTTCTCGAATGCTTGCAATTGGAATATTCCACCGTAATGGACCGCTCGTGATTAGCAGCCTGTCGGCATCGACCACGTATTTCGTTCCGAGCAGGAGCCAGACGGGCAATATTATTCCAATAAGTAGCAAGCATACTGTAGCCAGCAAGAATACAGTTGCTAATGGCGTTTCTTTGAAAGTGAGTAGCGTGACTAATCCGAGTATGCTCGTGGCTACTGCAAGGATCATCACTACTAAGAGCCAAGTGTCGATTTTAGATTTGTACGTGGTTGCCATGATGTTGTCTTACGCTTTAACGTTCGAGCTGAGCTGCCCGCTAGGCGGATGGCTCGAGCGAGTGGTTAGGCCTCAATGTAGTTCGAGACCTCAATGAGGTTGCCATCAGGGTCGCGGAAGTAGATTGACGTAATCGGACCGGTTGCGCCTGTACGCTTGACGGGTCCTTCAAGGATTGGTACTCCGCACTCAATGAGATGCTGAGCGACCGCATCAATGGCTGTAGTTGCGATGAAACACAGGTCAGCCGATCCTGGCATTGGCTTCGTCGCCTTCGGTTCGAACTCGCTGCCCAGTTGGTGGAGATTGATCTTCTGAGCGCCAAACTCCAGAGCCTTACGCCCTGAGCCAAACGTCGTGACGTTCATTCCGAGCGCGCGCGAATAGAAGTCGCAGGACACCTCGATGCTCGCCACTGTCAAAACAAGATGATCCAGACGGGCGATGTGCATGGCGTTTCGTTTGATGCCTAACGCAAAGCTCAGCGGGCTGAGCGATAGCAAAGCTCCGCTGGAGCGTTGGGTTAGGCGGAGACGTTGAGTAAAAATGCCGCAGAGTATGCCTTACCATTTTATTCGTCGCTGAAACCGTACGGTAGCTCCGGTCCGGCTCCTGGTATTGGGGCAAGGAAATAAATACGCTCGTTCTGACCTACTTCGGCATAGACATAGGAGTTAGACTTGCCAGTTGAGGTCACTCTGGCAGTGCGAACATTGACGCCGTTTCCACCGTATATTGATGGCGCACCGCTCGATTCCGCAATCTCAAGTTTGGTGATCGCGGTTCCGGAGGCGCTAATATCGTTCACGAGCCCGATATGGAAGGCCTTGGACCCGCTATCCTTAATCCAGTTACCGTTGCTATCTTTCCGCGCCATAATATCTGGATTGTTGCCCTTGACGCCTTCAAAGAATATCGCTGCATCACCAGGCTGGATCGCGGTCGGGTCTGTCCGCCGCCGGCGAATCACATCCGGCCATGTCTTGCTGTCGGACCAAAAGCTGCGCGGCGAGATACCGGTCGCCATGGGTGGATTCGGCCCCGCCATGTGAGGCACCGCTTCTCCCCAGTAAGCCGCAACGAATCCGCCACAATCGACTCCGATATTATCGCGGCAGTATTTGTCGACGTTGTCTCGATTGATCACACCGATCGACGAGCCAAGTTGGATCGTCTCCTGGATTTCCCACGGGCAGGCTTTGCCTATGAAGGTGCGGTGGATCGATGCCGGTATGTAGTCGTAATCGTCGAAATTAAATGTCTTGAGATAACGCAGGGACTTACCCTTGTTTGCCTTGGTAAGCTTCTCCCAGAAGGCGTTTTCAACGACGTTTGCCTTGGTTTGCCGATCACCACTGTTCTGTAGGTACATGACAATCGGGGTATTAGTCCAATTCCAATCATCATTGAACCATAACCACGACGACAGTTTTGCATATGCCTTAACATAAACTGCGGGCCTGAGCATAAAAAACTTCCCTCATAATTTTTAGTTAGTTCCAAAGCTACAGCTTGGAACTTCAGTAGTAGAAGCCCTAGCTTCCTGTTTCGCGAAGCTGGTGCTTGGGAATGAGCAAACCATATTTGAAATGGGTAGTCGCCTAACAAATGATTATATGGTTTCCGCATAACTCCACCATTGTTAGAGTTATACAGCAGAGCACTGTTCTCTGAGATTTCTGGAAAGCAGAATCGCCGATTAACGGCCAGTAGTTCCCTGTACTCGAAAGCAGCTAACGAAGTAGCGGGTAGCAAATATCCGAAGCTAGGCCAGCTACCCTATGGGCACTTATCGTTTACTAAGAATAAGATATCGTTCATGGATTTGATAGAGCGGTTGCCAGAGAACTGGTTCTGTTTGGTCGATCAATCCTGAACCGCCAAGGGTAAATTGGCTACTTTCAGGTAGGCTCGTGCAAGCCGAAGCAGAATAGTTGGTTCCATCAGTGGTGATTATCACCGAAACTTTCTTGTGTGAGATATCCTCGAAGCTGCATTGAAAATGAATTTAGGAGACATGCTGCCCATGACATCGATCAACTTGAAACGTCGCCAGTTACTGGCTGGCTCATTATTATTGGTTCTGCCCCGCGCCTGGGCTGCATCCGACCCGCCAGCTACTCCTGTTAGCCCGCTGGTGGAAGTCTGGAAAAGCCCGGCGTGCGGATGCTGCAAGGATTGGGTGGCGCACATCGAGCAGAATGGGTTTATGGTGCGTGTGAATGAGGGCAATAGCGCCGCTGCCCGTCACCGCTTCGGCATTGCTGATCAGTATGGCTCCTGCCATACCGCCGCCGTCGAGGGTTACGCTATCGAAGGCCATGTGCCCGCGCGGGAAATCCGGTGTTTACTGGCCGAACGGCCAGACGCCATCGGCTTGGCGGTGCCGAAAATGCCGATTGGCTCACCTGGCATGGACGGCCCGGAATACGGCGGGGATAAAGACCCTTACGATGTGCTGCTATTGACCAAGAATGGCGGCTCTCGCGTGTTTCAGTCTTATCGCTGATCGGCCATTGTGGGTTGGCTTGTCGAAATGGTGCTGAGTTAGCGACTCATAAACTTTATGAGACGATTTTAGTGCGCCTGATATCTGCTCAAGCCGCTTGACAATCAAATATGACCGGTCGTATATTAATTGCATGGCTAGACCTCGACTCAGTGGCAAAACTCGTGAACAGTTGTTGGAACAAGGCGTCGCCTCGTTTCTATACAACGGCTTTCACGGCACCGGCATCAAGGACGTGCTGGACAAGGTTAAGGTGCCGAAAGGCTCTTTTTACAACTACTTCGAGAGTAAAGAAGCCTTTGCCGTCGCTGCCATCCGTCATTATGCGGATTGCTTCGCGGACAGGATGCGCCAAGCGGTTGCTGCCGCGCCGGACCCGTATACCGGATTGCGCTGCTTTTTTGAAGGATTGATGGCCGATTTTGCAGCGGCGGGCTATGTCGGCGGCTGCCTGATCGCCAATCTGGGCGGCGAACTGGAAGGAAATGAGGCTTGCCGTGAGACCCTCGCCGAGGCTTTCCGCGACTGGCGCGACGGCGTGGCCGAGATTCTACGCCAGAGCCAGCAACTGGGCCGGGTGCGCGCCGATCTGGATGCCAATGATCTCGCCGATCTGCTGACCGAAGCGTGGGAAGGCGCGGTGATTCGCATGAAGCTCGAACGCTCGCTGGAGCCGCTGCACCGGGTGATTGCCCGGCTATTTGGCGACTATTTTCAACCTGAGAGGTGATTTTTTGACTAAATTATAAGACGACCGGTCTATTTATAATCAACTTCACCTATTGTCATTACCGGAGATCATTCCATGTCAGCAAAAAATCGTACTGTCATCATCACGGGTTCCTCCAGCGGCATCGGCCTGGATATCGCACGCGCTTTTCTACAAGAGGGCGCTAATGTGGTCATCAACGGCCGCGATTCTGACAAGCTCGCCACCGTGGCGGCCAAACTCGGAACGCCAGATCGGGTTGCAGCGGTGGCGGGCAACATCGGCGAGCGCGAAACCGGCGAGGCGCTGGCGCGGACAGCGGTCGAACGCTTCGGCCGGATCGACGTGCTGGTCAACAATGCCGGTATCTTTGCCGCCAAGCCGTTTCTCGATGTGAGCGAACAGGAATTGGACGGGTTTCTCGATAGCAATCTGCGCGGCACCTATCTGACCACGCAAGCGGTGGTACGGCGGATGAAGCCGCAAGGCACGGGCGGGGCCATCGTCAATATCGGCACAGTGTTGATCGATCACGCCATCGGTGGTTTTCCAGCCTCCGCGCCGCTGGCCAGCAAGGGTGGCGTCCACGCGCTCACCCATAGCCTGGCAGCCGAACTCGCGCCGGATCGGATTCGGGTCAACATGGTCGCACCTGGCGTAGTACGCACCCCGTTGCACGCGGGTGTGGACGTGGACGCCTTCGGCGGTATCGCGCTGCTCAATCGAGTCGCTGAGGTCGGCGAGATCACTGAAGCCGTGCGCTATCTGGCGGGCGCACTGTTCGTCACCGGGCACATCTTGCCGGTCGATGGCGGTTTCATCACCGGCCGCGCTTGAAAAACAGGAGCCAAGGCAATGAATGCTGGTTGTGATGTGACGGCTTGTGCCGCCTGCGAATCGGCGGCTTCATCCGAACCCTATAGCGCGGTCGCCAACTTGCTGGGCCGTTATTATGAGGCCCTGTTTCACGGCGATGTCGAGGCGCTATACCGTGTATTTCACCCTGGGGCGACTTATGCGACGGCTTCGGGTGGCGAACTGGTGCAACTCGATCTGGCGAGTTATCTGGAGCGGGTCGCCACCCGTGAATCACCAGCCCATCGCGGCGATGCTTACGGTTTTGAACTGGAATCCATCGAGTTCGCCGGGCCAACCACCGCGCTGGTACGGATGCGTTCGTCGCTGCTCGGCAAGCGGTTCGTCGATTTTCTGGCCTTACTTGAAGTTGGCGATGAATGGCGGATCGCCGCCAAAGTGTTTCATTACGATCCAGACCCGGCGTAATGGAACATGCGTTGCAATCTAATCGGAGGAGATAATGATGCCGTATGTCAATATCAAAATCACCCGCGAAGGCGGAACCACCGCAGCGCAAAAAGCGGCTCTGATCGAAGGTGCGACCGAGTTGCTGGTGCGAGTGCTGGGCAAATCGCCAGCGACTACGGTCGTGGTGATCGATGAGGTGGATATGGAAAACTGGGGGATCGGCGGATTGCCGGTCGAGGACTATCGCAAGCGCCACGCCGGACAATGAGCGCGAGGCTTGGGCATTGGGGCATGTGCGCTTCGAGCGTGAATTCCGATGCCCAAGTTGCTGCTTGCAGCGTGGGTCGAGTAGGCCACGCAATCGATGGAGTGGGTTTGGGGTGGCGCCGGTTGTCGAGGCTACACCCGCCTGTTGTAATCGATCATGACCAGTGCGGATTTTCAAAACCACCGGCGGCTAGAAAAGTAGCCAAACTAATTGCTTCAGCGTTTAGGAGGGCTAAATAGCGGCCGCAAGCCAGTAATCAGCCGTGCGCCTTTCTTGTGGGTCAGATAGGCCCAAAACCATTGCAATAAGACCAAGGTAGCGGCGCGGGCATTGATCAGAAAATAGATATGCACCAGCCCCCAAAACCACCACGCCAACCAGCCTTTCAGCTTAAAGCGGCCGAAATCGACCACGGCGGCGTTGCGGCCGATGGTGGCCAAGCTACCAACATGGCGATAGCGGAACGGCGGCGGAGCTGTCCGATTTTCCATGCGGGCGCAAATGACATCGGCCACATAGCGGCCTTGTTGTTTGGCGGCGGGAGCCAAGCCCGGCACCAGCTTTTCTCCTTCCCAGATGACTTTCGCCGCATCGCCAATCACGAAAATGTTGGGATGATTGGGTACTGATAAATCCGCCGTCACCGCTACCCGTCCGCCCCGGTCGGTCTCGACGCCGAGCCACTGGCCTGGCCCTTCCACCTTGACCCCCGCTGCCCAAATCACAGTCGCGGTGGGCAACAAAGTCTCGCCAATCCGAACCCCCTGTGTATCGATGGCTTGCACCGGTTGGCCTAGCGCAATCTCAACGCCGAGTTGCTCCAGGCAACTCTGGGCATATTGCGAAAGCGCCGGCGGAAAACTGGCCAATAGCCGTTGACCCGCTTCCACCAGTACGATTCGCGCTGCTTTGGGATCGATATGGCGGAAATCCCGCGCCAAGGCGACTTTGGCTAACTCGGCAATCGCGCCAGCCATCTCCACGCCGGTTGGCCCACCGCCAATCACTACGAAATTGAGCAAACGGCGTTGGGCGGCTGGATTGTCCGCAATCTCGGCTTGCTCAAAGGCCAACAGAATGCGCTTACGGATTTCGATAGCGTCGATAATCCGTTTCAGTCCCGGTGCGTCCGGTTCCCATTCGGGATGATTGAAATAAGAATTGCCCGATCCAGTCGCCAGGATCAGATAGTCATAAGGGTAGCGGCGACCGCCTGCTACCACTTCCTGCGCGCTCGGATTGATGGCGGTCACTTCCGACAGCGCGACCGCAATATTGCGATAGCGGGTGAACAGTCCGCGAATCGGCCAAGCGATGTCGGCGGGCGACAGATCGGCGGTGGCGACCTGATACAGCAGCGGCTGAAAGAGATGATAATTGCGGCGGTCGATGATGGTCACGTCGGCGTCGCAGCCCGCTAGCCGCTTGGCGGCGGCAATCCCGCCAAATCCTGCGCCAGCGATGATGACTTTAGTTTTGGTTGTCATCCGTTGTGCATCTCGATGGTTAGAACGATGTCTGGTTCAATCGCCCACCGCCCGCACGGTAAATGGCGGTTTCGCCCACCAGATCAGACCGATCAGCGCCAGCATCAACAGCCCGCTGATGCAAAAAACGGCATTAGTGGACAGCAGGAAGGACTGGGTAGTTATGGTGCGATCCACTTGCAGCAAAGCTTGCTCGGCGCTCAGGCCGGTGGCTTGCAATGGCTCCAGATAGCGCAGCGCCAGCGGGTTATAGGGATTGATCGCTTCGACCAGCCGAGCATGGTGCTCAATGCCTTTGTGATCCCATAACGCGGTCATGATTGCTGTGCCGAAACTGGAACCGAGGTTGCGCATAAAGTTTTGCAAGCCGACAGTTGCACCTCGGTATCGGCGGGATCAAGCCGCACCAGCGGTTGGCCCTGCTCCACCCGATCCGTGTCATCGACCAGCACGCCAACGACTGTGCCCGGAATTTGCGGGGTAATTTGGATGATGTTGCCGCTGACATAGGCATTATCGGTGCTGACATACCAGCGCGCATGAAAGAACCAGTAGCTGCCGACCACCGCCAGCAGGGTTGCGAACAGCAGCGACAACAGCAAAAGCGCCCGCCAGCGTTTACGGTTGAGTCGGGCCGGAGGTGATGTACCGGCATCCAGTGCGGGCGCGCTCATGGGTGAAGTCCTCTGCTGGGTAGCGGTGGCATAAGTGCGCTTTCAGCCAAAACCGGCGAAGGCCGGATGATAGCGAACGACGACTCTCGGTAAATCAAACGTTTGCGACGTGAGTTCGCACAGCATGAACGCTTCAGGCCGTACCACAAATTCGCAATACAATCCTTTCGTTGCGGCGGGTACGAAGCCAAAACGCGGATAATAGGCCGGATGACCGAGCACGATCACCGTGCTATAGCCCTGTATTCGGCAGGCGGCTAAACCGGCCTCGATCAACTGGCCGCCAATGCCCTGGCGCTGTTTGGACGGCAACACCGCCAGCGGCGCCAACCCCGCCGCAGTGACGCCGGGCAAGGGCGGTTCCAGGCTCACCGGCGTCAACAGGATATGGCCCACAGCTTCGGTTTCCCACCAGGCGACCAGCGAAATGGCCGCCGGTACTTGGCGGCGTAGCGTGGCCACTAACTGCGCTTCATCGGCGCGACTGAACGCCAAGCGGTTGATCTGATCGACCGCTGCATAATCTGGCGATTGTTCCGGCTGAATCCAAATCATGCTGAATATCCGGTGAAGCGCAGTGCCATTTTGGGTATGCAGTCTGAAAAGTCTGCCCAGCGTCTGTAGTAGAATTCCCGGCTCATATTAACAATGACGAGGGGCTTCATGGCTACCGCCACTATCATTGACGGCAAAGATTTTGCCGCCCGCTTGCGCGCTGCTATCGCCGTGCAGGTCGCCGACCTGAAAAAAGCGCACCACCTGACGCCTGGACTGGCCGTCGTGCTGGTCGGCGACGATCTGGCCAGCCAGGTTTATGTCCGTAACAAAGGCATTCAGGCGCAGGAAGCCGGGATGAATTCCTTCGATCATCGCTTGCCGACCACGGTGACAGCCGCCGAGTTATTAGAGAAGATCAACCAACTCAATCAAGACCCGGCCGTCCACGGCATTCTGGTGCAACTGCCGTTACCCAAGCATATTGACGCCGATGCGGTCATCGACGCCATTGCCGTGGCGAAAGATGTCGATGGGTTCCATCCCTACAACGCCGGACTGCTGGCGGTGGGCGGCGCGGGGATGGTGCCTTGTACGCCAGTGGGTTGCCTGATGCTGCTTAAACATCAGCTCGGCAAGCTGGCCGGATTGCGGGCGGTGGTGCTGGGCCGCTCCAACATCGTCGGCAAGCCGATGGCGGCGCTGCTGCTGCGTGAGCATTGCACCGTCACCATCGCGCATTCCCGCACCCACGATCTGGCCGAGGAATGCCGCCGGGCGGATATTGTGATAGCGGCGGTCGGCAAACCGCAGATGGTGAAAGGCGATTGGCTCAAACCGGGCGCGACCGTAATTGATGTCGGTATCAATCGGATTACCGCCCCGGACGGTAAGAACCGTCTGGTGGGCGATGTCGATTTCGACTCAGCGGTTCAGGTCGCGGGCGCGATTACCCCGGTGCCGGGTGGGGTCGGGCCGATGACCATTGCCTGCTTACTGTTGAACACCCTGACCGCCGCCTGTCGGCAACGCGGGATTCCGGTGCCGGAAGTACAGCCGGCGGCGGAATGAAAAGCGCCCCTGGAAGGGTGCTGAACCAGTGATAGCAGCTTTCGATCCCGTCTATCAACATGACCTTATTCAGGCTCTTGGCTAGCCGCAATCTTTTCGTCGCCGGCTATATCCAGATATGCCAACCAATAGCGCGAGATTTCGCTGATACATTCAATCCGGGTCACCAAGGCTGTCAGCGCCGATTTATAGCGGTCGATCTCAGGCAGCAACCCTACCAGTTCGGTATCTAGCTCACCTAACTGCTTGCTGCGGTTGGACGCCAGGATGGCGATGCGCGTGGTCGATAGACGGACCCGGATATAGAGCAGATCCCCAGGCAACGTCGTATGCCGCTTGTAATGGTATTCGTAGGCTTCCGGCGCTACATCCTTGCGACCCAACAGATAAGCCTCCAACCCTTCCACCCGAGCCAGCATCATATTGAGATGGGTCTGGGTCGATGTCCGATGGGCCATGGGTTCCAAGGCGGCGATTTTCTCTTTCAGCCAACCTCGCCGCTTCTGGACACGCGCACGTAGCCGGTCGATCTCGCAATCGGCTTCCACCATTTGCTGGCTCAACGCCAGAATCTGCACATCGACTCCATCTAAAAATTCGCGAAGCTGATTGGAAAGCAACCGCTCCAAGGTCAGGGTGATAAACCGCTCCCAGATCGAATCGGAGCGGATACGCACCACCTCAACAAGTTGGCGGACACCGCCAAGCCGGTCGATGATCTCGCGCACACTGTGCTCGTGCTCGGTGCGATCCGCCTCGCTCCACACCTGCGCAAGCTGTTCTTCTTCCCGCAACACGTATGACATGCCGATGCCGGCATCATCGGTTTCAGCGATCAGGGTCTCCACCTGGGGGGGTTCCGGAATTAACAAGGAATAGCTCCAGCGAAGTGAGGCCGCAGCAGTGCGGCAGTTGACGAATTTACGCGAGCAAATCCAACAGCCGAATGGAGCCAGGCCAGGGTTTGGGTCACGCGCGGTTGCTAACCGTTCGCTCAATAATAGCGATGAATCCGATACTGGTTATCCGCCTCACGAATAATATCGCCAACATGGACCTGAAAGTGGCCAGTGCGCCGCTCGGCGAAATACTGGCGCAGCGTCTCGTGCACCACCTTGAAGGCGATCTCATCCCAGGGAATTTCTTCCTCAGCATACAATCGCACCTCTAGGCTTTCCGCACCGGGGCGGGTATGGCCGTCCTTGAGTTGCCCCCGAAACATTAGGTACACCTGGCTGACATGGGTCAGTGAATATAATCCATACAATGTCAGACTTTCGCCGACGGCATCCGCCTCTTCCAACGCTTCGCGCGCCGCCGCTGCCACCGCCGATTCGCCATTTTCCATAAACCCCGCTGGCAAGGTCCACAGGCCATAGCGCGGCTCGATGGCCCGGCGGCATAGCAAAACCCGCTGTCCCCATTCCAGGATGCAGCCGGCGACGATTTTTGGATTCAAATAGTGGATGGTATGACAGGCATCACACACATGCCGGGGCATGTTATCGCCCTCTGGCACACGCACGCTCAGCGAAGACCCGCACTGGCTGCAAAATTTCATGGAACGATTCCTTGCCCGAAACCCGTTGCGACGGTGAGATGACAACAGTATCAGATCATGGCCGGCGATGAACAAGCGCGGTAATTCAACCCTGACGCTTAACAGCAGTACTCCGGTAACACGCAAAACCCATCTTTTTTTCGGGACAACCCTATTTCCTCTATGCTTTATCTGCCCGCCTGACCCAGGCTGATTTAGAATGGGTCATCAGTTTCCCGTCATCCACCCGACAGCACAGCCTAAAGAAAGAAGATAAGGACGATGTTGGAAGAACACATTCAGAAAATCATCGAACTACGTCATGATGCCCCGCACACCATTCTGGGACCTCATTATAGCGAGCGCGAGCGGGCGCTGATGATCTGGGCCTTCTTGCCGCACGCTGAGCACGCTTACGTGCTGCGCGCCGATGGCACCGGCAAGCGCGAAATGCAGCGATTGCATCCCGCCGGGCTGTTCACTGTCCGAATTCCAGGGATCAAGGAGTTGGACTACCGACTGGTGGCAGTGGATGCCACGGGTCAGGCAGTAACCTTGCGCGATGCCTACGCCAGCCAAAAACCCTTTTTTACCCAGACCGACGGCACCGCACTCCAGCAGGGTACGCTTGATACCCTGTTCGCCAAGCTGGGTGCTCACCCGCAGGTGAAAGGAGGCGTTACCGGCGTCAATTTCGCCCTGTGGGCACCCTATGCTACCCGAGTCAGTGTCGTAGGAACCTTCAACAATTGGGACGGTCGCCGCCACCTGTTAGCGCGACACGAATCCGGCGTGTGGGAACTGTTCGTTCCCGACATTGAACTGGGTGAGCTGTATAAATACGAAATCCGCAACACTGAAGGTGCGGTCTTTCTCAAGCCCGATCCGCTGGCCTTTCAAACCGAGATTTACCCGGATACCGCCAGCATCATCTGTGATCTTGAACGCCATCATGACTGGAATGATGGCCTGTGGATGAATCGCTTGGCACAAGCGCCCGGCTGGGCGTTACCGGTCAACATCCATCGTGTTACTCTAGACTCGAATGCTGCCGGCCCTGATAGCGCGATCAATTACAAGCAGTTAGCCGATGCCGTGCTCCCGCACCTGCTGGCGCGAAACGTGACCCATGTCGAACTGGCCCTTTGGGCATCGGATGAAACGGTTGCGAGCTATTACGCGCCCAATCCCCGGTATGGCCGACCCGCCGACTTCATGGCGTTCGTCGATACCTGCCACCAGTCTGGAATCGGAGTGATTCTTGACTGGATTCCGCCGCTCTTGCCGCGCGAGGGGCAGCAACTGAGCTGGTTCGATGGCACGCGCATTTATGACGCCGATGTGCCGGAGCAACCGCCATGCTTGGCCTTCGCGTTGGAACGTCCGGAAGTGCGCAATTACTTGGTCGGTAACGCCCAATTCTGGCGCCAGGTCTATCATATCGATGCGCTCAGCACCGATGTCCGTACCTACCGCGCCCGGCTCCAGGAGCAAGCACTGGTTGCAGATTTACGCTTCCTGCTCAGGGAGACGGCGATGTTAGCCACGCTGACTGCCGCCGAACGCCTCTCCCTACAGGAGGGTCGATGCTCTGACCCCCATGCACTGTTGGGACCGCATCCCCTGCCCCACTCTGATCTAACCGTCATCCGCGCTTTATTGCCCGAAGCGGAAATGCCTTGCCTGGTACTGGATAGCGCACCGACGGTTTTATACCCCCTACAGTGGGTTGCCGATGACAAGTTGTTCGAGGCCATCGTCACCGCCGATCCAGTCGGCCTGCGCTATCGGATCAACGCCACAGAGCGCGGCCGAAACCATACCTTCGCCGATTCTTATGCCGCCCCTTTCTCGTTTCTAGGCGACCAGGACTGTTATCTGTTTGCCGAAGGCAATCACTATCAGATTTACGAAAAACTCGGCGCGCACGCCTGCGAGACCAACGGTCATGCTGGGATCAACTTTGCGGTGTGGGCGCCGAACGCGCAGCGAGTCAGCCTGACCGGGGCATTTAATGGCTGGGACGGCCGCCGCCATCCGATGCGCTTGCGGCCCGGCTCAGGGATTTGGGAGCTGTTCGTACCCGGCTTGACGGAGGGCGAGCTGTACAAATTCGAGATTCTGCCGCGCACGGGTCCGGTATTCCTGAAAACCGACCCTTACGCATTTTATACGGAGGTGCCGCCGGGCACGGCCAGCGTGGTCTACGACCGTGCCGGCAAGCATCTATGGCGCGACGATGACTGGCTGGCCAAACGAGCGAGCGACAATATCTGGGAACGACCGCTGGCGATTTACGAAGTCCACGCCGGATCATGGCGGCGTCAGGCGGATGGCGAGTTTTTGTCCTATCGCGAACTGGCTGATCAACTGATCCCCTATGTCCTGAAAATGGGTTTCACCCATATCGAATTTTTACCGTTGGCCGAACATCCCTATGGGCCATCCTGGGGCTATCAGATTTCCAATTTTTATGCACCGACCGCCCGCTACGGTCGGCCGGAAGAGCTAATGGAACTGATCGACCGTTGCCACCAAAACGGTATCGGTGTGATCCTCGATTGGGTGCCGGCGCATTTTCCCAAGGATGCACACGCGATGGCCTGGTTTGATGGAACCTGCGTCTACGAGCACGCTGATCCACGGCAAGGCGAGCATCCCGACTGGGGCACGCTGATTTTCAACTACGGCCGCCACGAGGTAGAAAATTTCCTAATCGCTAATGCCATTTACTGGCTGGAAACATTTCATTTCGATGGGCTGCGCGTGGATGCGGTCGCATCGATGCTGTATCTGGATTATTCCAAGAAAGATTGGATTCCCAACCAGTATGGCGGCAATGAAAATCTCGAAGCCATCGAGTTTCTCCGACACACCAACGCGGTCATGCACGCTCGCTTCCCCGGCGTGATGATGATTGCCGAGGAATCCACCGCCTGGCCGAACGTATCCCGGCCCACCGACATCGGTGGTTTGGGTTTCGGTTTCAAATGGAATATGGGTTGGATGCACGATGTACTGTCCTACATGAAAGAGAGGCCGGCCAACCGCCGCTACCATCACCATAAGCTGACCTTCGGCCTGACCTACGCCTTTAACGAAAACTTCATCCTGTCGCTGTCGCACGACGAAGTGGTGCACCTGAAAAAGTCACTGCTCGGCAAGATGCCGGGTGACGAGGCCCAGCAACTGGCGAATCTTAGGCTGCTGTACGCCTTCATGTACGGCCAGCCCGGCAAAAAATTGCTGTTCATGGGTGGAGAATTCGGTCAGCCGACGGAGTGGAACCACGACGGCGAACTGGATTGGGCACAATCACAGGAGGCCGGGCATCAAGGTCTGCAACAGTTCGTGGCTGCACTCAACCAGCTTTACGCGCGTGAGCCGGCTTTGTATCAGGTGGATTTTCGCGGAGCGGGGTTTGAGTGGCTTGATGCCAGTGGCGCTGAGACCAGCGTGGTTGGCTTCGTGCGCAAGGCGCGCGACCCGCGCGAGTCTTTGCTGTTCGTGCTGAACTTCTCCGACCAGCATTATCCGAGCTATCGCATGGGCGTACCGTATCCGGTGGCTTATCGGGAGTTGCTGAATAGTGATGCCAGCGAGTACGGCGGCAATAGCAAAACACCACTTAAAAAGCAGATTCATTACGATGAGATTGCCAGCCACGGCTTCGCATTTTCCGTGGTGTTGGATCTAGCGCCTTTCAGCACAACCGTATTGAAGCCAGGCCCTTTGAAGCTGAAATAGATCGTGATCTATTGGACAGGCTCTCATAATGGGCTAATTTAAGGGATGTTTGGGCACACGAAAACTATAGTCGCCTTAAAGCGACACCTACAGGGCTTGCCAGTGATAAGTTCGCCATCTTTTCGACGATTGACTTGGTACACCCTCCTGCTGTTCGTTGTACTGGGTTCGCTTCGTCTCGCGCTTGCCGAAGACGTAGGAGAGATCGTCAGTGCGCTTGGCACGGTCGAGGTCCTGCGGCAAGGGCGCTGGCAACCCGTGGCAACGGGTGAAAAAGTGGCAGCCGGCGAAGCCATTAAAACAGGCGAAGGTAGCCGCATCGCGCTACAGCTTGTCAATGGCGCTCAGCTTAAGATCAATGCCAACAGCCAATTGGAGCTAAAGCATATCGTTTCACAAGAAGGCTTGGCGCCCACCGCAAACGCACCCACGCTTAATATTTTGCGCGTACCGCAAGGCGAAATCTGGGTCCGTAGCAATGGCATACCGCTAGAGCTTCAGACTATCTCGGTCGTGGCCACTATTCGAGGAACCGAGTTCAACCTTGCCGTCAAGCCCGATCATAGCGCGCGTTTGGCAGTGTTTGACGGCTTAATCGACTTTCATAACGCTCAAGGCAGCGTGCTGGTGGAGGCGAATGAACAGGCGACTGTCCGATTGGGGGAAGCCCCGCGCAAGACGGTATTGCTTAACCCAATCGACGCGGCACAGTGGTCTCTCTACTATCCGGGCACTGTCAGTTATCGAGATTATCTGCTAGCGGGCCAGGCATTGCCCCACCCCAATGGCCGATCACAAAAGCGCCCAATTGCTGCTAGCCAAGCAACAGTTGAGCAATTAATCAGCCAAGCCGAAACACGCTTTAACAGCGGTAATCGCCAGGAAGCCCGGCAACTGTTTGCGCAAGCACTCCAGCATGATCCCGATCATCCGCATGCACGAACCGGGCTAGGCTGGACCTTGCTCGAAGCAGGCGCAGTGGATGCGGCGTTGGCCGCCTTTCAGCAAGTACGCCCGCCGACCTTAATGAGTGCAGTCGGTACGGCCAACAGCCTGTATCAGCTCAATCGATTCACCCAGGCTGATCAAGTGATTGCCGAAACCCAAAGGCAATTCCCGCAAGCCTCTTTGCCTTGGGTACAAGCGGCCCTTAACGCCCTCATTCGTGGCCGCGTTGACGAGGCGCATCGAGCACTGGACCAAGCCCTAACGCGCGACCCTCGCTCCGCACTCGCGCATAGCCTACGCTCCAACATCTATCTGGTTCAAAACCAAAAGGAACGGGCACTGGAGGCCGCCGAGCGAGCGGTGGCGGTCAATCCCTCCTCACCGACGGCTTATCTTAATTTAAGCCTGGTCAAACAAGCAGAATTTAACCTGAATGCTGCATTGGCGGCCGCCCAAAAAGCCGTGGCGCTTGATCCTGAAAATCCGCAAGCATTGATTCAGGAAAGCCGCTTACTCTTCGGTATGGGAGACATCAGGCAGGCCACTCAGCTCGCTCAACAAGCCTATCAATTTCGGCCTGGAGACCCGATAGTCCACTCGACCTGGGGTTTCTTACAATTGGCTCAAGGCCGTATCCAAGAGGCTATTCAGTCTTTTCAAGAAGCCATTGCGCAAGATTCGACACTCGGCGAACCCCATCTAGGTCTTGGAATCGCCCTCTTTCGCCAGAACCAGACTGAGGCTGCCACGCAAGAAATCCTTAAAGCCACCCTGCTGGAACCCAAGGTTTCCCTTTACAGCAGTTATCTCGGCAAAGCTTTTTATGAACTCAAGGATGACCGCGCCACCCAAAAGCATCTTGCTAAAGCCAAACAGCTTGATCCCCATGACCCTACGCCCCATTTCTACGACGCCCTTCGCCTCCAAAGTTATTATCAGCCCATTGAGTCGATCCACCAACTCCAACAGTCTATCGATCTTAATGACAATCGCGCTGTCTATCGCTCGCAATTATTACTCGATGAAGACCTCGCTACGCGAGGCACCGCTTTAGGCAGAATTTATAATGAGGTTGGTTTCGAGCAACTCAGCTTGTACGAAGCCCGCAAATCTCTCACCAACGATCCGACCAACTACTCCGCGCATCGGCTCTTAGCCGATTCCTATTCCACCTTACCCCGGCATGAGATCGCGCGGGCGAGCGAATTGCTCCAAGCCCAATTACTGCAACCTATTAACATTGCCCCTGTACAGCCACAGCTTGCTGAAACCAAATTAGGGATTTTAACAACTCTAGGCCCAGTGACTCCCTCATTATACGAATACAATTCACTTTTTTTACGTAATCACTCCAACCTGGCTTTATCAGGCCTTGTCGGCAATCACGATACCCTAAGCGATGAGGCAATTCTAAGTGGTCTTTATAATCAATTCTCCTATAGCTTGGGCCATTTTCATTATCAAACTAATGGATTCCGAGAAAACAATGATTTTCAGCATGATCTTTATAATCTCTTTACCCAAGTTGCCGTTACCCCAAATTTCAATCTACAAGCTGAATTAAGGCGAAGAGAGACCGACCAGGGCGACTTAAGTCTTTATTTTTCGGCAGCACCATCTACTCAGGAGCGACTAAAAATACGCCAAGATACGGCTCGGCTAGGTACTCGCTATACCCCTTCGCCCCAATCAAATGTTATCGTCTCATTCATCCATGCTGACCGAGAGGACAGAAAATCGTCTCCTGATAAACTTTCGGAAACGGAGTCCGACCAACTGGAAGGTCAATATTTATTCCGCGAGCTTGCCTACAATATCATCGCTGGGGGTGGCTTAGCTAAGACGGCACGCGAAGCCAGTTATCTACAAAATTCTCAACAGGCAGAACACACGACTGTTTATGGTTATGCCAATATTGCTCTGCTAAAGGATATAATCTGGACGGTCGGTCTTAGCCATGATCACCTCCATGATGAAATAGAAGATATTCATCAGGATCAGCTGAATCCAAAACTGGGTTTTCGCTGGAATATCGCTGATAACCTTCAATTCAGGCTTGCGGCTTTTAGTACTTTGAAACGGGCGCTTGTTGTTGAACAAACCATTGAACCCACTCAAATTGCAGGTTTTGATCAATTCTACGACGATCTAAATGGCACTAAAGCTAAAATATATGCTATTGGATTGGATGCACAATTTAATAACAGCCTTTATGGTGGAATTCAAGGCAGCTATCGTGATCTTGATGTGCCTTTTCCGAACTACCTCGGTCATATAACTTACCAAGCGGAGCAAGAGCAAAAACTATTAGCTTATCTCTATTGGATGCCGCATCCGTATTGGGCGATACAGAATCAGGTTGAAATTGAAAAATATGATGCTAAAGCCAACCTGACCCATATTGAAACGCTAAGTGTACCACTCACTGTCCGATACTTTAGACCATCGGGATTTTTTGCAGAGCTTGGTACCACGTATGTTTGGCAACAATTTACGGGTATTGATTTTGATTTAAGAGATCTCCAGTCAAAGACTGATCATAATGATTTCGTTGTAGTGAATGCAGCCGTTGGTTTTCGTTTACCAAAACAACAAGGCTCATTTAGCTTAGAGGTATCGAATTTATTCGACCAGGAATTTCAATTTCAGGATATGAGTTTTAGAAACTCATACCAAAATCTAGAAAATCCAAGATTTATACCGGATCGAACTATCCTTTCGCGGATTAAATTGAATTTTTAAGAGATATGGATCTCCAAACCCTCTCTGGACTTAAAGCGCTTTGGGCTGAAACGCTTGGTGATCCGTGTGTTTGTGTTGCCATACTTGATGGCCCAATCAACCCATTACATCCTAGTTTGGTAGATGCCAACCTTACTCAAATCAAGACACTGGCATCAGAAACTAAACGTGAAGGCCCAGCGCTACAACATGGCACTCACATTACCAGCATTATTTTTGGCCAGCATACTGGCCCAATTAAAGGCATTGCGCCGCACTGCCGAGCTTTAATCGTACCCATCTTTTCTGATGGGAATGATGGCCGCTCCCTAACGGCTTGCTCCCAACTGAATCTGGCCCGCGCCATTAGCCAGGCCATTCAGCAAGGGGCGCAGATTATTAATATCAGTGGGGGTGAATTCACGCCATCTGGCACTGCCCATCCTCTCCTGGCCAAAGTAGTCCAAGCCAGTTTTAAGCAAGGTATTCTGATCGTGGCTGCAACAGGTAATGACGGTTGCGAGTGCCTTCATATCCCCGGTGCCTTGCCATCCGTATTGGCGGTGGGCGCGATGAATTTCCAAGGCCTGCCGCTGGATTTCAGCAATTGGAGTCCGGGCTACCGGACGCATGGCATTCTGGCCCCAGGCGAAAATATTCTAGGTGCCAATCCCAGCGGTGGCCTTTCTGCCCACACAGGCACCAGCTACGCCACGCCCATAGTCTCAGGTGTTGCTGCGCTTCTCTTAAGCCTGCAACTAAAATATCGGAAAAAGCCTGACCTTCAGGCGATACGTTCAGCACTCATCAATAGCGCCATTGGCTGTGACGCTGAACCTGTATACGATTGCCGCCGCCTACTGGCTGGGCGGCTTAATATCAAGGGTGCCACTTCTCTTATCATAAAAGGGATAAATTCCATGTCTAATCCGAATGAAGCGACTAGAAAACAGATTCCAGAAAACTGCCAAGAACAGCCACAGGATAATAGTGCAGCCAAGATCGATACCGTCTTTGCTGCGCCTGATCAGAACAATCGAGCTAGCTATCAGAACATGGTGAATCCTAGCACCAGTCAGCCAAGTAGTTGTGGGTGCGACAGTAGCCGTTGTGGATGCAGTTGTGGATGCAGTTGCGGATGCAGTTGCGGAAAGGCTTCCCAAAACCAAGTAGTCTTTGCTTTAGGAAAATTAAATTATGATTTTGGAACGGAAGCTCGCCGCGACTCCATCAAACAGCATATGGCCTCCAATGCCAATGACCCTTACCACCCAGAGCAGTTATTGGCCTATCTCGCAGAAAATCCCTGGGATGCCGCAGCGATTTATTGGACATTGAATCTGGACACCACGCCTATTTATGCCATCCAGGCTACCGGGGCGTTTGCGGACCGGGTTTATCAACGACTCCGAGAATTTCTTGAGGAACAAACTAAAGGTGAGGTCGAGCGAATTTCGATTCCGGGTTCTCTGGCTGGAAGTGTGAAATTATTTACTGGCCAAGTGGTTCCAATTATTTGCCCTAGCCTGCGTGGCATGTATAGCTGGAATACTAAAGAGTTAGCTGCTGCTGTTTGTAAAGAGAAAGACACGGAAGATCAATCCAAAGATCATATTGAAAATTTCCTGATTCGCGTTTATGAAGAACTCCGCAATCTGGGAGTTAGCCCTCAGGACCGTGCTATCAACTATGCGGCCACCAATGCGCTATTGGCTGCCGATATTTTTGAGGATGCCCTGCGAAAGGGAATGGAGCTTGATACCATCAGTGTAGAACGTAGCCCAATCTGTCGGCCGGAATCAGATTGCTGGGACGTAAAGTTGAGCTTTTTTAATCCCTGCAAAATATTTGAGCAGGCTAAAAGAGTCTATTTATTCACGACGGACGTCAGTGATATAGTGCCAGTTATGGTTGGCAAAGTCCGAACCTGGTCTTTACGGTAGCAGAAGTTACAATTTTCCCAAATTTTTTGTAAGCTCTTCATCACTGAGCAACAGCAGAGGAGGCGATACAATATGCGTCATTTACCAAAATTATCGACAGGCGTTATTCGCGATGTGCAAGCTCTTAAAACTGGTCGAAGCACAGCCCAGGCCGCTATATATCCCTCACGTTGGACCTGTCCCAACGGGGGGAGACCTACAGCGACATCAGAAGGATGTCGTTGTATTGATAACACTCTTGGTGGTTTAAGAGATGTTGGGCCTTGCGTTTGGGTATAAATTTTAAAGACCCCTGCTTCATCGTCTGTACTAAGAGCCACGGAAGGCTCTGTTCAAGTAGCATTTGTTCACTATTCTGTCCCGGCGTTGTTTAATTGGCCTTGCTTCCTTGGACTGCACAGCGCCTAGCCATTCGTGAAAATTCCTATCCCCTTGTTCTCCCGCCGCCTCTATTGGGCCGCCCGCTTCGGCACCGCGCCCTTTCTGCCGCTGTCGCGTACCGAGATGGACACGCTCGGCTGGGATTCTTGCGACATTATTCTGGTGACCGGTGACGCCTATGTCGATCATCCCAGCTTCGGCATGGCCATCATTGGCCGCTTACTGGAAGCACAAGGCTTTCGGATCGGGATCATTGCCCAGCCGGATTGGAATTCCGCCGAGCCGTTTCAGGTGCTAGGGCGACCGAATCTATTTTTCGGCGTCACGGCGGGCAATATGGATTCGATGGTCAACCGCTATACGTCCGACCGGCGGCTGCGCCACAACGACGCCTATACGCCGAACGACGAAGGCGGCCAGCGGCCCGACCGGGCGGTGATCGTGTACAGCCAGCGCTGCCGCGAAGCCTATCCCGATGCGCCGATCATCATCGGCGGCATTGAAGCCTCGTTGCGCCGGATCGCTCATTACGACTACTGGTCGGATAAGGTGCGCCGTTCGATTCTGCTGGATGCCAAAGCCGATCTGCTGCTGTATGGCAACGCCGAACGCGCCATCGTTGAAATCGCCCATCGGATCGCCGCTGGTGAAGCGCCAAAAACCATCCGCGATGTGCGCGGCACTGCTTGCATCAGCAAGGAGTTACCGGCCGATTGGCTGGAGATTGATTCGACCGAGGTGGATCGACCCGGCGTGGTAGACGCGCATCCCGATCCGTATGCCATAAACAACCCTCACCCCCGACCCCTCTCCCAGGGGGCGAGGGGAGCAGAAGCCCCTCTCCCCCAGCCCCCCTCTCAAAGAGCGAGAGGAGCAGAAGCCCCTCTCCCTCCGGGAGAGGGGTTGGGGGTGAGGGCATTCGACCGCGCCAGAACCGCCATCCGTCTACCCGCTTACGAGCAGGTGCGGGACGATCCGGTGCTGTACGCCCACGCCTCGCGGCTGCTGCATCTGGAAACCAATCCCGGCAATGCCCGCGCTTTGATTCAGCGCCACGGTGACCGCGATGTCTGGCTGAATCCGCCACCGATTCCGCTGACCACGCCGGAACTCGATGCCGTGTTCGATCTGCCCTACGCCCGCGTCCCGCATCCGAGCTACGGCGACGCCCGGATTCCCGCTTACGAGATGATCCGGTTTTCGGTCAACATCATGCGCGGTTGCTTCGGCGGTTGCACCTTCTGCTCCATCACCGAACACGAAGGCCGCATTATCCAATCCCGTTCCGAACGCTCGATCCTGCGCGAAATCGAGGACATCCGCGACCGCACGCCTGGCTTTACCGGGGTGATTTCCGATCTCGGTGGGCCGACCGCCAATATGTACCGGCTGGCCTGCAAATCGCCAGAGATCGAGAAAGTCTGCCGCAAGTTGTCCTGTGTCTATCCCGACATCTGCCCGAATCTCAACACCGATCATTCATCCCTGACCGGCCTGTATCGCAAGGCTCGCGAACTGCCGGGCATCAAGAAAATCCTGATTGCCTCCGGGCTGCGCTACGATCTCGCCATCCGTGATCCGGCCTACGTGCGTGAACTGGTCACCCATCACGTCGGCGGCTACCTCAAGATCGCGCCGGAGCATACCGAAACCGGCCCGCTGAACAAGATGATGAAACCGGGCCTCGGTGCTTACGATCAATTCAGGGCACTGTTTGAGAAATTCTCCCAGGAAGCCGGTAAAGAACAGTATCTGATCCCCTACTTTATCGCCGCTCATCCCGGCACCACGGATGAGGACATGCTGAATCTGGCGCTCTGGCTCAAGCATAACGGCTTCCGCGCCGATCAGGTGCAGGCGTTTCTGCCCAGCCCGATGGCACTGGCCACCGCGATGTATCACAGTGGCCGCAACCCGCTGAAAGGCATTCATCGGGATCGGGGTGAACTGGTCGTCTCGGCTAAGGGTCTCAAGCAGCGACGGCTACATAAAGCCTTTCTCCGTTATCACGATGCGGAAAACTGGCCACTGTTGCGGGATGCGCTGAAGCGGATGGGTCGGGCCGAGCTGATCGGTAATGGCAAGCGGCATTTGATTCCGACCTGGCAACCGGCGGGCACGGGCGCGAGCGGCGGCGAGGGAACGCGGGCAGGCCGCAAGCATGGAGTACAACATTTTTTGACCCAACATACCGGCTTGCCGCCCAAAAATCCGCCGGCCATCAGCGCGGACCACCGCAGCCCACCGGCGGCCAACCGCCGCAAGCGGCCCTAACCTCTGATCCATCTCCATTTTCAGCAATCACGCCGAGGGCAATCATGAACAAGAAAGCGCTATGGGATTTGCTGAAAGAAACCTTCAAATCCTGGGACGAAGACCGCGCGCCACGCCTGGCCGCTGCGTTGGCCTACTACACCATCTTTGCGCTCGCGCCACTGTTAATTATCGCCATCGCGGTCGCAGCGATGTTTTTCGACGAGACGCAAGTCCGCCAGAACATGTTGAACGAAGTGGGCAATATGATCGGTCAGAACGGCCGTCAGGCCATCGAAGCGATGATCGAAGGCGCGCGGCAACCCACCACCGGCCTGATCGCCACGGTGATTGGCGTTGTGACCCTGTTGGTGGCGGCGGGCGGCTTGTTCAACCAGTTGCAAGATGCGCTCAATACCATCTGGGGGGTGCAACCGAAACCGGGGCGGGGCCTCTGGGGCATCGTTAAGGATCGTTTTCTGTCGTTTGGCATGGTGATCGCAACCGGCGGTCTGCTGCTGGCGTCTCTCATTATCAGCACCGTGCTATCAGCCGCCGGAAAACTGCTGGGCGGTGATGCGGCCAGTCAGGCGCTCCTGTGGCAAGCCGTTAATCTGAGCGTTTCTTTCGGCATCAGTACGCTGCTGTTCGCGGTGATTTTTAAAGTGTTGCCGGATGCCAAAGTCCGCTGGCACGATGTCTGGATCGGCGCGGCGGCCACGGCAGCTTTATTCACGCTCGGCCGCTTTTTGATAGGCTGGTATCTGGGTCATACCGCCACCGAATCATCCTATGGTGCGGCGGGTTCACTGGTCGCTTTACTGATCTGGGTTTATTACTCCAGCCAAATCCTGTTTTTGGGCGCGGAATTCACCAAAATCTACGCCAAGGCTCACGGTGTCCGCATCGAACCGGCGGCTAATGCGATTCGACTCACGAAAGAGCAACGTGCCCAACAGGGAATCCCGCGTGAATCCGAAGTCAACACCGCCACGACCGCAAAGCCAGTCCTCTCAGCACCAATCCCCATCAAAGTCGCTGACCGATTGCGGGCAGCGGTCTCCCCCACCTCGGTCGGCGGTGTGGTGTTAGCGTTTCTATTCGGCATCGTGTTCGCTTGGCAACGTAAACCCAATGCAACCAACCGGTAACTCAACGATGAAAAATCCTTCGATGTGGGGTTTAGTGAAAGATACGTTCATCTCCTGGGACGAAGACCGCGCCCCGCGCCTGGCTGCTGCGCTGTCTTACTACACCATTTTCGCGCTGGCACCGCTGCTCATTATCGCCATTGCGATTGCCGCTTTATTTTTCGATGAAGCGCAGGTCCGAACCAGCATTTTGGAGCAATTAGGGGGTTTGATCGGCTCTAGCGGCCGCCAAGCTATTGAAGCGATGATCGAAGGTGCGCGGCAACCGACTACCGGCACTATTGCCACCATCATCGGCGTCATCACCCTGCTGATAGCGGCGGGTGGCTTATTTGGCCAGTTGCAAGACGCGCTCAATACCATTTGGGAAGTACAACCCAAACCCGGCCGGGGTATCTGGGGAATGCTTAAGGATCGCTTCTTCTCTTTTGCGATGGTGCTCGGCACCGGCTTTCTCTTACTGGTTTCTCTGCTGATTAGCACTGCACTGGCAGCGACCGGCAAATTGGTCGCAGGTGAGGCCTACGGCCAAACGCTGATGTGGCGCGGGATCAGCTTTGTGGTGTCCTTTGGCGTCACCAGCCTGCTATTCACCTTGATTTTCAAAGTATTGCCAGATGCCAAGATCCGTTGGCGCGATGTCTGGATCGGCGCTGTTGTCACGGCTGCCTTGTTCTCACTGGGCCGATTCCTGATTAGCTGGTATCTGGGTCATACCGCCACCGAATCATCCTATGGTGCGGCGGGTTCACTGGTCGCTTTACTGATCTGGGTTTATTACTCCAGCCAAATCCTGTTTTTGGGCGCGGAGTTTACCCAAGTCTATGCCCAGGCTTACGGTGCCGACATCAAGCCGACTAAGAACGCGGTGCGGGTGACCGAAGGCGAACGCACGCAGCAAGGAATGCCCAGCCAGGAAACCGTTGTAGCGGCGGCGGCCCCCAATCGCGGGCGTGCTACTAAGACCCCGCTGCCTCGCGTGCTACCCACACCCACCGGAACCATGATCCTGGCGTTTATCGCAGGCGTGGTGCTAGCCTGGCAACGAAAACCCACGGCTCGTTCGCGCTAAGAGCCGCTACAACCCCGCTGCACTTTGGTCACTAGCCTGCCAAACAGCCGTCTGAGCGCTTGGCAGGGAGCAGCGCGACTCTTAATCAATCAGGTCATCTCATGTCTTGGGATAACGATATTCTTCTGTTTGCAGCAGCGCATCGCTCGGATGCTTTAGACAATTTCTTTCGCGCTGTGACCTGGTTAGGGTCATTGTATATCCTGATTCCATTGACGCTTTTCAGCAGCGCCTGGTTGTGGCATTTCCAGAAACGCTGGGAAGCAGAGTTACTCGTGGTCGGGCTGGGCGGTGCGACGCTTCTTGTTCATCTGATGAAGTTGATTTTTGCCCGCCCAAGGCCCGCGCTGGGGGAACGGCTGGTGCCTTTACCCTGGGACAGCTCATTTCCGAGCGCCCACACGATGCAAATCGCTGCCTTTGCGCTCTGCGCGCTGTTCATCATCCGCCGGATTTGGCCCCAGGGATGGGCTGTCGCCGCCGTGCTCGCCGGGGCATTAATCCTTTTGGTAGGGGCTTCGCGCATTTACCTACAGGTTCATTACCCGTCGGATGTGTTGGCGGGAGTGGTGCTGTCTGGGATCTGGATTGCCTTGGCCCAGCGAATGCTCTGATTCTGTTTGTGCAAGCTACCGGGAAACCACCATGCGAAATAAATTTTTGGGTACGGGTGAAGCAGGCTATAACCCCTGGCGCAAGCTCAAAGTCATCTTGTCGGGACTGCGGTTTGCGGTTCAGTATGATTTCAGCGTCGAGTACAAATTGGTGGTCTCCGCTATCGTCATGGTCTTGGCCATCATCTTTCAGCGTTGGATTGATGTGCAGATGCTGCTGCTGGCGACGGGCCTGGTATTGATGGCAGAGATGTTTAACAGCGCGATTGAAGCCCTGTGCGATTTCGTAGAACCCAATCAGAACGAGAAGATTCGCGCAGTCAAGGACATTGCCGCTGCTGCTGTCGCCGTGATCATGGCCATCTGGGTGATTGTAGTCGCCAGCGATCTCATGGATCTCTTGAGCGTACTGATGCAGCGCTGGCGCGGATAGCTCAACAGTGTTTGCCCATAAATCCACCAGCAGATTGACCCGTTCAATCAATCTGCTTGCAATCACCCACATCAATCAGCTGTCCAGGGTAGTTCCGGTGCTGCCAGGCGCGGGCCAGCAAAGCCCCTCACCTCACCAAAACGCGGGCTGTGGGCTTCCCAATCGCGTTGCGCCTGGGTGATGTAGGCTTTATCGCGGCCGACAAAATTCCACCACAGGGTGATTTCATCCGCGAAAGGCTGGCCACCGATCAGTAGCGCCCGTGTCCCAACGCTGAGCGTTAGCTGTAACGTGCTGTAGCCAGAGGCCAGATAGGCCAGCTCGTTGGCGGCTAACGCCAGACCTTCCACTTCAGCCGTTCCTTCCAAGAGCAATACGCCGTACTCGAATGTCGGATCGAGCGGCAGCATCAAGTCAGCGCCTTGTGCGGCGAACAAGTCCATGCCGATCAGCGGCGAATAGATTCGAGCGGGGGCGGTGCGTCCACCGTGAGTACCAGCCAACAGGGTGAACTCACAGCCGCTTTCTTGCCAGCGCGGCAACGTCGGGTAGTGATCGAACGCCGGAGCGATGTCGGTACTGCCAGCAGGCAACGCAATCCACAGTTGCGCGGCATGGGCACGCGTTTCAGTCGCAGGCGATTCCTCGGTGTGAGCGATGCCGTGGCCAGCGGTCATCAGATTCACCTGGCCGGGCCGGATCATCTGTGCATTACCCAGGCTATCCCGATGCAGCACTTCGCCTTCCAGCATCCAGGTAAAGGTTTGCAGGCAGGTGTGGGGATGCGACCCCACCCGCAGCCCACCGCCGGGCGCAAACATGGCAGGCCCCGCGTGATCCAAAAAACACCATGCGCCGATGGTGCGCCGCTGCCGCGACGGTAACAGCCGCGCGACCGTAATACCGCCGCCGATTTCAGCGGTGCGTGGCGCAATCCGCTGGATGTTGCGTCCCGCAGCGCCGGAACCGCCATCGCCCGAAAAGGACGCGGGAAAATGCAGGTCGTTAACCATGAAGAGCCTCCCCGCTGGTCAATCTGACAGCGCATCGACCAATTGACTGTCGATGCTGATTTCACCGCTCAGAATCTTATGAATCGGGCAGAGATTGGCGATTTCCAGCAATCGCTGGCGTTCGGCAGCGCTTAAATCACCTTGCAGTTGAATGTTCCGCGTGATGCGCGTCCGTGCCGGTGCCGGTGATAATTTTTCTTCCGCCACACGCAATTCCACGTCGATTCCTTCAAGTTTCAGTTGCTTGCGTTGGGCGTACATCGCCACGGTGATGGAGGTACACGCACCGAGCGCCGACAACAATAAGTGATGCGGCGTGGGGCCGGTGTCGTTGCCACCCAGCGCGGGCGGCTCGTCGGCCTGCCATTGATGGGTGCCATCGGTCAGATTCACTCGATAGCGGGCGGTAGTTTCCAGCGAGGTGCGAACGGTCGGGTTACTCATGGTGGGCGTTCCTTAATGAGGGGTGGATACGTCTGGATATTGGGGCAAGCTGAGCCTGTATCCCTTGATTCTGGCTTAGTTGGACTGCGAATCCAGTGGTTCGTCGTAGATTTCTTCTCATCCATAGCCGCCTTGCTGAGCGGGGAAAACCGAGCTATACAAGATCTGTGACAAGGCGTCGCTCATCGACGGTAGCGATTTCGCGCCAGTACCTGTAGGCCGTACACATCGCCGCCCCTACTCGGTTGGAGGTCAACATGCCCTTTATTCAGCTATCGCGCCGCTGGCTCGTCTTGAGCGTGTTGAGCCTGTTCTGCGCCCTGTCGCCCCATAGCGGCTGGGCCGACCTCGCCCACAATCTGCTCGACCGCATCCATCCGGTCATGGCTCGCCACGCTATGGTGGTCAGCCAGGAAGCGCTGGCCAGTCAGGTTGGCGCGATGATTTTGCAACAGGGGGGTAACGCGGTGGATGCGGCGGTCGCGGTCGGCTTTGCCCTGGCGGTCACGCTGCCGCAGGCCGGTAATTTAGGCGGCGGTGGCTTTATGCTGGTTTACGACAACATCGAAAAACGCACGGCAGCCATCGATTTCCGGGAAATGGCCCCTGCCGCTATCAGCCGAAACTTTTATCTGAACGACAAAGGCGAGGTCGATGAAAGCCGCATCCGCCATAGTCACCAGGCGGCTGGAGTGCCGGGCACGGTCGCCGGACTGGCTATCGCCCACGGCCGCTACGGTCGTTTGCCCTGGCCGAATCTGCTAATGCCCGCCATCCGACTGGCGGAACAGGGCCTGATCGTCAGCCCGGAATTGGCGCAATCCCTCCAGGAAGCCCGTAAGCAAATGGCCCCCTGGCCCGCCAGTATGCGCATCTTCTTCAAGGCCGATGGCGCCGCTTACCCGGTCGGTGAAACGCTCATCCAAACTGACCTGGCGGCCACCCTCAAACTGATCGCCGAACAAGGCCCGCCCGCATTTTACCAGGGCGACATTGCCCAGCGGCTAGTGGCCGATATGAAAGCGCATAACGGCCTGATCACCTTAGATGATCTGAAAAATTATCGGGCCGTGATACGCGAACCGGTACGGGGTAACTATCGAGGCTACGATATTGTCTCCATGCCGCCGCCCAGTTCCGGCGGTGTCCATCTGGTACAATTGCTCAACATGCTGGAAAGCTGGCCGCTGGCCGAGTTGGGGGCCAACAGTGCCGCTACCGTCCACCGCCTGGCCGAAGCGATGAAACTGGCCTACGCCGACCGCAGTGAATATCTGGGCGATCCTGATTTCGTTAAAGTGCCGGTCGCCGGTTTGACCGCTAAAGCCTATGCCAGGGAACTGGTGGCGCGTATCGATTTGAACCGCGCCCGACCGGCCGCCGAGATTAAGCCCGGTCAGCCGCAACGCCACGAAAGCGACCAAACCACTCATTATTCGGTGATCGACCGCGATGGTAACGCGGTGGCCGTAACCTACACGCTGAATTTCGGCTACGGTTCCGGCATCGTCGCAGCGGGTACGGGCATTCTGTTGAATAACGAGATGGATGATTTCGCCGCCAAACCGGGTACGCCCAACGCCTACGGCCTGATCGGCGGCGATGCTAATGCCGTGGGGCCGGGCAAGCGTCCACTCAGTTCGATGAGTCCGACCATCGTCCTCAAAGACGGGCAACCGGTGCTGGTTACTGGCAGTCCGGGCGGCAGTCGCATCATTACCACCGTGCTGCAAACGGTGTCGAACGTCATCGATCATCAGATGAACATTGCCGAGGCCACGCTTTCCCCCCGCCTGCATCACCAATGGCTACCGGACGAATTACGGCTTGAGGAAGGCTTCAGCCCGGACACGGTGCAATTGCTGCGGACGTGGGGCCATAAGGTGGTGGTGAAAGACGCGATGGGCGATACCCAAAGCATCGTCCGCACCCCGGATGGACTGTATGGCTTTTCCGATACGCGCCGACCGGGTGGACTGGCGGTCGGCTACTGACGGGGTTTGCAAGCCAGTCAACCGACCGCCTGAACACTACCGAGCAATCCGCCCGAAGCGGCCGCTGCGGAAATCCTGCATTGCCTGCGAAATCTCCGCCTGGCTGTTCATCACGAACGGGCCGTAGCCGACGATGGGTTCAGCAATCGGCTCACCCGCCAGCAATAACAGCTTGGCGTCGGTGTCGGCCTCGACCAGCACCGCAGCGCCCGCTCGCTCCAGCACCACCAGTTGCGCCTCACGCGCTGCTGTATCGCCATTCACGCGCACGTTGCCGCGCAGCACCACCAGCGCCGTGGTCCAACCGTCGGGCAGCTCGAACGCAGTGCCCTTGCCCGCATTCAGTCGGACATCCCACACTTGCATCGGCGTGAAGGTGTGCGCCGGGCCGGTGTGGCCAGCGTACTGACCGGCGATGACCCGCACTGTGCCCGCGCCATCTGCCAGCGCCACCGCCGGAATGTCCGCATTCATGATCGCCTGATAGCCGGGCGCGCTCATCTTATCCTTGGCGGGCAAGTTGACCCATAACTGCACCATCTCGAACGGCCCACCCGCCCGCGAATACGCTGCGGAATGAAATTCCTGATGCAGAATACCGCCCGCCGCCGTCATCCATTGCACATCGCCGGGGCCGATCACGCCGCCCTGGCCGGTGGAATCGCGGTGCTCCACTTCACCATCGTAAACAATGGTGACGGTCTCAAAACCGCGATGCGGGTGCTCGCCCACACCGCGCGGCGCACCAGTATTCGGCTCGAACCGGGTTGGCGCGGCGTAGTCCAGCAATAAAAACGGGCTGAGCAATTTGCCGAGACCGCTGTAATCGAACATGGAATGCACCGGAAAACCATCGCCGACCCAATGCGGGCGCGGCGCGCTGTAGATACCGCTCACTGGCTTCATCACGTTCTCCCAAGATGGTTAAGTCACTCTGGACTGGATGGTAAGCAGTTTATCAACAGGACAATCGATCCAGTAGACGGCAAATTTAGCCTTCAGTGTTCTATCATGAGAACGATCATTCACCTTAGCAGACTTCAGCGCAACAACGCGGAGACCGGCTATGCAGGATTTGAACGATCTCTATTACTACGTGCAGGTGGTCGATTACGGCGGTCTCGCCCCAGCGGGCCGCGCGCTCGGCATTCCAAAATCCAAACTCAGCCGCCGGATTGCGCTATTGGAAGAACGGCTCGGCGTGCGGCTGATCCAGCGTTCGACCCGGCGTTTTGTCGTGAGCGAGATCGGCCAGACCTACTACGAGCACTGCAAGGCGATGCTGGTGGAAGCGGAAGCGGCGGAAACAGCCATTGCCGTCACCCACGCCGAACCGTGTGGCAGCGTGCGGCTGACCTGTCCGGTGGCGCTGTTGCACGCCCACGTCAGCGCGATGCTGGCGGAGTTTCTGGCCGCTCACCCGCGCGTCACTTTGTATCTGGATGCTACTAACCGGCGGGTCGATCCGATTGGCGAGGGCATCGATCTGGCGTTACGGGTCCGCCCGCCGCCACTGGACGACAGCGAACTGGTGTTGCGGGTGCTGGCGGATCGCAGTCAAGCACTGGTCGCCAGTCCGGCGCTGGTAGGTCGTTTGGGCCATCCGCACAGTCCGGCCGATCTGGCGCAATGGCCGAGCCTGGCCCACAGCGCGCCGCAGCAGCATTATCAGTGGACCCTGTTCGGGCCGAATGGGGCACAGGCGACGCTGTATCACACGCCGCGTTTGATCACTGGCGACATGGTGGCCCTGCGGGCGGCCGCACTGGCCGGGGTGGGTCTGGCGCAACTGCCGACCATGCTGGTGCGTAGCGAACTGGCGCAAGGGACGCTGGTTCAACTCCTGCCGGATTGGGCACCCCGGCGGGAGATCATCCATGCGGTCTATCCCTCACGGCGTGGCTTGTTACCGGCAGTGCGCGCCCTGATCGACGATCTGGCGCAACGCTTCAAGGCGCTGGATGAGGACTAATCGGCCGAAGCCAGGGAAATAGGGCAGCCGGAAGGGTTAGGCTCTAAAACTAGGTGAAATCGCCGGTCTGATCGCCACCACTCACCAATCACAAAACGTCGAGCAAGTGCTGCATCTGGAACTGCAACTGGTGTTGCGCTCTCGTCGTTTTTGGAAAGCGGCGAGAGCATTTTTGTGTGGGCTTCTTGCAGCGTTGCTGGTGAACAAACCGTCGGCTGGTTAGATCACCCGCACGCTTAACACACCTTCAGTTTCAGCGATTTGCGCCACGGCCGCATCCGGCACGGCGGCGGCGGTGTCTACCAGGGTGCAGGCGATGTCACCGCGTGACTTGTTGAGCATATCCTGAATATTGACCCCCGCCCCTGAAATTGCCTTGGAAATCCGCTCGATCATGTGCGGGACGTTGGCGTTGACGATAACCAGGCGCGGGCCGCCGTTGCGCGGCATCACGACTTCCGGGAAATTTACCGAATTGTGCACCGTGCCGCTTTCCAGATAATCACGCACCTGATCGGCCACCATGATCGCGCAGTTGTCCTCGGCCTCGCCGGTCGATGCGCCCAGATGCGGCAACATGATCACGCGCGGATGATCCTTCAGCCGATTGGTCGGAAAATCGCAGACGTAAGATTTCAGCTTACCTGCTTCCAGCGCTGCAAACAGCGCTTCCTCGTCCACCACGCCTTCGCGCGAGAAGTTGAGCAAAATCAGACCAGGTTTGGCATTTTTTAGTAGCGCAGCGTTGATAATCTGGCGGGTGGCGTCATTCAGCGGCACATGCAGGGTCATGAAATCGGCTTGCGCGGCAATCTCGTTGACGCTGGTTGCCTGCTCGACTTGCGAAGACAACTGCCAGGCATTGCTGACGGTGATGTGCGGATCGTAACCGATCACCCGCATTCCCAGCGCGCGGGCGGCGTTGGCGACTTTCACGCCAATCGCGCCCAGCCCGATCACGCCCAGGGTGCGGCCGGGCAGTTCGATGCCGACGAAATTTTTCTTACCGGCTTCGACCTGTTTCGACAGTTCGGCGTCGGTGCCTTGCAACTTGCGGGTGTAGTCCCAGGCTGGACAGATATTGCGCGCCGCCAGCAACATTCCGGCAATGACCAGTTCTTTCACGGCATTGGCATTCGCACCGGGCGCGTTGAACACGCAAATGCCCTTGGCGGTCATCTGCGGCACCGGGATGTTGTTGACGCCCGCGCCGGCGCGACCCACCGCTTTCAATGTCCCAGGCACCGGCCAGTCGTGCATGGCAAAGGAGCGCAGCAGCACCGCATCAGGATGCTGGATTTCCGAGGCGATTTCATAGCGGTCGCGGGGCAGGCGCTCCAGACCACACACGCTGATGTTATTGAGAGTGAGGATTTTGTATTTAGCCATCGGGGTTCAATCCGTCATTTCCAAAAAAGAAAGCCCCGACTGCCAGGCAGCCGGGGTTGTTTAGGTGGGGGAATCGTTTAGCCGCGCCGCTTCTGGAAATCGGCCATGAAATCGACCAGCGCTTTAACGCCTTCCAGCGGCACCGCGTTGTAAATGCTGGCGCGCATCCCGCCGACCGAGCGATGCCCGGCGAGCGTCAACAGCCCAGCGGCTTTGGCTTCGGCCAAAAAGGGCTTATCCAAGGCTTCATCGGGCAGAATGAACGGCACGTTCATCCACGAGCGATAGGCCGGATCGACCGGATTTTTGTAAAAGCCGGATTCGTCAATGGCCTTGTACAACAAGTCCGCTTTGGCTTTATTGCGCTCGCCCATCGCTTTCAACCCGCCTTGGGCCTTCAACCACTGGAATACCAGCCCGGCGATGTACCAGGCATAAGTCGGCGGCGTGTTGTACATTGAGCTTTCTTTCGCCATCGTCGCGTAGTCGAGCATGGTCGGCGTCCCGGCCACAGTCTGACCCATTAGATCTTCGCGGATAATGACAATAGTCAGTCCGGCGGGGCCGATATTCTTTTGTGCACCAGCGTAGATCACGCCGAACTTGCTCACATCCAGCGGCCGCGATAACAGGGTCGAGGAAAAATCCGCCGCCAGCGGTACGCTCACGTCCGGGATGGTGTGCAGCTCGACGCCGCCGATGGTCTCGTTGGGCGTGTAGTGCAAATAGGCAGCCTCTGGATCGCATTTCCAGGTGTCGCGCGCTGGAACGGTCGAGAAATTCGCCGACTCGGAACTGGCTACCACGTTGACCTGGCAGTATTTCTTGGCTTCGGAAATGGCTTTTTTCGACCACTGCCCGGTGTTGAGGTAATCGGCCCTGGTCTTGCCGCGCAGCAGATTCATCGGCACCATCGCAAACTGGCTGGACGCACCGCCTTGCAAAAACAGCACTTTGTAATTGGCCGGAATGGCGAGCAGTTCGCGCAGATCGGCTTCGGCCTGTTCGGCAATCGAGATGTATTCCTTGCCGCGATGGCTCATTTCCATCACTGACATGCCGGAGCCATGCCAGTCGAGCATCTCGGCCTTGGCCTGTTCCAGAACTGCTTCCGGCAACATCGCCGGACCCGCGCTAAAGTTATAGGGGCGTGACATCGTAAACATCCTTTATGACTGTACTGAAATGCCGCGCATGGTAGCAGAAATGTTCGGTTTCTGATAATGCGCAGTGTTGCCCCACGGACGAAATAGCGCCATGAAACAAGCAGAAACGGTGACCTTGTTCCGGCCGGTTGGCCCCAGAGAGTTAGCGTTGCTCCGGCAGAACGGCTTCAGCCGCTGGCCGCCACGGCTGCCGGAGCAGCCGATCTTCTATCCGGTTACCAATGAGCGCTATGCCTCTGAAATCGCGGAACAATGGAATGTGAAGCAGAGCGGTTTTGGAGCCGTTACCCAGTTTCGGGTAAAAGCGGCGTTTATGGCGCAGTATCCGATCCAGAAAGTCGGTGGCGCACATCACACCGAACGGTGGATTCCCGCCGAGCAACTTGAAGAACTGAATAACAATCTGGTGGGGTTAATTGAGGTGGTGCGGGAGTTTCAGGGTTGAGTCTATTATTCATGCCAGCCCTACTTTATAGCTCATCATGGGTTAGCCAATATCGGAGATCTGGATGATGCATCAACCAGTACCAAGATTAATGCGTCTACCATATTGGATCTTTGGCATAGGTCTTCAGTGCTTATCGCCCTCAGCAATAGCGAGTTTCAATGGGCCGTTGCATCTAGGATTTTTAACCACCTTCATTGCTGCTTTCATTATTGCTACGCCAGGCGCGATAATCATATTTTTTGCGGAGAAAATTGGCGCGAATCACAGACCTTGGCCCCTGTTTGGCGTAATTGCCATCATGGTAACTTTGTATGCGACTGGATTAGCACATGGTTCAGACTCATCTCATCGAGAACCCTTCTTCTTATTGCTTATTCCTCCAGCGAGCGCGATAGCTCTCGTTACCTTTATTAGAAAGTCACCCTTGCGCTTAGCAACCACTTGGGGGTTAACTCTGGCAGGGCTATTCTTAGGATATATTGGTTTACATGGTGACTTTCCAGGGATAGTCCGAAACTCTGATGAATTGCTTGGAATGCTCTGCGGAGGAGCAGCTACCTCCCTTCTCTTCTGGTATATCGGTTTTTACTTTGGGCAACGTAAGCCATGAGTTTGGGTTATGCTGATGGCCGCTAGTCGTTAATTTATGGCTGTGATGAAATCTCGCTCAAACCGACGTTGCTTCATGGCTGACCTTGCGGGTAGGCTTGCAGCCTAACCCGCCGCCTGCCACTACGCACTGCGGCTTAACTCAGGTATTGTCGGGGACGCTTTGCATCCCCAACAACGGGGCGGCGGATCACCATCTGCTGCTTGCTCGGCGCGAAGCGCCGCAGGACCAGCGGATGAAGCCAACATCGGCCGTGAAAGCCTTTAGCTTTTCCGGCTTCACGGCTTATCCGCCGCCCCATTAGGTGCTTTGGGCTGCCGAGCCAATCATATAGAGGTATAGTGGCTACATGAAAAAAGTCCCACACCCCATTCAATATCAAGGTAGCAAGCGAAATTTAGCCCCCATCATTTTACAGTATATACCACAGGGGGTTGATTGCTTAATCGAGCCATTTGCAGGTTCTGCTGCAATTAGCATTGCTGTTGCCGCTCGCCACATGGCGAAAACATATCTCATTAACGACTTGAATGAGCCATTGGTCGAGTTGTTGCGATTGATTGTCGAATCCCCATCCAATGTCGCTTCATTTTATGAAACAGTTTGGAATGAGCAATATAGCGACTCCATTGAGCACTATTACAGAGTTCGAGAGGGCTTCAACCGCACACAAGACCCACGTCTTTTTCTCTATCTATTAGCGAGATGTGTCAAAGGTTCAGTTCGGTACAACTCTGAAGGGATGTTCAATCAAAGCCCTGATAAAAGACGACACGGTACCCGGCCACAGACTATGCGTGCGAATATTCTTAGTGTTTCCAAACTGTTAAAAGAAAAAACGGAATTTTCATCTTTGGATTATAAAGCTGTTTTGGCTAAAGCAAAAAAATTAGATCTTGTTTATATGGACCCACCCTACCAAGGGGTGTGCGGGGACCGAGATTCACGTTATTTTTCTGGAATTACTCATGCTAACTTTGTGGCCGCTCTTGAAGAGCTTAATTCAAGAGATATTTCATATATTGTCAGCTACGATGGGCGCAGGGGCGAAAAAGCATTTGGGGAACTACTGCCCGCCTCGCTTGAACTTGCCCGCGTTGAATTGGAGGCGGGGCGTTCTAGCCAGTCCACTTTGCTTGGGCGTGATGAGATTACCTATGAATCTCTCTATCTCTCTCGTGCGCTGACAGATAGACTTCCATGCAAACCAAAGGATTATCATCAACCAAAAGCGCAGCAGTATGTCTTGCTCGAACCCCAAGCTCAATATGCCTAATCTACCAAAAGACTTCATTGAACTCTGTCATTCTGTTACAGCAAAACGCCCCAAAACTGTTATTGACCATATTTTGGAGCATGGGTTTATCACAACTGAGGAGTTGAAAGAAATATACGGTTATAACCACCCACCAAGGGCAATCAGAGATGTGCGCGAGCACGGAATCCCACTTGAAACTTTCAGGGTTATGAGTTCCGATGGACGCAAGATTGCTGCTTATCGCTTCGGCGATGTAAAGACCAAGAGGTTTACAAAATTATCAGGTAGAACTGGGCTATCCAAAAAAATTAAAGATGCCCTAACAGAAAAATATGGTTGTAAGTGTTTTATCTACCTTGAGGAAATTGATGGGCGAGAATTACAGATTGACCATCGTGTACCCTATGAAGTTGGTGGTGATGGGGAGAGTGTTGAACTTGACCCAGAAGATTTTATGTTGCTTTCTGGTTCAGCAAATCGTGCCAAATCGTGGTCTTGTGAGCATTGCGAGAACTGGAAAAACACTAAAGACAGAACGATTTGTCTGACATGTTATTGGGCTTATCCAGAAAATTATTCACATATTGCCATGCGCCAAATACGGCGGCTTGATCTTGTTTGGCAAGAGGATGAAGTTACCACCTATGAAAAGTTAAAAACAAAGGCACGTTTCCTAGAGAAAGAAATACCATTGTTCGTAAAAGAGATAATTGAAAATGAAATCCGGCGTAGAAGCACCTAACATGACGCTCAACTGAAACACCCCAAAAACTTCACTTTTGTTCACCGATTACAGCTTATCCGCAGCCACTTTGGGTTAGTTGAAACAATGGGCTTCGGCTGTTTAGATTCCTTGATGAAAACTTCTTATAGCTTCACTGTTTGGTTACCGCTGAATTTAACTGTTGGGGGCTAAAAATATGAATACCATATTACTACTGGGTTTGTGTTAACAAGCCTTCTTTGCATAACTACAGCTAATGAAAAAAATACAGTTGTTGAAGGATCTATTCTGGTATATGAATGCGGAGCTAATTGCTATCTTACAGTTGTGAGTAAAGATAGCAGATATCATAGTGGCTTGTGTGCTGCACCTATCTGTCAAGCGTGGAATGAAAAAACTGAGATGCCAATAAAATTCAAAGGCAGGAAAGTCAGAATTACACTTGGAAAAGGTTTGCAATATGATAGTACTGGTAACGTTATGTGTAAAATGGGTGCATTTAATAAAATCGAATTTTTAAAATGAATAATGATTTAGTCCCATACAGATGAGCCGAGGGCTACAGAATCAACTTTAAGGATAGCCTGGGTGGCTTCGCTGGATAATCCAGCGCCAGTCATCTATAACCCGCCTTGTGCAGATGCCACGCAAGCGGCAACTTACATTTCCCCAACCCGCCCGCCGGTCTGACATGAAACGCCTCTACCCGCTGTTGTTCGTTTTTTTGTGGAGTACCGGCTTTATCGGTGCGCGCTTTGGGATACCGCACGCCGAACCATTATCTTTTTTGTTGGTGCGCTATCTGTGCGTCATCGTTCTCATGACAACCCTGGCGGTCTTAAGCGGTGCACCGTGGCCGAAACATCCGCGTCAATGGATCCATATCGGGGTATCCGGCATACTGATTCACGCCATTTATTTGGGCGGGGTTTTTATCTCGATTAAACACGGCCTGCCGTCCGGCATCGCCGCGCTGGTGGTCGGGATGCAGCCGCTCTTGACGGCGCTGGGTGCGGGCTGGCTGTTGGGCGAACGGGTGGTGGCGCGGCAATGGTTCGGACTGGCGCTGGGCTTTGTCGGCGTGACCTTGGTGATCAGCGGCAAGTTCGGCCTCCAGAATGCGCTGGGGCCGATCCTGATTCCGGCACTGGCGGCTTTGCTGGGCATCACCATCGGCACCTTGTATCAAAAACACTTTTGCTCCGGCTTTGATCTGCGCACCGGCTCGGTGATTCAGTTCGTACCCAGCGCTATCGTAACGGCCATCGCCATTGCCCTGTTTACCGAATTCCAGATCGACTGGATGCCGGAGTTTATCTTCGCGCTGGGCTGGCTGGTGCTGGTGCTGTCCATTGGCGCGATCAGCTTGCTCAACGTGCTGATCCACAGCGGTAGCGCGGTCAATGTCGCCAGCCTGTTTTATCTGGTGCCGTTGAGCACAGCCTTAATCGCCTGGGTTTTGTTTAACGAGACGCTGCCCCCGATCTCGCTGATGGGCATGGCGCTGGCGGTGGGCGGCGTCTATATGACGACTTTTAGCCGCCCCGCCAAAACCGGGTGAATCCGCCGAGTATCGGCTAGCGCTCTGGCAAAATCGTCCCCTTCGTTGCAGACGATGAGATTCCAGCCATCGGCGCTATTTTCGCGGCCAAGCCGCTACAGCATTGCGCCAGATTCGCTAATCCTGGAATCATGTTGAGCGCAAAACGTCGCCGGAATGCCAGGAGAAAACCCACATGCAAGCCCGCCAGCGTCAGCGTCGTGTTAGCAGCCAGTTCATGGATATCTTCCACCTGTTCAAGCCAGGGGGGGATCGTGGACTCTGCCCATTCCTCATCGGCAGCGGCGACGACGTTGGCGGGCGCAGCAGCGGTTATGCCCAGCACGCGGGCGTTATCGACCATTGTCAACCCGGTGGCCACCGTTACGCTGATGGCAAGAAGCAAGGCGACCACCAAGGAACGGCTTACGGCGCTAACGGCCATACCAGGACGAAATGTCGGCGACAGCGGCGGAAATCCCTTCACCTTGACCAGCGTCGTGAACAGCCGGATCACCAAAAACGCCACCAAACTGTAGCCGAGCCAGACATGCAATCGCTCGCCCTCGTCACCGGTGAAATAGGCCAGCAGGAATGCCAGAACGAACAAGCCATGGAACCAGCGGACTCGATTAAAAGGATTCATGACCATCTCCAACAGTGGGTTATGCGCTGGGTTTCCCTATTTCGGGATGCGCAAGGTGTGCTCGCTGTAATCGTCACGCTCCGCTGCGGTATGACAGGCGTTGCAATTGGCGGCGGATTTAATGCTGGGACGGCTCCAAATATCCTTGGGCAATTCCTCGGAATGCTCATGAACAAACCAGCGGGTTTCGGTGATGCGTAAGAGTGGCTCGCCGCGCCTCGAACGCCCCTCGCCACCGGCGTTAGCCTCCAAAAAGCGCAGAATATCGGCCTGTTGTTGGGGGTCCAGCGAGGCATCAGTGCCAAAATGCTGATCCAGTCCCTTCATGATCGCCCGCCACGACACGGCGGGAAGTAATTGCGGCGGGTAGGCGATATGGCAGGTGCTGCATTCCTGCCGCCAGGCAGCATGATTCAGCGGGCGGATACGTGCATTGTCATCATCATCGTCATCGGCGAAGGCCGCGCCAGCAGTGGCCAGCAGTACCCCCGACAACAGAACCGGCCAACGACTCCAATAGGGTAGGCTCATGGCGGTCTCCTCAGCGAACGCTCAACAGATAGCTCAGCACATCACCCTTTTCCTGCGCCGTGCAGGCTCGGCCCAGCACCTCATTGCAATTGCGCTTGAACCATTTTTCGACCTTATCAGGGCGGGTAAAGCGCTCCGGGCTGGCGGCAGGGGCCAGTGGCGCCAAGGTTTTACCGGTAGCGATATGCTGCCCGATGGCCTTTGGGTTTTGACTGTGGCAAGAGGCGCAGCTCCACTCCTTGCCGTGCGTGTTGGCATAGAAGCGCTGGCCCTGCTCGGCGGAAAAGCCGGTGAATGCGGGGTTTTCCTGCTGGGCTTGGGCGGCGAACTGTTTTTGAAAATCAGCGGGGGTTTCGGCGTGAGTGCTGAAACTGAGGACTAATAAGACAGTGATGAAGGCAAAACGCATGGTGATTCTCCAGTATGGGGAGGGGCATCATGCGTTCCAGCATACAAGCACAAGCTAAATTGAATCTTAAAGCCGTTTATTTGAGTTTGGGGCTAGCGGTAAAAACGGTTACCTGTAAAAATGCTTAACATAATTTAGGAGTTACGCGCTTAAAACAATAAGCCGTTGATCTAAAAATAATTTTTATGATGTGCTGCACAAGTTAAAGAAAAATCAATGTGTTAAAAATCTAACTGCGTAGCTTCTATAATTAAAAGAGATTACCCCATGATGCTGTTCAAGCGGGTTTTCTCAATCAATAATCATCGGATATCAACTCATTGGTGAACCCGTCATGCGTTTTCGAACCCGTTTGATGGCCCTAGTGGCCGGTATGATCGCGTTGATCATCGTTCTACTGTTCGGAGGTTGGTGGGCATCGGGTCGCTTGCTGGATGCAACGGATTTTGCCTATCAGCAGGGGTTGAAACTCACCCAGATCGTCGATACAGCCCGCGAGGCCCAGATAGCATTTCAGCGGCAGGTACAGGAGTGGAAAAACGTACTCATTCGAGGTAGTGACCTCGAATTGCGTAACAAGCATTGGCAAGGCTTTGAAGCGCAGGAAGCTAAGATGGATAAGATGCTGCAAAGCTTAAGCAGCAATCTGTCCACTCTGAGCATGGAAGAGCCGACTAAAGAGGTTAAAAAAACCATTGCCGAACATAAACTACTGGGTGAGCGTTATCGTAAGGCGCTCGATAAACAAGCAGTCTTGGACGTCAAGGCTCAGGCGGCCATTGACCTTGAAGTTCGTGGTATGGACCGGTCGACGTCCGCCGGTATCGACTCGTTAGTGGCTGATCTCCAAAAGCGCGTTGCTCAACGATTTGGCGATGAAGCGGCTACCGTGCGAAGCAATACCAGCAATCAGGTGTTTACCGCTGCTTTAGTGACTTTATTGCTGACTGGGCTGCTGGTTGCGGTCGCTGTTGCGCTATCGCATAGCGTCTTAACCGCGCTGGGAACTGACCCGGAGGATGCGGTGACCGCCACCAGTCGTATGGCGCGGGGCGATCTCACCGAGCGGCTGAATGCCAAGACGCCTGCATCGCTGATCGGCGCTCTTGAAATGATGCAAAGCCGGTTGCGCAATATCAGCCTGGCGATTCGCACCGTGGCTGATGACATTACGGCACGGGCTAATGGGCTTTCTCAGACGAGTGAACGGGATGCTTTACTGGCCGATGTCGGTAGGCTACGCGACGCGATAGGCCGCATCCGTATTGATCGCGAGGCAGGGAAATCTTCATGAGTGGCTACAAGCCGAGCGATATTCCAGTCAAGACCACGTTCGGCGCCGCACAAAATAACGCGGCCAAAACGAACATTCCACCGAATCTTTATCAGCTTTTGATCATGATTAATGGAGTGCGTAGCGTCAATGACTTGTTGCGTCTGGGAATCCGAGAAGTCGATATCGATTCATTTGATATGTTGTATCAACTGAAACTGATTGAAGCTCCAAAGAACGCTACGGTTCAGAACCTACCGCCAACCCATCCTAGCTCGACCACCTCTAAAAAAGGTCTTGCCGAAGTCCGATTCGCCGTTCTCGATATTCTTTTGGATATCAGCGAGAAGGATTTTGGTGTGCGACCATGGATCGAAAAGATCGAGCAAGTGGATAGTCTTGCGCGCTTGGCCAGTGAGGTAGATGCCTTTTGTGCCTCAGCCTTTGGGCGAAAATATCCAAATGTGCATGACGCGCTACGCCGCGCGGCTGCTGGATAGAAAGGCTTAGAGGTAGAGCGGCGCCAGCGTGATAAGCCTGTGTCGGCGTCGTTCTATATTGAAGGGGGCAAGGCCCATCTTAGGCGGCCGCTACATCCGTATCCGCATAGGGCAGATCATCTTCGTCCCATAGCGCATGGCCGCAGTGGGGACAGGATTTGACCTTTTTTGCGGATCGAATCGTTTTCTTCATGCCTTTGATTTCTCGCAGCATCTTCTTAAGGCGCTTCTTATTCCGTTCTTTTTTGGGGATAGATAGCTCTTTGACCACCTTGTCATAAAGCTTTTTGACTTTGGATTCAAAGACAGGGACGAAATTTTCCACAGGAGTACCTTGGTCGTCGAGGTCGAAGCCGATGTTATGCTGAGATGACTCAGCAAGTTCACTGACTCATAGCATATTCAATTCCAACTTGGCGCGCATCGACATCCGCTCGGTAGACCACGGCGGGTCCCACACCAGTTCGACGTTGACCGATTCCACGCCCGCGAGGTGCCGAACCGCGTTTTCCACCCATTCCGGCATGGAACCGGCGACCGGACAGCCGGGCGCGGTCAGGGTCATTTGAATGTCGGCATGATTGCCGATGGGATCGACTTCCAGATTGTAGATCAACCCCAATTCATAAATATTGACCGGAATTTCAGGATCATAAACCGTTTTGATGGCTTCAATGACCTTGGCTTCCAGTTCCTCAGCATCCGGTAAATCCATCGTCGTCGTGCTCATGCGGGCCTCCTGAACGGAGAAAATTACTCGGTCGCCACCGGCTGCTTGTGTTCTTCCAGTGCGGCGCGCACCGCGTGCCAGGCCAGCGTCGCGCATTTAACCCGGCTGGGATAATCGCGCACCCCAGCCAATACGCTAAGCTTGCCCAAGCCTTTCGGACACTCGCAGTCGGTGGTGACAACGTTATGGAAGGCATCGAACAGATGTTCGACGTCCGCGACCTTTTTGCCTTTGAGGGCTTCGGTCATCAGCGAGGCCGAGGCGCTGGAAATGGCGCAACCCGCCCCCTGAAACGCGATGTCCTTGATCGTCCCATCCTGAATATCGAGAAATACACTCACCCGGTCGCCGCAGAGCGGGTTGACGCCATCGGCTTTGTGAGTCGGTTCCGCGATGATGCGGAAGTTCCGGGGCCGCTTGTTGTGATCCAGAATGACTTCTTGGTACAAGTCGCGCAAGTCGTTCATTATTCAAATAACTCCTTCACTTTCCAGAGAGCGTCAACCAAATAGTCCACTTCCTCACGGCTGTTGTAGGCCGCGAACGAAGCGCGGGCGGTGGCGGGAACGCCGTAGCGTTGCATCACCGGCTGGGCGCAATGATGACCGGCGCGGATGGCGATACCTTCCCGGTCGAGAATGGTGCCGATGTCGTGCGGATGAGCGCCGCGCAGGGTGAACGCCACCAGCGCCGCCTTGTCGCGGGCGGTGCCCATGATGTTTAAGCCCGGAATCTCCGCCAACTTGGCGGTGGCGTAGTTCAGCAGCGCGTGTTCGTGGGCGGCGACCGTTTCCAAACCGACGCTGTTAAGCCAATCCAGCGCCGCCCCCAAGCCGATGACTCCCGCAATGTTCGGCGTACCCGCCTCGAATTTATTGGGCAGGTCGGCGTATTCGGTTTTTTCAAAAGTGACCAGCCGAATCATGTCACCGCCACCTTGATAGGGCGGCATCGCTTCCAGCAGCGCCTGTTTGCCGTACAGCACGCCAACCCCGCTGGGGCCATAAATCTTGTGGCTGGAGAAAGCGTAGAAATCGCAATCCAGCGCCTGCACGTCTACCGGCAGATGCGCCACTGCCTGCGCCCCGTCCACCAGCACCGGGATATTGCGGGCGTGGGCCAGTTCAATCAGCGTCTTGGCCGGGTTGATGGTGCCGAGCGCGTTGGAAATATGGACGAAGGCCGCCAGTTTCACCCGCCCGCTGTCCAACAGCCGCTCGTACTCGTCCAGCAGCAGTTCGCCCGCATCGGTGAACGGCGCGACCTTGAGCGTGGCGCCGGTGCGCTCACACAGCAGTTGCCACGGCACGATGTTGGAATGATGCTCCATGCCGGTGATAAGGATTTCATCGCCCGACTGGAATCGGCTACCGCCAAAGCTGCTCGCCACCAGATTGATGCTTTCCGTCGTACCACGGGTGAAGATGATTTCCTGCCCGCTGGCGGCGTTGATAAAGGCGCGGACGGTTTCCCGGGCGTTTTCGTAGGCGGTGGTCGAGCGTTCCGACAGCAAATGCACGCCGCGATGGATGTTGGCGTAGTAATGGCTGTAGCAATCACTAACGGCTTTAATCACATCGCGCGGCTTCTGCACCGAAGCGGCGTTATCCAGATAAACCAAGTGCTTGCCGTGAATCTTTTGGCCCAGAATCGGGAATTCAAGGCGGATGCGGGCCAAATCCGGCTCATAACTTTTGGCCGGCAAAGGGGATAGCGCGGACGGGGCGCTCATGATGCGATGTCCTCCTCGATGCTGTCGAGCGCCAGCCGCTCGGCCAACAGGCGGGCCAGGCGCTCACGCAATGGCGTCAGGCTCATTAGGTTGAGGTTGTCGTTGGCGAAGGCGTAAACCAGCATGGCGCGAGCCTGGGCGGCGGGGATGCCGCGCGCGCGCAGATAAAATTCGGCGTTGGGATCGAGAAAGCCGGTGGTGGAACCGTGACCGCATTTCACGTCATCGGCCAGAATTTCCAGCCGGGGGTTGGAGTGCGCGGCGGCTTGCTTGGACAGCAGCAGATTTCGGCTGGATTGGCGGGCGTCGGTTTTCTGGGCGTGCGGACGGACGTGAATCATGCCATCGAACACCGACCGCGCCTTACCGTCCAGCACGCTTCTGAAGGATTGTTGGCTGCTGCCGTGCGGGTGGGCGTGTTCGACCCGGACGTAGAAATTGCCGGCCTGGTTATCGCGGGCCACGGTCAGGCCGTTCAACAGGCATTGAGCCTGTTCACCGTCCAGCAGCGTTTCCAGATCGGTGCGGGCCAGTTGGCCGCCGAAGGACAGCAGATGCAAGCGGGTCTGGCTGTCGCGGCCTTGTTTAACGCGGATGCCGCCCAGATGGAACGCCTGCGCCGATTCTTCCTGAATCTGGTGGTAATCCAGCACCGCGCCCGCGCCGACCGATAATTCGGCTACCGGCGCATTCAGATAACGGCCTTGTCCGCGATATTCGACTACTACGGTAGCTTGGGCACGGTCTTTCAGCGTGATCAGTAGGCGCGGATAAACCGCCATATCGCCACCGGTGCAATGGAAAATCAGATGAATCGGCGTTTCCAGCACCGTGCCGCGTGGCAGATGGATGACCGCGCCGTCTTCCCCAAACGCGCCATTGAGCGCGGCGAAGGGGTGCTGTTCCAAGCCGGGCAGTTGAGCAAACTCGTCTTCAGCCCCTCCCCCGGTGGGAGAGAGGTTGGGGTGAGGGTTCAGGCTGGCGATAGTCGCCCCATCCGGCAGCGTTTCCAGCTTCGACAATCCCGGCGCGTAACGGCCATTGACGAAGACCAGCCGGTGTGCGGATGTTTCCAATGTCGGCAACGCGCTAGCGTCAACGGGCGCATCGGCAGGCGGTTGAAGCGTCAACGCAGTCAAGGCGCTGAGATCGGTAAAACGCCAGGCTTCCTGCTGGCGGGTCGGCAGGCCGAGCGCCGCGAACCGCTCAAACGCTTGTTGGCGCAAGCGGGTGATCGGCTCCGGCTCGTGGTGGTTGGCAACGAACGTCATAAAGCGTTGACGCCAGAAATCAGTGGGCAGTGGGGCTACAGCGGTCATGGTACGAATCTCACGCGGCGGCCCGACGCGCCCGGCCGGGTTCCTCGTTGTAGAGCGCATAGCCCTGTTCTTCCAGTTCCAGCGCCAGTTCCTTGCCGCCAGAGCGAGCGATGCGGCCATTGACCAGCACATGCACGTAATCCGGCACGATGTAATCGAGCAAGCGCTGATAGTGGGTGATGACCAGAAAGCCGCGTTCCGGGCCGCGCAGCGCGTTCACGCCATCGGCCACCACCCGCAGGGCGTCGATGTCCAGCCCGGAATCGGTTTCGTCCAGCACCGCGAACCGGGGTTGCAACACTGCCATCTGAAACACTTCATTGCGCTTTTTCTCACCGCCAGAGAAGCCTTCATTGACCGAGCGCTTGAGCATGGATTCATCCATCTTCACCAATTCCATGCGTTCGTGGACCAAATCCCAGAAGTCCATCGCATCGACCGGCGCTTCGCCGCGATATTTGCGCACGGCGTTGACGGCGGCTTTCAGGAAATACAGGTTAGCGACGCCGGGAATTTCCACCGGATACTGAAACGCCAGAAACAGGCCCTCACAGGCGCGGGTTTCCGGGGCCATCTCCAGCAGATTCTTACCCTCGAACAACACTTCACCCTCGGTGACCACATAGCCCTCGCGCCCGGCAATGACATTCGCCAGCGTGCTCTTGCCGGAGCCGTTCGGCCCCATGATGGCGTGGACTTCACCGGCCCGGATGTGAAGGTCGATGCCGTTGAGAATCTCCCGGCCTTCGACCGTGGCGTGCAAGTTGCGGATTTCCAGCATGATGAATGGGTTCCTGTAGTCAATAGCCTCTAAAAAAGGGAATCTAGCAGCCTGTTTTAAGTGATCTGTTGATGCGAATTTTCATTACTCCCCGCTCTCGGCGGCTTGGCGCAGGGCCAAAAATGCCTCTTTAAGCGTTTGGCTGACGGCTGAATCCGGCTCATTTAAAACCAGCGATTGATAGGCCGTCAGATAATCACTCCGAATACGGTGGAATAAATGCAAGAAATGGCGTAGGAATCCGATGCAATCCAAAATCGCAATTTCAGTACCGTCTGTTTTTTCATAAAAAGTGGCCGCATAGCGAGAAGCTATCGACTCAATGACATCCGTAGTCACAAATAGATAATTGTGAATCCGTTGCTGTGCTCTGGCGATTTTGGTTGCTGCCGTATCGATATCCTCTGGAGTGACGCGCTTCATTTTCATTTCATAAACGGTGACAGCCGCATCATCGCCAACCAGACCAATTTCCACATCACCCAATGCACCTGTTTGTAAATCAGCGGCATTATGCGATTGCAGAGGTAACAGGCTTTCCGTCAGGCGTGCTCCTGCCACTTGATACGCGGCTGCTACTACCAGAACCGGTAAACGGCTGGCGTTCTTGCAAGCAAGATGCTGGCTAATCAGCGTAATAATAGCCTCTGAGGACAGTGGCAAAGTACCTTCAGAGCGCTCAAGTCCTTTCAGCAGAGACGCCATCCGTGCCAGTTTTTCATCACGCATCAGCATCAATACACGAACAGTTTCTACCAGAACCACATCGGCCGTTATTCGCTGTTTAGCCACATCTTCAAGCAATTCGAGTGTTTTTTTATAAAGTTCACGCGGTCTGCCAACCAGTTCCCAGTTTGTGAATAACGGTTGATTGATATTGCGCAAAGTCGGTGTGAGAAAGGCGGTGGTTGAATTGACCGGCAATCGGTATTGATTGATGAAAGGGGTCAGATAACGTTCATCGTAGGTGCGTCCTGAAAAGCTGTCGGTCCCACCAATTTCGGTATAGGGTTTGCGCGGATCGATAGTGGGCTTATCCAGCTTTCCCAATAAGCAGGCCATCAACAAGCGCACTCCGGCACGGTTACTTAGGCAGCGGCAAATGTAATCGACCCGTTCCCGAATGATCGAGTCGGCAATGACCGAGGTATTAAGTGTCGCGGTTGCTTGTTCCACGATATTTTTCAGGATTTCTTCCGGGGTCATGCTAAAAGTCCTTTTTGCCTCTGCGGCTCATAATTCGTCCATAGCACTTCCTGCCGAGCGCCCTTAGTGGAGTGAATAGTTTTATCCTGACCCAGGGTTTTGAACCAATGTGCTGAGGGAAAGAGTTGTTCCATAACAGGGTGATCGTAACCCGAAACAGCGACCATGCCTTTGCATTGATGGGCGACTTCAGCAAATTCCTGGTATTGCCTCTCATCCATCTCAAAGCGGTAAGCGTTGGTATCGCCGCGGGTGGCGTGCAAATAGGGTGGATCGCAATAAAAAAGTGTCTTGGGGCTGTCATAAAGCCGAATAACATCGATAGCCGGGCGGTTTTCAATCTGCACCCGCAGCAAACGCTGGGCAATGTCGTCAAGTCCTTCCACGCCACCCAACCAGCGAGAAACGACCCCGGACATTCCCGCCCGGCTGGTGTCCTTGCAATTCGCCCAGCGACCCAGCGATGCCGTTTGGGCAAGGCCCGTGCGCGTTTGCCGGGCCCGGATATAAAACCGTCTGGCTCGCTCAATATCGCTGATTTCGTTGGTATCGCCATAGATGGCGCGGTGATATTCCTCTCGTGAAAAAGGCGTCAATGCGATGGCCCGAATCAGCGCTTCGTGCTGGTCGCGCAACATGCGAAAGAAGTTGACGACCTCACCATCCATATCATTGTACGTTTCTACTGGTGACGGCGAGCGGTTGAGTAGCACAGCAGCAGAGCCAGAGAATGGCTCACAATAATGGTGACAAACTGGCAATAACGGAAGCAGCCAATCCAGATGGGAGAATTTCCCACCATACCAGCCAAAAACAATTCGGCGACGACGGTTACGGACGTAGACCACCCTGGAGCTTTCTGTCTCCATATTCTCATCCAGGAATATCGGTGATGGACTTCTCGCTCTTATTGCCATCAGGCAATTACTCCATCGCTTCGTAAGCTCTCAAGTTGATTTGCGATTTCATTTAAGTAATAATTTTTACTTGATGTGGAAAATCAGGAATCAAATTGGAAGTTTTTAATGGGCCATTGCCATCAAAAAAAGCCATATTGCCATTTTCATTACAGGCCCAAAATTCAATGGCTCCCGCCACAAGATAAAGAGTCCGTTTTTCTTCGATCTCGCCGCTCGTGTTGCTGAAAGAAAGCACTTCTATACACACTTCCGGCGCAATAGAGCACTCTGTTTCCTGCTCAATCTGCTTAAATCGCCCCTCTGAGCACCAGGCAATATCAGCAACCTTGGTTCCTTTTGCAGTCTTGATCGCGCATTCAGCAAGGACTACACCCTGCTTCGGCAATAATTGGCTGATTTTCCCCTGAAAAGCCGAGTGATAAACCTTTACAGGAGACATGAGAATCTGCCCTTTTTCATTGAGTTCAATTTTAAAGGGCAAATTCTGCAAACTGGGATGTTCACAAACGTCTTGCCATTGCATGAACTATGATTCTCTTAGAGCTTACTCTTTAGACCTTAAACGATCAGCACGTTTATTCCAGAAATAAGCAAAAGTAACTCGATAGCCAACAAAGAAGAATATAATTATGTATACTAAAAATAATATGGCTTTAATTATATTAAAATTTGCAAGCGATCCCATTGTGATAAGATAAAAAATAATTCCATAAAAAGTACCAAAATAAAGAGCCATCTTGGCCACTAAAGCATTTGTCATTTTTTCATCTTGAGCTGGTTTGAGTGAAACAAACGGCCACCATCCCCAGTTCATATCAGCTAAATTGTTTATAAAATTTTCCATTGATTTATTACTCCAATCAATTTAATCAACCCACACTCCCTTCCAATTTCAATTCAATCAACTTCTGCGCCTCCACCGCAAATTCCATCGGTAATTCTTTGAATACATCCTTGCAGAAGCCATTGACGATCAAACTCACCGCATCCTCGGCGCTGATGCCGCGCTGCTTGCAATAAAAAAGCTGATCCTCGCTGATTTTCGAGGTGCTGGCCTCATGCTCGACCTGGGCGGTCGGATTCTGCACTTCGATATACGGGAAGGTATGCGCACCGCATTGAGCGCCCATCAGCAGGGAATCGCATTGCGAATAATTACGGGCGTTTTCGGCGGTCGGCAGGATTTTTACCAAGCCCCGATACGCATTCTGACCGTGACCGGCGGAAATACCCTTGGAAACAATAGTGCTGCGGGTATTCTTGCCCATGTGGATCATCTTGGTGCCGGTGTCGGCCTGCTGATAATCACGGGTCAGGGCGACCGAATAGAACTCCCCGACTGAATTTTCACCGCGCAGAATGCAACTCGGATATTTCCAGGTAATCGCCGAACCAGTTTCGACCTGCGTCCAGGAAATCTTGGAATCGCGGCCCTTGCACAAGCCGCGCTTGGTCACGAAGTTGTAAATACCGCCCCGACCTTCGGCATCGCCCGGATACCAGTTCTGCACGGTGGAATATTTAATGGTGGCATTGTCCAGCGCTACCAGTTCCACCACTGCCGCATGGAGTTGATTTTCATCGCGCATGGGCGCGGTGCACCCCTCAAGGTATGACACAGATGCGCCTTCGTCGGCGATAATCAACGTCCGCTCGAACTGGCCGGTGTTGCTGGCGTTGATGCGAAAGTAGGTAGACAATTCCATCGGACAGCGCACGCCCGGCGGGATGTAGACGAAAGAACCATCCGAGAACACTGCCGAATTGAGCGTTGCGTAGAAGTTATCGCGGTAGGGCACCACCGTTCCCAGATACTTCTTCACCAGTTCGGGGTGCTCGCGCACCGCCTCAGAAAATGAGCAAAAGATGATGCCCTGTTCCGCCAGTTTGCCCTTGTAGCTGGTCGCTACTGACACCGAATCGAACACTGCATCCACCGCCACGCCCGCCAGAATCGCCTGTTCTGCCAGTGGAATACCGAGCTTTTCGTAAGTGCGGCGCAATTCCGGGTCGATCTCGTCCAGACTCTTCGGGCCATCGCCTTTCTGCTTCGGTGCGGCGTAGTAAGAAATGGATTGATAATCAATCGGCGGATAATGCACCCGCGCCCAGGTCGGCTCGGTCTGGGTCAGCCAAAAGCGAAACGCCTCCAGTCGCCAAGCCAGCAGCCAGTCCGGCTCGTCTTTCTTGGCAGAAATCAGCCGGATCACGTCTTCATTCAGCCCCGGCGGCACCGTTTCCTGCTCAATGTCAGTGACGAAGCCGTACTTGTAATCGCTGGCGGCCAACTTTTCGAGGGCTTGGTTGCTATCGTTCATCGTTCAAATTCCTGTGCGAAAGGTGGCGGCTCAAATCGGATGATCGGCGGCGTTGGCGGTCACGGTTTGGCGCAGCGGATGAAACTGCACCGGCTGTAGCGGATCGGGTCGGCTCATTTCCAGCAGGCTGATGCCTTGCAAGGCGTTGAAAATAGCCTGATTGATCCGTGGCCAATGCCCACTGACCTCGCAATACGCCTGCCGCGAACAGCAGCCATCGTGGCCTTCCTCGCTGCATTCGGTGATGGCAATGGGGCCTTCCAGCGCGCCGATGATGTCGGCAGCGGAAATAGCGGCGGGCGGTCGCGCCAGACTGTAGCCGCCCAGCGCCCCACGCTGTGAGGTGAGCAGGCCAGCCCGCGCCAGCGTTTTCAGAATCTTACTGACCATCGGTAAAGGCAGGTGACGCTGTTGGGCTAAGGCGGCGGCGCTCAATGCCTGGCTCTCAGCCTGAGCTAAATAGGTCATCAGCAGGATGCCGTAATCAGCTTCGCGGGTAATGCGGATCATGGACACTCCATACTGAACTGAGAAATCGGTACTAGATTAGTGCTATATAGATATAGGATAGTTCCAAACTGGCAGGTTGCCAAGAGGCGGATGTTGATGGGTTAGAGGAAGGAGCCGACAGCAATCCCGATATTTTGAAGACCAGTCCTTCCAGGACAGAAATCGGCTTGATGCGCAGAACCCGACCGGAGCCGCGTAGAGTGTGTGGCGGGATCGGTCGGGATGAGGTGGGAAAATTTAGCTGATGGGTTGTACGGTGCCATCAAGATTCATCATGAGTCTTTCGACCTCTAAATCAGGGTGGCGCTTGTGGATGGCGGTCATCAAATCACGGAGAAATTTAGCGTGGATGCGGGTTTCCAACTGCGGATCTTTGGAAAAATCTGCTTTCAGGATCACCTTGTAAGCGCCGCAATCGCGGTGGTCCATCAGGATGACTTTCTTGATGTGGTGCAGATCGCTGGCAATTTTCAAATGCTCCCAGAATGTCTCTTTCCATTGCTTGGAATAATCGCTGAGCGCACCCAGTGAGGCGCCTGCCAGCACAATGTGATCATATTGGTTGGTCATGCCGCGACCATCCATATAGCGGGTGATATCGTCGATCAAGCGATAGTCCATGCAGCTTAGCAACAGGGCCTCAGCGGTATGGGCGGCGGCCCCTGCTTGCGGATCAGTACCCTGCTTGCCGGAGGTATCATGCCCGGCGTTCGCTGCTTGCGCTTGTAAAGCAGGACCATGCCCGGTTTCAGCCCGCGTGATCCGCCAGGGTGTCGCCAGGGCGAGTAAAGTGATGCCACCGCCGAGGGCGGCAAGTTGGATAAACCGGCGTCGGTTAAGGTCAGGGGCCGGTAAATAATGGGCGTGATCGTGACAGCTTGGCGCTGGGCAGTTTGCAGGATGAGCTTTGAACACTGAGATAATCTCCGGCGAAAATCGGCATGTCATTGCAAGATCGGCCGGCCGCTTAAAAAATTTAGGGTTCGATCTAAAAAAACTAGGAGTTACGCAGTTGGTTGATAAAGAGCGATAAGGAAGGTTATGAACCCACCGAAAGTCACAGATGAAGACTACATCCAGTTTCTGATAGCG
>NZ_CBTJ020000110.1 GCF_001051235.1 Candidatus Competibacter denitrificans Run_A_D11 | reverse complement strand
AGACCGTCCCCGACACCGCAACCCGCCTGGTCTTTGGTCGGGATACCAGCCGGGTCTATCGCCACTACAAACGCTGGGATGGCGAGCAATGGCAATACGGCGTCTCTCCCAAACTGGCAGCCGCCTATCCCAAAGGCGCCGATGTCCACACAATCAGCGGCGCCTATCAGCTTACCGTCACCAGCGGCGCCACGACCGAGACCTGGGGCAGCCTGATCACGCTCTATGACCTCCTGCGTGCGCTGGAAAGCTCAAGTCTCGTCACCGTCGCCACCCCACCGGCCAATGACAAAACCCCCGGCGGCATGGCGGCCATCGATGTGCCGTTTCGCACCGCCGCCTTTGCCCTGCCCATCACCAAAAGCCGCCCGGCACTGCCCGACCTGGTGGGACTTGCGGTTGCAGCGACTGCGCCCACGGAAACCGTCGCGCTGGAATGCCTCAACGATCAACCCATCGGCGCCGAAACCTGGGCGGTGCAAAGCAAAGTCGCCGGTGCGTTACCGCCCGCCACCACCGCCATTCCCTACACCGGTAGCGGCTTCGTCGGCTTCACCATTCCGTTGATTCCGTTAGTGAGCCGACCGGTCAGCGGTCGGATCAGCATCACCGATCGTAGTTTTCCACGGGATGCCGGGGATACCACCGGAACCCCGGCCATCTGCCTCTACCGGCCGATCTTGGGGGTAGCGGCCACCAACAAAACCTTGAAGCTCATCTGGACCCAACGACCGGCGGGCGATTGCTCCTGCACCGAAGGCGCTGTCAGCGGTCGTCCCAATGAGGATTATCTTGGCATCGACTTAGGAGACCTCGATATGGGTGCATTACAGGCCGGGCACCGCGCTCGGCTGGAAGCGCTAACCCGTTGGTACAAAGCTTTTGCGGCAGCCAACACTGAAAAAACCACGGCGGGTGAAGTGCGATCCGCACAACAGGATTTGCAACTGGCCGCGCTGGCCTGTGGCGAACTCAACACCTGTTTAACCGACCTGTACAGCTGTACGGATGCCATCCTGGCCGATCCGGTCTGGGGCGCATCGACCACCTATAGCCTGGATGCCGTGGTCGAATCCACCACGCGCAATGGCTACCGCTACCGCTGCACGGTCGCCGGCCAAAGCGGCACCACCCAACCG
>NZ_CBTJ020000109.1 GCF_001051235.1 Candidatus Competibacter denitrificans Run_A_D11 | reverse complement strand
GTCCAAAGAAAAGTTTGAGCGAACGAAGCCGCATGTCAATGTAGGGACGATAGGGCATGTAGATCATGGGAAGACGACGTTAACGGCGGCGATCACCAAGGTCATGGCGGCGAAATTTGGGGGTGAATTCAAAGCTTACGACCAAATTGACGCGGCGCCGGAAGAAAAGGCGCGGGGGATCACGATTGCCACGGCGCATGTTGAATACCAATCGCCCAAGCGGCACTATGCGCATGTAGACTGTCCGGGTCATGCTGACTACATCAAAAACATGATCACGGGGGCGGCGCAAATGGACGGGGCGGTGCTGGTCGTCTCAGCGGCGGATGGGCCGATGCCGCAGACGCGGGAACACATCCTGCTCGCGCGCCAAGTCGGTGTCCCCTACATTGTCGTCTACCTCAACAAAGCCGACATGGTGGATGACGCCGAACTCCTCGAACTGGTCGAAATGGAAGTTCGTGAACTCCTCTCCAGCTACGACTTCCCAGGGGACGACCTACCGATTGTCACCGGATCAGCGCTCAAAGCGCTCGAAGGGGACGGGAGTGAAATCGGCGAACAATCCATCGTCAAGCTCGTCGAAGCCATGGACGCCTACATCCCGCAACCGCAGCGGGAAATCGAAAAGCCCTTCCTCATGCCCATTGAAGACGTCTTCTCCATCTCTGGGCGGGGCACGGTCGTCACGGGACGCATCGAGCGGGGCAAAGTCAAAGTCGGGGAAGAAGTCGCCATCATCGGCATCCGGGCCACGGTCAAAACCACCTGCACCGGGGTTGAAATGTTCCGCAAGCTGCTCGATCAAGGCGAAGCGGGCGACAACGTCGGTGTTCTCCTGCGCGGTACCAAGCGCGATGATGTCGAGCGGGGTCAAGTTCTCGCCAAGCCCAACACCATCACGCCGCACACGCACTTCGAAGCCGAAGTCTACGTCCTCAGCAAAGAAGAAGGCGGTCGTCACACGCCCTTCTTCAAGGGCTACCGGCCGCAATTCTACTTCCGCACCACCGATGTCACGGGATCGGTTGACCTACCGGAAGGGGTCGAAATGGTCATGCCGGGAGACAACATCCGCATGACGATCAACCTCATTGCGCCCATTGCCATGGATGAGGGCCTGCGCTTCGCCATCCGTGAGGGTGGTCGCACCGTCGGCGCCGGCGTCGTCGCTAAAATTATTGAGTGAGC
>NZ_CBTJ020000108.1 GCF_001051235.1 Candidatus Competibacter denitrificans Run_A_D11 | reverse complement strand
GCTGGTTTGAGGCGAAACTCGCTATCATCCGCCCCGCCATCCGCACCTATCTGACTAATCCACTTTACAGGCTACCGGCAACTGCGTAACTCCTAAACCTTTTACATGTCGTAGTCTAAATGACGGGTTAAGTGACCCCTTTGGAGGGCCATTCGCTGGATGGCTCATAAGTCACATAATCGAACGTTTAAGTGACCATACAACGATGCTGATGGGCTATAGCAGAATCGAACAAAGGTGATCATATTCTATTGGAGCGAAAGAGATCATCGACGGAGCAGTGGGTTTGTCTGCGGACAGCTTTGGCCTGTGCCCACTTGTGTTCGATGGGGTTGAGATCAGGGGAATAGGGTGGGAGGTATTCGAGGGTGTGGCCAGCCTGACGGAGGGTGTTTTGAATGTCGGCGCGTTTGTGGAAGGCGGCGTTATCCATGACGATCACGGCGGCCGGTGGCAACTGGGGGAGGAGAACCTGGTGGACCCAGGCGAGGAAGACCTCGGCGTTGACGCTGGATTCAAACAAACCGACGGCCAGGAGCTGCAAGCCCAGGAGGGCGCCGATGACGTTGGTACGACCCTTGGCGTGCCAGTCCCAGCGGCCATAACAGCGTTGCCCAATCGGCGCATAGCTCTGCCGACGCGGCATGTCCTTGGAAAACCCACTCTCGTCAATCCATACCAGCGGCCGTCCGGCCGCTTCATAAGCCGCCTGCCGCGCTTGAAAGGCGTCCCGCGCCGCCGCGTCTGCGCGGGGATGGTACTGCGTTTTTTTTATAGGACACCCGCAGCTTTTTCCTCAGCGCATAGCAAATCGTACTCTGCCGAACGCCTAATCGCGCTGCCCGCTCGTATTGGTAGGCATCCGGATACTCCCGTACATCTTGCGCCAGTGCGTCGATAGCCAGCTTACCTCGCCGAAACCCCGATGGCTTACGCTCCGGTCGCTTAACCCAGCGCATCACGCTCGCTTTCCCCACCGCAAAACGCGCGGCGGTCTGCTCAATCGATAGCTGATCCCGCTGCCGGATCGCCAGCACATGTAGTCGAAAATCCAGTGAATAGGCCATCTCGATACAATACTCAATATTATTCGATCTTGCTATACATGCGGGTCTCGAAGGCGGATGGCTCCCAGGCCACCGACTTGCAGCGCGATGCGCTCATCGCTGCCGGTATCGAGCCAATACATCTTTACGAGGACCAGGCGTCCGGCAAACGGGAGGATCGACCCGGCTTGGCCAGTTGCCTGAAGGCACTGCGGCAAGGTGATACGCTGGTTGTCTGGAAGCTGAATCGGCTCGGACGCGACCTGCGCCATTTGATCAACACGGTGCACGACCTCACGGGGCGTGGCGTCGGCCTCAAGGTACTCACCGGTCATGGGGCGGCGATTGACACCACGACCGCTGCGGGCAAGCTGGTCTTCGGTATCTTCGCCGCACTCGCCGAATTTGAGCGCGAATTGATTGCCGAGCGCACGATCGCTGGTTTGGCGTCGGCGCGGGCGCGTGGCCGGAAAGGTGGGCGGCCGTTCAAGATGACTGCCGCTAAGCTGCGCTTGGCGATGGCGGCGATGGGACAACCGGAAACCCACGTCGGCGGTTTATGTAAGGAGCTGGGTATCACCCGCCAGACCTTGTACCGGCATGTGTCGCCGAAGGGTGAGCTGCGTCCCGACGGCAAGAAGTTCCTGGCTCGTACCTGATTTGATACCGAAGGCGTACTCGTGCTTGAGAGCGGTCATTCGCCCGTTGCGTGGCATGGTCATCCGAGAGGAGTCATCAGATCAACGCAGACTGACCTGCGATAGGTCTCTTGAGATAATGCAAGGCAGTTGAGGAGCGGTTACCGCGCTTGTCTCACCCTGATCGTTGTCTTCGCTTAGATAAGCGTTCCCCCGATTTAACGCTTCGGCAAAACGCAGCTTTGATCAACCGCCATCGCGTGGAGTAATCCGCATCGTCCGGCGGCAAGGCCCACAAGCAATGCAGATGATCGGGAAGGATAACGATAGCGTCGATGTGAAAAGGGCGTTGCTGCTGCACGGCAGCGAAGGCGGTGCGCAGGGAGTCAATGTGCTCCGTTAACAGGCAACGGCGGCGTTCCAAAAGGGCGACCGTGAAAAAGGAGGAACCGCCGGAGACATAGGCACGGAGATAATGAGGCATGTTAGGGAGTGTGCCTCATGCGCCGCCCGATCAAAAGGCAAAAGGGTAGGGCAGGTTAGGGTGCCAGCCCGTAACCCGCCTTGGAGGAAGTCACGGAATCGGCGGGTTACGCTTCGCTAACCCGCCCTACGTGCTGGCATCGGGGACAGAACGTGCCAGCCAATCCAGTTTGGACAAGACCAAAGTATCGCCGAAGATCAACCTGTCCGGCACGTAGCACCGACGATAATTCACCATTTGCCTCCATAGGGTATGCACCGCGTACCGTCCAGCGTTCATGCCCCGGAAAAGGTACGCCATGCTTATCCCACCTAGCTAATCCCAATAGTTTAGATGGGGCCGACTATTACTGAAAGGATAATAGCCACCGGAGTTATTATTAGGCCTTATATATTTGAAGATGAGTTCCTCACTATCAGTATTACCGTATTTACCATCAACCTTGCTGAGGCATTGTGATAACCTTGTATCGCAATCAGATCGGCATTCTTTTCTAAAGCAACCATCTTTATTTGTTGCACAAATTCTTAAACACAAGTCGTGCTCGTAATAGCATTCATCGCGAAGATTTATAGGCTCCTTAAAACCATTTTCACCTCTCTTTGGAAAATCTTCATCTTCGGTCCATGTATCGGTATCATTTGTCCATCCAGGCCCACCCCAATTTCCATAATGCTTCCATAATCCTAATGCATCAATCCAGTTGACTGGATCATTGACCACATACCCATACAAATTCGTATCCCCGCCCCCGAAAAAAATCGGGTCTTTCGCCGCCCATCGTCCTGTTTCCGCCTCGTAATCCCGCGCACCAAATCGCATGAGTTTGGTGTCGCGATCATATATGCCACCCGCGAACCCAAAGGGCTGAAAACCTGGATTGCTATCGTTGGTGATGTTGCCAAATTCATCGTAATCCAGCCGCTGGGTCACGTTACTGGTACTGGTGTCGATAACGAGCCGAGGGCTGCCAAGATGATCTTTCACGAGTCGGTAGGTAGAACCCCCCTTGATCAGATAGTCCGGTACGTTGACGCCAGTGGCGTAGACGAAACGACTCTTGATTTGTCCGTTGCCGTCCAGTTCGGCCACAGGGGTCAAACTGCCTTGATACAGGAAACCTTGGGTGAGGGTGCCGTTGATCTTTTTGCCGATACGCCGGTTGTTACCGTCGATGAGGTAGTCGATCACTGTCCCATTAGAGAGCGTGACGCGCCGCAGGTTGCCGAGCACATCATATTGATAGGCGGTGGTCTGACCGCTGGTGGTTTTGCTCGCTAGCTCACCGTTGGTGGTATAGGCATAGGTGGTGTTGCCGTATTGGGTCAGGCGATCTTGCGCATCGTAAGTGCCATTGACGGTGCTGCCCGCCGTCTTGCTCAGGCGATTGCCGTTGTCATCGTAAGCGTAGCGCGCGACGACCGCACCATTGCGGCTGACTTGCACTAATCGGCCTGCGGTGTCGTAACCATAGGCGTCGGTGGTGGTATTGCCTTGGATCGTTTCCTGCTTCTGCGTGATACGACCCAGCGCATCGCGGGTGTATTGGGTGGCGAAGACCGCCGCGCCGTTATAGGCTGCGCTGTAGTTGACGACTTCGCCGAAACCGTTGTAGCTGAGGCTGTCGCTGACGCTACCGAGCGTTGTGCCCGTCAGTAAACCGTTTTGCGCATTGCGGTTGAGGGTCAGGTCGCCTGCCTGGGTGAGAAGGCTGTCAGGGTCATATTGGTAAGCGATGGGATTGGTGCCATTGACGCTGATCGAGGTCAGGCGGAAATCGTTGTCGTAGGCAAAGCCAACGGTACCGGCGATCACGCCAGTCAAGGCGGTTTGCGTCAACAGGGAACCGCTGTAACTGTAGGCCAAGCCGCTATCGGGCGCGTTGAGACTGGCGAGCTTGCCTGCGGTGTTATAGCCATAGCTGTAAGCACCGGTGGGTGTGGTTAAGGTACTTAAACGACCGGCGCTGTCGTAGGCGAAGCTGAGCGTCTGGCCATCAGGGCGGCTGATCTGTGTTACCTGCTTGTCAGCGTTATAGGCATAGACGGTGCTGGGGTTGCCCGCATTCACAGTGGGCGGGGTGTATTGCTGGGTTAAGTCCACCGGGGTATAGGCAAAGGCATGGGCTGTGCGACCCGGCGGCGTTAATGAGGTCAAGTTGCCGTTGGCGTCGTAGCTATACAAAATCTGCCGACCGTCGGGTAAGGTTTGGGTGGTGACGCGGCCTGCGGCATCGTAGGCGTAGTTGACGGTGCGCCCTAGGGGATCAGTAGCCGTTTGTAGATAGCCCTGTGGGTTGTAAGCGAAGGACAACGTGCGGGTTTCACTGCCGCTGCTTTGGGTGATCGCGCTGGGTCGGCCATGACTATCATAGCTCGTGTTGATGGTCGCCAGGCCGGGCACCTGCGCCTGGGTGATCCGCCCCTGGGTGTCAACGATTGCTGTGCGCTGCCGACCCGCTGGGGAGGTAGCAACTGTGGTGCGGGTGGCCGCCGTGTAGATGCTGGTGGCCGTGCGGCCGTTGAGGGTGGCAGTGTCGGTCAGGGTGGTCAGGCTCAGCAGGTTCTGCGGGTTGCTCAGGCTGACCGTGCGCTCCGTGGTCAGGGTGGAGGTCAGGCCGCCGGTGGTGGTCGTCAGGCTCTTGGGGAGAGGGGCCTGCATCCCGAAACGCGGGTCAGGGCCTTGCAGGAGCGTGCTGACTGTGCCGTCGGCTAGGGTTGTTTTCTGGCTACCGTCAGTGCCGCTGAGCACCTCAGTAGACGTCCCGTCAGGCCAAGTATTGAGCTGATGTTGATTGCCGATGGATGAAGATTCAACCCGATGGCTGGTGATCCGGTTCAACGCTGTGGAGCGGTTAACCTGGTAGCCATTGGCAAATTCGGTACGCGCCAGCGCCTGGCTACCCCCCGCCGCATTATTGTCCTGCAACAGGCGCCCAAGCGCATCGTAGCTCATCGTGGCCACGCTTCCTTTGGGATCGATAAAGCGACTCAACAAGCCGTCGCTGGTATAAGCCATCCGATGGCTTTCAGCAGCGGGATTGCTGACGCTGGCGAGGTAGCCATCACCATCGACGCTCAAGGCAGTGCGTTGTCCGAAAGCAGACACGATGGCGGTGGGATTGCCGCTGGTATCGTGCTCAATGGTGGTGATATTACCATCGCCATCCGTGACAGTGTTCAAGCGGCCTGCACTGTCATAACCAAACTGGTAAACCAGAGAGCCTGTTAAGGCGTTCGTCGTGCTGAGATGTTTACCGGTGGCATCGAAACGGTACAGTTCCCTGCCATCTTCCGAGGCAATGACGATATAATCCACGCCCACGCCTGGTAATAACAGGCTCACCGAGCGAACACGGGAATTGTAATTATCGCCGATGTAGATCTTGCCATCCGCCCCCACAGCCACAGACGGTCGTCCAAGCAGGGCGGCAGTGGCGGGACCTCCATCCCCGCAGGGGTCCGTGCCTTCAGGGCAATAGTCTCCCGTACCCGCCAAGGTAGTGATGATCCCGTCAGGCCGGATTCGGCGAACGCGGGTGCCGTTTGTATCAGCAATTAGAATATCTCCCGTGCTGCTAACGGCAAGACTTGATGGAGTTCTAAATTGAGCGTTAATGGCGAGACCCCCATCACCGCACGTTCCGGTTCTAGGCAAACAATCGCCGCCATTACCGGCTACGGTAGTGATAATCCCGTCAGGCCCTACCCGCCGCACCCGGCTATTGCTTGTATCCGAAATGTAGAGAATGCCGTCCGGTCCTAGCGCGACGCTTTCAGGGTAATGCAATTGCGCCGCGGTGGCAGGCCCGCCATCCCCGCTGAATCCCATCACGCCGGTGCCAGCCACTGTGGTGATCAATCCATCGGGACCCACGCGGCGGATGCGATGGTAACCAGTTTCAGCGATATATATAGCGCCATCAGCAGCGACCACTACATCAAGGGGCATATAAAGAGGACATTGAATAGCTGGAATTCCTTCACCACCAAGAACGGTTTTCCCAGTTCCCGCGATGGTCGTGTACGTACCATCGGATTCGAGACGGTAAACCTTATGGGTACCCTCTGCTATTTCTGTGTAATAAACACGGTTATCAGGACCAACTGCTATACCTTCCGATAATAGAGATGGTAAGGATTCTATGATCCCATCCAGTTTAACGTGGCGTATCCGACCCGCACTCGAAATGTACAAACTACCATCGGTGCCGACCGCGACATCATCAACCGCCCCCAATTGGGCGGCTATCGCGGGGCCGCCATCACCACTGATTCCGTTAGTGCCGTTGCCGGCCACGGTGGTCATGATGGTATCCAGCAGCTTGTCAGCATTTCGACGGCCACCGTTGCCCAGATAGAGAATTTTCCCTACCGGATCGTAGGCATGATGGACGCTTAGCATCCAACCTCCCAAGCCCTGCTGTTGGGCATTCCAAAGTCCCACCTGGCTTTGTTGCGCTTGCCAGAGGGTGATTTCCTGACGTGCCGGTATATTTCCGGGGATTGGTAGGCCGCTTGCCAGTCCAAAATTGTTTCCGAGTGCCCGTGGCAAAGCATAGACGGCGTTATAAACGTAACCGATCCTTATCGCTACGGGCTGCCGACCCAGGAGCTTCCGTCCATACGCATCCTTGCCATCCCAATCGACCGTGAAGGTTTGATTGGGGGCAGCCGGGAAGGTTTGTCTGATATGTCGTCCAGCAATATCGACCGCCAATTCAATCCGTTTGAGGGTCGAGGGGATCGAAGGACCGCTTAAGGGGATATCGAGCGTATTAGCAGACAGCCGTCCCAGCACGCGGTCACTAGCATAATTTAGGCTATAAGATGTACCTGCAATACCGACCGACTCAATCAAGGTCTGGCTCTCGCACTGAATCGTGGAGGCATTGGGCTGACAGTTTGGCTCTTTCGGTTGATTTTGATCCCTGTTCTTAGGCTCGCCTGGCTGGGGGGGGGCACTGCCCTGCGGAGCCGTTATGCCATAATTGCAATCGTAAGTAGATAAATGCGCTAGCGGTACGCGCCACAGGGTCTTGCCGACCGCATAGAGACTGGCCAACTGCCCTCGCTCCGCATCCGTCACGCCCAAGGCCGCGCCGTTATCCACCGCGTTGTCGCCATCAGTATCCAGAGCAGCCAGGCCATTAGCGATACTGAGGATTTTGATCACCTGCCCGTCGTTAGTAGGTATCCAGGCAGCTTTGTCCTTGTCGTAGTAGCCTACCGGAACCCGAATCCCAACCGGCATATTCAGGAAGTTATCGAGATAAAAGGGCACGGGCTGATTGAACAGCACATCCTTGCCCTCTTTCTTGACAGTCGCTTCCGCCGCACCCAATTCCACCGCATAGGTATAAGCAACCGTCGGCGGTAGTGGCCCTGGCATGGCTTGCGGGCCGTTCTCGCCGACCGTGTATTCGGTCAAGCGCAAGGTCAAGGTGGTGACAGGCCGGGTGGTGCCGTCGGCGTTGTAGACCTGGGCGGTCGTGCCCGCCGGAACTAGTAGCGTCGCTTGCCGTTGACCGCTCGCGTCATTAACCACACTGCCCCGCGCGACTTGGAGGCTATTGGCGGTTAAATCGACAGTAGTGACCTGTGAATCGGCAGTGATCAACACCACCGCTTCCAAGACCACAAAATCCTGCCAGGGAACATTGGCCTGGCGCTGGGCGGGGAGGTAGCCCGCTTTTTGATAGTTGAGGGTGAGATACCCACCACCATTGACAGCCAGATCGAATTGACCATCGGCGCGGCTCAAGGTCTGACCAAATTCCGGGTGGTTGAGCACCGAGATCGTGACGCCCGGCAGTGGATTGTTTTGCTTATCCAGTACCTTGCCACGCAGCACGGCGGCGCGTTTGGGTTCAATCGTTCCCGATGCAACGCCGGTCTGAATGGGGTTGCTGCCGGTATAGAGGAACTGGGTCGCCGCATGGGTGGTGGTAGCGACGGTGGGATCGACCGGGGGCGCGACCGTGGCCGGATCAGGCGGCAGCGGCCCTTGGGATTCGGGATTCACCGTGATGGTGACGGTGGCGGAAGCGCTCTTCTCGCTGTCGCTGGCCGTGAGCTTAAGCACATAGGTTCCCGCAGCGGAGAAAGTGGCGGTGGCGTTCTTCTGTTGGGCGTTGTCGAAGGTGACCGTACCCGGACCGCTGTCTTTGCTCCAGGCGAAGGTCAACGCACCGGGGGGATTGGGCAGGCCATCGTCGCTGACGGTTCCAGTCAGGCTTACGGTCGTGGTGGGCAGCGTAATACTGGTGGGAGTGGCGCTCGCGCTGATTTGCGGCGCTTGATTGGCGGTGGTGTTGGTGACAGTGATGGTGAAGCGTTGTTCAGCGAACAGACCGCCTTGATCGGTAACCCGCACCACGACATTGACGCCGCCGACGCTGGTGGGCGTCCATTCAATCAAGCCCGTAGTGGCATTGATGGTCATGCCGGTGGGCTGGGTGATGAGACTGTAGCGCAGCGTATCGCCTGCGTCGGGATCGGTGGCGCTCAGCGCATAGCGGTAGGCTTGGTTGACCGTGGCGGCGGTCAGGGCGGTGGAGGCGATGGTCGGTGGATGGTTGGTCGGCGGTGCAGCGGTCACGGTGACTAAAGCACTGTCGGGATCGCTGTCGAGGTGGCCGTCGTTAACGATCAATTGGGCCAGATAAGTGCCTGCAAGATCGGGAATGAGAGTAGTGCGCGCTTGGGTGGGGTTGGCGAACTGGGTGGCGCTGCCGGTGGGCCGAGCCGTGAGCGACCACTGATAGGTTAAGGTGTCGTTATCAGCATCGTGCGAGGCGGAGCCATCCAGGGTGACGGTGGCCCCCGTAAGGGCATTTTGATCCGGTCCGGCCACGGCAACCGGTTTGGAGTTGAGGGTGCTGATAGCGACGGTGGTCGGGATGCTATTGACCTGGCCGTCGTTAACGATTAACTGGGCGACATACGCGCCGGGCTTGTCCACCACGAAGGTCGGCTGAGCGGTGGTAGGGGCGTTGAGTTTCGCTTGGCTGCCGCTGGGTTTGGCGGTGAGCGACCAGGCGTAGGTTAACGTGTCGTGATCGGGGTCGGTGGATTGACGGCCATCCAGGGTGACCGTTGCGCCGACCAGGGCGGTTTGGTCGGGACCGGCGTGGGCGACGGGGGGCGAGTTTTCGGTGCTGATGGTGACGGTGGCCGGGGCGCTGTCGATGTGGCCGTCATTGACGATCAGTTGGAGGGTGTAAGTGCCCGGTTGGTTGACGGTGAAGGTGGGCTTGACGGCTTGGGCTTCGGAAAGCTGGGCATTGCCGCCTGGAGGAATTTGGCTCAACGTCCAGTGAAAGGTGAGCGGATCGCCATCGACATCGCTGGAGGCACTGCCATCCAAAGTAAGAGTTTTACCGACTTGGGTGGTTTGCGCGGAACCAGCATGGGCGACGGGCGGTGAGTTTTCAGTGCTGATGGTGACGGTAGCCGGAGCGCTGTTGATTTGGCCGTCATTGACGAGCAGTTGAACGGTGTAGGTTCCGGGTTTGTCGATGCTGAAGGTAGGATTGACCGCCGTGGGGTTGGCGAGGGCCGCGGTACTTCCCGCCGGACGGCTGACGAAGGACCAGGCGTAGGTGAGGGTTTGGCCATCCGGATCGGTCGAGCTGCTGCCGTCTAAGGTGACGGTGGTTCCCACCCGCACGGTTTGCGCAGGCCCCGCGTTGGCGCTCGGCGCTTGGTTGGGTGGGGTGATGGGATCGAAGCGCAGGACCCAGACCAGGGCGCTGGCGTTGAAGGCATAGCGGCGGTCGTGCTGGACTTTGAAGGTATCGCGACTGGCGACCGTAGCGTTCTCGCCCACCGCGCCAAAGCTTAATGCGCCCTCGACCACGGTGACGCCGGTGGGAAGGCGTGCGGCATCTAAAGTCGCGGTGACGTTCTCAACAGATGCACCGCTATTGGTGACCTGGGCACGATATTCGTATTCGTAGATCGTGCTGCTCAGCCGTCGGCTCGCCATGAGGGCGTAGTTGCCCACCGTGAGATTGCCCGCCGCCACTACATTCTCCACCAGTTGATAAGCTAATGCGGCGACGCATAAGACGATAGCAACGAAAAAGAAACGCGATGCACGAAATCCCGACATGATCCCTCTCCCCACTGCTTGGAATTCTATAAATAGATTATTGGCTAAGTGACTGAATAATTAATTAAATCATTGGATAAAAAATCTGATCAGCCAAACGGCTCGACTTCGTTAGCCGACACCAGAAGCGTAACAAGATCGACCGCCTAAGGGCGGGCGACCTCGCTCTACTGAGTTAGGCGGTGTGTCTTTGGCGGTGCGGGTCTTGTGGGCGCTGACGGCGCCGCAGAAGCCCTAATGCGCCCAGCGCGACTAAGCCGACGGTGGCCGGTTCTGGCACTGGCGTATTCGAAATCGTGGTCCCCGTTTCAAGAAGAACAAAGGTAGCGGGATCGTAGACGTCAAACGCTTGCGTCAGTGGCGGCGCGGATGTGCCGAGCCAGGTGAATTGCACAGCAAAACCGCTCAGGCTCTTGCCGACCGCAAGTCCGGTCCCTAACGCGGAGACATCGTACAGCGCAGGCACCCCGCCCGGCGCCGAGGCGAGGATCGTTTCCAGCCAGTCATTCATAACAGCCGATGAGGACACGGGCGTTAAAGAGGTTTCATCGTACAGTGCAGGATCAAACCACAGATCGAAAAGACCCAACGAAACCCCGCTGCCCAGAGAACCATCGTTGGTTACCGTGTAGTCGTAGCGGTAACTGTTGCTCCCTAAATCCGTCAGCGCCGTGGTGATGCTAATAGCGTGTGCGGGGCTGGCGAAGAGGGTCGCTATCCATAAAAAAACAACTAACTCACAGCGGCTCATCAAGCGCCGGGGCAGGCGCAACGCGGAAACCCGTTTTTTCAACCCACAGGGGCAAGTCAACGACGTATCCATTAGTCAAGCTCTCGATTCAGCAGAAGAAAGAAGAAAAAAGAAAGGAAAAAACGCAAGGGCAGAAAAAAGCGCAAGGAAAGACCCACGAACAAGCCGGAGAAAAGGCAAGGCGAGAACAGGGCGTCTGTCAGGGATTGGGTGAGAGAGAACAGAAACGACGAAACGACGCGCACCACAGCGCACGGGAAACGATGTAGAACGCCAATGGACCCAGCGATCGGGCACCAGCGCGCCATGAGAACGAATGCAAGTCAATAAATCCACGTTCGGCAATCCCTCAAATCACCCTTTGCCTTCCAACTGCGCTTCTTTTTTTTACAAGAGGCAGGCGCGTTGCGTCACAGTGTTACCGATCAATCCGATCTGGCGAGTTGGATGACCTCAACGCCTAGAAAGAAACCCCAACCTCTCAAAACCAAGACAAAATCAAGACAAAATGTACCCAAACTTAATGCAAAATAAATTCCAGTTTAAAATAAAGCAAAAAGAACAGTGCTTTATCTAAAAGACCTCCAGCGAAACCCTACAAGAAACCCAAGAGTTGTAAAAAATCCTGACAGTGCGTCAAGTGAAGCCTGTGTGTAAACCGTACAATTCCAGCCTGGAGGCGTCCCGTTCGAGGGCTGTTCGGCTTCACTGTATAGCCTCCCATCCCGAAACAAAAGACCCGGATTCTCCAAGAACTGATCTCCACCTAAGACTCAAAGCTATCAAATCAATGTCTTGCAAAAGAGCCGCCCGTACACACTTGACCTAAACAGCGTTGATGAGGTGCTCGCTGCCTGCTGGGAATCTGGAGTGACCGTGCTCTTCGCAAGTGTAAAAAATCCTGACACATCGCGCCAGACAAGCTTTCGAATCGGGATCAATGGCATTCATGGCTTCGTTCGCAGCCGTTTGAAAAGGCTAGCGCCTGACAGCGAAAAAGGGGTGCGAGATCAACGGATTGCGCGATGCTGTAAAGACCTTCGGATTAGCGGGTCTAGGCGCTGAGCTACAGGCCCGCCGGTTTTTCCATCGTGGAAGTCGCCGATGGGTTTACGGTCGATTTAGAAGAGTTGTGATAGGGTTTCTGGGTTTTTGATGTTAACCAAAATAAAAATTTTAACGATAAAATGGCGTATCGATTTGAAAGCGTCGCCCTCACTCCAGCGCCAGCACCAGCCGTTTGCCCAGCGCGGCCGCCGCGCGCTCCAGTTGGTGCAAGGTGGGCGAGTGACGGGGATTTTCCAGCCGTTGCGCAGACGGCCAGGAGGTTTCCAAGGCACGGGCTAGTTCAGCCAGCGACCGATCTCCGCGCGCTTGACGGATCAATAAGGCCGCTTGTGTACGGGCGTCGGGGGCAATGAGATACAGGCCTTCTTCTGCCGGAGATGGAGTGGGTAGCGGTTGGTTCTCCTCCAACATCCAGCCCAGAATGCCCGACAGGGCTTCGCTAGCGTTGAATAAGGCTTCATCCAGCGTTTCACCGTCAGTCATAGCGCCTTCCACATCCAGGAAGCGCACGAAGAAACCGCCACCTTCTTCAGGTTCCAGCACGGCGGGATAGCGAATTTCCATAGAATGCCTCACTTGAGTTTGACGCCGGTCTGTCGCGCGATACCGACGAGCAATCCCGGTTTCAGATCGCGCTTACCGTGCACAGGCACGGAAACGGATTGACTTCCCTTCACCATGACATGATGGCTGCCGTTGATACGCGCCAGCGTCCAACCCGCCGCTTTTAACTTGGCGATCACCTCGTTCCCGTTCATATCAACAAGAATACATCAAGATAGATAGAACCAGTGCACTCTCCGTCAACAAGCTTGAACGGATGGCGACCGGGATCGCGACTGGTCCCCCTCCAACAAGTTGAAGTCGGCGGCATCTTTCACACCAGCCGGTGGCCGCCAGTCCCCACAGTCGCCCCGCAATGCGATGATCCGGGAAATCTGAAGCCTCTTACCCGCATTCCAGCAGTGGTATAACGAACAGCGATTACATAGTCAGTTGCAGTATCGCACGCCAGCCGCCGTCTTGGCCCAGGTGGTCGCTATACCCTCTTAACCTGCGGAAGTCTTTTTTGGGGCACTACCATATGATCACCTTTGTTCGATTCTGCTATAGGCCAAATACCACCGCACACATAGGAGAATGATCTCCTTTTCATAACGGTGGCCTTTGAAGTCGATCAGGCGGCTTATCCTAAGAGTCTTGGGCGGACTGCATAGACTACCGAAACTAAACAACCTCCGCTTAATGCAACGGAACCGTGCCAGGAGCATTGATGATGACGACGCCATTAAGCAGAGTAGACGTTTCGCCGGAGTTAGAGAAGCTGGCGGTAGAGGTCGCCCGGCACATCAAGGCGGAACAAGATTTAACGGCACTAAGTCGGCAATTATTGAAGCTGACGGTCACCCCCCGTCTATGGCGTGGGTAGTGCCAGGATAAAACCACCAGAACTTCGGTCTTTCTGTTTTTTAAATATTACGTAACACGTATTTTTACGCATCTTAATCCCTATAATTCAAGATTCCGTCCATTATCTTGAATTGCAAAATCGCTGGCACAGCCGGTCTAGGGGCGCAATCCACTGGCAGGATTGATGGGCGAGACCTCAGAATGAAATGAGCTAGAAGCGAGCGATGCGCGCCCTTCCCGTGCTGCCTTTTTGCGGGGGTTCCGTTGCGTTAGCGGGGGTTGTTGAGTTTCGGTAGTCTATGCGGCCCGACCGAGATGCCTAAGAGTCCGTTTTTAAACATACTGATTTTAAATCATGTGTTACAGTGGAAGAGAGTGATTTGAGGTAAGTGGGAGGAGAAGTCATGTGGACGGTTGAGAACCGGGTGCGCTACAACCGAGACCAGCTACGTTATCCGAGTGATCTGACGGACGCGGAATGGAGTCTGGTCGAACCGCAGATTCGCCCGGCCAAGCCGGGCGGTAACCGACGGCGGGTCAATGTCCGTGAAGTGATGAATGGGATTTTGTATGTGCTATCCACGGGCTGCCAGTGGCGAGCGGTACCGAAGGATTTGCCCCCGTACCCAACCTTGTTTGGGTACCTGGATTTATGGATGTACGATGGCACTTTGGATGATCTGCACACCGCCTTGTATGACCAGTGTCGCACCCAAGCGGGGCGCAATCCCGAACCGACCGCTGCCATCATTGACAGTCAAAGCGTCCAATCGGCGGAAAAAGGGGGGCGCGGATTGATCCTGCGGGCTATGATGCTGGGAAACGGATCAAGGGCAAGAAGCGGCACGTCCTGGTTGACACCCAGGGGTTAGTCCTGCAAGCCCTAGTGCATCCGGCGGATATCCAGGATCGAGACGGTGGGTTGTATCTCCTGGCTACACTCCAGAAGACCTTTCCCAAGCTCAAGACGCTCTTTGCGGATGGAGCTTATCAAGGCCCCTGCTTTGGTCAAGGTGTCGCTGCCTTGCGAGGCGATCTGACCGTCGTGATCGTCAAGCGTCCGGCCGGTACAAAAGGGTTTACCGTCCTGCCCCAGCGCTGGATCGTCGAACGTAGCCTGGCTTGGCTCAACCGCTGTCGGCGACTCGCCAAAGACTGGGAGAACCTCAACCTCAAAGCCTTGGCCTTCCTGCGCCTCGCTTCCATCCGATGTATGCTCAGAAAACTTTGTAATCCCAAATAATGTTTTGAAACGGACTCTAAGGCAAACCGCATGATCGACTTCAAAGGCCATCGCTATGAAAAGGAGATCATTCTCCTATGTGTGCGGTGGTATTTGGCCTATCCGTTGAGTTATCGGAATCTGGAGGAGATGATGGCGGAACGCGGGGTTGCGGTTGATCATACGAATGTCTACCGTTGGGTTCAGAAGTTCACACCGTTGCTGGAAGCCTGTTTTCGCCGGGGGCATAAGCAGCCGGTGGGTTTAAGTTGGCGGATGGACGAGACCTATATCAAGATCAAAGGGCAATGGAACGACCTCTATCGGGCGGTCGACAAGACCGGGCAAACGGTTGATTTTCTGCTGACCGCACACCGTGACAAGAAGGCCGCGTTGCGGTTTCTGAAGAAAGCCATCCGCCAGCATGGCCGCCCCACGAAGGTCACCATTGATCAAAGTGGAGCCAACACCGCCGCGTTGATCGCGCTCGACGCCAACGTCAACGCCGATTCCAAAATCGACATCCGCCAGCGCAAGGACTTAAACAACTTGATCGAACAGGATCACCGAGCCATAAAACGGCTCGTTCGGCCGATACTGGGCTTTCAAACCGTTCGCTCTGCCCGCATCACCCTCCAGGACATTGAGCTGATGCACAGGATCAAGAAAGGTCAGATGCAAAACTCGCAGGACTTGTCAGCTGCCCAGCAATTCTATTCCCTCGCCGCCTAGCTGTGCCTGCGACAAGGCCACCCTAACTTAGGCATTACCCTACAGAAATTAACGCAACGGAACCCTTATAGCAGAATCGAACAAAGGTGATCATATTCTATTGGAGCGAAAGAGATCATCGACGGAGCAGTGAGTTTGCCTGCGGATGGCTTTGGCCTGTGCCCACTTGTGTTCGATGGGGTTGAGATCAGGGGAATAGGGCGGGAGGTATTCGAGGGTGTGGCCAGCCTGACGGAGGGTGTTTTGAATGTCGGCGCGTTTGTGGAAGGCGGCGTTATCCATGACGATCACGGCGGCCGGTGGCAATTGTGGGAGGAGAACCTGGTGGACCCAGGCGAGGAAGACCTCGGCGTTGACGCTGGATTCAAACAAACCGACGGCCAGGAGCTGCAAGCCCAGGAGGGCGCCGATGACGTTGGTACGACCCTTGGCGTGCCAATCCCAGCGGCCATAACAGCGTTGTCCAATCGGGGCGTAGCCCTGCCGACGCGGCATGTCCTTGGAAAACCCACTCTCGTCAATCCATACCAGCGGCCGTCCGGCCGCTTCATAAGCCGCCTGCCGCGCTTGAAAGGCATCCCGCGCCGCCGCGTCTGCGCGGGGATGGTACTGCGTTTTTTTTATAGGACACCCGCAGCTTTTTCTTCAGCGCATAGCAAATCGTACTCTGCCGAACACCTAATCGCGCTGCCCGCTCGTATTGGTAGGCATCCGGATACTCCCGTACATCTTGCGCCAGTGCGTCGATAGCCAGCTTACCTCGCCGAAACCCCGATGGCTTACGCTCCGGTCGCTTAACCCAGCGCATCACGCTCGCTTTCCCCACCGCAAAACGCGCGGCGGTCTGCTCAATCGATAGCTGATCCCGCTGCCGGATCGCCAGCACATGTAGTCGAAAATCCAGTGAATAGGCCATCTCGATACAATACTCAATATTATTCGATCTTGCTATAATCCGCCAAAGCTTGGCCGAGCGGAGCTGGATGATCAAGGTTTACCACCGCCGAGGCCAAGGCTAAAATCATCAAAGACGCAGTGCGCGTTTATCTCGCTGCCTCCCCTCTACACCTTGGATTCAACTGCGTAACCTCAGTACAGGACGAAATTTATAACTTAATGATTAGGATGAGGTTAAGCTAGGATTTTGGCAGGTATTCCCGCTCCCATTGATGATCCTGTTGGCGAACTCAAGGCGGTGCTGGCTGAACACCTGCCTTGGCATGGTGCTCGGATTGGTTTTCTGGCGCATTTTCTTCTGGCACTGTTCAAAGTTCGTAGCGTCAATTTGGCTGAACTAGCCACGGGGTTTGGGGGTACGGTGCGGGTGGCGTCGCATTACAAGCGACTGCAACGGTTTTTTCGATCCTTTGAGATGGAACCCGATTCTTGGGCGCGGCTGTTGGTTCGACTGGCGCCGGTGGGTGAGGGCCCGTGGCGGTTGACGCTGGATCGCACGCACTGGCGGTTTGGCCAGACGGATATTCATTTCCTGGTGCTGGGTATCGCCTATCGCGGGATCGCCCTGCCGGTGTTCTGGACGGTGTTGGACAAGCCTGGCAACTCCAACACCGCCGAGCGCATCGCCTTGATGGAGCGCTTTCTCGCCGTCTTTGGTGTGGAGCGGATCGCCGTTCTCTTGGCCGACCGTGAATTCGTGGGTGAGGCGTGGTTCCGCTGGTTGCAAGCCCAGCAGATTCCCTTCCACCAGCGCATCAAATGCGACACGCTCGTCCCCAACCACTGGAATCGGCTGATGCGCATCGACGCACTCTTGGGGTCGCTCAAACCCGGCCAGGTCTACCGACTGCCGGGGCGGCGTCCGGTCTGGGGTTGCTTTGTCCATCTCTCGGCGTTGCGTCTAGAGAACGGTGAGTTCCTCATCCTCGCCACCTTCGGCGCACCCCAGAATCAGGCCATTGAGGCCTACGCCGACCGCTGGCAAGTGGAGACTCTGTTCGGTTGCCTCAAAACACGCGGCTTCAATTTCGAGGATACCCATCTCAGAGACGCCCCGCGCTTGGCCAAACTGATGGCCCTGCTCGCGCTGGCCTTCGTTTGGAGCTACCGCACCGGCGAATGCCTGCATGACCACATTCAGCCCATCCCCTTAAAAAAACCCTTCAGCGTCCCCTTAAGTCCCTCTTCCGGCACGGCCTTGATTTCCTCCGTCACATCGTCCTTAACCTCACCGAGAAATTCCAGGATTTCCTGGACTTTGAGGTTTTTGTCCTGTACTTAACTGCGTAACTCCTAAAGTTTCATTCAATCGAAACGAAAACAGGAGAATTGACGTGAAGAAAAATATTGCTTGTGTCGACCTATTCTGCGGCGCGGGCGGACTGACGCATGGCTTCATCTTGGAGGGGCTTCCCGTCGTCGCGGGCATCGATCTCGATCCTGCCTGCCGCTTTCCCTACGAAGAAAACAACGGTCAGGCCAAATTCGTCGAGCGCGATATCAGCAAAGTCACAGCCGATGAAATCAAAGGGCTGTTTGGCGACTCCGATCTGACGATCTTGGCGGGTTGCGCACCTTGCCAGCCATTCTCGACTTATGCCCAGCGTTATGAGCTGGATGGCAAAGACGGCAAGTGGGGCTTGCTGTATCAGTTCGCGCGCCTCGCCCAAGGCTCGATGCCTGACGTCATCACGATGGAGAACGTGCCAACCGTAGCAAAGCACGAGGTATTCCATGATTTCGTAGATACGTTGAAGCAGCTCGGCTACGAGGTCTGGTACGACGTCGTCGACAGCTCCCGTTACGGCGTCCCGCAAATGCGACGACGGATGGTTCTACTGGCTTCCAAGCATGGCGAAATTCAGATGATCGAGCCAACCCACGAGAAGCCGAAAACCGTGAAGCAGGCCATCGGCCATTTGCGGCCTCTCAGTGCCGGAGAGTCCGCGCCCAGGGACAAACTGCACGCCACCTCGATGTTGTCCGAGAAGAATCTCAAACGAATCAAAGTCTCCAAACCCGGTGGCACTTGGCGTGACTGGCCCAAGGACTTGATCGCCGAATGCCATCGCGCCGAAAGCGGGCGCACTTATCCGGGCGTCTACGGGCGTATGGAGTGGGACAAACCAGCCCCGACGATGACGACCCAGTGTTACGGGTTCGGCAATGGTCGCTTCGGCCACCCCGAGCAGGATCGAGCCATCTCCCTGCGGGAAGCGGCGATCTTGCAGAGCTTTCCGCGCGACTACGCGTTCATCCCGCAGGACGGCGAGGTGAGTTTCAAGGTGATCGGGCGATTGATCGGCAACGCGGTTCCCGTCGATCTCGGCCGCGCCATCGCTCGCAGCATCAATCAACACCTCGCGTCGGTCGCGGCTCGATGATGGATTGACGAGGGCTACCCGATGCTTCGACCCGTGTCCTCTTCATCCGATGCCAGTCGCCGCATGGCGAAGGTGCGACAGAAGGGGACAGGTGCGGAAGTGGCTTTGCGACGGGAGATGTACCGCATCGGCCTGCGCTACAGGATCGACTACGAAGTGCTGAAGAAGCCTCGTCGTGTCGCGGACGTGGCCTTCCCCGGTCGAAAGATCGCCGTTTTCGTCGATGGTTGCTTTTGGCATGGCTGCCCCGAACACGCAACATGGCCAAAGCAGAACGCGGAGTTCTGGCGGGAAAAGATCGAAGCGAACCAGAGGCGGGACGAGGACACGAACGACCGTCTGCGATCCATCGGTTGGACGGTGCTGCGGTTCTGGTCGCACGAGCCACCGACCGAGGCCGCCCGAACCGTTGCGCGTGCGGTTGCCTTGGCCGACTCGAAGCATCGCGTGGTGTCGTACAGCGCGAACGAAAAGAACCGATAAGGGAGATGGCAATTACATGGGTGTCCAGAACGAACGGCAACCTCAGACCTATCGCGCTCGCCCCGAGCCAGGGCAACTCGTCGAAGTGCGCCGCCGTCAGTGGGTGGTGGCCGACGTCGATGCAGCCGGACTCGATACCGGTACACCTCAACACTGCCTGACGTTGTCGTCGATCGACGAGGACGGTCTCGGCGAAGAACTGCAAGTCGTCTGGGAGATCGAGCCGGGCGCTCAGGTCATCGAGCGGGCTGGCCTGCCTTCGGTTACGGGGCAAGACGACTCGAACACGCTCGACGCGTTCTTTGATGCCGTGCGATGGGGTGCGGCCACCAATGCCGATCGTGGATTTCTCCAAGCCCCGTTCCGCAGCGGCGTCAGCATCGAGGACTTCCAACTCGATCCCCTGGTGCGAGCCATCGATATGGCCCGCGTCAATCTGCTCATCGCCGACGACGTCGGCCTCGGCAAGACCATCGAAGCCGGTCTTGTCATTCAGGAACTGCTGCTGCGGCATCGCGCGCGCACCGTTCTGATCGTCTGTCCCGCCTCGCTTCAGGAGAAGTGGCGCGTCGAGATGTTGGAGAAGTTCGGCCTCGACTTCCGCGTGGTCGATACCGACTACATCAAGCAGTTGCGGCGCGAGCGCGGCATTCACGCCAATCCGTGGACGTCGCATCCGCGCCTCATCACGTCGATGGATTGGGCCAAGGGCGGCGAAGGCCTGCGCGCCATGCGCGACGTGATCCCTCCGCACGTCGGCCACCCTCGCAAGTTCGACCTGCTGGTCGTGGACGAAGCACATAACGTCGCTCCCGCCGCAGGCGCACACTACGCTTTGGAAAGCCAGCGTACGCGTTTCGTCCGCGCCATCGGCCCGCACTTCCAGCACCGGCTGTTCCTGACCGCGACGCCGCACAACGGCTATACCGAGTCGTTCACATCGCTGCTGGAATTGCTCGACGACCAACGCTTCGCGCGCAACATCCTCCCCGACGAAAAGCGCTTGAGTCAGGTGATGATCCGTCGCCTGAAGAGCGATCTGGTCGATGCGCAGGACAACCCTTTGTATGCCCGCCGTACCTTGCAGGCGCTCGAAGTTCCGTACACGGCGGAGGAGCGCGAGATTCATCGCAAGCTGGACGACTACTGTGTCAGCCGCGAGAAGGACGCGGGGAAAGCTGGCAACGGCTTCGGCACCGCCTTCGTGAACCGCCTCCTCAAGAAGCGCCTACTCTCGTCGCCAGCGGCATTCGCATCCACGATCGAGAAGCACGTCGCATCGCTGTCCGAAGCTCGGCCCGCGAAGCCGGACACGATGGCCGATCGCATTCTGTACACGGCCATCCTGAAAACCGACGAGGACTACGCCGACGATCGGGAGGTCGAGAACGCCCAAGCCGAAGCCGTCGAGGAAGCGACACGCCGTGCCTCGCCCCTGACGGCGGAGCAGCGTGGGATGCTGGACGAACTGAGGGCATGGGCGCAACGCGCCCGAAATCAGGCCGACTCGAAGGCCAAGGCCATCCTCGACTGGCTCACGGCCAACCTCAAGCCGGACGGTCAGTGGAACGACCGCCGGGTGATCCTGTTCACCGAGTACCGCACCACGCACCAGTGGATACATCAAATCCTCGCCAGCCACGGTTTCGGCGGTGATCGTCTCGGCCTGTTACACGGCGGCCTTTCCCAAGAAGAGCGCGAACCCGTCAAGGCGGCGTTTCAAGCCTCTCCACAGGATTCACCCGTCCGCATCCTGCTCGCCACCGACGCGGCGTCCGAAGGCATCGACTTGCAGAACCACTGCAATCGGCTCATCCACTTGGAGATTCCCTACAACCCCAACGTGATGGAGCAACGCAACGGTCGTATCGACCGCCACGGCCAGCGCGAAAAGGAAGTGCTGATCTGGCACCCGGTCGATGGTGGCGACACGAACGGGGCATCGGTCGGCGGCCACGGCGAGGACATCCTGCGCGCTTTGCGGAAGCTGGATTCGATGCGCGCCGACATGGGCAGCGTCAATCCCGTCATCGCACCGCAGATGTCCGGCCTCATAGAAGGCTCGCTGAAGGACTTGGACACCCGCCTCGCCGAAGCGCGGATCGCCCGCGCCAAGAACTTCGTCCGTGCCGAACGCGAGTTGAAGGAGCGTGTCGCCAAGCTGCACGAGCGTCTGCTCACCACCCAGCAGGACTTCCACCTCACGCCCGGCCATGTTCTGATGGCGGTGAAGACCGGTCTCGTGCTGGCTGGCCGCCCGCCGCTGGAACCCGTCGAACTGGCGGGCGCACCCTCGGGCAGCGTCTTCCGGATGCCCGCGCTTTCCGGCTCCTGGGCGCGATGTCTGGAGGGTCTGCGCCACCCGCACACCCAGCGGATACGGCCAATCACCTTCGACCACGCCGTCGCCAGTGGCCGTGACGACGTCGTGCTCGTCCATTTGAACCATCGCCTGGTGCAGATGTGCCTACGCCTGCTGCGCGCGGAGATCTGGGCGCAGGACGACGTGAAGAAATTGCATCGTGTCACCGTCCGCACGGTGCCTGACGCGCAGATCGACGGCCCTGCCGTGGTCGTCGTCTCGCGGCTGGTGGTCACGGGCGGCAACCATCATCGGCTGCACGAAGAGCTGACGGTGTCGGGCGGCTACCTTCGGGATCAAGCTTTCCGGCGCGAAGAAGGCGTTACCCGCGTCCAGCAATGGCTGGATGAGGCAAAGCCCATCACCGCAGCCCCATCCTTGTTCGATGCACTTCGCACCCGCTTCGACCGCCAGCAGGAAGCCATCCTGAAAGCCGTCGATGCCCGTTCGAAGGAACGCCTCAGATTCCTGACCAACACGCTCCAGACCCGTAAGCAGCAGGAGATCGACGACATCGGCACCGTGCTGGACGATCTGGAAAGGGCCATCCAGTCCGAACTGAAGAAGGAGCGGCAGCCCGAACAGCTCTCGCTCTTCACCGAGGACGAGCGCACACAGCTCCGCCGCGACATCGCGGCACTGGAAGCGCGCCTCGCGCGCATTCCCGATGAGCGCCGGATGGAAACGCTCGCCATCGAAGCTCGCTACGCCAAGCTCTACGACCGCACCTTCCCTGTGGCCGTGATCTTTGTCGTGCCGGAGTCTGCCGGAGGTGTCGCATGAGCATGCACCACGAATGGCTCTCGCTGATCGAGATTTCCGGCCCGTTCCTCGCCGTCCCCGTCCTGAAGGAGGTCTTCCCGCAGGGGTTGGAAGAACTCGACGCAGCCAAGCGCAAGCGACTGCGCCAAGCCTACGACGAATGGCACGAAGCTCAGGAAAAGGACGATCCGCGCTTTGCCGATCTGCATACGGCATGGATCGATGAAGTCCTGTCGCGCGGACTGGAGCTCGACGAGGACGGTCGTGGCGATGTGCTGAAGGGCAAGGACTGGTGCGCCACGCATTCGAACGTCAGCTTGCCCGAGCATGGAGTCAGCCTGTCGCCTGATTTCGCTGTCGTTGGCAATGACGACAAGCCGCTGATGCTCGTCCACGCCTACGGGTCAGACGTCGATCTCGATGCCACCTCGAAGCTGGACGGCTGGGCCAGCACACCGGCGGAACGCATGGTGACGCTCTGCCGCGCCACGGGATGCCGTCTCGGCCTCATCACCAACGGCGAACGCTGGATGCTGGTCGATGCGCCGGAGTGCGCGGTCACCACCTTCGCCAGTTGGTATGCGCGCATCTGGGGTCAGGAGCCAGTCACCCTCCAAGCCTTCGTCCACCTCTTGGGCATCCGGCGCTTCTTCGTGGACGAGTCCGAACGACTCCCCGCGCTGTTCGATCGCTCGCTGAAGTTCCAGGACGACGTGACCGACGCCTTGGGCGAGCAGGTGCGGCGCGCCGTCGAAGTGCTGATCCAGGCGCTCGACAAGGCCGACCAAGACCGCAGCCGCGAGTTGCTGCGCGGCGTGAAGGAAGCCGAACTCTACGACGCCGCGCTGACGGTGATGATGCGGCTGGTCTTCCTCCTCTCCGCCGAGGAGCGCGGCCTGCTGCTCCTGGGCGACGAACGCTACGAGGCGAACTACGCGCTCTCGACCTTGCGTATGCAATTGCGCGCTGAATCGGACGAGATTCTGGAGCGCCGCTGGGACGCATGGTCACGTCTGCTGGCCGTGTTCCGCGCCGTGTATGGCGGCATTGAGCACGAAAACCTGCGCCTGCCCGCATTGGGCGGCTCGTTGTTCGACCCGGACCGTTTCCCCTTCCTCGAAGGCCGATCCAAAGGCTCCAACTGGCGCATCGACGTCGCCAATCCGCTGCCCATCGACAACCGCACCGTCTTGCTGCTGCTCGAAGCCATCCAGCAATTCCAGGGGCGCACGCTGTCCTACCGGGCGCTGGACGTCGAACAGATCGGCTACATCTATGAGGGCTTGCTGGAACGCACCGTCAAGCGCACCGCCGAGGTCACTCTGGAACTCGACGCCACCAAGAGCGCCCAGTCACCTTGGGTCACTCTGGCCGAACTCGAATCGGCTCGGTTGGACGGTGCCGAAAGACTCGCCGAACTGATCCAGCAGCGCTCTGGTAGTTCCGCCAGTCGCGTACGCAACGATCTGGCTCGTCCCATTGACGATGCGCTCGCCGATCGGGTGCTGACGGCCTGCCACGGTGATACGGCGCTACGCGATCGCATCAAGCCCTTTGGCCATCTGGTTCGCACCGATCCTTGGGGCTACCCGCTGGTCTATACCGCTGGGGCCTTCATCGTCACCACCGGCTCCGACCGGCGCGAGACCGGCACCCACTACACGCCGAGATCCCTCACCGAAGCTATCGTCGCCGAGACGCTCACGCCCATCGCCTACGTCGGCCCGGCGCAAGGTACTCCGCGCGCGAACTGGATGCTGAAATCGCCCGACGAACTGCTCGACCTGAAAATCTGCGACCCGGCGATGGGTTCGGGCGCGTTCCTCGTCCAAGCCTGCCGCTGGCTGGCCGACCGGCTGGTTGAGGCATGGGCGCAAGCAGAGGCGCACGGCCGCATGGTCGGCATCAATGGGAAGTTGGTGGATGCCGACGCCAGCGAAGAACCACTGCCACGCGACACCGAGGCACGCACCGTCGTCGCCCGCCGCCTCATCGCCGAACGCTGCCTCTACGGCGTCGATCTGAACCCGTTGGCGGTCGAGCTGGCCAAGCTCTCCATCTGGCTGGTGACGCTGGCCAAGGGGCGTCCCTTCGGCTTCCTCGACCACAACCTGCACTGTGGCGACAGCCTGCTCGGCATCCATCGGCTGGATCAACTCACGCAGCTTTCGATGAATCCCACCGGCCAGGGCCAGCTACGCCTGTTCGGCCAGAACGTTGAGCAGGCCGTGCGTGAGGCCATCGAACTACGCTCGCGCCTGCGTGAGATGCCGATCCGCGACATCCGCGACGTGGAAGCCATGGCGCATCTGGACGCCGACGCGCGCCGCAGGCTCGAAGTACCGGAATGCATCGCCGATGCCTTTATCGGGGAGGTGTTCGCATCGGCCGGCGGCACGGCACTGGAGAACGCGCTGGCGTCACTGACCATCCAGGCCGGGCAGGCCATCGATGGCGACCGCGAAGTGCTCGCCTCGATGCGCCGGAGATCGGTTGTCGCGCTCTCGACCGATCTGTCTGCCGACAAGCCTGCGCGTCGGCCTTTCCATTGGCCGTTGGAGTTTCCGGAGGTGTTCGCGCGCGAGCGCGGTGGCTTCGACGGCATGGTCGGCAATCCGCCCTTCTTGGGAGGAAAGCGCATCACCGGCGTCGCGGGCACTGCTTTCCGCGATTGGCTGGTTGCTCACATAGCCGAGGGGCGGCGCGGCTCGGCGGATCTGGTCGCCTATTTCTTCCTGCGAGCATTGAGCCTGCTGCGCGACGGTGGCGGCTTCGGGCTGCTCGCGGTCAACACCATCGCGGAAGGCGACACGCGGCAGCTCGGGCTAGAGGCCATGATCGGCGCGGGTGCCGTCATCCATGCAGCCTACCCGAACGAGCCCTGGCCTGGAAAGGCAGCGGTCGTCACCAGCCGTGTGCATTTCCACAAGGGCGAGTGGCGGGGCGAACGCTCGCTGCTCGGGCGACCGGCTCCCTTCATATCGGCTTTCCTGTCCGATCGTGAGGAATGGAGTCCGAAGCGCTTGAAAGCCAACGAGGGCATCGCGTATCAAGGCTCAATCGTGCTCGGCATGGGTTTCGTGCTTTCACCGGATGAAGCACAACGGATGCAGGATGCCGACCCGAAGAACGCCGACGTCATCTTCCCTTACGTCAATGGTGATGATCTCAATTCAGACCCCGGACAGCGTCCGAGCCGCTGGGTGATCAACTTTTGGGATTGGCCAGAAGAGCGCGCACGAGCGTACAAGTTGCCCTGGCAATGGATTGAGGAGCGAGTCAAGCCGGAACGACAGCGTTGCAACGAGAAAGGTGGATTTGTCCTGCGGAATCCACTGCCGGTTCGCTGGTGGCAGTACGCCGACAAGCGTCCCGCCTTGTATCACGCCATCGGCCGCGGTCACTATTTTGATCGCCATCCAAACGAGTGGAATCTCGCTCACGAGCAAAGGAGCGTCCTCACGTGCTCCCTCGTATCAAAGTTTCTCGGCATTGCGGTCGTTGATGCTCAGTGGGTCTATGCACATAGGCTCGCTGTCTTTGCTACTGATTCAATGGCCGTCTTTGCGTTCTTGGCATCTTCCATAAATGATGTGTGGGCACGGAAAAATTCTTCGTCCCTGGAGACTCGGCTGAACTACTCGCCGAGTGATGCATTCGAGACTCTGCCTCTCGCCGATCTTTCCGACCAACGTCTCGCCGAAATTGGAACTTGCTACGAGGCTACCCGGAGAGACATCTGTGCAGAGTTTGGTCTAGGTCTCACTGCTCTCTATAACCGATTCCATGCGAATACAGAGCATGGCCTTCGCATTGAAGGACTACGCGCTTTGCAGCGCGAACTGGACATCGCCATCACGCGTGCATATGGCTGGGATGACCTTGATCTCGGTCACGGCTTCCACGAAGTGCCGTATCTGCCGGAGCACGACCGTGTCCGCTTCACCATTTCGGAAGCTGCGCGCGTTGAAGTGTTGCGGCGGCTGTCGGAGCTGAACCGTCAGCGTTACGAGGAAGAGGTCACAAACGGATTGCACAGCAGCAAGACCGCCGGTTCCGGGACCCACAAGCCTCGCGCCGCACGTATAGAGCGAACACCCCCGCGCCAGCCGTCATTCGACTTCGATGCCGGTCCGGCCAACGAAGGCGCCTACCTCGCAGTCGCCGAGCCCCGAGCCAACTATCGGATCGGCGCAGCACACGCCATCGTCGAATACCTAGAGGGCCATCCCGGCTGGCACGCCAAATCCGACATCCTTGACGCTACCCGCATCACGGACAGCCAGTGGAACGCTGCGACCGCCGCCCTGATTTCGAGCGGTAGGGTCGAACGCCAGGGAGAAAGGCGCGGCGCGCGCTACCGCATCCAGCCCGGCAACGGGGACAACCGTCACGAGGGGACGTCATGACTCGAACCCAAGCCACGCCGACGTTCGAGATGACCGTCGATCTCAACGTCCTCGAACACCTCGGCATCAACCTCTACAGCAACATCGCCGCCGTCCTGACCGAAGCGGTGGCCAACGCATGGGACGCGGATGCGTCGAGTGTGCAGATTCGCGTCGATCCAAACAGCGAATGGATCGAGATCGAAGACGATGGCATCGGCATGTCCGTCGATGACCTGAACGGCAAGTACCTGCGTGTCGGCTATCGCCGCCGCGACGAGGACGCGGAGCATGGGCGCAGGACCGCCAAGGGCCGCCCGGCCATGGGCCGCAAGGGCCTGGGCAAGCTGTCGCTGTTCTCGATCGCAAACGTCATCGAGGTGCAGTCCTCCAAGAACGGTGACACGCACGGCTTTCGCATGAGCGTGCCGGGCATTCACGAGGCAGTGCAGGAAAAGCGCCCATACCACCCAGAGCCTCTGGCGAGCGAAACGCTCACCGTGACGCGGGGTACGAAGATCGTGCTGCACGAAATCAAGCGGCAGCGCCTCGGCAAGGGGGTGAGCGCGTTGCGCAAACGCCTCGCCCGGCGCTTCTCGATCATCGGTCAGGCCAACGGCTTCGAGATCAAGATCGACGGTCAGCCCATCACGGCGGCCGATCGCGGCGACTTGCCCAAAGTCCAGTTCCTCTGGACGTTCGAGGGTCACGAACCAGAGGCCAACACCATCTCACACGTCATGGAGCGCGAATCGCTGTCTGCCCGCTTCGATGCGTGGGATTCGGCATGGCGCGTGAGCGGCTGGCTCGGCACCGCACGCAAGCCCAAGGACCTCGACGACGACGAAGCTGGCAATCTCAACGGCATCGTGGTCTTCGCCCGAGGCCGCCTGTTTCATGAAAACGTGCTCGACCGTCTGAACGACGGACGGCTCTACACGAAATATCTCACCGGGCAGATCGAGGCGGACTTCCTCGATGCCGACGATCAGCCGGACATCGCCACCAGCGACCGCCAGCGCGTGCAAGAGGACGACGAGCGGTACATCCAGTTGATCTCTTTCCTCGGATCACAGCTCAACAAGCTCGAAAAGCGCAGGAACGAATGGCGCAGGAAGCACGAGGTTGAGAAGGCGAAGGAAACATCTCCAGCCCTCGCCGAGTGGCTGGAGACGCTGCCTGAGGGCTACAGGAAGAGCGCGGAGACGCTGATCGCCAAACTGAGTGCGCTGCCGGTCGATGACGAAGACGACCGCAAGCTCATGTACCGGCACGGCATCCTGGCTTTCGAGCGCATGAAGTTGCGCGGCTCGGCGGAGGAGTTCGTGACGAGCGTGGAGAGCGCAGACCGGCTGCTGGCCGTGCTCGCCGACCGGGACTCATTGGAAGCCTCGCTCTACCGCGACATCGTGAAGTCGCGTCTGGACGCGATCCGCGACTTTCAAACCATCATCGACGAAGACGCGAAGGAACGGGTGCTCCAGAAGTACCTGTTCGACCATCTCTGGCTGCTCGATCCTGCGTGGGAACGCGCCACGGGCAGCCCGATTATGGAGTCGCGCTTGACGACGGAAGGCGTGCTGATCGAAGACATGACCGAGAAAGAGCGCCTGGGCCGTGTCGACATCGCCTACCGCACCAATGCAGGCAAGCACGTCATCGTCGAACTGAAGAAGGTCGGCCGCAAGATGGGCTTGCTCGAACTGGTGGAGCAAGGCCAAACCTATGTCGACAAGCTGATGAAGATTTTGCGTGAGCAGAACCAGACCAGTCCCGACATCGAGGTGATCTTCGTCCTCGGCAAGGCCGTCGACGAAGAAGCATCCAACCCGGATCGCCTCAAGTCGTCAATGGCATCAATCTCACCGGGCAGTCGTATCGTCCATTACGGCACCCTGATCCGTGGCGCGCAGGAGGCCTATTCCAGAGCAAGGCGCTCGACAAGCTCGAAAAGATCGTGGACAGGATTTGAGGTAGCCGAGGTATGACAAGAACTCCAAACGCATGGATCGCCATCGACCAAGGTCTCGGCACCGATCGCAGGCTCGCGCCTTACACGCTGGTCTCGAAGGGTGATCGCTCCCTGTATCAGGCCGTCGCCGATGACGATTGGGTGATCGTGCTGAACCCCACCGGGGAGATCACCCGTGCCGGGCGTGCGCTGCGAGTTCGCTCCGACCTAGAAACCACCACTCTATTCTTCGATCAGGTGTCCGTCATCAACGCTCCGGTGCCGGTCGCCAGCGTCTCCCTGGCTCCGCCGTCGTCGGGAAGCATCGGTCGCATCCAGTGGGAGGAATTCGTCGCGGCCTTGTCCACGGCGCTGCGCCAGACGGTGGACGGAGTGCCGCCGGTCGAGGATCGAACCTACATCCGCGAGCTGCTGCAACTTGCCGTTGTGGACGACCTGCTCGGTCCGGCGGGCGGCCCGCACGAGCGCATCGTGGACATGGGCGTGCGAGACCGCTATCTGGTCGGCAAGCTGGCACCGCGTGAGGATGCCAAGGGCGGCATCGAGGGGTTGGAAGGCCCGTTGGCTGAGGACGAGGTCGAGGAACCCTCCGATCCCATCGTGCCCGGCCAGCACGAACCCGGTGCAGAGTTTGGGACGGCGACCGGACGGGTGGAGCCTGAGGCCGACTCGACGGACGAGATCGAAGCCGCCAGCAATCAGTCACTGGTGCCGAGCAGCTTCGGCATGACCTTCTGCGTCGATGGCGACGTCGAGCGCATCGAGATAGAGGCGGCCTGGGGAAGCTACGAGCGAGTTCCAAACGAGGAACATGAGCTGACGCGCCCCAGCGGACAGAAAGCCAAGGTTTGGCAACGCATCCCCTGCGGCGGGAAGCTGGTGCTGCCGCTCACCGAAGGCTTGATTCCTCATCAGGCACCGGACGCGAATCGTCCGGCTGTGCGGATACAGGGTTCCATCCGTGCCAAGAACACCAACGGCGACCGTTTGGTGACGCTGTTTCTGATCAACGCCCAGGAGGAGCCCGACGCCAACCGCGATACCGCGTGGTTGTTCCAACCGGAACTGATCGTGCGCGCGGAAGCGGAGGCTTCCAATCGCGCCATCTTCCGCCGCCGCCCCGTGTTGAATGCCGACGGCATGGATGCCGAGCGTGAATCGCTGGAAATGATCTACCGCAACCGCGTGGAGTTCGCGGTCGGACACGGCGTCGCCGTCCATGCCGAGACGGCGGACGACGTGAATCTGGCCACCGAAGTGCGCACTACCGTGCTGCCTCAATACGAAGTGCAGGTCACGGAGACACCGGGACTCGACGCCGCAGACCGCCCAGCGATGAAGGCGATGGTGGCGAGCGGTCTGCTCGACATGCAGCGCCTCGCCACATTGGGCGTCGATGAGTTGGTCGCCGCCCTGAACGTACTGACGAACGACTACACCGCGTGGATCGCCGAGCAGCGCGTCCGCATCGGCGAGGACGTGGTCGGGTATGACACTTCGGCTGCACAGGCGTTGGATCGGTGTCAGGAAATCCAGAAGCGTCTACAGCAGGGCATCGACACGCTGAAGAGCGATGAAAAGGCACTGGCGGCTTTCCGTTTCGCCAACAAGGCGATGGCCATCCAGCGCGTGCGCAGCCAGTACGCGCTCGAAGTACGGCGAGGCCGGGACGTCTCCGTAGATCAATTCGATCTGCCGAAGAACCGTAGCTGGCGTCCTTTCCAGTTGGCGTTCCTGCTGCTGTCGATTCCATCGCTGGCCGATCCAACGAATCCGGATCGCGTGCAGCCGATGGAAGCCCATGCCGATCTGCTGTGGTTCCCCACCGGTGGTGGCAAGACCGAGGCATACCTTGGCGTGGCGGCGTTCACCATGGCGATCCGACGCCTGCAAGGCAAGCTCGGTGGCTACGACGCCTCTCGTGGCCTCGCCGTGATCATGCGCTACACGCTGCGCCTGCTGACCTTGCAGCAATTCCAGCGCGCTACTGCGTTGATCTGCGCGATGGAGGTGCTGCGGCGCGATGCGTTGGTAGCTGGTGATTCGTCCTTGGGCCATGAGCCTTTCACCATCGGCCTGTGGGTCGGCAACAAGGTGACACCGGGCACGACCGAAGACAGTCACCGCGCCATCGAGGACATCCGCAATCCCGGCAGGAATCACGCCGGGGCAACGTCTCCTGCGCAACTGACCAGTTGTCCGTGGTGCGGCTCGGACATTGCGCCGGGACGCGAAGTGGATGTGGACAAGGATCGAGGGCGCACCTTGGTCTACTGCGGCGACAAGAAAGGTCGCTGCGAGTTCTCTCGCGGTAAATCCGCCAAGCTCCCGCACCCCGGCATCCCAGTGTTGACAGTGGACGAAGAGATCTACCACCGCCCGCCGACGATGATGATCGCCACCGTGGACAAATTCGCCATGATGGCGTGGCGGGGACAGGTGCGCACGCTATTCGGTCGGGTGAGCCAGGAATGCGAGCGCCACGGTCTGCTGTGGCACAAAGCGGACTGCTGCACTGGCAATCACACCGCCGGGAAGGGTCTGCCTGCCGTCAAGGTCAGAAACGTTGCGCCGATCCGGCCGCCCGATCTGATCATCCAAGACGAGTTCCACCTCATCAGCGGCCCGCTGGGCACGATGGTCGGCCTGTACGAATCCGCCGTGGATGAGCTGTGTGGGTGGACGTTGGATGACAAGACGGTCAAGCCGAAGATCGTCGCGTCCACGGCGACCGTGCGCAAAGTCAAGGAACAGGTAAACAACGTGTTCATGCGGCGTGTGTCGGTGTTCCCGCCGCACGGCTTGGACGTGGAGGACAACTACTTCTCGGTGCAGCGTCCGATCGAAGAGCGGCCCGGACGCCGCTATCTCGGCGTGTGTTCGCCCGGCAGTTCGCGGCCCGCGATGCTGATTCGCGTCTATACCGCCTTCCTCACTGCAGCGCAGGCGCTGTTCGACCGTTTCGGTGAGCCCGCCGATCCGTACATGACCATGGTCGGCTATTTCAATTCGCTGCGCGAGTTGGGCGGCATGCGACGTTTGGCCGAGGACGACGTGCAGACGCGTTCCTACCGCGTCCAGATGAGTATGGTCGAACGGCCCGCGCTCGCACAGCGCAGCGTCAACAACATCCGCGAGCTGACGTCACGCGTCTCCAGTCAGGATATCCCGAAGTACCTCGACGATCTCGAGGTCAAGTTCAAGGCCGCGTTCGATGCGAGTGCCGGGAAGTACGTGACGAAATGGAACGAAGGCGACACCCGCGCGATCGACGTGGTGTTGGCAACCAACATGCTGTCGGTCGGTGTGGACGTGAATCGCTTGGGCCTGATGGCGGTCAACGGCCAGCCCAAGGGCACGGCGGAATACATCCAGGCCACCAGCCGCGTGGGGCGCTCCTTCCCCGGCTTGGTTTGCACGGTGCTCACATGGGCACGTCCGCGCGACCTCTCGCACTACGAAACCTTCGAGCACTACCACGCCACCTTCTACAAGCATGTGGAAGCGCAGTCCGTGACGCCATTCTCGCCACGTGCCATGGATCGGGGCCTGACCGGCGCGCTCCTGAGCCTGATGCGCCTGGATAACGACGCCTTCAGCCCGAACGTGGGCGCGGGCGAGTTGGATAAGTCCGACAAGCCGGAGATCCTTGACGCCATCGATGTGCTGGTCAGGCGTGCATGGAACGTCAGCGATACGACCACCATCAAGAGTCTGGCCGAGCGTGAGCTGAAGGAGCGTGCGGACGAATGGGCGAAGGAAGTGAGCGTTCCCGGCCGGATGTTGGCCTACGAAAAGCGAGGCGCACAGGCGGCGACGATGGTCGGGCTGCTCAAGTCGCCGGGCATCCATGCTTGGGACAACTGGACGGTTCCGATGTCGATGCGTGAAGTGGAGCCGGGCGTGCGCCTGATCATGAATACGGGGCACATCTCGGACGACCACGGGTGGAAGCCGCGTCCGGTGCCGAAGGATGAGGACTGACCATGACCACGAATCGAACACCCGTCGGGGAAGTCCGCCCCAGCCAACTGCTCTGGACATACGGGCCGGGCGCACTGATCGATCTGCCGAGCCTCTCGGTGGTGACACTGGGCATCGATCAGTGGGAGAAAGTCAGGTGCCAGCCCATCGGCGAGCCCCGCCTGCTCGCCGCCGTCCGCAAGGTTCTCGGGTCGCAGGTGGAGAACCTGCGCGTGCCGCCGTTCCAGAAGAGTGAACTGGTCGATCCTTGGTCGGCGGAGGCGAACATCGGTGTTCCCGTCCGCCCGTTTCCGCGCTGGATGCGCTGCGTGAAGTGCGGTCTGCTGTCGCCCTTCGACGCGGGGCTGTTCGAGATCAAGGAAAACCGCTTCCGTCCGGAACGAACCCGCTTCGTCCACAAGGGGTGTCGTGGCTCCAAAGGCGACCAGTCCTCGAAGGACGCCGACGCCGTTCCGGCGCGTTTTCTCTTGGCTTGCCGCGACGGCCACCTTGACGATTTCCCTTGGCATTACTTCGTCCACGGTGGCAACAACTCTTGCAAGGGCACGCTGCGCTTCTTCGAGAGCGGGGCTTCGTTGCAGACCGAGAACCTGTGGGTGAAGTGCGATGCCTGCGGCGCATCGCGCAGCATGGCACACGCCTTCGGCAAGGCAGGAAAGGAAAACCTGCCGAGTTGCCGAGGCAGACATCCTCACCTCAATCATTTCGACGAAGAGTGCGACGAGGAAGCGAGGGCAGTCCTGCTGGGTTCGACGAACAGTTGGTTCCCGATCACCTTGTCGGCGCTTGCCATCCCTCAGGCCAAAGACCCGCTCGGCCAACTGATTCAGGACGGATGGGAGTTCTTCGACGATCTGGATTCGGAGGCCGCCGTCGCGGTGACGGTGAAGACATTGAAGAAGACCGGAGCCTTGCCGGGCATCGACAAGTACCCGCCGTCGGATGTCTGGGCGGCCATCGAAGCCCATCGCAATGGCGGCGGGCAAGAGGTCGTTGGTGAGGCCGACATCAAGGGGCCGGAGTGGGAAGTGCTGACGGCGGCCAACCCGCCTGCGGACTACCCGCACTTCATGAGCAAGAAGGTCACTACGCCGCCGGGCTTCGAGAGCCGGATCGCCAGAGTGTTGCTGCTGGAGAGGCTGCGTGAGGTGAATGCCTTGTTGGGCTTCACCCGCGTGGAGGCTCCCGAAGAATCGAGCGATCCGGGTGAGCGTCCTCAGATGGCGGGCCTCGCGCGCCGCAAGCCGGATTGGGTTCCTGCGAATCAGGTTCACGGCGAGGGAATCTTCATCCAATTCGATGAAGCGGCGCTGCGGACGTGGGAGGCGCAGAGTGGCGTCAAGCTCGTCGATCGGATGCTCGAAGACGGCCATCGTGGATGGCGCAATTCGCGCCACCTCAATCCGAACGAGGGCTACCCCGGCATCCGGTACGCCATGCTCCACACGCTCTCGCACCTGCTCATCCGCGAACTGGCGCTGGAATGCGGCTACAACGCAGCGAGCATCCGCGAACGAATCTACACCGACGTGTCGGATGCGAATCCCCAGGCGGGCATCCTCATCTACACGGCGGCAGCCGATTCTGATGGGACGCTGGGCGGCCTCGTCGATCTGGGCAAACCGGAAAACCTCGGTCGGCTGCTCCGTCAGGCACTGAACCGATCCAAGGTCTGCTCGTCCGACCCGCTGTGCTCCGAACATGATCCTGCCAAGGATCGTTCGCTCCATGCTGCAGCCTGTCATGCGTGCAGTTTGGTCGCCGAAACCTCCTGCGAACGGGGCAACCGCTACCTCGACAGATCGTTGTTGGTGCAGACCCTCGACCGAGGGGATGCCGTGTTCTTCTCGGGGCTATGACATGGAAAGACTGCTGGAAGCCGTCACAGCCGTGGTCTGTCTCGTTTCGCCGGAGAAGGTTCGTGCGCTGGCGGGCAGCATTCGGAAGATCGAGGATGCGAAGGCGAATGTCGCACTGTCGGACGTCGTTGGCACGGCTTCGGCCAAGACCGTCGTCGAACGGCTCGTCAATGCGTGGCGAGCCACGTCGATCGGCTCCGGCGAACTGGCCTCGATGCTGCTCGCCGCCAGTCATACGTTCGAGAACGTATCGAGGCACCAGTCCACCGAACTCGTGTGGACGGGGCCGACGACGTCATTCGTCTCCGCCCGCCGAACCGAGCAGGCGCTGCTGCAAGTCATCGGCGCGGCCAAGCAAACTCTGTTCGTCACTAGTTTCGTGGCCTACGATGTCTCGACCATCGTGAAGGCATTGAATAATGCGAGCGAGCGAGGTGTGGGTATCTTTATTCTGCTCGAATCGTCACAGAATCACGGCGGCAGCATTTCTTTCGACGTGATTGGCAAGATGCGAGCGCTGGTTCCTTCCGCGAAGATCTACGCTTGGCACAAACGAGCGGAACCGTTCGTGGACGGGCGAGTTCATTCCAAGGTCGCAGTCGCCGACGGTGACGTGTGTTTCATCACCAGCGCCAATCTTACGGGTCATGCTATGGAGCAGAACATGGAAGCTGGCGTGCTCATCACTGGTGGTCAAATCCCGATGTTGCTGCAAGATCATTTGCAGGCCCTAATTGATACGAACATAGTGTCATTAACGTGAGTTCTGGATAACGTACCTCCGATACTGCTGATGTAAACTGAATCGCTCTGGAATTTTGGAGGCTGATTTTTATAAGTCACACGGTCATGGAGGACTTGTTAAGTTGTTCATAGTAAAAAGTTTTTATCTCGGAATGCGTCCGATGGCTCATTGGCTCCAGCAGCCGACGATGGCCAAACCAGTCATCCTAAGCCACCGCCCCACAATGCAGCGCACCACGCTCATCGTTCAAAACGCAATTTATAGTCAGACCACATAATTTCCATAATCTCTTATACCAATTAGCCATAATCCCCCTGCATAATTTTTCGAATGTAAGGAAAGGAGGTTAAAGAGGTGATCTGGGCGGGGGTAATGGATTGGTAATGGTAATGCCCCAGAAATTTCTTCCATAGGCAGTCAAACTGAAGAGACTTTGGCATGGAGACCCGAATGGGCCAGAGCACCTCAAGAAAGGACGACCAGATGCTTTGCTTCGGCGTTAGAGACAGCCGCTACAGGAATACGCTGATCCAAAGTGACTAAACGCCCCCCATGGGCAACAGCGAGCGCCAGCAAGTAGGCATCCGTCACCTGTCGGGAACTGAGTAGTCGATCCCAGGCCAGCCGCTGTGGCTCCAATAAACTGATTGAGTCAGGCCAAAACACATGAGCTTCTTGCGCGGTGGCCTGCGCCAAGCGGTTAGCGATTTGAAAAGCGGACACCGCATTGGGATAGGCTGGATGTGAAAAAATCCGAATACACCCATTTTGAGTCAAAGGGCACGATGCCCAGCCTTCATGGATCTGCGCGGTCAGCCAGTCCATCGCGAGGCGATGATGGAGATGGCCCGCATCCAGGAGAGCGATCAACACATTGACATCAAGCAACGCTCGCATCAAATGCCCTCAGCATCACGCAAACGATTCACCGCCTCATCCGTCACCAGCCGACCGGCCGGAAAAGGTTGAAACCCGGTGATGGCGACCTGCTCCTGTTCCTGAGGCGACAGGGGTGGCCTCGCCAAGGCATGACCGGTTAAACCTTGGCGCAACAAGCGCGAGACCATGCGTCCCATTGACAGGCGCTCGCGTCGCGCTAGCTCTTTCGCAGCGTTGAGCACATCATCGTCAATATCCAAGGTGGTGCGCATATGGAACTCGTTTAAGGAAAATGATGATTTGATGCGCTGATTATGATGCATCACGCGGAGTAGCGCTAGTTCTTCCCCTGGTGATGCGGATGGTCGTCGCTTGAGATAAATGCAAAGAACAACGATTCAGGACTTTCGCTCAACGGTGGACTGGAGCGTTTTCGGCGAGGAGAAGGTCTTCCGTCCTCGGCATCGGTTCAATTCTTGCCCGATTGGAGTTGAATGCAATGCTGGAACGGTCATCCACTGCTGGAGCCGTTTCATGAACGCACCCGTCTCGTCTTTTATCCCCGCCGTTGCAGGGCCTGCAACGCCCTTGGATGTCACCGAAGGTCAATTCCTGCATCTACCGCTACCGTGGATTGCCGTGCAGCCGGGTTTTAATCCCCGGACGTTTTTTGAAGATCAGGAGTTTGCCGAACTCGTCGCGTCCGTTCAACGCGAAGGCGTCTTGCACCCGCTGTGGGTTCGTCCGGCACCGGACTACGACGCCAGCACGCCCCGATTTTGGTTGATTGCCGGCGAACGCCGTCTACGCGCGGCCCAGGCTGCCGGGATGGCCACCGTGCCGGTGATCGTGCGCTGTGTCGGGGAGCGTCAAGCCTTGATGCTGGCAGAGTTGGAAAACAACCCCGCCTTGCGGATCAATCTCTCGCCGGCGGAGGAAGCGCGTTTCGCGCAACGCTTCGTCGGCGCGTGTGACGGCGACCGGGTGGAGGCCGCGACGCTTTTGGGCTGGTCAACGACCAAGTTGGACGCTCGCTTGCTGCTGCTGCACGCTGCGCCCGGCGTCTTGACGGCGCTCACCCAACGGCACATTCATCTGGGTCATGCGGAACTGCTGGCGGGCCTGCCGGAGGTGACCCAAGAGGGCACCTTGGCGAAAATCCTCAGTGATCGGATTACCGTCGCCGATCTCAAAGCCCGCATCAGCGGGTTTGCCTTGGAGTTAGCCGCTGCCCCGTTTGACATCACGGACTGTGGGGCCTGTCGGCACAACTCCGCCCCGCAAGCGGTCTTGTTTGCCGAAGCGCTCGCCAGCGGCCGTTGCCAGAATCGGGGTTGTTATGCCGAAAAAACCCAAGCGGCTTTAGCGCGCCAGAAAGCGGACTTGCAAACGCAGTATCCGGCGGTCTTTCTGGACACCGAGCGCGCCGCTGACACTTACACGCGCCTGACGGCGGAGGGTCCGACCGGCGTCGGTGCGGCGCAGCTAGCAGCGTGCCAAGGTTGCCAGCACTACGCGGCCCAACTCTCCACCCAACCGGGCCGGGAAGGGCAGGTTCACGCGCCGTTGTGTGTCCATCTGGCCTGTCATCGCGCGAAAATCGCCGCCGTTGCACCCGTTAAAACCGTCCCTGTATCCCCGGCGTCGCCTGCGACGGCGCGCGCCCCGGCCACCCCAGCGCCGGTTGCCGCTGTCGTATCCGCCGCGCCCATCGCCCAAGCGAGCGCTATCCCTAAAAAGGTTGACGTCTGGGTCGATGGCTGGGTCCGCCAGCAGGCCGCGCGCGCGGTGCTCGCCGATCAAACGCTCTGTCGGGTCTGGCTGTTGTATGCCCTGTACCTGGATGCCGGCCGACCGGAGGCGGTCCTCACCGACAGCGGCCTCTCGCCTGGACAGGCCGCCACCCGCGCGGCGTGGATCGAAGCGGTTGTGGCGCTCCCGCCGGAGGCGCACGCGCGATTACTGAAAGCCCTGTTAGCCCAGGTGATTGAGACCAAGGCCGAACCCGACGCCCTCCCCGGTACGGGTGCCTTGGTCGCCGCCGCGCAGGCGAGTCTTCACGCGGCACAGACCGATCTCACCGCCGCCTTTACCCCCGATGCGGGTTTTTGGCAAGCGCATACTAAATCAGGGATCGCGGATTTGCTGCGAACCGCCATCGCGCCCGATGGCGAATCCTTCGCGGCCTGGTATGGGCGCACGGCTCGCCCATCCGCCACCGATACCCAAGCTTTGGAGCGCCTCCTCAACGGCAAAGGAAGCGATTTAATCCACGCCTTAACCCATACGGCCTTTGATTTCTCCGCCTGGCTGCCCAACGCCATTGCGCGTCGGTTCAAGGCGGCGCGTTCCTAACCCCATTCCATCATGACGGGGGCGAACGCCACGCGCCCCCACGTCATCGGCCACGTCGCCCTTGCCCGTCCCCCGTTTGCGGCTGTACCGATCTTGCCCACCCCCCGTTTCATGCGAACCTAAAACCGTTCACTGCTCGGAGATGTTTTATGAGTTTATTTCGCCACATCGCCGCCTGTCTCGGTCCTGATGAGCAGGTGAGCTTCCAACTGCGTTGCGACGGTGCGCAACTGACCGTCTTGGTGTTACCCCAACTGAAAGCGAGTTCTCCAACCGACCCCGATCAACACGCCTTGCACACGGCGCTGGCCTATCCGTTGATCGTGCGCGGGACGGCGGATGATCTGGATCAGTCGTTATGGGCAACGCTGACCACGTATGCCAGCCAGCGCCGCGCCCTCCACACCAGCGACCAGACCCTCACCGCCTTGGCGGCAGTGGTGCAACAGACCCAGCAGACCGTTGAGCGCCGCCGCGCGGGTGCGGCGGTGGGTGGCGGGGCGGGCGCACCGCCGCCGAATGCGCTTCCGGCTGCAACGCCCCCGGCCGCGTTCGAGACCACGAATCCCGACAGCTTATTTTAATCCCTGGAGAATCCCCATGACCGCGTTGACCCTGCAACCCCTGACCCGCCGCTTCAAAATTGCGTCTTTAGAGATTCCTGATCCTGCCCCGCACTTATCGCCGACCGAGGCGGTGAAGCTCTTAGCAGCGAGCTATCCCCATTGCGCCCACGGCTTGCTGGGCGACCCTGAAGAACGCGACGGGCTATTGATTTACCCGGTCGAAAAGATGCCGGTGAAGACCAATGGTTGATCCCTTGGAACAACTGCTGGCCTGGGCGCGGGCGACCGCGCCATTGGCGCTCGCTGATCCGTTGGATCGGCCCGTGCGAGTGGAGACCGCCGTATGTCTAGATCGAATCAACGCGCTAGCGCCACGACCCGCCCGCGAATCCCGCGATCTTCGCTCACCCTTCGCCGCGCCGCCGCGCCTGCTGCCGCCGTAAACCCGTTTTTAGGGCCGCGGGGCGTGCGCGATCTGTCGGGCCGCACGTTCGCGCGCCTTCAGGAACAGGCGTATGCCGGTTGGCTGACGGGCCGGCGGGTGGGCGTGGCGGCGTTGTTGCGCGTGGGCCTGGAGTCTGGGTTGTATCCGGCCACGGCATTAACGGCGGCCTTCGCGGCCCCGACGCCGCAAACCGCCCTGTATCGGCTGCTGGAACAGACCTTAACCGCCTTACCCGACTGGCTGGACGCCCTCGCCCGCCGCGCCCTGCTGGAACCCACGCCGATGCCGTCTTGGCAACCCTTCGTGGCGCTGCGCCTCGATGACGGTCCCGATGAGGCGCTGTTTCTGGTGTTGGCGGTCCAGTCTGTGTGGATGCACACCGTGCATTTGGACGGATTGCCACCCCGCTTGGCAATAGCCATTGCCGAGACGCTCGCCCTGATCGGTGAGCAATTAACCCCGGCGTGTTTCCTGCGGGATTTGGCGGGGTGTTGGTTGGACGAGGATCACACCACGTATGCCGCGCTCCGTGACCAGCACCTGCCGGATGACGCCGCCCGCTGGGCGTATGTCCACGACCAGACCGATTGGCTGAACTGGTTTGATTGGGACGAAGCGAGTTTTGCCGACTGGTGGGCACGGATGGACGCTTATGACCAACCCCAAGCGATCTGGCTTCGACGCTGGTTGCGCCGCCCCTGGCGGCCGACGGACGTGCGGTTACGCGGCATCATCCGCCGCCGCTGGCGCTTACGACACCAGGCCGCGTTGCGCCGCCTGCCGTGGTGGCGTTGGCTGCGCCAGGCGATCCGGGTGCTACGCTGGACGCGGCGTCATGCGCCCCACCGCACACGTCCCGGTATGAGTCCAGCGGGTCTGGAGGAGGATGGGGGAACGTCCTTGGAGATGGCCCAAGCCCTGTCCTTCGATGAACCCTGGGAACCGACCTTTTGCGAGGATTATTACACCACTTGGCTGGAATCCGGCGAGGACTGTGGCTGGCGCTTGCCGTGTGATCCGACCACGAATGCTTTGGGCGCAACACTTCAGGCGTTCGCCACCGGCCAGGGTTTACTGATCGGGGCGTGTCAGGCGGATGCCCTGACCCAGGGGCGCGACCTGGCGCACCTTTGAGTCGCGCCCGGCGGGGTCTGGCTTGATTTTAATCGCGTGCGACGATCAAGGCATTCCCCTTTCGGTGGAGGGCTGGTTTTCGATCTCGGTTTAACGGCACCCAGGAGACACCCCCTTGACGATCTTGGCTCCCCCTGAACTCCCGGTCTTTCGGGAAACGATCCAGCCACGCGCGGCTTTTTTAATCTACGAGATCGACGCGCACCTACTGGCCACCGTGCATCCGTTGAGCGCGACCCGCAACGGACACGCCGTGATCGGCGTCGGTCGGCCCTTAACGCAGCGCGACCTTCAGGGCTGGCTCCTGGATCTGGCCGGACAAGCCCGCGCCCCGGCGCTGACCCTCCTGCCAGAGCACCTATTGGCGCTGGAGGAAGGGGTGCTGGTGTGGTGGCGACCGGCTCGGCGCGCGCCGATGTGGTTTGTCATCGGTGGGCAGCGGTATGGGTTTCGCGTTCCCTGGCCGCCGTTGGTCTTGGTCGCCGCACGCCAGCACTTGTGGTGCGCCGCCTTGGCGCAAAATCGCCGCCCCACGGCGCAAACACCGCTTTATCACGCGCCGCTCATGAATATGGATCGCCATGGGGCGGTCTGTTTGGGGAACGCCGCACCGCCGCCCTCGTGCGCACCCGGCCAACAGGCGGCCTGGGAAGCGACCGTGTGCCAGACGAACTTCGCCCATGTCTCGCACCCACAGACGCTCAAGCTGGCTGATCACGCCGAGGTCAGCACGGACGCCCATGTACGGTTTTGGCAGGGGCTGGATGGAAAAAGCCGCTTTCCCACCGCCGCGCTGGTCACGCGCGACGAGACCCTGACCGACTGGCTGGCGGCGGTGCTGCCATGACGCTCCCCTACCCACCGTCTTTCGCCGACCCGCTCGATCAGGCCCTCTTCGCCAGCGCCCCCACCCTCATTCAGCCGCCGAGCGGGGCGGCGCTCCCGCCCGTGCCCGATGAGACGTAGCGCTTCGTGCTGGCGAAACAGGGGTTGTTCCTGCAAACCCAGACCGCCGCGCTGGACGCCTGTCTCCCCTGGGCGACCTGGACCCAGGAGATGCCCTACGGTCGGCTCCGTCCAGGATTGCGCTTGAAGGCCGCGCCGTTGCCGGATGCCCTGTGGCAGGAATGCCAACACCGCGCGTACGCGCAATGTCCTCAGTGGGGCGCGTATCGCTTACTCACGGAAGGGTATCAAATTCACCAGACCCCGGTCCTGGAACGCAGCGCCCATCAGTTGACCGATCAGGTGCTTGATCGTCCGGCACGCCCGTCCCTGGTCGCCCATATCCACTCCCACGGTCATGGCGCGGCGTTTTTTTCCGCCCAAGACGATGTGGCCGATCAACGCGGCGAAGGGGTCTATCTCGCCCTCGTCTTGGGACGCTGCGGCGCACAGGCGACGATGACCGCCGCGTGGCGCTGGGTGGTCTGGGGCTGGTTGCTCGCGCTCGATGCGGCGTCCAGGGCACAGATGCTGCCAGACGCGATCAACGGGTGATCGAAGGAGCGGCTGACACGCAGCCCCGGCACGTTGACTTGCCCAGACGGTCTCCACGGTTAGGGTGGAAAGACATCCACCGCTGGAGATCGTCATGGCCGTTTTCCTCTCCGATACGCCTATTTTAAAACCCCTCGCTACCGCGTTACGGAGCCAGTCCGGCTGGCAATCCGCACAGTTGTTTGAATGGTTTTTGGAGGACGTGCTCGCCGATCTGACCGGCCAGCGTCCGCGCCAGACGCCGCCCACCGAGGCGCGACCCACCCTTCGGGATCTGGCCCGCCTGTATGCCCAAGCAGTTATCAGTGCGCCGCCGTTTGACGATCTGTTGGGACCGTTGTTCATGGGCGTGATTTGCGCCAGCGATCAACGGTATCGCGGCCAGTTTTTCACGCCCTTGCCCATCGCGCGCTTCATGGTGGAACTCACCGTGCCGCTCAACGACGGGAAGCCGCCACCCGTGGATCGACTCTGGCGCGTGTGCGAACCGGCCTGTGGCTCTGGGATCTTGCTGCTGGCGCTGTGCCAACGGCTGTATGAACGGCAGGGGCCTGCGGCGTTATGTGCCTGGAGCTTGACGGCGATTGATCGGGATGCAACGTGCGCGGCGCTCACGGCGGCGCAACTGCTGGCCAACAGCGTTCTCCATCGAGCCCCGCTCGGCGAACTGATCGTGTATCAGGGCGATGCGCTGGGGCCGCCCCAGAATCTACGAGTGGTGGTGCATCAGGTCGCCACGCCGATGACGCCCGGTGGATCGCGTCCGGTCGTGCCCGCCCTGCATCCAGCGCGCACGGCAGCCTTAAAAGCAGCGGCAGAAATGCGCCTGGATGCGTTCGGCCTGCCGATGGTGGAAACACCCGTGGAGGGGGCGGACGCCGCCTAGGTCACCGGCCCTCGCTGGATAACGCCCGCTCACGCGGGCTTGCCGGCGCGATCCTTGGGCTGATGCTGTGAATAGGATTTTTTATGTTGGAGCGCGTCGATGCCTTACCTTCAAATTCCGCCTGTTTGGCTGACTCGTCCGGTGCGCGTGACCTTGATTGGCGCGGGCGGGACCGGCTCTCACCTGTTCGGTGCGTTAGCCGCGCTCGATCATTCTCTACGCGCACTCGATCATCCGGGCGGGTTACAGGTGACGGTCTTTGACCCGGATCGCGTCAGTCCCACCAATATCGGTCGCCAGGCGTTTTGGCCTGCCGAAATCGGCCAAAATAAGGCCATTGCCTTGGTGCAGCGCGTCAATCTCGGATTAGGACTGGATTGGGTGGCCGTACCCCAGCGGTTTTCAACCCCGTCAGCCGATTTTCGAGACGTTGATTTGCTGATCACGGCCGTCGATCAGGCGCGCGTGCGCGCCACGCTGGGCCGTCAAACGCACGCGCTGTCGTACCCTTTGTCTGATCCGATTTGGTGGTTGGATACCGGCAACAGCGCCTTTGAGGCGCAAGTCGTCTTGGGGCATTGGCAAGCCGAAGCAGGACCCGATTGGATTCCCAATATCTTTCAACTCTATCCTGAACTGGCCAGGATCGATGATCGCGCCCAACGCGAACCCTCGTGCTCCGCCGCCGCCTCGCTCGCCCGTCAGTGGCTGCCCATCAATCGGCTGGTGGCCGATACCGCCTTGACCTTGCTGTGGCGCTTATTCCGTGAAGGCTGCATCGAGACGCACGGCGCGTGGATTGATCTTCAGACCCTGCATGTGCGGCCCTTACACACCGATCCCAGGGTTTGGGCCAGTTTTGGCTGGACGAATCCAGACTAAACGCCCTGCACGGTAACAGGGTGTCCTCCAACCTGCACCGGGGCGCGTCGTACCCCCGGCGCGTTCATCCGCGTCGCGCCTGGACGCACCCCCGGCGCGCGTCCACGCCAGACGCGGAAAACCCGTTTTTTTCGCCGCCTTCCGCCCCAGTCTGATCCGCATCCCGATCCCACCACGCTCGTTTTAGCCCGACAACGCGGGCACGCGGTGACCGAATCGCCCAGCGCGACTCTGTTGAATGGCGCGGGGCGTTCGCACTTCACCCCGCGTCTCTTGCCCGTTTTGAACTCTGCGGTGAACTAAAAGCGTCACATCCACTGGAGAACGCTATGTCCACTGTCACGTTGAAAACAACTCCGACGGTCACCCTCACAGCCCCCGCACGGGCGTTGCTTGAGACCCTGTTGCACGCGCTCGCTGCCCTCACCGACTCACCTGCGCCACCGTTATCCACCCTGGGATCGGAACTCGCAAAGCGCGGCCAGCGCCTGCGCTGGAATCCCAAGACCCGTCGCGTCGTCATCACCGCGCGTTAATTTCCCGTTTAGCCCCTCGCCAGGGAAGGCGTTTTGGAGATATCAATGAGGTCCATTGAGTTGAAGACCGCAGGTCGTCCCCTCTCGCCTGGGATCTCGCAACTGCGGCACACCCCGAAAGATCGGCGACGCAGCTCCCTGGCCCGGTTGCAAGCTGAGACCTGGGTGATGAAAGCGTATCCCAGGGCCGGTCAGCTCCAGGTCCGCGATCGCCGCTCCCCCTGCATCGACTTCTGGCCGGATACGGGTGTCTGGGCGATTCAGGGGACCGGCCGCCATCAGCGCGGACTGCGCAAGCTGCTGGATTTCCTTCGCCACAACCATTAACCCTCTGTGGTGGGAATGCTCACCGTCTGGAAAAAGCGATGAAACAAGAGACACTCGGCCCGCTGCGCTATCTCTTGGAAAGGGGCCAAATGCAAACTAAAAAAATAGCCTGGACGCTGAGTCAGCGGGATGGCGCGCAGGCGCAGAAGCCGTCAATCCTAGCACGCGCTACCCCTGCGGGAGCTGGGCTTTGGAAAATCAAGGGCCGCCGCGTGCGCTCACCCATCGTGCGACGCGCGATAGCGTAGCGGCTGCGGAGACACTTTAACGCTTCGCCATCCAGGAACGGCGAATGCCTGGATGACTTTCAAACGCCGATGGATCACCTTGATTGCCGCAGGGTCACAAAAGACAATGGATCAGGCTCCATTGCCTCAACAAGGCTCTGCGTTTAGCACTCTACAGGAAAAGTCTATGAATGTTGCCGAACTGATTTATCAACACAGTCTCCAGTTACCTGAATCCGCTGCGCAGGAAGCCTTAGTCTTTATCCAAGACTTGGCAACACGCTACGCCATCACCACGGTAGCGTCCCCTCTGCGAGGGGCCAACGACACGGAGGCTTTTCTAGCGGACATCGCCGACGACTTGAGCGCTGATTTTCCAGACGAGATCACCGATGCTGATCTGGGGATAGATATCCGACGCGAGGCCCTCGATTAATGCGCTATCTTTTAGATACCAATATCGTGATTGCGCTGATGAAGCAGCAGGCCAGCGTGCTTGCGCAGGTACGGCACGTGGGTGTAGCTGCGCTCCGTCTTTGCGCGCCGGTGGAGGCCGAGTTGTGGTTTGGCGTCTGGAAAAGTAGCCGCCCTGAAGAGAACCACCGCCGCTTATTGCAACTCTTAGCGTGGCTCCCAAGTCTACCGTTTGCCAGTGAATCCGCGATGCACGCTGGCGAAATCCGAGCCACGCTAGCGCGACAAGGCACACCGATTGGGCCTTACGATCTGCAAATAGCAGCCATCGCCAGAGCACACGATTTAATCCTGGTTACCCATAATACGCAGGAGTTTAAGCGGGTGGCGGCACTGACGCTGGAAGATTGGACGATCCCGCCGGTTACTTGAAGCGACTCTTTTCAGCGGTCCTAGAAACCGCCAAGCGCGTGGTCTTTCAAGCCGACATTGCCTTGCCCAGACGCTGCATCGTGCCAGGATAGCGTTATCAATCAAGGAGAAACAACGATGAACCCGGCCACCCTTCTTCAGACGCTCAATCCCCGGTTAAGCGCTCTTCAACTTCCGACCTTAACCGCTGACACGTTGGCCGCCTTATCGACTACAGTGACGGTTGAACGGTTAACGCACGCGGTGCACTGCGCCGAGCAAAACGATGCGGGGGCGCGACTGTATTTGATCCGCAATCTGCCCGCGTCCGCTCGGGATATGCCTGCGCCCCGCCGGGAGTCAACCGCCGCGCCGCCGCCCACACACCCGCAGCCGACGCCCGCGCCAAGCTCCGCCTCCACACCCACGCCGACGCGCCCGCAGCCGATGCCCACGCCGGAGGCTGGCCCTCCGGTAGGCGCACCGACTGAACGCGCACTCCCCGATCCGCGCTCGCGCCATCGGATTTACGCCACCAAGGCGGCGCTGCTGTGGGAACTGGACGAAACCCGCCAACACGAACCGACGTTGCGGCTGGAGGCGGCCCCCGCGACGGGTGCCAAACTCTATGATTGGAAACAAAAGATCAGCCTGCAACTGACGCGCGAGGAGTTACCGTGGGTGGCCGCGACGGTGTTGGGATTAACCCCCCACTGCGAGTTTAAACATCACGGCCCTGAGAATAACAAAGGGTTTCGTCTTGAACACCAGGGGAGCCACCTGTTTGTCCGGGTCTTTCAGAAGGATCGCCCTTTACTGGCCTTACCCATCAACGCCGCCGACTGTTTTTATCTGGCGGCGCTGTGCCTTCGGCCCTTGCGGCAAGCCAGCCCCTGGCTCTCAGACCAGGGCCTGATCGCCTTGTTGCGGCTCATCGTGCAGCGGATGGCGACGGGTGGTGAAGCGCCCCCCGCCCCTCTCAGGGCGTATTGAGCACATTGGAGGGGGCATACTGATCGGTCAGGAGGCGGGCGTTGGGGTTCCAGTCCCGCGCGCTGGAAAAGAGCGGCAGCAACTCCGCTTGACCCACCCCCAGCGGCTTTAATTTTGCCTCCAACGCGGCGGCGTTGCGCGCGACGACTTCGGCGCTGGGCACGCCGTCGCGTTGGAGGAGAATGATGCGGTTTTTGTTTTCAAGGCGCAGATTGTAAAACGTGCCAAACACCGCCTCGTAGGTGGCTGATTCGTGATCGTACAGCTGACTGGTAGAGAAGGTATTGGCGGCGAGGACGCCCTGGGGTGTTAAAAGGCTCTTGATTTCCGTTAAAAACTCCTGGGTGAGCAGATGCTCAGGAATGTAGTGGTGATCAAAGGCGTCCAGCAGGATTAAGTCGTAGTGCTGTTGCGCTTTGATCGCGCGCTTGGCGAACACACGCCCGTCTTCCTCGGTGACGCGCCGCGATGAACTGGGCTTAAAACCAAAGAAGTGTTGGGCGACGCGGGTGATGGCGGGATCGATTTCCACCAGGTCCATGTCGGCCGCTGGATAGAGCGATGCGAGCGCCATGGGCAGCACGCCGCCCCCCAGCCCGATGATCAAGATGCGTTGCGGCTGCGGATTGAGATACAAAGCGCCCATGAGCAGGCGCGTGTACGGAAAAACCAGCACGTTAGGATCGGTTAAGGATCGGCAGGTTTGCCGCGTCCCGTGATCGCGCTGGCTAAAGGCCATACAGCGTTCGCCACCGTCCTCATAGACGAGGATATGGCGATAGAGCAACTTTTCGGTGTGAAGAACGTGGGCGGCGAGGGCGGACTGCGCCATCCAAAGAAGACTGAGTAGACTCGAAACGAATCGTAGGGTGCGCCTCTCCTGAAAGGTGCGAGGCGATCCCGGCTTGGGCGTCGTGCAGAGATTCAACATCGATCAGTCTCCGATCTTGAAACAGAAGCGAAAGGGAATAAACGCGACGACCTTACCGACATCGCTCAAGGGGCAACTAAATTTGGGCCAAAGGTTATAGGCGTAACCGCCTTCGGCATCGATGGGGGTTGGGAGGGTGGCGATATGGCTCTCACAGTATTTCGTCGGATGGGGCGAGAGGCTTTGCCAATCCCCTTGCGCGTAGACGGAGGTCAGTTTAGGCCGGAGTTTCACGCTGGCATCGGCGACCAGATCCGCCCCGCGCGCGGCGATCACCGGGGCGACATGACCGGGATGTTCATTGTTCAAAAACCCATGGCGGGGATAGAGATGTCCCCAGAGTTCCAAGCCCACGCCCACGCGATCCGAGGAGAGTGGATTGAGCATCGTCAGGGTTTTCGTCACATCGGTGATCGGCCAGCCGGAACGCCAAAAGAGCGCATCAGGACCGGAGAGGTAATAGGGATAGAAATACTTCACCTCATTCGGGCACAAGAGCCGGTCGATCTTGATGCCGCCGCCCAAGGCCAGATCTATCGAGAGTTTTTCCGTCAGTTCGCGCAGATCCTGGGCCAGCTTTTGAAACTTCACGATCGCGTTGGCGATGGCGTAAATCTGCCCGATCAGATCCTTGATTTGAAAGTACAGGCTAATCAGGGTCAGCGGCAACAGCGGACCCACCGCGCAGGCATTGGGGTTATGGATACAGGATTTCGCCCAATCGCCCCATTGCGTAATGAAATTCTTTGTCTCCAGGTTGACCTTCGTGACGCTTACACCACTGCCACCGCTGCCGCTGCCGCTGCCGCCGCCATAGCCATAGCTGCCGCCGCCGGTGGGGCCGTCGGTATAACTATCTTTTTTGAACGCCCCGTCTTTATCGACCAGCGCGGGCAGCACCGCGACCGGATGGCCAATGATTTCCACTTCCTTAAAGTTGGTGGATTGGTGATCGCCATAGCGGCCATAGCGGGTTTGACCCCCGCTGCTTTCCACCAGCGGGGACCCGCTGATGGCGATAAAGAGCACCTGGCCCAATTGATCGAGCAGAAGCTTTTGGACGACGCCCACGGTGGCCGCCCACTCGATATAGGGTTCTTTCGGGAAGCGATCCGAGGCCATGACGTGCAACGCCGCCAGGTGATGTTCCACGCGGGGCACGAGCCAAATCTTGACCTTGGTGAGGCTGATCTCCAGGCGGACCTCAATCCCCAGAAAGCAATATTTCAGACACGCCGGGAGCGCGGCGAGGGTATCCTTGATTAACGTGAGGGTGGTGTAGCGGGTTCCGACCAACAGGCTATCCGCCCAGGTCGGCGTGGCGGTGGTCAAGAGGCCCGCGATCGCGAGCGACTGGAGCGATAAGCGAAACAGAGAGAAAGGGCGCATACGGTTTCCTCAAGCGCGGCCTGCGAGCGCGAACCGATCAGTGGATGACCCCCGCGCGCGAACGGACGCGCGGGTGGAGAGGACAGAAGCACAACCGGGGCTTCCTCACCGTGCGGGATCTCCCGCGAAATTCGCGCGACCGGCCGTTCCCGGCGCACACCCCCATGCCCTGAAGGGCGGTGGGGGAATCCCTGAACTCAGCCTACCCCGGTGTGGGGTTGGGGCAAGCGGGGGCGCGCTCCGGTGGGCGCTGGCGTCAGCCAGTCCCGCAGGATTTGGCGCGCCTCCTCGCGCGTGCTAAACGCCGGTGGACTAAGGCCGCGCAAACGCGCGTGATGCGCGATCTGACGACCGAGCGCCACCAGGGCGGGGTCTTGCGTTGCGGCCAACCCTGCGGGATCGGGTCGCGTCACGTCGGACGATTCCCTGAAAACCGGCGCCGCCTCTAGCGCGGCGGGAACCGCCGGGATCGGCGGGGCCGCGTCCGTTGCGAGCGGTGCGATCACCGGGCTATCCGGCGCGGTACGGGACGCCTGCGGCGTTGCCTCCGGCCGGGGTTCGGGTAGGAGGGGCGTTACGGCAATCGACCCACGGGGCGCGTCACCGGCTGCGCTTTGCGAGGCCACCTGCTGATCGATCCAATCCTGCGCCTCGTCGTCCTCAAACGCCTCGCCGCCAAAGCCCAACGCCGCGAGCAAGCGTTGTCGGGCGGCGGTCTCCAGGATCTCCAGATCCTTGTACGCCTGAATGGCCTTGGCCGCCGTGGCGGTGGCCAGAACCTGCCCTTGGGTGTTTTGCAGTACCGCGCGGCAGATCGTGGTGGTCAGCGCCGCCGTGAGTGGGGGTAAACCCACCGCCTCCGGTTTGTGGCCCGCGCTGATGGCGGCGCTATAGAGCGCCTGTAACCCCGGCTTCAGGGTGAGCGGGTCCATAAACTCCGTGGTCACGGCATAACCCTGCGCCGGTCCATAGCTCGCCAGGAAATCCGGCAATCGGGTGGCGAGGGTGCGATACGTGACCGCATCGCCTTCTGGCGTAAACCACTGCCTCGTTTTTTGCATTGTCTTGCCTCCAAAAACGTCTGGAGGGCCACCCCCGCTGGGGGTGTATTCCCCCAGACGGGTTGACGGACTGAACGGGTGGACGCGCTAGGCGCGCGCGCCGAACAGGTGCTGCTCCAAAAGACCAAACAGACGGGGCGCGAGCGCCTCGACCTGTTGGATCGCGATCGCGTGTGCCGGGCCAAACACCCGTTGCACGGCCTCCAGCGTGAGGCCCACGCCGATCCCTAACACCGCAATACCGCTGGCGCGGCAGCGCGTGAGAATATCCAGCACGGATGCGCAGTGATCCGGCTCCCCATCCGTGATGACGATCACCAACCGCCGCGCGGCTGGACGCTGGATCATCTCAAAGGCCAGCCGCCACAACGCGGGCGCGAGCGGCGTGCCGCCGTGCGCGCTTAAGGCGAAGCGTCCTGCCACCGCCTGCGCGCGTTCCGCCCAGTCCTTGAGCGGAATCACGGTGTCGCCTTGGCCCGGAAACGCCAGGGCCTGACAGCGCACCCCAGCAATCCCGTCCAAGGCCAGCGCCAAGGCCAACACCGCTTGGCTCGCCAGCGCGAGGTCGGTTTGCATAGACCCGCTGCGATCCAGCAATAACCCTACCGCGGTATCCACCGTCTCGCCGCGGACGTGCTGCTGAAAAAGCCGGGAGTCCCCCACTGTGAGACGATCCAGATGCGCGTGATCCAACCGCCGCCCGCGCCGCGATCGCGCCGTCGATCCGTGAGTGTGCGCTTCCAAGAGTGTCGCCAAGCGCCGCGACAGCGCCCGCGTCGCTACCCGCGCGGCCCGGCACAGCGCGGGGTTCGGGCGAGGGGGCCGTGGCGGATCAACACCCGCCACGGTGACGCCCAACCCATCGGTCTGGGCGGCTTTCGCCTCCAACAGCGCCGCGACTCGCGCACCGATATCCGCTGCCGAGACGTTCTCCGTCGTCTCTAACAGCGCCTGCAAGACCGCACGATCCGGTGAAATCCTATCGGCCGTGGGGGATGCAGAGGCGTCAACCGTTGGCATCGCGTCCGGGCCTGATTCAGCGTTGCCGGAGGGGGTCGTATCCGAACCTGCACCGGCGTCGGTCGCTGGCATGGCGTCCGGGCCGGACACGGGTGCCTCGTGACCTAAACCCGGCGGTAAAGCGTGCTGAGGCGCCGCCAGGGCGTCGGTGAGCGCCTGCACCATGGCTTGCGCCAGCGCGAGCACCTCCGCGGTCGATTCCGCGGTGCGCACGGCGAACGCCAAGGTCCACACCGTGCGCCACAGCGGTTCCGATAGGAGCGCCATTAAGCGCGCCTCCAGTAGGGCGGCCGCGCTTTGCAAGGCGCTTTGCCCTAAGACCCGCCATCGCAAGAGGGCGAGCAACCCCATCACCAGCTGCTGCACCGGGGGCGCGTCCGCTGCGGGGACGACACTCTGTTGGGCCTCCAAGGCCGTCATCAGCGCCGCGAGGTTCTGACGACTGCCGGGATAGGCACGACCCAACGCCTGCTCAATGCGGATGTCCTCCAGAAGATTGAGCAACAACCCCAACAGCCCGGCCGGTTTCAAAATGGCCGGATCGGTGTAACGTAGATGCCCCGACTCATGGTCGATAAAACCATGGGCGTACACGCCCGCGAGAACATCATCCGGCGGCAGCGCGGGGATCGTAATGGTTTGAAAGTCGGTAAAGGCCCGTTGGCCTTCAATGACCACGCGAAGGCCGCGTTTCCGGCCCAACATTTGGGCAATGAGCGGTAACGCCCCCACTAAAGAACTTTTCATCGTCCTACCTCGTCAAGAGAGGACGCAGACGGCGAACGCCCCCGGTGGGGCGCGCAACGCCCCACGTCCGGGGTGGATACTCAGAAGAACCAATGTTCCGTGGCCGGCTCCGGTAAGGGAGCCACGTCCACAGCCGATGTTGGCCGTTGGGCCGTTGCTTCCGCGTCATCTTCCGGTAAGGAAGCCGCGTTGGCCGACGGCACGATGGCCACGTCCACGGCCGATGCGGACCGTAGGGCCGCCTCGGCCGCCTCCTCGGAGAACGTCAGGGCTGACGCTCCGATGCGGGGTGACGACTCCGCCGAGGGCCAGGCCCATGCCGGATGGGGATTCACCCACACCGGGGCCGCCGCCGCCCAGGTTTTTAAGCCGTGCGGTTGGGCGGCCAGCGCCAGGAACTGCACCAGATCGTCCAGCACCCGGCCGGTCAGGATGCCCTTGGCCGGGATGCTCGCCAACAGCCGGTCGATTTCCCCGATGACGGCCCGAAAGCCGCCCTCGATAAACGCCAAGCCGTCGAGCTTGTCCCGCAGGGCGCTCAAGGGACTCAGCGCGCGGCGAGTCACCTCGGTTTTGCCCTGAAAGGACGTTTCCAGCACGTCCTTCGCTTCTTGAGCGATCTCCTCCAAGATCTGATCGCCCAAACCGGCGAGCGCCTGGTGTAAACCGGGATGTTGCACCGCTGGGGGTGGCGCGCTCACGCGGGCGACCTGCACCTGAAACTGCAAGCGTCCCCCGACGTAAGTGGCGGGCACCAGGGCATCTTGGATGAGCTTTTGCCATTGGGATGGCTGCTGCGCCGTCCAGTCGGCCAGTTTCTGGTCATAGGTCGCCAGAAACGCCGTTTTGGCCTGCTGGTAGCGCTGCCCCAAGGTCGTGAGCCGATCCAGCAACCCCTGTGCTTTCTGCGCCGGTACGGCATAGCCGCCGAGGAAGCGGGTGCCCACCGCCAGGCAATGCCGCCGAGCGGCGCTGCGAATGGAGGTGAACGCGCGCAGCGTATCGGGGTGAATGAGCTGCTTATCACCCAGCGACACCAGGGTCTCTGGCGGGAGCGTGTCCCGATCCAACCCCAGATCCTCTGGCGTCAGGGTTTTCTTCCCCGACCAGCAGGAAATCTGGACATTGACAAACACCAACTGCTCTAACGTATCGACGTTGAAGGTTTGGTCTTGCATCGCGGTTCTCCTTAAACGATCCCAAAGAACCGCCGGGCGCACGCCCACCGCCCGGTGGGCAGAGAGACGTCCGCCCGGACGGGATGTGAATTCACGCCCCCACTAATAAAACCACCCCACATCCAAGGCGTCGTTGAGCCAATCGCTGACGACCGTCTGGAGCAGGCCTAATTGCTGCAAGTAACTGACGCAATCACCCGACGTGGACAGCGGCCAGGGCCAGACCCTGATCCCATGCCCTGCCGCATCCTGAAGCGAAAATTCGGGCAACGTACGCGACAGCAACAGCCAAAAAGCGGCTTGGCCCAGCGTCTCACCCGGTTGCCAGGCACAGCCCGCGTCACGTTCGGTCTTGGACCACAAGCACCGTAGGCGCGGTCCACCGTGGTCTGGCCGTCCCTGCGGCGGCGACCACCCCACGGCTTCGAACTGTGCGGCGACGACGGCATACGCCACCTCCAACGCTTGATGCCTGGCGGCGTGTGAGCGGTTAAACCCCCAACGCCAATACCAGCCCGGTGCTAAGGGTGGCTCGACGGTCCCTCCCACAGAGGGCGCGACCGCGAGCGGGGTCAGATCCCGCCGATTGTCGGCCAATCGATGCGCGCCTAAGTCTTGATAGCCGTTGCGCGCCTTCTCGAACGCCCGTGCCCGCGCTTCCTGCCCCGGTGAGCCGTGATGACACTGCTGGGCGGGCGTGTACGCGAGGCGTAACACCGATCCCGTGCGGCCGTAATAGACCGTTAAGCCCGCCGGATCGGGCGTTAGCGGATAGGCCCAATCCTTGCGGGTCCCATCGAGGTTTTGCTTGCGGTACAGCTGCACCTCACGCATGGGACTCTCCGGTGATGCGCTGGACGATTTGATGGATCGCCTCCGCAGTTTCCGGCTCCGCGCGGGCGGTCAAGGCCCGTTTGAGCGCGTGGTGTAAAGGGCTGGGCGCCCCTTTGAACTGAAGCGTCAAATACGCCCAGCGCACCAACGCGCGGGTCGAGAAGGGCAGATCCAGTGCCTGGGCGTCGGTCTCCTCTGGGGTGGAAAGACGGCGCACCTCGTGGGCCACCGCCACCATCCACTCCCGCACGGGCGCGGGCAGGCTCGGAAACTGTTGAGCCAGCAGCGCCTGCTCCTCGTCGACGGTCGGATAGCCGACGTCGACCACCCAAAACCGATCCAGGAGCGCGCCGTTCATCCGACGCACGCCCGCATACAGACCGGACCGGTCGCCGTGGCCCGCTGAATTGGCGGTGCACAGGAGACCAAAGCCCGGTGCGGGGTGAACCCCCTCGCCACCATTTTCGGCCATCACCAACGGTCCGCCGTCCAAGACGGTGTTCAGCCCCGCCAGTTCACCGGGGTCCATGAGATCGACTTCATTGAGTAATAACCAAGCGCCTACCCGCAGGGCCTGGGTGAGCGGCCCATCCTGAAACAGGATGTCGCCGCCCAACACGGTGCGATAGCCGATCAAATCGGCCACCTCCAGGCGGGCCTTGGCGTTCACTTCGATCAGCGGCAGGTTCAAGCGCGCCGCGACTTGGCGAATCACGCTCGATTTGCCCGACCCCATGGGGCCAGTGAGCCATAAGCCATCGTGGTGCTCACCCGCACTGAGGCCCCGATGCCAACGTAAGACATCGGACAACAGCGCGGCGCGGAACCGATACGCCGGATCGAGCGGCGGCGTTAACGGGTGCGGGGCGGCAAAACCCTGCACCCGAATGTTCGCCGGCGCGGCAATCCCAAAGGTCGTACTGACGGGAAATTCAGTCGATTGCGATAACCGCCGGTCAGTCGATTGAAACATGACGCACTCCTTCAATGAAAAAGAGGGCGCAGGTCACCCCCGCAGGGGATCGCGAACGCCCCCCCACGGGGTTTAACAACGGGAGCGCCTAGCCCGTCTTGCGGGGCTGAAGACGCTTTTGATAGTACGCGCGCACCGCCTCACCAAACTCGTCTGGGGCGATGCGCGGGTCATAGAGGATGACGCACGCCTGAAAACTAAACGGCGGCGGTGCGCCTGACGCTAACGGCGCTTCCATCCAGGCGAGGATGTCCGCTTGCTCGTCAGGGGCCGTGTGCGGGCAGACCAGGATGTGAAGCTGCCGTTTCAGCAGCCACACATGCAGGGCCTCCCACTGGGACGCCAGCCACGCGCGATCTTGACAAAGCCCTTCGTACTCGGCTTTGGCGTCACGGCGGATGGCGCGTTTGGGTGGATCACTCGGACGTGCGACCGCCGCGAAGGCCGGTCGCTCCCACACAAAAAGCTCACCTTGCTGCTGCATGGCCGCTTCCCCCACCTCCGGGACGCGCCACACCCCCTCTGGGGCGAGACACGCCCCGAAGGGATTGAACGGTGAGAGGCTAGGGCGTCGCGAACCGCTGCGGCCCAAGACCGACGGGTTGGAGATCCCGATCTCGGACAAAGCCGGTCTCGTTTCCGCCCATCCGCACGGCACGCCAACCCTCCGTGATTCCAAGCGGTGTCACCGTTTCACCCACGGCGAGCACCCGAATCACCGGATGTTCTGTACCCGGCCCCGAGCGCAACGTGACGGCGGTTCCCGTTTTGGCGGGCTTCACCTGCCAAACGGTGGGCGGCTTGAGGAAGCCGGAACGCTCCAGACGCGCGGAAATCCGCGCATCCACCACCTTCAAGGTTTCACAACCGCCAAGGCTCAGGCTCAGGCTCAGGCTCGCTGCAACAACCAGCATGACTCGTGTCTTCAACATCACAACGTCTCCTTCTTCATCGAAAAAAAGGGGACGCATTGCCCCCGCAGGGACCCTGACGTCCCCTGGGGGTTGATGTGAAAAACCCTGACTTAAAAGGGCGGATACGGCGCAGGGGTCCAAGCGCTGGCCCGGACCCACAAGGGGTCATCCAGCCGCCACGACTCAAACACCCCCTCGGCCGCGTGCGCCACATTCGCGACCGCCAACGACGAAACGCCGTTTTCCCCCGCCTTGGGAATCACCGACAGATCAAAGGCGTCCTCCCCATCGGTGAAGCCCATCGCATCGAGTCCATTCTCCGCAATGATCATCGTGTTCTGATCCGCCCAGCGCGGGGGCTGGAGCGGGTGGACCGTGCACGGCAAGCGCGCGCAGAGGTTCGCCACGAAATCGTCGTACTGCCCCTGACGATCATCAGCAGACCCCTCGGGAGGCTCCGCCTCCCACGGACCATCAACGTCGGCGCTTGCAAGAGGACCGTCTGAGCGCCTGGCCTTTCAAACACGCCCTTGCCCATACTCACCTCCAAGGCCGGGACGCACGCCCCCGACGGGGAGCGGCCCCCCGTTGGGTTTTAAAAAAAGTCCCCGGAAGCGGCCACAGGCGAGGCCGTGTCGGGAACGATCAAGCCTTCCATGTCGCCGTCTTGGCAAAGCCCCCGCACCGCACAGAGGGTGCAAGGGCTGTTGTGCGCCATCAGACCGCGCTTGGGAAATCGCCCGCGCGCGATGTCTTCGGCGACCCACAGGACTTTTTGCACATAATCCTGGGTTTGCGCCGGAGTACGGCGGGCGACGGTGATCGGGGTGCAGACCTCGGGCCCTTTGCCCTTGGCCGTGACGTTGCGCTTGATCAGCTCGACCCACCCCAAGCGCTCGACCGGGGCGATCCCCAGGTGCGGCGCATGAGCATCCAGGAGCACCTGGTAGCCGGTCAGTTGATCGGCGACCGTGAGCCAGGCCGGGTCGGTTGGCGTGCGGGGTGTTTTCAGATCCAAACACTCCAGCACGCCCGCTGCCGTGCGCGTGAGCACATCCAATCGACCGACGAAGGTCACGGTGTCTGTGATGCGCACTTCCAGCTTGCGCTCCAGGAGCAGCGCGCCCGTGCGATCCGTGACCAAGGTCCGATCCCAGCGCGGCCAAACCGTCGGCCACAGCCGCACCAGCGCCTCGCCGATGGCCCTGAGCGATTCGGGCGATTGCGTCGCCGAATACGCAATGCCGTGCTGTTGCGCGTCCGTCCAATGGTGCTGGAATCGATCCACCGGCGAGGGGGGCTGATCCTGATGCCACCCCGTCAGCCAGTCCGCCATCGTGCGGTGGATGACCGTTCCAAACACCAAATTCGCGGCCCGATGCACAGGCCGAAGACGACACACCTCCTCCAGCCAGTACTGCTGCGGGCAGGTCTCGTACTTCAGGACCGCCGTAGGCGAGAGCCGGATCATGGTCGCGCGTCCGGGCTGAAACACACGGTCTTACCCGCAATCTGCGGCGGTTGGGCGCCGGTCCAGGTGACGCGCACCCCCGCGGGTAATCCCCGCAGCTGCAATGTCGATCCCGGCGTCGCTACGGCCGTATCCAGTCCAGCGGCGGCGTCTTGGGGCATCGTTGCCACCAACGCTTCATACCGCGCGACCGCCGCCTCAAAGGACTCCGCCAAAGGCGTCCAAAGGGCGATCTTGCCGCGGACCAGGAAGACCCCAACGATGACCGCCGCCCGATCCAGGGGCGCGACCTGCGGGGTAAACGACCAGATCTGTACCGTCCCGGTCGGACCCGGAATCGATTGCTGGGCGGTGACCGCCATGCCAGGACCGGCATGGGCGGCGATTTCCGCTACCGCCTTCATGGAGGGCGTTTGCAGATGATCGGCACGTAGAAAATGCATGGTTCCTCCTTCAACGAAAAGAGGACGCACCACGCCCCCAGGGGACGTGGATGTCCCCGATGGGGTTACTTGGAAAAATCGGTTATGCTGACGGTATCCGTTCTCTTGGAGACCGCCATGCCCGACGACGAACGCGAACCGCTCTATCAGGTGGATCACCAGTGCTCCACTGGACAGCGGCGGGCCGGAATCACTACAGCCCTTGGTTTCACCGCTTCGGGATTCGCCTGGAGCGTATCCGCACGGTCGATGACCTGGAGACCGCGCGGCGAATCTGCGCGAGCGGCTTTCAAGATCACTGACTGGCGATGGCCCAAAACGGGCCACGTTCGCTGGAACGGAACGCGCTGATCGCCATTGCCCGGGGCGACGCGGCCGAATACCAACGCTTGTTAAACGTCCTGGATCGGCGTAATGCCCTGGGCCTTCACGTCTTGCATCACCCGCAAGGAGACGCACGTTGAACGCCCCTTACTTCCTGATTGATCCGGCCACCGGACGCTTGGGCTTTACCGCGACCGGTCGTGAGGCGCTGGGTCCCCGCTTTGCCCGTGCAGGCATTCGCCTGGAAACCCTGAAAACGCTTGAGCAAGCGCGCGCGGCGGCCCGTGCGGTCACGCACCAAGAACTATGCGCCTTGGCAGCGACCCTCAAAGGTTGCGATGCGCGGCTCGATCAGGTGATGGCTGCGTTGCCGGAGTGGCAGAGTTAATGCGCCTCAAACAATTCGCGCAACAGAATGGCTTCGCGAACCCTTTGTAAGGCAAGGTTGGCGTTCGTGCCGGTGAGTTGCCGGGTCTCGATGAGTTGAGACAACCGCACCTCGATCCTGCGTAAGGTATCGAGTGACGAGGTTTCGCAATACTGCTCGATTTTCCACAATTCCATCGTGTGCTCCTTTGATCTCTCAAAAAAAGGAGACGCCGCGTCCCCTGGGGACGTGGACGTCCCCGGTGGGGTTTTGGAAAAAAAACAGGTTAGACGGACGATCTTTTTGATCTTGGAGACCCCCCGATTGGACGAGACAGACGCTTCACAACGGTTCTATCACCGGGATGCAAACGGCGCGTTGACTTGGACGGCGGAAGGGTTGCGAACCTTTCGCCGCCGCTTTGCACGCTTTGGCATCCAGATTGAAGTCCTCCAAACCTTCGCGGACTACCAATTGGCGTAACACGCGATCCGGTTGCGGTGTCATGGCGATAAACGCCGCCTCGTCGAAGGGGGATTGGGGCGCTGCGCCCGCAGGAGGGCGACGTGAAGGACGCAACCCAGAACGGAACACGCCGCCTAAGTGCGCAAGACACCAAAAGGCCGCAAGGCCACCGGCGGTGCGACCCCAGGTCGTTTGCATCAGGGGAACGACCCCACAGGCTGCCACGATGCACAGCGTCAGGGGGTTCGCAAAGCGCACCCACAGACCCGTCAAGACATGCGCCGTCCGGTTCAGAACCCGACCGACGCTGATGAGGAGAACGGCGCTGATCCCGATGAGGGTCAGGCCACAAGAAACGCGCAAGCGCCCCAACAGGAGGCCCGCGATCAAGAGAGGACGTACAAGATGAAACATGGTGTGCTCCTTTGATGAAAAAAAAGGACGCACCACGCCCCGTCGGGGGTTGCACGTCCCCGTCGGGAAAATAACCGTCATGACCGATCTACGCCGCGTTCCAGCCCGAACGCGACGCCCGCGGCCCGTAGGGCGGATTTTACCGGGTTACCCCCACGTCACCCCGGATACTCGTCCGTGAATGAACACATCTCGCCGGGCGGGCGAGACCGGTTCAGTGAGCGTTGTCGAAGGACTGAACCCCTCCGCCGATTTTTTTCTGTTGGATCGGAGAACCAACGTGTCATGCTCCCCGTTTCGCAGACGGAGCGCTCTGCCCCCTCTTTTTTGAATAGGTGCGGGGAAACCTATGGAGTGAGTACACTATCGCGCACGTCGCCCAGGTCGTCAAGATGGCCGCGTGCGCCGGTTTGGAGGAAAAACACCCATGCCGCTCAACGTCTTTCGTCTCCCCCGATCAGCGCGCCCGGCGCGTGAAGCGCAGCCCCCCGTACCGCCGCCGTGGCCGCCGCTCGACGTGACCGCGCCCCTGCTGCGGCGGGTGGTGGCCTGGTTTGCCCCAGACGACCCGGATACGGTGCGGCTAGCTCAGGAAACGGCGACGATTTTGTTGCGTGCGAGTCCCTGCTTTCTGGATGCTACACGCGCTAATCCGACCCCGACGGCCTGGTTTGTGGCAGTGCTGGATCTCTTGGAGACGCTGCCGGAGCCGTTGCCCGCATCCCTGATGCCCGCCGACCTCCCTTGGCGGTATCTGATCTTTACGCGCCTGGCCGTCGATGCCTTGGAAGGCGCCTACGGCTTTCTGGGCCAACAGCAGATCGCTACCCAGTGTCCGCTCACTCGCCTACCCGATCCCAATCCGGCCCCGCGGCGTCTGGCGCCGCAATCAGTGGGGCCTTTGAAGATGCCGGGCCTGGGGGCCTTGATAGTCGGGGCGTGCTTTTCAGAAGACGGTCAACGCCAAATTTATCGCGCCCACGCCGCTGGCGTGCCGTGGTCCGATACGACGGCTTTTTGGGCGCAGTTCCAGCCGCTCCCTTCGGAAAGCCCCGCCCCACCCACGCCCGTTCACGCGCCGCCCGTGTCTTCGTTGGACGCTACGCCGGTACAGGAAACCTGCCTTAGGCCCGTGGGGTCGGACGCGGCGGTTGCGGTGTTGGAGACGCCGCCGGTCGTCGCAGGCCCCTCTGCCCACGATCCTCTGGGTGCCTTGACGGGCACGCGGGAGCCGACTCCACTGCCCCGTCGTCCCCGGACACGCGCAGAGCGATCCCGTCGGGCCGCACGTCCGCTCTATCGCAACCCACCGCCGGGGGACCTGGAAACGCGCTTATGTGCGGCGGTGCGCGCCACGCTGGAAAAACTCGTGTTGAGTTCCGCGTTCAATCATCAAGCCGGGGCGGTGTGGTTTAGCGGGGAGGCGTTTTGGGTGGTGGCGCAGACCTTCGCCCAGCAGCTCCAAAGCGAGGCGTCCTGCGATGACCGCTTGGCCTGGCCGCAGCGTCGCACGCTCTACCGCCGCCTGGCGCGTCAAGGGCTGGTGCTGTTAGAGGGGCGTGAGCCGATCTGGAAGCGGTTTGTCGCCGATCCCGGTCGCCAGTACCCGCGCCTGATTTCGGCGCTTAAGCTACCCGCTAGCCTGTATGCAGACGCCCATCGCGTCCCAGTCTATCAGGGGCGGCTGTTGCCAGGGCCGCCGCTCTAATCGAGGCCGCGCGGCGAGGGCCTTTCTGGCTTGCGCAGGCGACTATCCGGCGCATTCGTGTGATCTCGCCTCACCACCGACGGCGTAGACGGCTTTTTGATGCTGCTTGCCCGTGCCTAGAGCCGTGGCATTCTGGTCTTATTGATTGACCTCAAGCAGCAGATATTAAGAGAATCCTAACCAAAGATAGATAACAAGGTTGCAGAGAGGGCCGCGAAAGCGGTCGGTTGGTCATGGGGATGATGGTAGAGGCGCAAGGAAAGATTGAATCGCACCGAGAATCTGGGAGGCTGCTTGTTGTGAGTCAAGCCATCATGGCAGACTCATGGCGTTGTTGATAATAAGCGGCTTCCGCCTCAGCAGGTGGCCGGTAGCCAATCGGTTCGAGCAGCCGACGATGATTGAACCAGTGAACCCAAGTCAGGGTAGCCCATTCGACGGCCGCCAGGTTCTTCCAGGATTGTCGATGAATCACCTCAGCCTTGTACAGTCCGTTGATGGTTTCAGCGAGGGCGTTATCGTAGGAATCGCCCACGCTGCCGACCGAGGGTTCGATTCCGGCCTCGGCCAAGTGCTGGGTATAGCGGATCGAGACGTATTGCACCCCACGGTCGCTAGGGTGGATCAATGGCTGGAACGGCCGACGCGCGTGCAAAGCCTGGTCTAACGCATCCAGCACGAAGTCAGTACCCGCCGCACGGGAGGCTTTCCAACCGACGATAGATCGAGCAAAGATGTCGATCACGAAAGCCACATAGATGAAGCCTTGCCCCGTTGAGACCTACGTAAAATCGGCGACCCACAGCGCATCGGGACGATCCGCCGTGAACTGGCGGTGAACCCGATCCAGCGGGGAAGGGACATTGCGGTTGCTGAGGGTGGTTTTGATGGACCGGCCCCGCCGTACCCCTTTCAGACCCAGCCGCCGCATCAGTTGTTCTACAGCGCAGCGCGCTACGATAATCCCTGCACGCCGCAACTGCCACCAAACTTTACGGGCACCGTAGACTTGAAAGTTCTCTTCCCAAATCCGTTGGATCGATTCACACAACCGTTCATCACGTTGGGTTCGGGTGGGCCTTCGGCGGGGATCGACCCGTCGGGCGGCGTGCCAGTAGTAGGTCGATGGGGCAATCGGCAACACCTTGCAGATCGGCTCGACCCCATCAACGCCACGGTGGGTGTCGATGAAGGCGTTCATCGTTTGGATGGGCGGTCGAGCGCCGCCTGGGCAAAATATGCCGATGCCTTGCGTAAAATCTCGTTGGCCTGACGCAGTTCCCGCACCTCGCGCTCCAGCGCCTTGATCCGTTCTCGCTCGGCACTCGTCAACCCCGCTCGCTCGCCGTGATCACATTCGGCCTGCCGCACCCAACGCCGCAGCGTCTCAGCCGCACACCCGATCTTCATCGCCACCGAACAGATCACAGCCCATTGCGATTCGTACTCGTCTTGATGCTCTCGCACCAGCCGAACCGCACGCTCTTTCACTCCCACTGAAAAATTCGTCGCTGTCTTCATCGCTCCATCCTCTCAAAGGTCGGAGCCTCCGACAAACCCGGGGCGGTTCAGATCGACCATTTCTTCAGTTTTAGAGACGACCTTGGTGCGGCGACGGAAGCGAGCGAGGAAGTGGCGGATGTTGCTGTTATCTTGCTCAATGGGGACGGTGAGGTGCTTACCGGTCGTCAATTGTGCGGCGGGAATCAAGCGGTGGTAACCGGGCCAGTCGTCGGTAATGAATCGTTTGCCCTGGAGACCGATCCGGTCAAGCAGCTTTTGGCAAGTGGCGTCATCACGGCCACCCAGCACCCAGGCCAGGGTTCGCCGACAGTCAGGGTCATACGCACGCCAGACCCAAAGCTTGGCGGTTTTTTTTGAGGAAATGCCACATCTTATCCAGCGTCACCACCACGGTTTCTCCTGCGACTTCCGGGATGGGCAGTTTCCGCGCCTCCGTGCGCACCCACTTCAACACTGCCACATCGCTGACGTGCAACAGGCGCGCAATCGAACAGAAACTGACATTCCCCATCGCATAGAGCAACACCACCAGTGCCTTCATCGCCGCAGGCTTCCCGCGTGCAGGCGTTGCCGTAAAGTGATAGCCGCACGTTTTGCACCGATACCGTTGCAAGCCCCGTACACGACCACTCTTGACCGACAAATCACTTCCGCACCGCTTGCAGCCACCGCTTTCCATCCCTCATCTCCCTTCAATTCAGCCTTTCACCCCTATAATATAATATTGTAACTATCTTAGGTTAGGACTCTCGATATTAAAAACCAAGAAGTCAAAAGTAGTCAGTTGATAAAATTGCTAAGATCAAAGGCTACATGTCGTAAAATTCTGAAGCAAGCATCTAAATCGAATTCTTTAGGAAGTTGGCATCGGAGTCAGCCAATTGCAACGACAAAGAACAAAAGCTTCAGTCATCCCGGTTTTTACTCTAGAAGCTACGCTAAAGCGTAAGATACGCTTGCATTTTACACGCTTGGGCTTCAGTAAGAGGCCTGATGGAACGCTCGTTTGTCCTGCCTCAAGTAAAGATTCAATCCGTCAACTACATCATATTCAACGCGACGAACGCATAGAATCAGCTACGCACCTTCTATCAGAGTTCTTACCGGGTGCTTTGCGTTATTTTGCCAGTGGTAGCGAGATTGATCCGGCCATGATCCGTTTATCGCTGATACGGGTAGAGGCGAATACATTCGAGTCGAGCCTTTTCCGAACTGCAGCTCTTACATGGTCTGTGCCCGTTTCGAATGGCTATGGCCGCCGTCTGCGGTATCTTGTATGGGATGATGGGCATGATCGGCTCGCTGGAATTTTTGCGCTTGGCGACCCTGTTTTCAATCTTTCGGTGCGTGACGATCTTATTGGATGGACTTCCAGTGAGCGGTCTAGCCGATTGGTTAACATACTAGACGCCTATGTCCTCGGCGCTGTCCCTCCCTACAACATGCTGTTAGGCGGCAAGGCAATCGCATGTCTTGTCCGTTCGCGCGATATCTATGATGCTTTTGCAAGCACGTATGGTTCAACGACCGGCATTATTTCAGGCGAAGAGAAGAGTGCTCGTCTGCTAGCTGTGACGACAAGTTCCTCAATGGGTCGTTCATCAGTTTATAACCGCCTGAAACTCGATGGAGTGAGCTACTTCGAATCTATCGGTTACACGGTCGGCTGGGGACATTTCCACATCACCGACGAATTATTCGAGCAGATGCGGGAATATTTACGCTTATCAAAACATCCTTATGCTGACCACCACCATTTCGGTGAGGGTCCTAATTGGCGTCTGCGAACTATCCGAGTGGCGCTCAAGCAACTCGGAATCAACGAGGCTGTCCTGCGACATGGTATCCGAAGGGAGGTGTTTTTCTGCCAGCTAGCAGAGAACGCTCGGAAAATCCTAGCCACAGGTAAAGGGAAACCCGACCTTTCGACTTTGAAGACAGTTGATGAAATTTCAGAGATGGCTCGTAGACGGTGGATCGAACCTCGCGCTTTGAGGCGAGAAGACTACAAATCTTGGAGCCGCGACGACATTCCCCGACTAATTCGAGGCTTACCAACAGGAATGTCAAAGGTTAGAACTGCATAATGTAGTTAGGCGAGGATCAGGATGGATCTAGCGGAACTCCAAAAGAAACTACTGCAGCAATATACGCAGCTACGCGATTTACGGGCGACCGAGAACTATCCCGTTTACGTTATTGAACACGGGCTGACTGCTGAAGAGCTTTCGACTGCCAAAGTACTTCTTAACGCTAGCTTGATTTCGAATAGGCGTGCGAGCAACGCTTTCTGGTTATTATGGATCGTTGCTGCCGCAGAGGTCGGCTACCACTATAATGGAGGCGAATACTGGGATTCCTTTGATAAAAATTTTCCTGACTGGCCTCGATTCGGCGATCGCGATCGAATCCGCAAATGGTACCAGCAGTTCAAGTCCCAATTCAGTGGACTCGCTCCCTCGGGGCCATGGGCACAGCAGTTTCCGATTATTGCGTGGCCGATCACGCAAGCGATTTTGCCGAAATATTTGCAGCGCTATTTTGCCGATCATCTCTACGATCTTCGCCATATGCTGGTCCGAAACAGCGAACTTACCCTGGGAGAACTCGGCGAACTGCTCAGCGAAAGATATCATGGCGGTTCTTCTCGGTTTGAAGGTTTTTTGCAGCAAAAAGCGCTGACAGCCCGGATCGTTATGGCGATGCGTCTCGAAGACGTCGAGGACACCATCTCACCGATCGAGAAAACCACGCTCCAGCGGATCCTTGATGATCTCGACAAACTCGGTTCTTTAGGCACTCGGCTACGTGAAGTACGCGGCGTTCTCCGTGAGATTCATTTCATCAACTCCTATAGGTCGGGGTTTGTACCTAAGACAAAGGCTACACAGAATAACGCACTCATCCCGGTCACTCATCTGGAAAGACCTCGGCTACTGGCACGCCAGATCGGCGAGATGGTATGGAATCTCACGCTGGCGCTTCCCGACCTTGCAACAGTCTTGCTCAAAGCTGGACTATCGCCTCGCGACCCTGAATGCTCTCAAATGCGTTTTCGTTCTTACGGTCAGGGAAATACATGGATGCCAGGAAGAGCTTTGTTCTCTTACAGCGGCGACTCGGAAGAACCGCTCGCGACATATTTGACCACCGATCTCACGGTCTTCGAATTTGATCGTCCAGTAGAGAAGATCATGGCCGCTCTACGAGATCGATTGGTTTTTCCAACAGCGCCGTTACGGCTCCTGAAGGTTCGTGCAGACGGTACGGCGGTTGAAGTCGCGGGACGCCATGTCAGGGTAAACCAGTCTTATATCCTTGTGGCTTCCGGGCCCATGCCTACCGAAACCGTCAAAATCCTCGCGCTTGCTCCTGTCCACACAAAGACAGCAGCAACTCATGTTTGGCACCTTTCTGTTCCTGCGAGATTGGATTCCACAAAGATCGCCGCGCTACGAACTATCGGGCTCGGATACACGCTAGGCATACGTGCCGAGCCATTGGGTCTGACGGCCCGGTGGGATGATGTGGACGAAACGTTGGTTTTCCTCGACTCCGAGATTGCCATGTTCCACCTTATGTCGGATGTTGCGGTGCGCGAGTTCCAGATCACAATGGATACACGCCCGCCAGTACGCCTGGCACCGGCTGCGGTCGGAAATACGCTTGTCGCGCTCGGCAAGCTTTCACTAGGTCGGCACCGCGTTTCAGTATCTGCGATTGGTGCTGCCAGCGATGGTGATATCGCTGCGGAAGAAATTCTCATTACCGTCCGCCCCGAGTTGCCGTGGCAAAAGGCAGCATCAGGAAAAGCGGGTGTTGCCCTCATGCTTGAACCGCGAGACGCCACCCTGGATCAGCTTCTCGACCATGCTGCTATCCTTCGCGTTTCGGCTCCGGCTGAGCGTACCGTCAAACTTAAAATCCGCTTCTACGGCGCAGACGGAATGCTTTTCCATCAAGAACTGGTCGGCCGTTACAAAACGCCTGTCTCCGATGAGAGAGTGTCCGCATGTTTCATACAAAAGCTGATCTCCGATGCGCAGGTCGAGCATGTGGAGCGGTCCGCACGGATTGAGGCGCTTATATCGCTAGACGAGTATGGCTACGAAAGCGTCGTATTCGACAAGGACGTTGAACCTCTCCGATGGTTGCGGGTGGATGAACGCACCATCCGGCTCTCCGATGATACCGCTGAAACAACGCCTCCCTCTGTAAGGCAATACGACCTCAATTCTGTTGAGATCAGTCATGACGTGGATTATCAACAGGCGTTGGTGGGCATCGAACTCCATGGAAAGGGAGGCCTATTGGTCGCAAATCTCAATGGCCATGAATACGAAACAGTTGCGACGACCCTTCAACGCCAACTGTCGAACTTCAGTGATCTCGGTGTTCCAGCCCGAGTATCTGCTGGCGAGCAGCATCTCCCGGCAATCATCAGCGCTTTGAAACTTTGGCGAGCCGCTCGGAGTCTCATAGGCCCCATGGCCTTTCTGGCGCGGCGCAATGCCATGCGCGCTCTTAAAGAAGCCCTCGAGCTATTTTTATGCGGCAATAAGTGGATCGTGGATGCGGGCCAGGTACGCGCCGGTGCGTTGGAAATTGGCGCCCTCTACAAGCAGGTTTATTTCTCGCATGGGTTCGCCGCAGGTTTGCGTGTCTACGATTGGCAATATGACACCGATGCAGCGGCTGCGGAGTCCGAGTTCCTACGGCTGATTGATGCTTATAAGGTTCCGGATGCCAACGCCTTTTACCATCTTTGTCTGAAGCTGGCGTTTCAGCCGCATGTGTTGAATCCTGTCGACCTTCCATCAGGGGATGCACTCCATAGCCTGCGAAACTCCGCACTGATCCGTGGGGCATATTTTGCGCGGCTGGTGGCTGATCTGCGGGCAGCAGGTACAAGATCGGAGGCCGCATGACCGGAATTGTCATGCTTAGCCGCGCCGATTCTCTTCAATGTGTTGCTCGTTCATTGGGGCTCCCTGGCCCAGCAAATCTTGACAATGCGCTTATCGCTCAATCCTTGCGTAGAACCGTATTCATTGCCGCACCTTGCTCCGCAAGAGTTGCGTGTGCGCTTGTCGTCGATGCGCTCAGGCCGCTGGTCGACGATCCCGAAGAACTAAGGATGCGTGTCGATGACGTTATCGACAGTCTGATTGCCATGGGCGATCTTCTGGAGATGCGAAGCGAAATCACCGGGGAGACGAACCTTGTTCTGCGGCCAGCACCTCCGGCGTTCGTGCAGCGCCGCGACGGAACATTCATCGTATTGGGTGTTGCCGGAGACGAGATCACACCATCCCAGGCGCAAGATTTTTCCCTCCTCTATCGACCGAGCGGTTTGCGAACACTCGCCCCGCCCGATGCACAGCCTTGCCGGAGAATACTTCTCGATCTCGGACTCATTGAACTGCCCATGCCAATATGGCTACACGCGCCAGCGACGGTTACGGCGAAGGAATTCGTCAGATCATGGGTCGCCAAACTTCCGGACAAGCCACATCCGGAAAAAATTGAAAATCTCGAAGTCCTCGATACGAGCGTAACGACGTCATATTACAAAAGGCGATGGAGGCCGCTGAACGAGCGGCATGCCGGAATTTTTGTTTCCCGACGGCCGCAACGGTATGGCGCAAACCTGTGGTCACTTACCGAAGTTCAGGATGGGCTAGTTCACCGTTTTATTGATATTCATCCCAGGGACGTGCGCTTTCGAGATTGCGACGAAGCCTGGCGGTTGCAGGCGGCGCTCGACACGCAGGCCGGCACCCCACAGCGGGTCAAAGTTGAACATGCTGGCGAAAAGGCTGTGGTGTCCTTCACATCGCCCCTTCCGACTTGGGCGGTCAGGCGTCTTAGCTTGATTGGAGAGCGTGTGACGCCGCCGCGCGCCTTGTTGGGCTTCGCACTGCCCTCACAAAATTGCGAAGACGAATTGCGCTGGCTCGAAAAAACGCTTTGGCTGGCGCGGGATCAGGGGGGGACAGCATGACGACCGCCACAATTCAGCAAACCATCGACGATCTACGCTTGACCTTGACGCACTACATCGAGGCCACATATCACATCAGCCACCCTGTACTCGTCGATCAACGACGCGAACTGTTGAAGCAGATCGGCGGCATTTATCAGACCCCCTATCTGGAATCCACACCCCGGTATCAAAGTGCCAGACCCTATACCGAGATCGACAATTTGCCGTCCGCGGTACTGGAAGCATTACGCGCTCTTTCCGACACAGGCGCAGGCAAGCCAATTATCTACAATAGGCCCTATCTGCACCAACTGGAAGCTCTGCAAGAGATTCTCATTAACAACCGGAACCTCATGATTATGACGGGGACCGGCTCCGGTAAGACGGAATCCTTCCTTCTGCCGATCCTAGGCAAACTCGCTATCGAAGCCCGCGATCGTCCGCAAGGCTTTTTGAGATACAACGCGGTCCGCGCGCTGGTGCTTTACCCGATGAACGCGCTCGTCAATGACCAACTCGGACGGCTGCGCACTATGTTCGGTGATCCGCGTACTGTTGCGCTGTTTGAGAATTGGGCGAAGCGGCCTGCCCTGTTTGCCCGATACACGAGCCGCACGCCCTATGCGGGTCTGCGCACGGCGAAGAAAGACGGCAATCGCCTGGCATCAATCGGCGAGTTTTTTGGCGAGATCGAAGACGCGAAGCGACGCTACGAACAGAATTCTTCCGGCGATGAGGAAAGGCGCGCTGTTGAACTTTTTAGTACCCTAAAAAAGCGGGGAAAGTGGCCCGCGAAGGAAAGCGTGTCCGACTGGCTGGGCAAAGCGCCGACGCCGTGGGCGAAGCGTGCGATCCGCCGCCCCCACGATGCGGAACTGCTTACCCGCCATGAGGTTCATGCATCGCCGCCCGATCTTCTAATCACCAACTATTCAATGCTCGAATACATGATGATGCGGCCCATCGAACGCCGTGTCTTCGATTCAACGAAAGCCTGGTTGGAGGCGTGTCCAAACGAGAAGTTTCTTGTCGTTCTCGATGAAGCGCATCTTTACCGAGGCGCACAGGGTGCGGAAGTTGGACTGCTGATGCGCAGACTGCGTGAACGTCTTGGTGTGCCGGCCGAAAGGTTCCAAGTCATTTGCTCGACCGCGAGTTTCAGCGAGGAAGGTAAGAAGAATGCTGGCACGTTCGGCGCACAACTCTCCGGCGTCCCGACAGAGTCCTTCGTGCCGATCCGCGGCGAACTCTTGCTACGCTCCCCCGCTGTCACTGGAACGGCGGCCGACGCCGCCGTCCTAGCCGCAGTTGATCTCGATCAGTTCTATTCCGCGGAACCCAAGCAACAACTGGCAGCGATCGAGAGCTTTCTAGCGTTCCGAGGCCTTCCTTCCCAGGATGATGTGGACGCAACACTTTATATGGCGTTACGTGATTATGGGCCGTTCAATCGACTCGTCAACGAAACCATGGTTGCCGCAGTATCCCTCGCCGAACTGCCGGTCATTGTGTTCGATGCTACTGTTCCGGCGGATGCAGCAGAGAAGGCCGCCAGTGTATTGCTGGCACTTGGAAGCCGCGCGCGGGAAAAGCCCGGCGAAGCGAGTCTTTTGCCGTGCAGGATACATTCGTTCTTCCGAGGGCTGCCGGGCCTATGGGCGTGCATGGATTCTGACTGCCCGGACGCATCCGCAGACACACAAAGTCCGGCCGGGAGATTATTCGCCCAGCCGCACGAAAGATGTAGTTGCGGTGCGCCGGTTCTGGAATATTTTACATGCCGTCATTGCGGCACGTCCTATGCGCGCGCCTACACAAACGATGTAGCGCAGCCACGCTATCTGTGGGCCAAGCAAGGAGAGAAAATCGAAACAGCTTCCGGGCTTCTGGAAGGTTTGCATCCGCTCGATCTTCTTCTCGAGGAACCGCCTGCGGAGGATCGTGCCAAGGCGGCCTACTACGATCTGGTATCGGGCCAACTCAATCCGGACGAGCTAGGAGAGAAATACCGTACTGTTTTCCTTGCGCCCGAGAAGCCGGTCTCCTCCGACGCACAGGACTCGGCCCGTGGCGCGCGTCCGGGGCAGTTCGCTCCGTGCGCCTGCTGTGGCCGGTCGGCCGGATATGGACAATCCAGCGTTCAGGACCACCAGACCAAGGGCGATCAGCCGTTTCAGGCGCTTCTGGGATCTCAGCTTCGAATTCAACCCCCTGGTCCGCAACAGCAGACCTCCTTTGCGCCGTTGCGCGGACGCAAAGTGCTCATCTTCTCGGACTCCCGGCAGGTGGCGGCACGCCTTGCCGGCACATTACAAAACTACTCGCTGCGCGATGCGATACGGGCGCTTCTGCCAGTAGGTTACGAGATCCTGCGCGGCGATCCTGATTTCTCCAAGACGCTTGTGCTTAACCATGCCTATCTGGCCGTGCTGGTGGCAGCGCATAAACTCGGCGTTCGTCTCAGACCTCAACTTGGCGATGCGGAAACACTGTCTGAAGTGGAAGGGGCAAGTCCCGGACCGGCTCCTGCCGGTTTACAACTGTTTCACCTCCATAACTCATTGTCGCGCTGCCCTCAGCGTCTGATGCAGGCCATTTTTGACGCACTCAAACACACTAACATGGGGCTTGATCTGGAAGCGCTGGCGATCGCGACGGTAGGCGAGGCTCCTGCTCACTCGGCCAAAATTACCAAGCTTCCGAATTTGCCGGGCGTCGCTGAGACCGACGAGGCCAAGCTGGCGGTCTGTCGCGCGTGGCTGCGATGCTGGACGCTTGATCCGGGCATCTGGTTTTCAGACATGCCCTGCTCGTGGTGGAACGACCGGGTGACGTCTCACAAAGGAGCGTTCACCGCCATGAACCGCGTGATCGTCTCGGCGCAGGCGAGATCGGTGTTCACGAAGCAGTGGCTTTCCACCCTCATGACCATCTTCACCGAGCAGACGAGCGGGGGCGGCCACAGGTTGCTTGCCTCGAAGCTCTCTCTTTACTTCGGCGGTCAATGGCGGCGCTGCAACAGTTGCAAGTCCGTCCATCGTTCCGTCGGAACCGTCAGCACATGCATTGACTGCGAAAGCCCTGATGTAAGCGACTTCGATCCTGATACCGATGAGGTTTACCGCGCACGCCGGGGCTTCTACCGCGACCCTATAGCGTTGGCGCTCCATGCCCAAGCCCCGCAACTGATGACCATCATCGCTGCGGAGCACACTGCGCAACTTGGCGCGGCACAGCCGGATGAAGCCTTCTCTCACGCCGAGCGACACGAAATACGGTTTCAAGATATCGACGTTGCATGGAGGGATAGCGACCGGCCCGGAGATCCAGCTATCGACGTGCTCTCAAGCACCACAACCATGGAAGTCGGTATTGATATCGGCGAACTCTCCGGTGTGGCGCTTCGGAATATGCCGCCAGGCCGCGCCAACTACCAGCAGCGCGCTGGGCGGGCCGGCCGACGTGCCAATGCAGTGGCCACAGTCGTTGCATTCGGCAGCGCCGACAGCCACGACGATCACTATTTCACCGATCCTGGGGAAATGATCCGGGGCAGCGTGATTGATCCGCGCCTCACGCTGGAAAATCCAGAGATCGCCCGCCGCCATTTGCGCGCCTATCTGCTCCAACGCTATCACGAAGACCGTATCCCCGGACCATCTCCCGGCGCCGATCCCAATCTGTTTTCTGTGCTAGGCAAGGTTGGGGATTTCAAGACCTACGGATCGGTGCTCAATCGCTACGATTTCGCAAAATGGCTGGAAGATCATGCTCAGGACCTCGCTCAAGCAGCGGATCGCTGGTTGCCGAGGGAACTACCGACGAACGACCGCCATAAATTAATTGCGGAAATGGCGATGGACGTAACAGCCACCATCGACGAGGCTATAGATTTTAGGCAGGGAGAGGACGAAGAAGACAAGCCCGTCGAGGACAAAGAAAAATCTGACGATCAGGCCGAAGTTGAGATCACGGCCGAGCCGGACGACAACGGGCGTATTGTCGATCCCGCTACTGACAAGCTTTTGGATCGGCTGCTCTATCGCGGCGTGGTCCCTCGCTATGCCTTCCCCACCGACGTTGTGGCGTTTCACGTCTTCAATCGCGATCAGTCCACACCGTTCAGACCGGTTATTGACTATGCGCCTACTCAAGGTCTCACGCTGGCGCTATCTCAATATGCACCGAACAAACAGCTCTGGATCAACGGAAAACAATACACATCTAAAGCCGTATATTCTCCATATCCCAACGACCGGTGGATCGCTTGGGGAAAACGCAAGCTTTATTTCGAGTGCAATGTTTGCTCGCATGCCAAGACGGAGGTTTATGTAAAGGAACGCGAGAATGCGACAGAAAACTGTCCAGCCTGCAACTCGTCCAGTTCTTTCGGACCTGCAAGGGTTTGGTTCCGTCCTGTCGGCTTCGCCCATCCGATCAACACACCGCCAGAAACGGAGCCTGATGCGCCGAACGAAACCGCGCGGGCAACGCGCGCCAAGCTGGTCATGCAAACCCCCAAGCCCGACAAAGGCTGGGTTCAAGTGTCCGACCGGGTGCGCGCTTTTAGGGCAAGAGAATTTCTTCTCGTCTCGAATACCGGCATCGACGGAGACGGCTATGATTATTGCCTCGCCTGCGGACGAATCGAGTCGTCAGCCGCCCCCGATGAACTTCTTTCGCAACCACACGCAAGACCGTTTCGCGACAATAAAGACGATCCATGCCCCGGAGGGGCGGCCAAGCGTCATGTCATGCTCGGCAATGATTTCAAAACTGACATCGCGCTGTTTTCGCTTCCGCTGACGGATCCGTTCCGATTGCTTCCCGGCAGTATTGAGGCTGAATCCGCGCTTCGAACTGTATGCGAAGCTTTAGCTAAAGCAGCATGCCAGACGCTCGATATCGAACCAGGAGAGGTTCTTGCAGAATATCGCCCCGCTTTGACAGAGAACGGTACCAGTGGCCATGAAGTCGAAATTTTCCTCTACGATACGTTGTCAGGAGGGGCCGGGTTCTCAACCGAGTTTGTCGTCCGCGCTTCCGAACTATTCGAACGCGCCCAGAGTCTGCTTGCAAGTTGTCCGGAAGGCTGCGATGCGTCCTGCTATCGCTGCCTGCGAAGCTTCCGCAACCGGATGGAGCACTCTCTCCTGGATCGCAAGCTGGGTATTCAGCTCTTAGAACATGCACTCAATGGCGGATATCCAGCCTATCCGCCCGAACGTGCGCATCGCTCTCTCGATCTACTAGCCCGCGATCTTGAACGCCAGTACAGGGCAGAATTTTCCTTTGCCCGAAATGTGCTACGCAATGACGTTACGGCCGGTATCGTCCTTATCCCTATAGTTGCAACACGTCTGGCGACAGGTGCAGAAACGTGGATAGCTCTGTGCTCTCCGCTAGCCCCAAATATTCCTAGCGACCTCACACTCCAAAAGCTCAGCCCTCAAGGACTGGCGATACTAGAGTGTGCCAATGATCTTATCATTCGGCGACATCTACCAGATGCAATTTTGCGGCTTCAGAGTAACTTAAGATAAGGCGAGCTATTTTTAATTTTATAAATAAATCAAAAATTTAATTCACTATAAGCCAGGCTTAGGGAGATTCAGCAAGGTTGTGAAGATAGGCGGCTAAGGCGGCTAAGATGTAAGCACGGTGTTGACGGCGCTGCGAGGGCGTCACCATCGACGGAGTAGACTGCTTTTTGGTGCTGCGGTATTTCGGGATCACGAGAAAACCGTCAGCGTTGCACAGTTACCGAGTTTTTGGCGTCTCGCAAAAATTGGTAACGACTATGGATATGGAACTGAAACACGGGAGTTTTGGTTGCTTGGCCCATCCGGGAAAAGGATGCGTTATCTTAATTCATGAGCACGCGATTAAAGAGGCTCCGGTTCGCAGGAAAAAATTGTTGTCTGACCACGAAAAAGCCCTGCTGGAGAGCGATGAGTGGTTGGATGTGCAGCAATTTGAATCCGATTGTTTTAATTACGCGATGTTCGACTTTTAGGCGATTAGGCTCGCAAGTTGGAGGTTTGAACGACCGATTTGCAGGTTGATGAACAGACCCAAGGTGTGGGCTAAGATTTTTCGAGTGATGCGATGGGTCAAGTGCCAAGCATCCCGCGCCCAGATTTTCTCGAAATGGAACTGCCCGGTCAGTTGACCGATGACGGTTTCCACGCGGCGGCGGGTGCGTGTGAGTTGCCGGACAGCCCAAGCGGGGCGAGAATCGGGCATATTCACCCGCAGCGGGGTTTGTAGCTGGATGCCGAGGGTGGCCAGCTCGGCCTGAAGGCCGCTGCTGAGGTATCCCTTGTCGCCGATCACCATGCCTTGGAAATCCTCGGTCAACTCCCACAACGCCTCACGTTCATCGCCTGTTGCCGAGGTCACCGTACAAGCGGTGATCACGCCGTTGAGGGTGATGAGCAGATGGCCGTGAAGTCCGTAATAATACTGGCCTTTTGCGGCACAATAACCTAAATCGGCGACTTCAGGGAACAACCGGCATCGGGACATCCGGGTCAGTGCACAGACCGGCAGGGGGCAGCCATCCACCAGACGAAAAGGGTCGCTCGCCGCACCCAACTCCTTCAGCAGATGCTGATGAAGCCGTTGCTTGACTGGCCAGAGATGAGCGGCTTGTTGAGCGAACGTAGTTCGTGCGCCTCGTTGTGGAAACCACGCCCCCCAATGACGACGAAAATACGTCCAGAGGCCCACATCGGTATCCAATCCCAGAAACTCACCGACCATCTCCAGCGTGATCACTTCACTATCGGCTCACTTCGGGGCAAAGCCCCGTTGGCGCAAGCGCCGATTTCCCAGCACAGTTTCCAGATGGTCTTCTACCCAGCAAAACACCGTGATGATAAAGTCTTCCAGCGGCATGGCGGCCTCTTCGTGCGGTTGAGGTGGTTGCTTCCTCTCAGCTTAGCTCAGACCCTCATGCCGCTTCAGCCTGCCCTATCGCTTTACCTCCCTTCGAAAAGTCGAACATCGCGTTTTAATTGGAAAGATTTGGGATTTGGAAATCTTAACAATTGGCTGATAGCCCTTAAAGAAGCCGCCAAAGGCGCGAGCCCTACCAAGTTGCCATTTTTCGACGAGATCGGACCCTAAGAAGACGGGCGGAGCCGAAAACCGTCTGGTGATTTAGGGAATAGTAAAAACAGCGACCCGAAAAATCCCTGGCTTTTCCCAAAAACCTTGGAGATCGACAACGCGGACTTTGGGGTGGGTCACGCGGGGATTAGAAGGACAAAAGGAATCCACCGGGGAAATCCGGCGGCCCTTTTTAAAGATCTTTAAGAGAGGATCTTTTGGACCCTCTTTAAACGAGGTCGTGGCCCTAAACACGAAGTACAGTTCAAAGCGTCGGCCGTGATACCGCCCTGTGCAACCGCCTGCCTGCGTGCCACACGCACAGTCTGCCAGATAAACCCCTGGTAAATCGATCCAGGGAGCGGCCTGGCTGGGCAGGGGGGTCACCAGGAGAAGGGCTAGACCCAAGAGCCTCGCTACGCCCCAGCGGGTGCCAGCGATCTTCGGGCGGATCGTTGGAAAACCCCATGTCTTGTGAAGACGATCCTGGCTCTTTAGAAACCGCATCGGTTATTTCTCCGGGAGCGGCGCTGACGATGACGACGCGGATCGCGCCTGTCCGCAGCGTTGGCGGTGACCACACTGGCGGCATAAACCCGCAAAGGTTGCGCCCAGCGGAGTTGCCAGCCCCTCCCGCAAGGTCCAGTAGCGACGGTGGAGCTGAATGACTTGCTCTGGCGTCCACAAGGATACCCGCTCATACCGGACCCCAGCAGGAGTCACCAAGCGAAGGTATCCATACTCTGCGAAGGACTGATGACGAAAGCGCGATTGACTTTGCAGTAAGACCCGATAGGTCGACACTTGGGCGATATCGGCGTCATACACTGCCACACGACGGCGGCGCTTGGTATCCACGACGACAAGGGAGCCGGTGCGCAGGCGATAGACTTGATCGGGCGTCCCGCTCAGCGCCACGGGATGTTCACAACGAAACAACCGCTCACTGGCGATCAGCGTCGCTGTTTTCAGCACGTCGGGCATGTGTTCGCGTTGAAGCCAGGCGGCACGCTTTCCCCGGCGTCGGCTCAAAAGCACCAACGCGAACCCGATGACAAGCGCTACGATCAGCCAGGTTCCGTTGCTCATCACACGCTTTCCTTTGGGGCGATTTGAAGGACCCACCGGCGGATGAATCGATCCAGAAGCCCGCGCACGGCTCGCGACGCGCGCGGCGAATGAATTAAAAACCGGGCCAGCGGTGGTGAGCAGGCATAGTAAAATTGCACCCATCTCTGACCTATCCGCGTGGGCTGTAAGACCTGATCGCGCCACTGGCGCAACGCCTCGGTCTGCCAGGCCGTTTCCCCGTACACCGCAGACGCGATAAAACAGCGCCGATCGCGGGCGACCCGCGCGCGCCGACCTTGATAATGCCGTGCGAGACGGTCGTGGTGCGCGTGCTCCGCTTCTCCGGCCGCCGCTAAGCGTTCCCGCTCCGGGGGGCGTTGCTTGCCGTGTTGCTGATCCAGTAACAGTTGTTGTTCGCAGCGGGCCAGCTGCGCAAGATCCGAGACGCTCACTGGGCGATGATCCGTTTCAGCCACGAGAGGACTCCTGGGGCGTGTGCTGTTCTAGGTGGTTTCGTAGATCGGTATTGGCCGCAAAGCGTGCCTTGCCTTCTTTGCGGCTGGGGTGGGGTTCAGCGTCGAAGGCGGCTTGAAAGACCACCCCACAGTCGCCGCGCCTGCGAGCGCGCCACCGGATTCGGTAGCGTAGCGAGTTGCTGCTCGATCCAGCGCAGATCTTGCGGATGATGCGGGACCTCGCGGATATGCCCGACGGGTTCATCCGATTACCGGCCCGCCGCCGCCTTGGGGGGCGTTATCCAGCCCGCTTGCGCCAGGAGATAGGTTTCACGGTCGAGAATCTGAGGAATCGGCGGGCTGGGATCGCGCAACGCCCGCAGGGTCGGTTCGCCCGGTGCACCGATGCGGCACTGCGTGCGCGGCAGATCATAGACATACCGAAGCCAACTGGTGAGGGCCAACTGCGGCGGACAGACGGATTCGTTCGGATCGGGCACGAGAGTCACTGCCCTCGTCATCAGCGCCTGTAAGGGTTCGGTGTTAATGCAATAGCGCCAGACCTGGTTGCGGGGCGTTTCCCAGAGGACATCGAAGACGCCGTGGTGATACGAACGCGCGGGTTGGAGCTTGGCCGCTTGGCGGTGGGTGAGGCCCAGTCGCCAGACCAGTTCAATATGCAGCGCAATACG
>NZ_CBTJ020000107.1 GCF_001051235.1 Candidatus Competibacter denitrificans Run_A_D11 | reverse complement strand
GATGGCCTGCGCCCGCGTGGTGGCCGTGCCGAGATTGATCAGCGTGACAGTGAGGTCCTGGTTGGGCGTGCCCGGTGCGACGGTCGGTGCGCTCATCACCCCGTTGCCCGCGCCCGCAAAGACCGGCGTGGTGGCGGATTCGGCGCCGCTCACCGGCGTGCGGATTTCGATCTCGATGGCGGCATCGGCTGCCCCACTGTAGCCGCCAGAGAGGATGACCTCGCCATTGCCGGTGCGGGCTTGCGGTTCGCGGAAGATGGACGCCAGCGCCGGCGCGGTGCTGGAGGCACTGAGTGTGGCGTTGATCAGGGCGTTGTTGGCATTGGCCAAGAGGCGTTGGACGCTCATCGTGATTGCAGCCTGCGGTGAAGGTCATCAAAGATGGGTTTGAGATCGCGCGCCAATTCTTCTTTGAATCGGCTATCGAGGAGGCGGGCATTGCTGGCATTGACATTGACATTGATCGTGGGGCTACTGACTCCCGCACTGCCGCTGGTTATGGTGGTGTGGGTGGTTTCGGTGCTGGCGTTTTTCTGGGCGTCGGCGTCGGCTTGTTCCTGGAGTTGCTTGAGCTTGAGCGCGTGCAGTGCGTCTTCGGCGGCTTTGGCCCGACGGTATTCGGCATCGCCCAACTCGCCTGCTTTTTTGTATTCTTCCTCAAGCTGACGGAGCTTCTCCTGATGCTCCAGTTCGTAGACTTCCTTGTTCTTACCCTGGAGCCGCAGGATTTCTTTCTCGGTGGCGTCGGCCGCTTCAGCCAGCGATTGCACCATGGCTTCAGCTTCGGCGCGCGCATCGGCCAGGGCTTGGCGGAGATTTTCAGATGCGGCTCGCGCGGCATCGTTTAAGTAGGATTCGCTCTTGTCGAGGTTGTTGGCGAGATCTTCAACGTAGAGTGCGGCGTCATTGGCATTGTTGCCGACTCCCCGCAACCCTTCATTAGCGAGCCGTTCGGCGGCGATGTCTGCTTCATTGATCGCGCTTTGGATGTCGCGGATGACCATCTCAAAGCGCCGAACGCCCTCTTCGCCAAAGGCAATGGCGGATTGATTGCCAAATTTGGCCAGCGTGACATTGACGCCCTCCATGCTGTTCTTGGCTTTCTCGGCCGTCTCGCTGACTTCCTTGTTGCGTCGGGCTACGTCTTCGGCAGCGTCGGAAAACTTGTAGGCATTCTGAGCGGCGTTGTCGAAAACCTTGGCCTCGTCGTTGACTTGCTTGAGCGCATCGGATTCTTTTTGCAGCGCTTCGGCGTGAAGTTCGGCTTCTTTTGCCGCCGCTTTTTTCTGGTCGGCGACGGCTTGTAGGTTGGCGATTTGCTCTTTATCGGCTTTCGAGAGTTCGCCGTCGGCGGCTAGCTCCAGGGCTTTGGCATCGACCGCTTTTTGAGCATCGGCGGCTTCGGTGGCCTTGGCAGCGGACAGGGCCTCGGCTTGTTCAATGAGGACTTTTTGCTGTTTGGCTTGCAGCTTTGCAACTTCGGCTTCATCGCCGCGTGCCTGGGCAACTTTGATCGCGCCCTCGATCTCCTTGAGTTGGACGCTGTAATATTGCTCGCTGGCATCCGCCGCGCGTTGGTGCTCTTTGGTTTGCTCGGCATAGAGGCGGGTTAGCTGGCCGATGGGGCCGGCCATAATGGCGGCTTGCTGTGCCTCCTTTTCCATCACTGGAATCTTGGCGGCCATCTCAATGGCTGATGCTTTCGTTGCCTGTGCTTCCGCGCGGGCGCTATCGGCGGATTCCTTGGCTTTGGCAATCGCTTCCTTGTTGAGCGGGTCCGTCTTCAGCAGCGCTTCATACTTAAGCTGGAGTGCCTCAGCCGATTTCGCTGCCGCTTCAGATTCCTTCCAATAACTGTCCGCCGTTTTTTTGGCGGCTTCAGCCTGTTCGGCTTTCTTCTGCGCGGTCAGTTCGGCAACACGATTGGCATTGCCTTCGATTTCCGCTAGTCGGATGCTGGCTTCAATCAGCGCTTCGCCAGACTTGGCCACCGCCTCATGGGCTTCACGCTGCCGCGCGGCGGTTTTAATAGCGGTTTCCGCGTTGGTGATATTGCGATCCAGGGCACTGTTATAAGCGCCGAGCGCATCGCTGGCTTTCTTTTTGGCTTCGTTGACCTGCTCCGTGATGCTTTTATCTTTCGTAGCAGTGAGCGTGCCTTTTTTTTGCGCTTCCTCGACCCGCTCTAATTCTTGCCGGGTCTTTTCCATGGTTTGCCGAAGATCCTCAAGCGTTGGGGTGTACCCCTCCAGCTTGGCCCGGCCTTCTTCCATGGTGGCGTTGAGTGTGGTGATGGTGGCCTTTACGGCATCATTAGCGGCTGCGCTCTTGTACTGTTCGCCATTGAGCACTTTTACGGATTCGATGAAGTCGCCCTGCATGGCCCACAGTTTTTGGGTGGCAGCAGCATGAGCTTGTTTTGCGCCTTCTGCGGTTTGATCAGCAGTGGCGAGTCGCTTTACTTCGGCTTGCTGTAACTGGATGGCCTCGGCAAATTGCTTGGTTTTCTCAACCGCGTCGGTCTGCTTGGCGGCTTGTTCGGCGGTGGCTTGGGCAAGGTTTTTTTGCGCTTCCGCGCCTGCCTTAGCAGCATCTGCAATCTGTTGCTGTTGCTTGGCGGCTCCTTCCGCGTTGCCACGCATACGGTCCATCGCCTTGCCGCTGGCCTCGAACGAGCGGGCTGCAACTCCGGCGAATTCGCCAGCCGATTCCGATAAGCCGTTTAGATTGGCTTCAATCTTGGCGATTTCTGCATCGGAGTACCGATTGAAATACTTACCGACCTCGAAGGTGGCCCGGCCAATGGCTTCCACGACTTTCAAGGTGCCGGATACGACCGCCGCCAGAATGCCAACGACGCCAGACCAGGCGATAGTGAAGCTATTGGCGAAGGTCTCACCAGCGCCTTGCGCGCGCGGAAATGATTCTGCAATGGTCGCTGCTAACCGCTTGGCGGCATCAGCAACGGCATTGAATAAATCACGGAGGGGTCCAAAATCCGCGCTGCGGATGAACCCGGCCAAGAACTCACTGCCTTTTTGCGCCAGGCTATTGACTCCGGCCAGTAGATCAGCCGCGCCACGAGTCAGGCTGTCCCATGTTGATTTCAGCCCATCCAGTGCATCCGTTTTAAGCGCCTGCCAGAGGGATTGAAACCCTGTTGCTTGTTTGGTGGTGCTTTCCGTAACGCCATCCAGCGCTGTCTTGGCTTGTTGGGCGCTCGGCGCAACGGAACCCCCCAACGCCTGGGCGATGCGCTCGATCCCACTGGCAACGCCGTCGGCGATTTGGCCGATGCCATCCCATGCCGCCTTAAAGAGTTCGCCCGCTTGCTTGCCGATGTTCGCCGCACCCGGCAACGTACCGGTCAGGCTGGAATAGATCGAGCCGAGTGAATCGAGCGCCTTATCAACTGCTGTGCTGATGGCGCCGAATGCGCCATTGATGCTGTTTTTAATGCCGCTCCAATCGATATCGACGGAGAAGGCACGCACCTTGTTGTAAGCAGCGCTAAACCCGTCGGCCAAGGTTTTCTGGAACGCCTGGATACGATCATTGCTGGCAAAGGAGTTGAGCGCCGCTGTGAGGGTATCCAGCCCCTTGGCGAAGGGTTCGAGCTTGGGTGTGGCGAGTTCGACGCCTACACGCTTGAGGCTTTCCCAGAAGCGATCCAATGCGCCGAGGAAATTGCCCTGCATGATCTTGGCAGTCTCTTCGGCGCTTTTGCCCGCTGCGCCGATCTTCTCGGCAAATTCCGCAATGGCCTTGGAGCCGCCTTGCGCGAGCAAGGTATTGATGACTCGCCCGCCCTGCTCACCAAATAGTGCAATGGTTTGGCTGGCATTGATGCCGCGCTGGTCCAGGAAATCCAGCACATTGGAAAGTTCGGTACTGGTCGCACCTAAATCAAAGAGCGCCTGAGTCGCCGCGTGAGCTGGGTTGTTCAGAATGGCCAACACCGAGGCTAAGCCGGTGCCGGCTTCCGATCCGCGCTGTCCCGCTTTGGCCAGCACATCCAACGTGGCCGCTGTTTCCTTGAGCGACAGGCCCGACCGGCTGGCCTCGTTGCCGGTGTACTTCAACGCTTCGGCCATGTCGGTCGCGGTCGCTGCCACCGCGCCCGCCGCTTTGGCAAGAATATCCGCAACGGTCGATGCGTCTTCAGCTTTTAAGCCAAATTGCGCAATGGCGTCGGAGATCATCACCGCCGCTTTGGCGACGCTGATTTCTTCCATCGCCGCCAGAGCAAGCGTGCCTTTCAGCGCCTTGAGGGAGTCGTCTGCCGAGAAACCTGCGGCGACTAATTCCTTGATACCCCCTGCGGCTTCGGTCGCAGAGAAACCAAACTCAGGCCCCAGTGTTTGCGCGGCTTCCTTTGCGCGGCCAATCAGCGCTTCAAGGGCTGGCCCAGTTTCATCGGCGCGCGCGCGGATCGCATCCAGCGCTTTTTCAAAACTGGCAGCCTCTTTAAACGAAAATGCAGACGCTACGGCTGCTGTCAGTGCGGCGAATTGCGTCTTTGCGCTGGAAACAAAGCCAGAGACGATCCCCGACGCCTGGTCCTTTGCCGTGATCAGTAGCTGAAGAACCAGATTACGTTCAGCCATGCGAAAACTCCGGGTATTGGGCTACGATATGCGATGGATTAAAAGAGGATTGAACGTGATGCGAAAAACAGTGTTTTTGAGTTGTGTTCTGTTGGCTTGCCCTGCTCTGGCCGGTGAGTTGTATCGGTGGACCGATCCAGAAACCGGAAAGGCTATAGCAAGTCCAGCACTGCCGCCGTATCCCATTAAAGAAAAAGTACCGGGCGGCCAGTTGCCGAGTGGCGATGTCATCAAGTTGATCCTTGATGAAAATTCGCCGCAGTACAAAGCCGCTGTGGCCAGGCGGAAAGCAGAGGAAGATCAGATACGTCAGAAAGAAGAGGCGATGGCTAAACAGAAGGCCGAGAAAGAAGCGCGAGAGACTGAAGAGCGGCGGTTGACTGCGGAGGCTGAAGCTAAAAGACAGGCTGCATCCAAGACGAGAGAACCCACTGAAGACGAGATACAAACATGCTTGGGTTTCCTTCGTCAGGGACTTGAGTTCAAAGATCCTGAAAGTGTTCGCGTTGAAGATCGAGGCTTGATTACTGTCTACAAAGACGGAGAAAAAAACCTGACCTTTAAGGTAAATGCCAAAAACAGCTATGGCGCTTATGCGGGAGCCAAAACTTATAACTGCAAATATTTTCCCGATGGAAGTTTCAAGATAAACGACTGGTAAGTCTTGCGCTAACCCTTGACCCCACTCGGACGCGGGCGTAAGCTGCTGGTCAGGTGCTTGAGACACACCAATCAGCGGTTCCCCGCTCCGAGAATTGCGGTTTTTTTGTGCCTGTCCGATTTTCAAGGCCGGGAGTGCGGCTAATACAATACGGGTTCGCCCGAAATACGCCCGCCGTCTGATTGCGGTCTCAAGCTCCTGGCACCATCTTTCGATATGTGTCAACTTTGAGAAACAATCAGGAGCAACACTATGTCTACTGTTTTGTCCCTTGCCGTGATTGACGGCGAACCCCGCGTTGATTCCCGTGTCATTATTACCGAGCTTGGCGTTGAACCCAGGGCGACACGCCAATTGATCGACAAATATTCTTCTGAATTCAATGAATTTGGTCCACTTCCATTTGAAATGGAGGTGGGTAGACGGGGCCAGGGTGGTGGAACCCCGATAAAGTACTACCTCCTGAACGAAGACCAAGCCTATTTTCTGATGACGCTGGTGCGCAACACGGAGGAAGCGGTCGAGTTGAAAAAGCGCCTGGTCAAAGCCTTCGCGCAGTACCGCACCCGCAGCCAGAGCCTGCCCGAACCGGCCGCCCCCCGCCCGAACACCATCACCCTGGACAAAGACGAATACATCGGTCTTCTCAAAACGCAGGCAGCCTACTGGAAAGGCAAAGCCCAGCCGGGTCGGCGCCTGCTGACCACCGAGGAGAAAACCCGCATAAAAAAGTTCCATGCGCAGGGGCTGGGCAGTGCCGTCATTGGCCAGCGGATTCAGCGCCCGGAAGGCACGGTCGGCTCCTACCTGCGCCGGCTGCGGATCGGCCAGGACCGCTAACCGACCCCGACCCGCAGGAGGCCCGGCTTTTAGCCCTAAAGGCCAAAATAGTCCAACTGCTGGGCGCCGCCCTCGCGCCGACCCGGCCCGATCCGGCAAACAGGGCCGGGGTCTGATCCCGTGATCCGCTGACCTCACTCCGCGCCCACGCGCACTCCCTCTCCCGACTTGGGGGAGGGATTGAACAACCCCACGCGCCATTGACCGGCTTTCACGGTGGGGTATGATCGCCAAATGATTCCAGCCGAGGACATCCCCATGACGGCCATCATTGAGCCGGTGAACACTGCGCCCTTGAGTAGCGCCTTGCACATGATCGCCACGCTGGCCACGTTGAGTACCCAGCAAACCCTGCTGCAACTGGGTCTGTGGCAAATGGTGCGGCGGCGGCGACAAGACTATCAACGGCGGTTGCACCAACTGCGCACGCATCGGGATCATGAAACCGACCCCTCGCAAACACTCGACCCTGACGATACGCTCACCGACGAACTCCTGGCGATCCAGAAAAATATCAAAAGCACCGTTGGCATCCTCCAGTCGCATCCAAAAAGCTGGCTTGGAAACCGCACTCGCCAAGAACTCATCCGGCTCCACGGCGCGCTGGGTGATCTGCGCATCTGGATCATGGAACACGATGCGGATTGCTCGCCCATCATCGACGAAGCATTCGAAACACCCGAAGCGCTGCTTGCCGCGTTAAGAAAGGATGCTGCCGGATGACGGTCGTTGGCGCAGGAGGCGTCACGATTCTCACGATTAAACGGACGGAACGCTTTAAAAAGGACTACCGCAAACTCAAGCCCGACTTGCAGCACAAAACCGATCAAAAACTGACGAGTCTTTTGCAAAATCCCAGGCCACCCGGCCTGGTGTTCGAGAAACTGAAGGGCTACACGCGGCCCGACATTTACACCATCCACATCACCGGCAATTACAAAGTCGCGCTGCTGATCGACGGCACGACCGCCATCTTGCGTCGGGTCGCTGATCACAACGAGATCGACCGTGCGCCTTAGTCCTTGCTTCAGAAACGGAACATGCATCATCGTGAAGCCTCAGTGATCGACGCATTCGATCTAATCTACGATCACTTATTGGATAAAGTGGGATTGGAGCGCGCCAACACAGAGGCGGCGAAAAACGGATCATCGGCCCCATAAAGAGCCACAAATAACGCTTCAACATGCGCCGCACGAGACACCTCCGGCCAGTGCGACCGGAGGTGTTGCACGATATCGTTAGCGATAGTCCAAATATCGGGCGGGTTCGCCTCGACGGAGGGCAACATCGCAGCACCCGACCGCAGAGCTTTCAACGTCACCTCATCGTGATCGCGTTGCGCTTGCAAGAAGCGCTGCCGTGCCTCCTCGGTCATACTGTCCCATACAGGTTTGCTGATGCCGCCCACAGAATCGGGCGCATCCAGCGCAATCCCCTGATACTTCCACGCAATCAACGCATCAGCCGCTTCGGGCCACTGCGATGGACAAAGCGACGTGTGCGACAACAACGCCAACATATCGGCTCGCTCGCCGAGCAACATCCAATCTGGAAGATCTGGGGAATCAAGAGAACTCATATCAATGCCTCGTAAGGGTTAGGGTCTGCCAGAACCACGCTGATCAAAAAGCGCCGCCGAGGCTTAACCCCAGCGGCGCATTCACCGGTTTACTCCGGTCGCCCATCAATGATGAGGGCCGGTTCGCCGTTCAAGCCTTTGCTAAAGCTCAGATCAAAGCTCAGCTCGGCATACTTCGGGCTATCCTCTTTCAGCGACAAATCACCCGACGGCGCAAAGGTCACATAGGGCGCATACACATCCCGAAACTGGCCCTTGGCATTCTTGGCAATAAACCGCATCGCTCCATAGGCATCGGTCAGCGCGCCGGTCACTAACCGCTCCCGTTCAGCCGCCGAGCGGGTATAGCCCACCGACCAGGGCATCGGATAATCGGGATGCACCCGCGCGGTGGGCAGCACATAAAGCCGCGCCATCGCCGAATCCAGGGTGTAATCGGTATCCAGCGCCGGGGCCAAAATCCCGATACAGACCCAACTCACGCCGCCATCGGTCACCACATCACCGACGATGGTCGGCCAGGTGGGCGCCGTTGCACCCGACGTGCCGGCCGTAATCGCCTGATAGGCATATAGCGGCGTCGCGGCGGGTTTGACTTTGGCACCGGCGGCATACACGGTGGTCGCAGCCCAGGCCGCCAGCGTCGTTGGCGCGGCCACGGTCACCGCACTCACCCGCCGCACGCCGGAGGGATTGGCCACACTCGTGCCCAACTGGTAATAGCGATCCGGCAGCACCGTGATCGACTCGCCCGTCACCGTTCCGGTCGTCTGAACCTGAATCCCCGCCGTACCGGCCAAAAACAGTTTCAGGTTCTCCAGACTAAACTGGCGAACGGTCAACTTGCCGGTGCGGGTGATTTTGGTGACCGTCTCATCATCCAGCTCGTGCAAACCTTGCTCAGAGCTATACGACTGAATCTTATCGGTCTTGACGGTAATGCCGAGGCTCGAACTTAAGCCCAAATAGCGCTCGCCCAGATACTGGAGCAAGGCGCTCAGCGGATTGATGTAGGCTTCACCACCCGACACCAGCCGTTCTTTCTGCGTTGAAATGGCGCGTTGCATAGAGGATTACTCCGGTTCCGGCTCATGCAGGTCCTGCTTGGAACTGTAGGAAAGGATCTCGCCGGGATGGATGGTGATACTGAAAGGCGCTAAGCCCAAAGAGCGCTCGCCTTCGCATGACGACTGAGCCTCGGCTGGAAGGAAAGCCCGACCCCGTGAAACCACTCGCTCTTTCTGTGTTGAAATGGCGCGTTGCATGGGTATTTACTCCGCCCTGGCGACGTGACCGGAGTCGATCAAGCCCAACGCCAAATCCACCGGCAAGGACACCCGCTCGTGCGGTGCATACGTTTTCCCTTCGTGGGTCAGCCGACCATGCAGCGTCACGCAGGGGATCAGCGCCGGAGGCGGGGGTGGTTCGTTGGCCGTGACTGGCGTGGTTTCGGTCGTCCCGGCGGCTTCCGGGTTGGGCGCTGGCGCTTCGGCAGCGGCAGCCGTTTCCAACACCGGATCAGCGACGGGCGTGGGATCGACGGTTGTAACGGGTTCGGTGGTCGTGACCACGGTTTCAGTCTCAGTGACTTCAGGCTTTTTAGGCATCTCAGCGGTTCTCTAACGGTAATAGGGCCAAAAATCGGGTTCGATGTAGGTGGCATAGGTCAGGATATAAACGCCTTGGCCCACATCGGGATAACGGTGATCTTCCGTGGGAAAAAACAGCGGACTAAACTCCGGGCCGGGAACAAACTGCGCCAGGGCGGCCAGCACTGCACTGAGCAACGCGCCCGCCTCCAGCAGCAAGCCCGACCCTTCCGCGATCTGCGCGACGTTGCGCACATGCAAGGCCACATACCAGGTCTGGCGTGGGTTCGCCTCACCGCCGGCAAAGGGGCCAGGGATCACATACGCCGACGGCGTGATGCCGGTCAGCACCTTGCCCAGCGCATCCAAACTGGGCGCATCGCTGACTTTCACAAACTGCGGACACTGCGCCTTGATCTGGGTCAGGATCGCCGCGCCCGCTGCAAACCAGTTGTCTTTCAGCGGAACGGCCATCAGAACCTCGCCAAGGTGGTGGCGTCGAACACGCGCGTGGGCGCGCTAAACTCTGGCGAGCCGATGGCGGCTACCTCCGCTGTCGCCAGCGGCAGTGACAACACCGCCTTGCCGCTGGCCACATCCTTCAACCAGGCCATGGCAAACTCAAAGCGCTTGCGCACCTCTTCCGGTGCGGCATCATCAAAAATCCAATAGCGCGCCAGATCGCACGCCGTGCCGACGATGATGGGGGGATACGGCGCGACCAGCGGCAGGGCATAGCGCCCCGCCAGATAGCCATCGATCATCGCATCGGCGCGGGTTAAAACGGCTTCAATCGCTGCCGCATCCGCCGCGCCGCTGCCATCGCGATCCGCAATCTGGCGGATCTCGACCGCACCGAAGGCATCCTCCAGGTGGGTTTGGGTGGCGTAAGTCATGATCAGCCCAGCAAGACGGCCAGATTTTCCGGCTTGATGCAGGCCACGCCCCAGGCCAGGCGCACGTCATAGAGCACCTGGAGGTATTGCGGATACACCGAGACTTCAAAGCTCAGGTTCGACTTCGGGTCGGTAATCATCATCCGATCCGTGGCCATATCGCCTTCGGCCGGCAGCGTCGGCGCACGCGCGGCCAACAGAATCGACCCTCTGGAAAACGCCAGATTGGCGGTGAAACTATTACCGACCGTGACGGCTGTCGCCGCTGCCGGAATGGCTTGCCGCAGACCGGGCGCTGCTAACACCAGCGTACCGGGTGCGCTGATACCGGTCGCCACCATGTATTTATTGGTGTCACCAGCAAAGGTCACAATATCGCCCGCCAAGATCGCGCCCGTGCCCGTGATCAGCGGAATACTGGTCGTGCCAACGGCAAACCCAGCGGCCGTGGTGGTGTAACTCGCACCCGTGCCCTTGGTGACGTTCTTGATCTGCGCCGATTCCCGCATCGTAAAGCCGTGCATATCCAGCAACACGCCTTGGCGCAGTAGGCTCTGATCGCCCACCATCTGGACTTGCGCTTGCTTGCCGCGAATCGTCGCGCCCGCTTGGGTATTCAGCACCAACTGCAAATCCGACACCGGTGCGCCGTTATCGACCAGGATCTTGCGCACCTGAGCCGCATCGGAATAATCGCCGCCCGTGCCAAAGGGCGTCGTGCCGGCCGTGCCATAGGCGCGCGAGGCGCGGGTATACAATGCCGCCAGATCCGTCTCGATCTCGTTGGTGAGCACCCGCATGGCCTGGGCGAACTGATTTTGCAAAATGGATCGATAACCGGGTCCATTGTTATCCAGGGCGCGTTGCTCCTCACCCGTCCAGCGCACCGCCGCGCGACGCGATTTGCTGATCGTCACGGTGGTATTACCGATGGTCTGATCACCATCGTTGGGTGGGGTGACGGCAGGCACCGCATCGCTGGCCGTGGGCGCGGCCGTCAGCGGGATGCGCACCACTTGACCGATGGCGGCGCGGGTGACTTGGGCATCCATCGTCACCGCAGGAATCATCCCCACCAGCTCGCGCGAGACGATATCCAGCGCGGCGTACAGATCGGGAATCAGGTTCGTCAGCGTATTGGCCATAACAGCAATCCTTAAAAAGAGGAATCAACAGCGGCGATCAATCAACGATCTTGCCGCCGCGCGCCAGGTGGGCCTTGCGCTGCTGCGGGTCGAGCCGTTCGAAGGCTTTGCGCGACAGGGCGCCTGCCGGGGGTTTGTTCTCGTCGGTCGCAGCGGTGCGCTCGGCGTAATCGATCTGGGGGGGTAGCCGCTTTAGAAACTCCATCAACCACGCGCGCGCGAAGGTCTTGACGGTCTGACCTTCGGCTTCAGGATCGGCAAACTCCATCGGCTGCACGGCCGGAATTTGCGCCAGCAGCGCCACCACGGGTTGTTGATCACGCGGCAACAAGCGGCCTTGCTCGATCAACTGATCAGCAAACGCCAGATCAGCAGCGCGGCGTTGCCGCTGTTCCTCTGCTTTAAGAGTTGCCTCGCGCGAGGCAATAGCGGCTTCGCGCGAGGCAATAGCGGCTTCGCGTGCGGCAAAATCGACGCTTGGCGATGCAGTAGGCGGTGCAGGCGGCGGGGTCTGCGGGACAGAAACGGGTTCAGTCACGGTCATCATCTCCGAAGGGGATAAAGCGAATTCGAGGGTAATCGTGTCGGCCTCA
>NZ_CBTJ020000106.1 GCF_001051235.1 Candidatus Competibacter denitrificans Run_A_D11 | reverse complement strand
CGATATCCAGCGCGGCGTACAGATCGGGAATCAGGTTCGTCAGCGTATTGGCCATAACAGCAATCCTTAAAAAGAGGAATCAACAGCGGCGATCAATCGACGATCTTGCCGCCACGCGCCAGGTGGGCCTTGCGCTGCTGCGGGTCGAGCCGCTCAAATGCCTTGCGCGACAGTGCGCCTGCCGGGGGTTTGTTCTCATCGGTCGCAGCCGTGCGT
>NZ_CBTJ020000105.1 GCF_001051235.1 Candidatus Competibacter denitrificans Run_A_D11 | reverse complement strand
TGCTTTAAGAGTTGCCTCGCGCGAGGCAATAGCGGCTTCGCGCGAGGCAATAGCGGCTTCGCGTGCGGCAAAATCGACGCTTGGCGATGCAGTAGGCGTTGCAGGCGGCGGGGTCTGCGGGACAGAAACGGGTTCAGTCACGGTCATCATCTCCGAAGGGGATAAAGCGAATTCGAGGGTAATCGTGTCGGCCTCGGCGGCCAGCGCAAAGCTGGGTTTGCGCAATCCACGCACGGCAGGCGGCGCGGCGCCTAAAAAACCCACATGCTTGAGGTAATACGTGCCGGGAACCGGGTTACCGGGCGCATCTTTGCGAAAGAAGCTCGCGCTGATCCGATTGAAGCGCTCATCGTTGACCATCTGCGCGAAGTCGAGATCGACGGCGCGCGGTGTCGCTTCGAGCACGGTGCCGGATAAGTGCAGCGACTGCACCCAGCCATAGGCAGGGTCGTCAAGGACCGGATGCCCTACAACCAGCGGCGCTTCGAGCAGGGACGGGTCATACGCTGCCGCCGTGGCTTTTACGTCATCTAGCGTAAACGTGGCGGTGTGGCCGGAAACAGCGGTGTGGGTGCCCGCGTAAAAGATTTGCAGTGGCTTGGCGATCATGCCGGGCAGTATGCCGAGCAATTCTCCGGGCGACTTTTAAGCGACCTTAAAAAATGACTGGAAAGAGCCATGCCGCAAAATAAGCGATTTAAGGCGTTTTCCACCCAAACCGCACCTTCGGTATTCCTTCGGCTGGAAAATCGAAAATACGACGAGTTAAAAGGGTTTTAAAAGGGGTTACGCGATAGAGGCGACGGCGAGATACGGCTAGTCGGCCAACCAGTCCGCCAAGGTCGCCAAAATCGCTGCACGCTCCCCTTCATCCAGACCCAGGAAGGGTCGGGCGGGAATGTGTCGGTCGGGATCGCCGAATTGATGGGTGGCGCCATAGAGCCGATCCGTGCCCAGCCGCAATTCTGTGCCGCTCGCCTGGTAGTTCAGTTGCCGTAGCCAGCCATCGAGTACCAGCAGTTTGTCTTGGTTCTTTTTCTTGTGGGTGTGTGGGGATAGTGCGGGCCAGGGTGCACCATCCGGGCCGATGCCTCGGTTAAACCGTTCCCGATGCGAGATCAGCAGCGACTCGCCCAGATCCCGAAAGACCGGCGTGAGATCGCCCAGCTTCTCTTGGAGCTTTTCCAGAAAAGCCCGAATCTCGGCA
>NZ_CBTJ020000104.1 GCF_001051235.1 Candidatus Competibacter denitrificans Run_A_D11 | reverse complement strand
GTAAAAGATTTGCAGTGGCTTGGCGATCATGCCGGGCAGTATGCCGAGCAATTCTCCGGGCGACTTTTAAGCGACCTTAAAAAATGACTGGAAAGAGCTATGCCGCAAAATAAGCGATTTAAGGCGTTTTCCACTCGAACCGCGCCTTCGGTATTCCTTCGGCTGGAAAATCGAAAATACGACGAGTTAAAAGGGTTTTAAAAGGGGTTACGCGATAGAGGCGATGGCGAGATACGGCTAGTCGGCCAACCAGTCCGCCAAGGTCTCTAAAATCGCTGCACGCTCCCCTTCATCCAGACCCAGGAAGGGTCGGGCGGGAATGTGTCGGTCGGGATCGCCGAATTGATGGGTGGCGCCATAGAGCCGATCCGTGCCCAGCCGCAATTCTGTGCCGCTCGCCTGGTAGTTCAGTTGCCGTAGCCAGCCATCGAGTACCAGCAGTTTGTCTTGGTTCTTTTTCTTGTGGGTGTGTGGGGATAGTGCGGGCCAGGGTGCACCATCCGGGCCGATGCCTCGGTTAAACCGTTCCCGATGCGAGATCAGCAGCGACTCGCCCAGATCCCGAAAGACCGGTGTGAGATCGCCCAGCTTCTCTTGGAGCTTTTCCAGAAAAACCCGAATCTCGGCGTCATTGTAATCAATGATGATAAACGCGCCAGCCATTGAATTTTCCGGGCGGGTGGGGTATCTAAAAGGTTAGCTCGGTTGACACGGTGAATCTCCCGGCCGTCGCCTGTTCTTCGGATCGTGGGCGTTAGGAGGGAACGGGGAGTCCTCCGCCGAGCTTACTCCTGTGCATCCTGCTGCTTTTCCAGCAGCACGGTGCCTGCTTTTTTGGCACGCCGCTTGTCGTTTTCGGAGCCAAACCGCAACGACTTCAGGAAAAGCCCCTGGCCGGTTTTGGTCTGCCACAGCACGGCCACATGCAGGCGATCCTCTTGGTCACGAAACCACACCGTCGCTTGATCGGTTTCGCGCACGATGAGTTCGGCGGTCTCGAAGATCGATTGCACGGCGCGATAAGCGTTCGCCGTAAAGTTGGGATCGCCTAATCGGCTATACGCTTGTTTGATCGCGTCGTACTCTGAGAGCAGTACGGTCTGCACGGAAACGCCCAGTGTCGTCATCATTTCGGGCGGCATCACCGCCACCGGAAACTCTTCTTTACGATCCAGTTGCTGGCGCAGGCGGGTTTCAACGGCTTTCTTGCTCAGCTTGGCATAGTCAGGTTTGGCCAGTTCTTCGGCGACTTGCTGGGCAATGCGGGCGTGCCAGCGATCAAAGATACCGTCTCGCATCATGCCCGCTACCAAGCCTTTAGCCAGCGAATACGGATATTTCTCCAGATCAGGATACCAAGCGCGACCGGGGGCATAATCCCAACCCTTATCGACGCCCTGGGGCAGCGTAATGACTTCGCCGGTTTTGGTGCTGACCCGCTCCACGGTTCCATTAAACGGCATGTCTTCGCCCTTGGTTGGCTCAAGACCCAGGCGCTCGACATCGCGCTCCGAGAGCGACTCGACAAAACAACGGCAGCCAAAGCCGCACGGTGGATAATGCGTAGACCACCACGGATCATCCGCACGTAAGACCTTGCCATCCCAGGCGACATGCTCTGGCCTGGGGTTGGTGACGGCATCATTATGCCGATAGCGCCAATACGGGCGACGTGACGCAATCGCCTGCATCTGCTGATAGCGGCCAGCGGCAGTGCTGGTTTGGAGGTT
>NZ_CBTJ020000103.1 GCF_001051235.1 Candidatus Competibacter denitrificans Run_A_D11 | reverse complement strand
GGGCGGCCCCGGCCAATTGATTGGCCTGACCGGCGTTCTCAGCGCTTTGCTTAACCGTCCCGGTCAGCTCTTCCATGGAGGAGGCGGTCTCTTCCAGTGCCGAGGCTTGCTCTTCGGTGCGCTGAGCTAAATCGCTGCTCCCTTGCGCAATCTCCGATGAGGCAGAGGCCACTTGGCTCGTGGTTTCGTTGACTTTCCTAATCATCTCTTTTAATTGGCCCGCCATTGTTTTCAGGGCGGCATAGATTCCCATTTCTTTTCCGGTATTAGTGAATTGACTGGTGAGGTCGCCATTAGCAATGTGCTGGGTGATATCCATCATGACATGGGGTTCAGCACCTAAAGGCTGCTGGATTTTGCGATCAAACATCCAATAGAACCAGATAAAAAACCCAACTAATCCAGCCATCAAACCGAGAACGATTGAAAAATAAATATTGCCAAGCTGGGTGTGATATTCCACCTTATTTTTTGTTCGCTGATCCAGCAAGGTAAAAAATTCGTTGATCGGTTTCATGATCTTGGCTTTTTCAATATGGTATTGTTGGGAATGCATCAGCGTTCTCGCCATCTCGAAGTCGGGAGTTGCTTTTTTAGTGAATTTGCCGCTTCCGTCATTAAATTGACCCTTAGCCGCATTCAGGGCGATGGTTTCTATACCTATTAAGCCATCTGAATTGGCTTGCGCTTCCTTTAACTTGTCAAATTCTTCATCCGTGAAGCCAATATTTTTCATTAAGGTTTGTAAAGCAATTTTCTCGCCATCTGGGCTAGGTTTTTTGCCATCGGCTGCCATGAAATCCCAATAAATCTTTTGGTAATTCTGTGGGCGTTGTTTCTCACCGTTGCGAATTGCGAGCACATCCCAATATTGCTGCTCATACTTCGCATCGTTCGTCACGACATAGGTACGTGCCAAGCGTGTCAAATCATCGGAGCTTTGCCGTAGCTCATCAGCAAGTAAGTACGACTCATAGCGAACCTCTCCTGCGTGTAAGAGATTACGTTGATTATCTAACATTAAATAAGCGACAGTAATAAAGCAAATGAGTAACGTTAAGATGATTGCTGAGGACATTAGGAAAAATTTCTTAATTGTCATCGTGATTACTCTTATAGGTTCATAGACATTGGTTGTTGTATTGAAACGGTGTAGTATTTCTGGATAAGTTTTTGCAAAGTATTAAGTTTTTCTAGCATCCTTTAAGCCGCTATAGGTTCATAGGCATTGGCTGTTATGTTAGAGATTTCTGGATACTTTTTCGCAAAGTGTTGAGTTGTGCTGGCATCATTTTGTTGGTCCAATTTAAAGAAGCCCATCAAGCGTTGGAGTTCCTGGGCCTGATCGCCCATGCTGTGGCTGGCGGCGGCGGTTTGTTCGACCAGGGCGGCATTCTGCTGGG
>NZ_CBTJ020000102.1 GCF_001051235.1 Candidatus Competibacter denitrificans Run_A_D11 | reverse complement strand
TTTCAAGGTCCACCGATGGCGACCCGCGGGCGGCGTACTACAGGCCAAAGCGACCAGAAAGGCCGCTTGTTTGCCTGTCAATACCGGTGGCGACCCGATGCGCGGGCGTTCGCTTAACGCCGCCGTTAGCCCTTCGTCGACAAAGCGTTGGCGGGTCCGATGCACACTCGCAATGCCGAGCTGGAGGGTCATAGCGATCTGCACGTCGGTCGCCCCAGTGGCAGCTTGTAGCAAGATATGGGCACGCGCGACCCGACGCGCCATCGTTTTACCTTTGCCAATGACCTCATGCAGGTATCCCTGCTCATCATCAGTGAGGTCAACCAAGTATTTGTGGATCATGGGGTTTCCTCCTGTTGACCCCACTATAGGCCATCACCCCAACCTATCAAAACTTTTGCGGCTGCCCACCAGCTTTCCGTTGCGGCGCAATTCCTCGGCCAAGCTACCCATGCCAAGCACGTCATCGAACACAATCACATCGGCCCAATCGACCTCTTGCCGCCAGTCGTCGGTTTTGGGCACAAAGCCGTCGGCAATTTCCCGCTCCTCGGGGTTTTGGATGTAATACTTGACCTCATGACCTTCCTTGACGGTCTGCCAGGCAATGTCCCCGATCAGACTATCCCAGGACACGAAGAGAAAGCGTTTGTTAGACATGAGTAGCCGACTGCTTCATGCACGTTAAGGAAGATCGATCAAATGGCTATTAACCATTGCGATAATCCAACGCCCACGGCGTGGGGATAAATTCACGGGTTTTGTCTTGTAATGTGTCGCAGCGCTTACCTTGATGAAATTCGTATTTTTGATTATTGGAAAAGACCCAAGGCTCTCCTGCCAGGCGCGCTTGCCGATAGCACTTCAGGTAAGACACTTCATCTTGATATTCCCATACATCGTAACCTTGGCTGCTTTTAACCAAGCAGCAGCCATAGCGCTCATTACCCATCGGCAATTTGATCGTGGATTCTAAAATGCCCGGCGGTGCGGCCATGACTGACGCATGGCTCCAAAGTAGTAATCCCCCCAATACAGCCAATAAAAAACTGGGTTTTTTCATATCGTAAACCTCCCTCGCGTTGATATTACGTTTTAAAAATCAATCGAATCAGCGAAATGTTATAAGTTGTGGGCCTGCGCCGCCGCATTGCCGGTATAGCTTGCCGGTGTCATGGCGAGCAAACAGTCTTTCGCTGCCTGGGGAATGGCCAAATTCGCAATAAACGCCCGCAATATCTCCCTATCCACCCGCTGACCCCGAGTGAGCGCCTTCAATTGCTCGTAAGGCTGCGCAATGCCATAGCGGCGCATGACGGTTTGAATCGGTTCGGCCAGCACTTCCCAATTATCGTCCAGATCGGCATCCAGCGCCGCCGTATTCACCTCAAGCTTACCGATCCCTTTCTCGCAGGATTGATAGGCAACCAGCGAATGCGCTAAGCCGACCCCCAGCGTCCGCAGCACGGTCGAATCGGTCAAATCTCGCTGCCAGCGCGATACCGGCAGCTTGGCGGCCAGATGATCCAACAAGGCGTTGGCAATTCCCAGATTACCCTCGGCATTCTCGAAATCGATGGGATTCACCTTATGCGGCATGGTCGAAGAACCGATTTCACCCGCTACGGTTTTTTGCCGGAAATAACCGATGGCGATGTAGCTCCAGATATCGCGACAGAAATCTAACAGCACGGTATTAGCGCGCATTACGGCGTGGAAAAACTCCGCCATGTAGTCGTGCGGCTCGATCTGGGTGGTATACGGATTCCACGCCAGTCCCAGGTCATTGGTGACGAAACGACGGGCAAACGCCTGCCAATCCACGTCTGGATAAGCGGCCAGATGGGCGTTGTAATTGCCCACCGCACCATTGATCTTCCCCAGCAAAGGCACCGCCGCCAACTGGGTACGCTGTCGCTGGAGTCGGTAAACCACATTGGCCATTTCTTTGCCAAGCGTGGTCGGTGAAGCTGGCTGGCCATGGGTGCGCGCCAGCATCGGTCGATCAGCGTGTTGATGGGCCAGGCGGGTCAGCGCGGCGATCAGATGATCCCAGCGTGGCAGCACAATCGTGTCGCGCGCCGCGCGCAGCATCAGCGCATAAGCCAGGTTATTGATGTCTTCCGACGTACAGGCGAAGTGAATGAATTCGCTAACCGCTTCCAGTTCAGCGTTACCGGCGATCTTTTCCTTGAGCAGGTATTCCACCGCCTTAACGTCGTGATTCGTAATCCGCTCAATGTCCTTGACCCGCTGGGCATCGGCGGGGCCAAAGTCCGCCACCAACGCCTGGAGGGTCTGGAGCGCGGCTTTGCTGAGCGGCGGGACTTCAGCAATCGCAGAATGGTTGGCGAGCGCTTGCAACCAGCGCACTTCAACGATCACCCGGTGACGGATCAGGCCGTACTCGCTGAAAATCGGCCGCAAAACCGTGGTTTTGTCGGCATAACGGCCGTCGATAGGTGAAATGGCGGTAAGAGCGGTCAGTTCCATGCAATGTCAGTCGTCAATGAGTCGATCCGTACCTGGCATCCAGCCGATCTCTGTTGTAATGCCAGGCCAATGATTGAGTACCGCTTTATCCTAATGCCGCCAGTGCCGCCGCATAGTTGGGTTCCTGGGCGATTTCCGGCACCAGTTCGGTATAGCGGACACGGTTATTTTCATCCAATACCACTACAGCGCGCGCGGTCAAACCGGCCAGCGGGCCGCTTTCCTGAAGAACGCCATAATCTTTGGCGAAATTGCGCGAGCGCATCATCGACAGCGGGACGACGTTGTTTAAGCCTTCGTTGTCGCAAAACCGCTTTTGCGCGAAAGGCAGATCGGTGGAAACGATCAGCACGACCGCATTAGGATGCTGCTTGGATTCTTCATTGAGCTTGCGGGTGGACAGCGCACACACCGAGGTATCAAGACTGGGGACGATGCTGATGAGCTTTTTCTTGCCGGCGAAATCGGCCAGCGTCACATCTTTAAGATCAGCGGTCACCAATTTGAAATCGGGCGCGGCGGCGCCGACAGCCGGCAAGTCGCCGTTGGTGTTCACGGGATTACCTTTGAACGTGATGGTTGCCATGAAGTAGCGCTCCTGAAAATGTTGACGGTTCGAACAACGAGCTTTTGGCATCGCCGATCCGATTCAGGCGTTGCCCCGGCCCTTGAAGTCTAGCGCTATTTTCCCAACGGCGCTTAATGAAACACGAGCCGTGTTGCATTAAGCCAACGCTTCACCTCAAACCAAAGCAGGATTAGCCAGAGTCCCTGGGTCTTCGTCTCCATCGGCGGTGGCAATGGCCGCATAGGCAGCAGCATCCAGCAAGGTGGTTAAACTTGCAGACGTTTTCAACCGGAAGATCCAGCCCTCGCCATACGGGTCCTCGTTAATCAACTCTGGATTATCCGCCAACATCTCGTTGACTTCGATGATCACTCCATCCAAGGGACTGTAGATATCCGATGCGGCTTTGACTGACTCCACCACTGCACAGGCTTCAGTGGCAGCCACCGCGCGGCCCACTTCCGGGATTTCGACGAACACCAGATCGCCCAACAGGTGCTGGGCGTGATCGGTGATGCCGACGAGGATGGTGCCATGGTCGTCGGCACGCGCCCATTCGTGGCTTTCGGTGTAGCGTAAATCAATAGGAATGATGCTGCTCATGCTGGTCTCCTCCAACAATGGCGGTTTGAAATGATCAGATCAGCGACGTAGGCGTACCAGTCATTAGCCGCCCGATCAATAGGTATGGGTCATGTATAGTTTACCGGTAGATGGCGGAATCCAAATAATGCCACCTTTTCCACAGGCCAAGACGACTAACACGGTTTCGATAGCTTTTTAAGCCGCTCTATCAAGCGATAGCGTACCTGCTGAACGTGACGGGTTGTTACGGGACATTTTAACGAGCCGGGAATATTTAGGAGGGACTGATCTCTGCTCTGCGTACTGCTTTGAAGAGACCATTGCCAGGGAGCGATTCTGCTAAAATCTCGCGATGGACGTTTCCTGGATTATCGACGATCTCAACGAACCCCAGCGTGCGGCAGTAACGGCACCGCTAGGCTATTTGCGGGTATTGGCCGGTGCCGGCAGTGGCAAGACCCGGGTGCTGACCCGCCGGATCGCCTGGCTGCTGGCAGTTGCCAACACATCACCCTGGTCAATTCTGGCCGTGACCTTCACCAATAAGGCCGCCGCCGAGATGCGCGGCCGAGTCGAGTCGATGCTGGATCATCCCATCGGCGGGCTGTGGATCGGTACGTTTCACGGCATTGCGCATCGGCTATTGCGGCAGCATTGGCAGGAAGCCCGTCTACCACGCGCTTTCCAGATCATCGACAGCGACGATCAGGGGCGACTGGTGAAACGGATATTGCGTACCTTGAATCTCGATGAGAAGAAATGGCCACCGCCGCAGGTTGCCGGCTTCATCAACCGCTGTAAGGACGAGGGCCAACGCCCGACTGATCTCGAGCAAACTGACGACCCCGCCAAACGCCAGTACCAGCGGATCTATACCCTTTACCAGCAGGAATGCGACCGTAGCGGTTTAGTCGATTTTGGGGAATTGCTGCTGCGAGCCTATGAGCTTTGGCGTGACGATGCCGAACTGCTGACCCATTATCGTGAGCGGTTTCAGCATGTGCTGGTCGATGAATTCCAGGACACTAACACCATTCAATACCGGTGGGTGCGACTGCTTGGCGGCGATCAAAGCGATGTTTTTATCGTCGGTGACGATGATCAGTGCGTCTACGGTTGGCGTGGTTCCAAGGTCGAGAATATTCAACGTTTTGCTGAAGATTTTCCCGGTACGCAAACCATCCGTCTGGAGCAGAACTACCGCTCGACCCACAACATTCTGAAAGCCGCCAACGCACTGATCGCCAACAATAGTGGGCGCTTAGGCAAGAATTTATGGACCGCCGACGGCGACGGCGAACCGATTCAGGTCTACGGTGCCTTTAACGAAGTCGATGAGGCCCGTTTCGTCGCCGAACGCATCCGTCAATGGGTGGAGCGGGGCGGCCAGCGCCGTGATGTGGCCATTCTGTATCGCTCCAACGCACAATCGCGGCTGTTTGAGGAAACGCTGATCGGTATGGCGATTCCGTACCGGATTTATGGTGGCTTGCGTTTTTTCGAGCGGGCCGAAATCAAGGATGCGCTGGCTTATCTGCGGCTGTTGGCAAATCGTGATGATGATCCTTCCTTCGAGCGGGTGGCGAATACGCCCCCGCGTGGCATCGGTGAGCGGACTTTCGACCAATTGCGAGAGGCGGGGCGCGGCCGGGGCCTTTCGCTCTGGCAGGCTGCTCTGCAACTATTAGCAGAAGGGGGGTTGCAAGGGCGGGCTGCCAACGCCGTGCGAGGCTTTCTGGCTTTGATAGAACAGCTCGATGGCAGCAGCCAGGACTCTTCACTGCCCGAACGAGTCGAGCACGCCATCAACGGCAGTGGCCTGCTGGCCATGTACCAGCAGCCTAAAGCCGATAAAGGCGAGATGCGCGCGGACAACCTGGAAGAACTCGTCAACGCCAGCGGCGATTTCATCAACAACGCTGATCCGTTGCTGGTGGGTGTCGAGGCGACTGAACCGGACTGGCTAAATGCCTTTCTCGCTCATGCCGCCCTCGAATCGGGTCAGGGCCAGGGTTCTGCGAGTGATGATTGCGTGCAACTGATGACCCTGCACATGGCCAAGGGCTTGGAGTTTCCAGTGGTCTTCCTGGTCGGATTGGAGGAGGGGTTGTTTCCGCATGGGCGTTCGGCCGGTGAGGCGCGTCAATTAGAAGAAGAACGCCGGCTGGCCTATGTTGGCGTTACCCGTGCCCGGCAGCAGCTGTATTTAAGTTATGCGGAGCAACGGACTTGGTACGGCCAGCAAAACTATCCATCGCCTTCGCGATTCATCGGCGAAATGCCTGATGAATTGCTCCGTGATATACGCGCTCGCTCAAAGCGGTTGCAACCACCTGTTGCGCCGGCACGACCCACACCAGTAGCGTCTGCGATGCCCACCGCACCCGGCGCGGGCTTGCGTCCCCGACAACGGGTTCGGCATCCGCAATTCGGCGATGGTGTGGTGCTGGAGGTCGAAGGCGCCGGCTATCACGCCCGTGCCCGAGTCGATTTTCCCCAATCCGGTGGGAGTAAGTGGTTGGTCGTCGCTTACGCCAAGCTGGAAGTGCTCTAAGTAACCCAAACCTGAACTTTTGCCGTTCTCAGGGCTGCCGGCATGATTTCTAGCATCAAATGGAAATTTTTTGATGCATTTTATCGGTATTTTTATATAAAATAATGTACTTTGTTCTATCCTATTAGAAGACTAAAGCCCTCTAAAAAGTCACTTTCGACAACCCATCGGCCTGATCAAACAAAATACCGTGAATGCCCAAAACCCTCTAGTACCGGTCGTGCGCCAATTTCCACAAGTAGTCGATTCCCGCTCCGGTGCGGCGGCGAAGCCACGCATAGCCGAACACCGCCTCACGCTCAAGGAAATACTGGACGATCTGGTCGCCGATGGCCTGGTGAGCAAGTCGGATGCCGAGCGGGCGTTGGGCGGCACCAAACTGGAGCGCGGCGAGTTGCATCCGCTGGTGGTCATCGCCAACAAAAAACTTCACCAACCCCAACCACCTCATCAAACTCTCAGTTTGGAGGTACTGACCGAATGGTTGGCGAACAAGGTCGGTTTGCCCTACCTACGCATTGACCCGCTCAAGCTGGATATCGCAGCGGTAGAGCGGTTATTGCCCTTCATTTCCTTTGAATACGCCGCCCGCTATCACATTCTACCCATCGCGGCCGACGAGAGCCGTGTGGTCTTCGCCACCACCGAGCCGTGGCTGACCGACTGGCAAAATGTCTTGGGGCAAACGCTGCGTCGCACTATCGAACGGGTCATCGCCAACCCGCTGGATGTTAGCCGCTATCAGATGGAGTTTTACGGCGTCTCGCGTTCGGTACGCGGCGCGCTCAAGGGCACGGCGGAGCCGGCATCCGGGATTCTCAATTTCGAGCAACTCTTGGAATTGGGCCGCCGGGGCGAGCTGAGCGCCGATGAACGCCCCATCGTGCAGATTGTGGACTGGCTGCTGCAATATGCGTTTTCCCAGCGGGCCAGCGACATTCATCTGGAACCACGGCGCGAGCAGGGCAATATCCGATTTCGCATTGATGGCGTGCTGAATGCGATTTACCAACTGCCGCCTGCTGTGATGGCCGCCGTCACCAGCCGCATCAAGATTCTCGGCCGGATGGATGTGGCTGAAAAGCGGCGGCCACAGGATGGTCGGATCAAGACCCGTACCCCGGCCGGCCGTGAGATTGAGCTGCGCCTGTCAACCATGCCAACCGCCTTCGGTGAAAAATGCGTGCTGCGTATTTTCGATCCCGATACGGTCACCAAGACCTTCGGCCAGCTCGGTTTCGCACCCGCTGAGGAAAAGGCATGGCGTGGGATGATTGCCCGACCGCACGGTATCGTGTTGGTCACCGGGCCGACCGGCTCCGGCAAGACCACCACTTTATATACCACGCTCAAGCAGTTGGCAGCACCAGAGGTCAACGTCTGTACGGTGGAAGACCCCATCGAAATGGTCGTGCCGGAACTAAACCAGATGCAGGTGCAACCGGCTATTGACCTCACCTTCGCACACGGTATTCGCACCCTGTTGCGGCAAGATCCCGACATTATCATGGTCGGTGAAATCCGTGATCTAGAAACCGCGCAGATGGCGGTGCAGGCTGCTTTAACCGGCCACTTGGTGCTATCCACGCTGCATACCAACGACGCCGCCTCGGCTGTGACCCGCCTGCTTGATTTGGGCGTCCCGTATTATTTGATTCAAAACGTGCTGATTGGCGTGATGGCGCAACGCCTGGTGCGGACCTTGTGTCCCCATTGCAAGGGGACCGACGAAATCGACGAGGTATTGTGGAATGCCCTGGTCCGGCCCTGGCCCTTACCGAAGCCAGCGAGCATCGGTGCACCCAACGGCTGTCCAGAATGTCGCAACACCGGTTATTTGGGGCGCGTTGGTGTCTACGAGCTGTTAGCGGTCACGCCGGGGGTACGCCACCTGTTGCGGCCGGAGCTGGATGAAGAGACGTTACGGCGTGGGGTTTTCGAGCAAGGGATGCGACCCTTACGGGTCGGCGCAGCATTACAGATCGCCGCCGGCACCACGACCTTCGAGGAAGTGGTGCAGATTTTGCCGCCTTTAACCGATTAAAAATCAGTTTTATTTTGGATACGTGTTGCCGTTTTTGACTAAATTGTTGTGAAAGCGCACAATATATTTGTGTTTTTTATGCCTGATTTTAATATCCAATAAAACATTACAACAACCAATTTAGGGGTGCGCGATGTCCTCAAAATTAGCTAAAAGCGCTGTAGCGGCCGCGTTGGCTGCGAGTTTGTTAACGGGTGTTGCCAATGCCTACCAGACTGGCGATTGGGTGGTCAGAGGCGGTATTTGGGGCGCATTCCCCAAGTCCGATAATCTCTCACTCCCTCTCGGCACGCTGGAAGTGGACGATGGCGTGACCTTTGGTTTCAACGTAACGCATATGATTACGCCGAACCTCGGCGTCGAGCTGCTCGGCGCGTGGCCATTTAGCCACGACATCAAGCTGGGTGGTCGTAAAGTCGGGGAAACCAAGCACCTGCCGCCAACCGTGACCATGCAGTATCACTTTTTGCCGCAGAATACGGTTCGGCCTTATGTGGGTCTGGGGTTGAACTACACCTTCTTCTTCGATGAAGGCACCACGGGCGCGCTGACCGGAACCAAATTAAGCCTAAAGGATTCTTGGGGCCTGGCTGCGCAAGCGGGCGTCGATATTGATATCACGCCAGATTGGTTCGTAAACCTGGACGTTCACTATATCGACATTGACACCAAAGCCAAGGTCAACGGTGCCACTCTTGGTACTGTTGAAATCGATCCTTGGGTGTTTGGCATCAACATCGGCACCCGCTTCTAAGCACTTCCCTCACGCAGCGCCGCTGCCGCCTACACGGGTGCAGCGGCGCCTCGATCCTTGGTTTGGGCCGCACCGGCAAGCGGTGTGAGGTCAAACGCACGCAGCGACCCCGTGTTGTTCAAGCCCGTTCGGGATAGCCCAACTCCTGCAAGATTTTGGTTAATTCAGCCCGGATATCGCTGTCTGCTTGCACGGTCACCCGACCGGTTGACACCTCTACTTGGATGTCGTGCGCCTGCGGGTGTTTACCCAGCCCGGCGCGGATCGCGCTGGCGCAGCCGTTGCACTTAATATTCTGCGCAAGAAATTCGAGTTCCATAGTGGAAGCCTCTGCTGATTGCCACAGCTTTGGAGTATAACCCGCCGGGGCAATCCTGCCATCTGCTGGGCAAATCGAGCCATTACGCACCAATATGGTGCGCTCTATTCTGGTTTTGCACTGATAGGGTTCGCTATCACGCTCATCATGTGGGCGCTTTTAAGGGCAATGCGCTATTTCATGCAGAAAAATCGGCACTGGCATAGTTTGTGCTCTAGTTTGGCGCAATGAGTGATGATGTCCAGCCGTTTCTCTACCCAACCGGCCAAGACCGGTTTGTCAATCCGAGGAAGCAACGAAATGAATGCTGCTGATGTAATGAAGCTGATTGAGGAAAAAGACATCAAATTCGTGGACTACCGGTTCACGGACACCCGTGGCAAGGAACAGCACGTTACGGTACCGGTCAGCGCTGTGGACGAAGATGTATTCGAAGACGGCAAGATGTTCGATGGTTCCTCAATCGCCGGTTGGAAGGGCATCCAGGAATCGGACATGATTTTGATGCCCGATCCAGTCACCGCCTTTGTCGATCCGTTCTTTGAGGAGCCGACGTTAGTCTTGACGTGTGATGTGATCGAGCCTAACACCATGCAGGGTTACGAGCGTGACCCGCGCTCGTTGGCGCGTCGCGCCGAAGCCTATCTGAAATCGACTGGCATTGCCGATACCGCCTATTTCGGCCCGGAAAACGAGTTTTTCATTTTTGATGATATCCGTTGGGGCGCCGATATCAGCGGCTGCTTTTATAAGATCGATTCCTCGGAAGCCGGTTGGAATTCCGAGCGCGCCTATGAAGGCGGCAACTTCGGCCATCGGCCGGGGGTCAAGGGCGGTTATTTTCCAGTGCCGCCGGTCGATTCGTTACACGATATCCGCGCCGCCATGTGCCTGGCGTTGGAACAGGTCGGTCACAAAGTTGAAGTGCATCATCACGAGGTCGCCACCGCAGGCCAGTGTGAGATCGGCGTCGCCTTCAATACCCTGGTGCGCAAGGCCGATGAAGTGCAGTCGCTCAAATACGTCGTGCAAAATGTGGCGCAGAGTTACGGCAAAACCGCCACTTTCATGCCCAAGCCGCTGGTCGGTGATAACGGCAGCGGGATGCACGTCCATCAGTCGCTGGCCAAGGATGGGGTCAACCTGTTCGCCGGTGATCGCTACGCCGGACTATCGGAAATCGCGCTGTATTACATTGGCGGCATCATCAAACATGCCAAGGCCCTGAATGCCTTCACCAATGCCTCTACCAATAGTTACAAGCGATTGGTGCCCCACTTTGAAGCGCCCGTGATGCTGGCCTATTCGGCTCGCAACCGCTCGGCCTCGATCCGTATTCCTTATGTCAGCAGCCCGAAAGGTCGGCGTATCGAAGTCCGCTTCCCCGATTCCACCGCCAACCCGTATCTGGCCTTCGCAGCCATGATGATGGCGGGTCTGGATGGGATTCAGAACAAGATCCATCCAGGCGATGCGATGGATAAGGATCTGTATGATCTGCCGCCGGAAGAAGAAAAGCAGATTCCCAAGGTCTGTTTCTACTTCGATGAGGCATTGGCAGCACTGAACGCCGACCGCGACTTTCTGACCAAGGGTGGCGTGTTTACCAACGATCTGATCGGTGCTTACATTACCTTAAAGCAAGAGGAAGTCACGCGGTTGCGCATGACCACCCATCCGGTGGAGTTCGACCTGTATTACAGCTTGTAATGGCGAGTCGGCTACAAGCCTGCGCAACGGGCTGATCTGATGGGCTTTGCCAGTTGTGACGCCCCTGCGGGGGCGTTCGCGTTTACGGTGGCCGGGCTGTGGACGCAAGCCTGGAGTGGTTGCACTACAATGGTGCAATCGTGCTGAAATCGGCGCAGTGGGTGATTTGCTGTCAACGTGGTGAGGTGAGCTGGCTTCGATTCTGCGCTTGGCGATGAGGGTGCTGCAAAGGCGAGACAAACATGTCCAGAGACTACTACCGTCGGGTCGTGGATGGCTTGAGTGTCGCCGTGCTGGTGCTGGATCGGCGGTTGCGCTTGCTGTTTATGAACACGGCCGCCGAAACCCTCTTCGAGCTGAGTTTCCGTAAAGCGTACAAGCTGGCCTTACCCACGCTCATCGTGGGTGGCGAAGCCTTCATCACCGGACTGCGCCATTGCCTGGCCAGCGGCTATCCGTATATCGAGCGGGAACTGCAATTGATTTTGCCGGTGGAACGTACCATCACCGTGGATTGTACTGCCGTACCCTTGCCAGAGCGTGATCCAGCCACCGAATTGCTGTTGGAGCTGCGACAGGTCGATTGGCGGCTGCGGATCGACCGGGAAGAACACATGCTGGCCCAGCATCACACCACCCGGGCATTGGTGCGCAATTTGGCGCACGAGGTGAAAAATCCCCTGGGCGGGTTGCGGGGCGCGGCCCAATTGCTGGAGCGGGAATTGCCCGACCCGGCGCTGCGCGAGTACACCGGCATCATCATCGGTGAGGCCGACCGGCTGCGTAATCTGGTGGATCGAATGCTGGGACCCAACCAGCCGAATGCGTGTGATGAGGTCAGTATCCACGAAATCCTGGAGCGGGTATGTGCCTTGGTCAAAGCCGAAGCCGCGCCTGGCATCCGCATCGAGCGGGATTACGATCCCAGCATCCCGCCGGTGTGGGGCGATGCCGACCGTCTCATTCAAGCGGTGCTCAACGTGGTGCGCAACGCTGTCCAGGCTCTCGATAGTCACGGGACGATCATTCTGCGGACTCGGGTGCAGCGTCAGTACACCATCGGTGCCAAGCGGCACAGGCTGGTCGCCCAGTTGGATGTGATCGATGACGGGCCGGGCATTCCGCCGGAGCAGCAGGATCAGATCTTTTATCCGATGGTCAGCGGCCGCCCGACCGGTACCGGGCTGGGCTTGTCGATTGCCCAGAATATCGTCAACCAGCACGGCGGCCTGATTGAATGCGCTAGCCGATCCGGTGAAACCATTTTTACGTTGTTGTTGCCCTTGGGAAAGACCGGATGAGCAAGAAAGAACATGTGTGGGTGATCGACGATGATCATGCCATCCGTTGGGTGCTGGAAAAGGCGTTGCAGCGCGAGAGCATAACCGTCACGGCTTTCGAGAGCGCCAAGGGTGTGCTGGGTGCGCTCCAGCAAGGCCGGCCCGATGCGGTGATTGCCGATATTCGGATGCCGGATATAAACGGTCTGGAATTGTTGGCGCGCTTGCATGAGCGGGCGCCCGATTTACCGGTCATCATCATGACCGCCCATTCTGACTTGGATAGCGCAGTATCCGCCTATGAGGGCGGCGCCTTCGATTATCTGCCGAAACCGTTTGATGTCGATGAGGCGGTCGCTTTAGTCCGGCGCGCGTGCCTAACCTGTCGGCAGCAAAACCAGCCCCCACTCCAGGAAGACCCCGTGCCGGAGATCATCGGCGAGGCGCCAGCGATGCAGGAGGTGTTTCGTGCCATTGGTCGGCTGGCACGCTCCAACATCACTGTGCTGATCACGGGGGAATCCGGCACCGGCAAGGAATTGGTCGCCCGTGCTTTGCACCGGCACAGCCCGCGCGCCGCCAAACCCTTCATTGCCATCAACACCGCCGCCATTCCCCGCGATTTGCTGGAGTCGGAGTTATTCGGCCATGAGCGTGGCGCGTTTACCGGCGCGCAAGCCAGCCGCCAGGGCCGATTTGAGCAGGCCAACGGCGGTACCCTGTTTCTGGACGAGATCGGCGACATGCCAGCGGAGCTACAGACCCGCTTGCTGCGCGTGGTGGCCGAAGGGGAGTTTTATCGCGTCGGTGGCCACACGCCGACTCAGGTCGATGTGCGGGTGATCGCCGCCACCCATCAAAACTTGGAGCAGCGGGTCAAGGATGGCCGCTTTCGTGAAGATCTTTACCACCGGCTGAACGTGATCCGCGTGCAATTGCCCTCGCTGAACAAACGGCGAGAGGATATCCCTTTGTTGACCCGCCATTTTCTGGGGCAGGCTGGGCGAGAGTTGGGCGTCGAGTCCAAGATATTGCGGCCTGAAACCGGCGCCTATCTGAGTGAGCTGGATTGGCCGGGCAATGTTCGCCAATTGGAGAATCTATGCCGTTGGCTAACGGTCATGGCGTCCGGTCGGGAAATCTTGCTGGCCGATTTACCGGCAGAGTTGCGCGAGCGCGGGCCGGTAACGGAGCCGAGCGGCCCCGATTGGGAAATAGCATTACGAGCCTGGGCGGGTCGCCGGCTGGCGCGTGGCGGACATAATTTGCTGGAAACCGCTCTACCCAGTTTCGAGCGGGTGCTGATTCGGGTCGCGCTGGAGCAAAGCGGCGGGCATCGCCAAGATGCGGCCCGGTTGTTGGGCTGGGGACGCAATACCTTGACGCGCAAGATCAAGGAATTGGGGATGGAGTGAGCGAGCCAGTGGTAGGTTAGTCAAAACCATGTTCGACGTACTGCTCTATGAGCCGGAAATTCCGCCCAACACAGGCAATATTATCCGGCTGTGTGCCAATACCGGCGCCCGCTTACACTTGATTCGACCGCTGGGTTTTCAGTTCGATGATCGCCATTTGCGGCGTGCGGGTTTGGATTATGCCGAGTGGGCCACAGTTCGCCTGCACCAGAATCTAGCCGCCTGTCTGGCCGAGATTAGACCAACGCGCCTGTTGGCCTTAACGACCAAAGGTTCACGCGGCTACCACACGGTCGCTTATCAGCCAGACGATGCTTTGCTGTTTGGCCCGGAAACTCGTGGGTTGCCAGCGCGTGTACTTGCCGAAATCCCATCGGAACAGCGTTTACGGGTGCCGATGCTGCCGCCTGGTCGCAGCCTTAACCTGGCAAATACGGTCGCCATTGCCCTGTACGAGGCGTGGCGGCAAAACAACTTTTGTAGTCCCAGTGGACAAGACGCCGCTGAACCGCCGAACTATCCCCCAGGTGCCGTGATCTGAAAAAGGGTACGTCGATCCGTGTTTACCGGAGACCCCCATGGCCTACCAGTTGATTAGCTTTGTCCTCTGTCCTTTTGTACAACGCGCGGTCATTGCGCTCAAGGAAAAGCGGGTTGCATTCGAGATCACCTACATTGATTTGCAAAATCCGCCGGCGTGGTTTCTCGCCATTTCACCGATGGGCAAGGTGCCGGTCTTGCGGGTGGACAGTGGTGGTGTGCTCTTCGAATCAGCCGTTATCAACGAATACTTGGATGAGACCAACCCGCCGGCGCTGCACCCGCAAGATCCCTGGCGACGGGCGCATAATCGGGCGTGGATCGAATTTGGCTCGAACTTGATCGGCCGCCAGTACCGGATGCTGACTGCGCCTGACCAAGCGACCTTGCTCCGAGAGCGGGACGGTTTTTTAGCGGAGTGGGGGCACCTGGAAAAACAGCTCGGAGATGGGCCGTTTTTTAACGGTGCGGATTTTTCGCTCGCTGATACGGCGTATGCGCCGTTGCTGATGCGGCTGGAGATCATGGAACGCCGCTATCCCCAGCAACTGCTCGAATCAACCCCGAAGATTGCCGCTTGGTGTGCGGCGCTGCTCGCTCGTCCGACGGTCAGGGAATCGGTCGTGGCGGATTTTGAGGCGCAGTTCCGGGTGTATTTCGCCGGGCAGGGCGGCTATTTGGGCGAACGTCTGGCGTGAATACGCCGCGCTTTGCTCCTTTCAGCGAATGCAACCGTTCCGCTCGCGCCGATATGGGGTGGGGCTAGCTGTGCTCGCCGCTATCGCGCGGATCATTTAGCAGATACCGGCCGCACAGTTTGTGAAAGGCTTCCGACGTCTTGCGCCCCGCCAGCCCGTCAACCCGCACGAACAGACCGGGCCAGGTATTCAAAAACCGCTGCAACGCTTCCACCGCAGGCGAAAGTTCAGAGGCGGAGAAGTGCAGCAGCGGCCCCATCGGTCGAGTACCGCCGGAAAATTCGATCACACCCTGTTCGGCCAGTCGCCGCAGCAAGACGGCGACCCCGCAGGGCTGCGCGATTGTTGTTTCCTGCCAGGTGTCGTCAGTAACGTATTTACCTTGGCTATAGTGGGTCGAATAATTCCACAAATAGGGTGAGAGCACTTCGGGATGATGGAGCCGATAGCCCCAGCCGCCGTGGCCTTCCAGCACGAACAAGGTACCGGCGACGCTCCAGTCGGCCCACTGATCCAGATGCCGTAACTGTAGTGCATCGACCGCGCTATCTTCCCACCGAAACGGCGGTTCTCCGGTCAGGGGTCGGCCATCCGGCAAATGACGGGTGCGTTCGGTCAGCGGATCGCCATTGTGCAAATGCACGTCAAAATTGCGGTCGGTATCGGCGTAATGCAGCGCTGCGACCGCGAACCAGGGCATCTTCAGCCGACCGGCCACGGCGTGATAGCGGGGCCGATCTGCCAGCAGTGCCTCAATCAAACCATCCACCTCGGCGAGGTGTTCGGAGCGGATATCGCAGGTCGCAAACAAGCGCTCATAGTCGCTTTGCAGCGCTCCAGTCAGGGCGACGCGGCTCATTGCGAGTGATCCTTAAAGTAGTCGGGTGGGAAAGACCGATGCAAAGGCTTGACTTGGGCGATAGGTCAGGCACCGGCCGCGCGCAAAGCGAGTTTCACCACCAGCCAAATCGCTAAAATGAACAGGATCGTCAAGCCGATACCGACGATGATGAAATGGGCAGGTCGGCCGTGCTCAAAATCCCGTTCGCGGTTGCGCGCGCTTTGTACGCCCAAAAATGAAGAGAGCACACTGAGAATGACATCCAGTGGGCCGGGAGGCCGACGGGCAGCTTGGGGATTGGGGTCGGTTTTATTGGAGGGGTCAGGGGCAGTCATTGAGATCAGTAGGGTTTGCGTTGGGATGTCGGGCAAGGCTCGCTCGGTGGAGAGGGTCACTCAGGTGAAGAATGGGTTCTGGCTCCATTATAACCCACGCCGGGTTGACTTTTACGGTCCATGCCGCAGCGGCTGTCCAGCGCCTTGGCGTTTTTGGTGCTATCACGCTCTCGCAGCTCGGAATCCAATTCCGCCAGCCGCTGGGGAGTGCCGATATCACGCCAGGCACCGGCATAATACTCGCCAGTCACCCGGTCGGCCGCGATGGCTTGCCGTAAGAGCGGCCCCAGCGGGAAGCGTCCTGCGGCACAATCGGCGAACAGCTCCGGTCGCAAGACGCTGACCCCGCTAAATGTCAGGCGGGGCGCCCCGCTCAAAGACACCCTGCCAGTCTCCGCCAGCCATCCGAAATCGCCGGTAGGATGCTGCGGTGGGTTATCAACCAAGACCAGATGGGCCAAGCCAACGGACGCTTCCTTTAAGGCAGCGAAAGGATAGTCGGTCCAGATATCGCCGTTGACCACCAAAAACGGTTGAGATCCCAGCAAGGGCAGCGCCTGGAAGATACCACCGCCCGTTTCCAGCGCATCGGGCGGTTCCGGCGAATACGCGATGTGTACTCCCCAGTCGCGGCCATCACCCAGAGTCGCTGGCAAGCGTTCACCTAAATGGCCCGTGTTAATCACCAGATCGGTGATGCCCGCCGCACGCAAGGCATCCAAGTGGTGAGCAATCAATGGTTTGCCAGCGACCGGCAACAGCGGTTTGGGGGTATGATCGGTCAGCGGCCGCATCCGTTCGCCACGCCCAGCGGCAAGAATCATCGCCTTCACGGCGCTGGTGTCCAGCGGTCGATTTGATGAGCCAGCAACAGATCACGCAGACCGGCCAGTTCTGGATAGCGCGGCGCAACCGCCAGGATGTAACTCAGCGTGCGGGGAATGTCGTGCAGATAGCCGGGCTTGCCGTCGCGCAAGTTAAGGCGGGCAAAGATGCCGGTTGCTTTGAGATGACGCTGCACGCCCATCAAATCAAACCAGCGCAGAAATTGATCGGCATCCTCCAGACCATGGACCCCTGCCGCCCGCAGTCGCTGCCGATGAGCCAGCGCCCAGGCTTCCACGCGCTCACGCGGCCAGGCGATATAGCAATCGCGCAACAGGGAAACCAAATCGTAAGTGACCGCTCCGACTACGGCATCCTGAAAATCCAGGACGCCGGGGTTGCCGGCCTCGGTGACCATCAAATTACGGGAATGATAATCCCGATGGACCCAGACGCGCGGTTGTTCCAAGGCATTATCGGCCAGGGCGGCGAAACTGTGATCCAGCGTGTGCTGCTCGGCCTCGCTCAAGTTCAAACCGAGCTGGCGGCCAAGAAACCATTCCCGAAACAGTTCCATTTCCCGGTGCAGCAGCGCGGAATCGTAGGGGGGCAATAGCGCCGTGCCGGGATCGCCCCCAACCTGCAAACGCGCCAGCGTGTCTAGCGCATCATCGTACAAGCCGGCAACGCTGTGCTCGCCAAGCGCCGCCAGATACTGCTGTTCCCCCAGGTCTGTCAGCAATAGCAAGCCTTGATCGAGATCGGCGGCCAGGACTTCGGGGACGTTCAAGCCCAATCCATGCATGGCGCTGCCAATGGCGACGAAAGGCCGGCAATCCTCCTTATCCGGTGGCGCGTCCATCACGATACGAGTCTGGCTGTCGTACCAGACCCGGAAATAGCGGCGAAAACTGGCATCGCCGGATGCCGGGGCGATACGATCTGGCGGTGCTGGCAGTACGGCGCTCAGCCAATCCAGTAATAGAAGCTCTCGGTCGTTCACAGTGGCTCGCGTCTCCAGCCCGATGGCGTTGCAGCGATAATCAATCTATGCGATGTTAAGTCACTTTCATAAGCCCGTAAAACCCCGTTCCGTGACTCCGTATTTTCGAATCTTAGCGATTTGCCTAGCGCTGACGCTCGCTTTATCGACCAGCCTCCAGGCGAAGCAACCGACCCGACCCCCCGATGTATGGGTCCAGTGCGAAGCCGATGAATTGGCCGGTGAGATCGTTCCGGCTGAGGCTGGCGCGCTCCCTTTGGACGATGCACCGATTCAGGCCGAGGCTGGTACCGTGGAATCTTCGCCGGCCCGGTCTGTGCTAGAAGGCAATGTCCGCCTGTCGCGCGGCGGGCAACGCTTGCAAGCCGACAAGATCACGCTGGATCGCCCAGCCAATCAGGCTGTGATCGAAGGCCCCTACACCTATGGTGATTCGAGCCAGGCACTGCGCGGCAAAAAATCGGCGACCGTGGATTTGAACGCACAGTCCGGCCAGTTTGAGGAAGTCGATTATTACTTGCCGGGGCGCAATGCCCAGGGTTCCGCTGATGTGGTCAGAGTGGATCGAGGCAAACGCCGTACCCGCCTGGGGGATGCGACCTATTCGACATGTGCCCGTGGCAAGGAACACTGGGAGTTGCGGGCGCATCAGCTCACCCTGAACGACGCGACCGGCCGTGGTGAGGCGCGTGATATCGTGCTGGCGCTGTGGGATACACCGGTATTTTATTTTCCCTATTTGTCGTTTCCGCTCACTGACGAGCGGCAGTCGGGCTTTCTGTTCCCCACGGTGGGCTATTCGAATACCTTCGGTTTCAATGTAGCGGTTCCCTATTACTGGAACATCGCGCCCGAACGTGATCTAACCCTCACGCCGCGTTGGATGACCCAACGCGGGTTTGCGCTCGGCGCCGATTACCGGTTTCTCAGTCCCAAAGATCAGGGTCAAGTCCGGTTGGAATACCTGCCATACGACCAGCACTACGGTGGGGATCGCGGTTCGTTCAACGTCACTCACCGCGCTACGCCGCTACCCGATACCTATACCAACCTCCGCTACGAATACGTTTCCGATCAGACCTATATCCAGAATTTGAGCAACAATCTGCGCTTCCTGACGCCCAATTATCTGGATCGCTATTTCGATGTGCGCTACCAGGGCGACTGGTGGCAGGCGCTGGCTCGGGTGCAGGGCTATCAAATTTTGAACTCCGGGCTGTTTTCCCGAACCGGCAGGCCCTACCAGCGCTTGCCGCAATTGCTGTTCGATGGTACCTGGCCGCCAACGGCTGGCGGCTTCAACTATCGGTTGCACGGCGAATTGGTTAATTTTCAGCAAGACAACGCCGTAACCGGTACGCGAATCGATCTATGGCCGACCGTCGGCTGGTCCCTTGAGCAGCCGTGGGGTTATTTCAAACCCGAGGCGGGATTTCGCTATACCGGCTATCAGTTGGCCAACACGGCGCCTAATATCGGCGATGCGTTATCGCGATCCGCGCCCATCCTGAGCCTGGACGGGGGGTTAGTGTTCGAGCGGCCATTGCAAGCCGATTGGCTGGGAGTCGCCGCCGGGGCGCAGACTCTGGAGCCACGCCTGTTCTATCTGTATGTCCCCTACCGTGAGCAAAATGCGATTCCGGTGTTCGATAGCGCACTGATGGATCGTGACCACGACTGGTTGTTCCGGCGCAATCGCTTCATCGGTGCCGACCGGCTAGGCGATGCCAACCAACTGACCGCTGCCCTTACCACCCGGATCATTGACGGTCCAAGTGGCCGCGAACGGCTACGCGCCAGTATCGGCCAGATTCAGTATTTCGCCGACCGCCGTGTGACCTTGGCAACGGATGCCCTAGCGGATACTACTGCTAGCTCCGGCCTCATCGCCCAAGGGGAGTTAAGTCTATCCTCGCACTGGGCGTTGCAAGGCGGCGTCCAACTGGAACCGGATAATGGGGATGTACTGCGCAATACCCTGGATTTGCGCTACTACGCGGGTCCGCGCCAGTTGGTTAACTTCGCCTATCTGATGGATCGTGACCAGCCAGGTCTGGATGTGAATGATCAAATTCACTCGGTGGACGTTTCCCTGATGTGGCCGCTCAGTTCGCAGTGGCGCTTTATGAGCCGCTGGAACCAGGCTCTGAACGTGTCTCGCAATCTGGAAACCTTGGCCGGTCTGGAATATGAAGATTGTTGCTGGGCGGTGCGAGCCGTGGCGCGACGCTATCGCGGTAGCACCACGCAAGCCCAATCACAAACCGCGTTTTATCTGGAACTCGAACTGAAGGGCTTATCCCGGCTGGGCGAAGGTTTGGATGCTTTGCTGCAAGGTTCCATCCTCGGCTATCAACCGATGTCCCGTTACTGAACACCATTTTCTGTGGCCCGCATGAAAAAATCGCTTGTTTTCCTCGCCTTGTGCCTGTTGGTGTCGTTGCCGATTACCGGTCGCCCGGAGCTGGTTTTTGGCCCCGGCCCGGAAGGTCCGACCAATGCGCTGGATGCTATCGTCGCCGTGGTCGATGACGATGTGATCACGCGCCGGGAGCTGAACCAGGCCATCGTGGCCGCCGAGCGCCAATTACGCCAGCGAAAAGTCGCCATTCCTGCCCGCCCGGCCCTGGAAAATCAGGTCTTGGAGCGGCTGATTTTGGCTCGGGTACAGGTTCGTGCTGCTGAGCGCAACGGCATCACCGTGGATGACGCAACACTGAATGCCGCCATCGAAACGCTAGCCCAACGCAACAATATGAGCTTGACGCAGATGCGCCAGACCGTCGAAAAAGACGGACTCAGCTTCGCGAAGTTTCGTGACGAGGTGCGCCGCGAAATCATGGGCGCGCGGTTGCGGCAAAAGGTGGTGGATGGTCAACTGCAAGTTTCCGAGCAGGATGTGGATAGCCTTCAGGCGCAACTGCCGACTAACCAGAACGGGTTCGGTGCCGGGGAAGAGGGCGCGGGTGATGGCGCGCGCGCCTATCATATCGCGCAAATCCTGATCGCTTTGCCGGAGGATGCGTCCTCCCAACAGGTAGAGGCGGCTCGACGCAAGGCGGATGCCGTGTTGGCCCGCTTGCGCGGTGGCGCTGATTTCGGGCGTTTGGCGGCCAGCGAATCCTCTGGCCAGCACGCATTAGAAGGGGGTGATCTCGGTTGGCGGACGCCCGAGCAACTGCCGACTTTGTTCACCAACATCGTACCGAAACTGCGGCCGGGCCAAGTCAGTGAACCCATTCGTAGCCCCAGCGGCTTTCACATCGTCAAGCTATTGGAGGTTAAGGGTGGGGGTGCAGCGTCGGTCGGCCGTCGGCCCGTGCCCAAAGGCCAACCGGCTGGGGTAGTGACCGAAACCCGCGCGCGGCACATTCTGGTCAAAACCACGCCCCAGTTGGCCGATGACGAGGCCCGCCAACGGCTGGAGCGCGCCCGCCAGCGGCTACAGGATGGTGGCGACTTCGCCACGCTCGCCAGAGAGCTTTCCGACGATAAAGGGTCCGCAGCACGCGGCGGCGATTTGGGCTGGGTGCCGAGCGGTGCGATGGTGCCGGAGTTCGCGCGAGAGATGGATGCCTTGCAGCCAAACCAGATCAGCGCACCGTTCAAGACGCGGTTTGGCTGGCACATCGTTCAAGTGCTCGAACGGCGCCAGGGCCAGGCTTCTCCAGCCACTGAGCGCGCCCGCGTTCGTGAAGCGTTACTCCGGCGCCGCTCCGACGAGGAATGGGATCTGTTTTTACGGCGCTTGCGTAGCGAGGCTTATGTCGAAGTGCGCTTGCCATCGACAGGGGCTGCACCTGCGGAATCACCCGCCAAATCAGCCCCGTGAGGAATTGACGGCTTGGGCGTGACGGGCGAGCGACTGACCCATCGGGCGCGCAAGCGGTTTGGCCAGCATTTTCTGCGCGATCCCTACGCTATCGAGCGGCTGCTGGCGGCGATCCGGCCGTTACCAGAGGATCGCTTGGTGGAAATCGGCCCCGGCCTCGGCGCTCTGACCCGGCCGCTGTTGGTGGCAGCGGGCGCGTTGGATGCGGTCGAGCTGGATCGTGATGTGCTGGAGCCGTTGCGGGTGCGCTGTGCCGGTTTGGGTACGCTGCGACTCCACCAGGCCGATGCGCTGACCTTTGATTTTGCCGCGTTGCGTGGCACTGGCCCACTGCTGCGGATCGTCGGCAATCTGCCGTACAATATTTCGACGCCCTTGCTGTTTCATCTGCTGGGCCAAGCCGAACATCTGCGCGACTTGCATCTGATGCTGCAACAAGAGGTGGTGGCGCGGATGGCGGCCGGGCCAGGTGAAGACGCCTATGGACGGCTGTCGGTGATGCTGCAATACCGCTGCCAGGTGATGGCGCTGTTCACGGTCGGCCCGGAGGCTTTCCAGCCCCCGCCAAAGGTCTGGTCGGCGGTGGTGCGCTTGATACCCCATGCGACCCTGCCAGTTAAAGTCCAGGACGAGCAGCAGTTCGCCGAGGTGGTGCGGCGTGCGTTTGCGCAGCGTCGCAAGACCTTGCGCAACGCGCTGCGTGGTCTGCTGGATGTGGCCGACATTGAAGCCGCCGGCGTCGATCCCGGTGCGCGCCCCGAAACGCTCGACCTGGCCGCATTCGCGGCACTAAGCCATTCTCGCTGTAAAAATCCTTTGGAGTCGGAGCCATGAAAACCAAATTACCCGCCGCCCCCGCTGGCAATCTGGATCAAGTCGTCGCCGCCGCCCGCCGCAATCGGGAGCAGCGCGAGCAAGACTACCGCGAACAGGCCCTCAAGCTTTACCCGTGGATTTGCGGACGCTGCGCGCGCGAGTTCAATCGGCAGAATTTGCACGAGTTGACCGTGCATCATCGTAATCACGATCATGATTTCAACCCGCCCGATGGCAGTAATTGGGAGTTGCTGTGCCTGTACTGCCACGACAACGAGCATCAACGGCACGAAGAAGCCCTGGCGCAAGCAGGTGCCAGTCATGGCTCCGGTAGCCAGCGAGGCGCTGCCACCCACAACCCGTTCGCCGGTTTGAAAGCGTTGCTGGAGAGCCGTAAAGAAGGCTAGAGGGCTGAGCAGGGACTATTTTTGAGTGCTCAACTCAGGTCATCGCGGTTAAGATAGCGGCCTCGTATTGCCGGCCTTTTTAGGGGACTACCCATGACGTTTGTCGTTACCGAAAATTGCATCAAGTGCAAGTACACCGACTGCGTGGAGGTCTGTCCGGTGGACTGCTTTCACGAGGGGCCGAATTTCCTGGTCATTGACCCGGATGAGTGTATCGACTGCACGTTATGCGAACCGGAATGTCCGGCTCACGCCATCTTCTCCGAGGATGATTTGCCTGCCGATCAGACACATTTCTTAGCGCTCAACGCGGAGCTGACCAAGACCTGGCCGGTCATTAGCGCTAAGAAAGATGCACCGCCCGATGCAGCCGATTGGGACGGTAAGCCCGATAAATTACCCTATCTGGAGCGCTGATCGCAGCGGTTGGCGATCTGTTAGCCACCCACTCGGCTACTGTCCAGGCTTGACCCATCGGCAGCGCTAGCCGCGTGTCGGTGTTCCCTTTACGGAATCAATTATGAGCGCATCCCCTTACGTCATTGAAGTTAATCAACACAATTTCACCCAAACGGTGGTGGAAGCCTCCCAGAGCGTGCCGGTGCTGGTCGATTTTTGGGCTGACTGGTGCCAGCCCTGTCAAACGCTGGGGCCTATGCTGACCAAGCTGGCGAACGAGTATCGCGGCGGTGTCATCGTTGCCAAGATCAACGCCGATACTGAGAAAGCGCTCGCCGCGCATTTTCGGGTGCGCAGCCTGCCGACGGTGATGGTCATTTGGCAGGGCCAGTTGGTGGATCAGTTGGTCGGTTTGCAACCGGAATCGGTTTATCGGGAGATTATTGATCGGTTGGGCGGTGGGGCGGCTCCACAAGCCGGCGATAGATTCCAAGAACAGGTGGAAGCGCTGTGGCAACACGGTCGCCAAAAACAGGCTATTGAGCTATTGCGCGATGCCATTAAGGAAGAGCCGGAAAGCGTCGAGCTAAACGTCAACTTGGCCGATAAGCTGCTTCAGTTAGATCGGGCCGAGGAGGCGCGCAAGCTGCTCGAAAGCTTGCCGGCTGAGGCGCGCGAGCGGCAACCGGCCAGCGGTCTCTTGGCGCGTCTGCAATTCGCCGACATGGCGCGGAATGCACCGACTATCGCCAAACTGCAAGCCCAAGTGAGCACGAAGCCGGACGACTGCACCGCTCGCCAACAGCTCGCCGCCCGCTATGTCCTGGCCGGTGATTACGAGGCTGCGTTGGAACAGTTCATGGACATCCTGCGGCGTGATCCGAAGTTCGGCGATGAGGCAGGGCGCAAGGGCCTGATCGCTATTTTTGATATGTTGGGCAACGAAGACCCGCTAGTCATCACTTACCGGCGCCGCCTGTTTTCCCTGCTGCATTAGGCGAGCGGCCAGGCTGACGCCGAGCACCGGCCGCATGAGTGCTGATCAAAACGGCCTTGCCAGACTCCGCAGCCAGGCTCGACAAGCCCGCACTGAGGGGCAATTCAGGCAAGCTGCCCGTTTTGAGCGTCAGGCGGTGGAACTCGCCCAAGCTTTGGGCCTGGCCAGCGAACGGGTACAGGCCCTACTGTGGGAAGGCTATAGCTTGCGCCAGGCGGGCGAGGAGGATTTGGCCTTGGCAGCCTTGCTGCAAGCGGCCAGCGAGCGGGCCACAACCGCCGATCCAGCCGATGTGTTTGCGGCGTTGGTCGCGGTTATCCATATCAGTCTGGAGCGCAAACCACCGGCGTTTTGCCGAGCGCTTCTGGATGAGGGACGGCGCTATCTTACCGATTTGCGGCAACCATGGAATGGCTTGTTGGATTATCTGGAAGGTGAACTGGCCTACCGTGAAGGTCATTGGGCACCGGCCTGGGAGTGGTATTGTCGTGCCTGGGCCGGTCGGCGGGCCGCACATCCCTGCCTAACGGCCGCAACGCATCTCTGGGCGCTGTGCCGAACTGCCTTTCGGCGGCACGATCTGGCCGAACTGGAACGGTGGATTGCCCGGCTGAGCGAACTCACGCCAAGCGATTCCCTGGATCGGCAATTGCAGCAGCGAGCGCGGTTGTTGGGTTGGCGGGCACGTCGCGCCGCTGGTGTAACCTGTGCCGATGCGGCAACCGATGCTCAGGTAGCGGAGATCGCGCAGGCGTTGCTCGCTGAAGTCACTCAGGGCGCGCAACGGGATACCGGTGTTCGGCACGAAGTGTTGCGGGTGTTGGCGTTGCTCAGTAGCCCCGTGGCGAGGTGAGCTGCCGATCTCGCACTTGCTGGAAGAACGCTGCCAGCCGTTGCGCGATCCCGTCCCAGGTTTCCTCAATCCGGCCGGCGCGCTGAGCGCCTTCACGGCAACGGCTGTACAGAGTGTTATCGGTACACAGTGTGATAATCGCTTCGGCTAACGCCTCGGATGTCGCGGCGGTGGCGATCAAACCCGTTTCGCCATCGACCACTTGTTCGCAAAGCCCACCGACCGGCGTGACCACGACCGGAACTCCCATCCCATAGGCGGCTTCCACCACACCGGACTGGCTGGCTTCCACGCATGGGACCACCACCAGATCGGCCGCCTCGAAGATAGCAGCCACTTCGTGTTCTGGAATCCAGCGGTTATCGAGGTGGATACGCGGGTGCGTGGCCAAGCGAGCCGCCCGTGCGTCCAACTCTCCGCTGCCGACCACTGCCAGGGATAAATCATCGTGGTGCTCGGCGATTTGCCGGAAAGCCTCCAGTAAAAGCGATAGTCCTTTGTAAGCCCGGATGCGGCCGAAGAACAGCAAGCGCCGCGCGCGTTCCGGCCGAGGGCTTGCAGCCTCTGGACGGGGAAAAGCGAGTGGCCCATGAGGAACGATACAGATTCGCTCTGGCGGATAGTGGTAATGGCTGAGCAGCCGGTTGCGCACATGATCTGATAGCACCAACACCCCATCGGCACATTTTAGATTGGCGCGTGTGATGGCCTCCCAACCGATGAATCGGTCGCCGGGGTGAGGGGTGGCGTCATGCAGGGTAAAAACGTAGGCGCGTTTCGTTGAGCGAAGGCGTGGCGCAACCCAGCCGCTCCAAGGGTGAATCATGGTATTGACGACCAGATCAATCTGCTGGCTTTCCAGATAGGCCAAAAACCGTCGCACGAGTTGCGGTAGGACCAAGGTTCGCCAAGCAGCGGATAGCACACCTTCATAGGTATCGACTGCGAAAATCGGCAAGTTGAGCGCTTTGGTTTCAGTCAGCAACTCGGATTGCCGCGATAGAGAAAGGTGTAGGTCGAGCGTGGGGATGCGGCTGAGGGCCTGGGCGACGTGTAAGGTATAGCGCGGGCCGCCACCGCGTCGGCCCCAACACCAGAGGAGGACGCACAGCCGTGTTAACTCTTTACCTCTATTAGACATGGCCACACTTTTTCGGAAAAACTTTCTCACTAATGACTACTAAAAGGGTCTGAAAAAAGTAACAAAAAAGTAACAAAAATGTTAAAAAATTAGCAGTTGACCCCTTGAAACTGTTTAATGCTTATTATCAATCAGTTATTATGAAATTATCAGGATTTGCGCTTTCGCACTTCATGGAGCCGTGATCAGTGCCATTTCAAGCGAAAAAATTCACAGAGATGTAGATCGTCATGACTCCAAAATTCAAAGCTGTCCACTGGCTCGGTTGGCTCATCATCTGCTTGAGCATATTCATGGGGGGCCGGATTGCATGGGCTGCCGCTCCCGCTCCCGTTCCTAGCGCCACCGTCCCATCGGGAACACTCGATCAGTTTATTGGTGAGAGCTTTACCATCCCGTCTACATCGACTGCGCCAATCTCGGATCAGGTGTGTTTTGATAATACCGGCAATGCAACCGGCTATCAGCCCGCGTTTGAATTAATCACGCCGGCGGGAGTGACGTTCAATTCGGCTACGTATCTGGGCAGTGCGGTTAGCATCTCATCACAATTTTGCCCTGCTGCGCCCGGTAATACGAACTGTACCTTTACCAATCCTGATGTCAGTACGCGGATTGTAACCGTCCACCCCGGCGAAACTTTTTCGGTCTTACGTTTTCCGCTGGGTTCCTTCACCACCGACCAACCCGCGCAATGTATGGCTTTGGCGTTTACGCTGGGCAGCTCAGCTACCGCGCCACTTGGCATAATCAAGACGCTGACAGTCACGCCATTCTTTGATTTAGGGGCCGACCCCCTGGACAATCCGGCAACCGATCTACCGCTTTTCGGCGATCTACAAATTATCAAAATCAATCCGACCGTCATCAAGCACACCAAAGTTATTAACGCCCCGGAGGATGAAACCGCGACTGGACCGGACTACCCACGCACGGTGACTTTAACTGTGGATGTGGCGACGGGAGAAACGGTCAATCCTGTTAAAGTGACCGATGATTTGCCGGCTGAGTTTCAGTTTATCAATCCGCCTGCGCCGACTGGTGGATGCTCCATTGATGCTGCCACCACTGCCACCACCACCACCCCTGGCGGTAAGCTGGTTTTTGATTGTGGCTCCATTACAGGGGTGGCTGGAGTCGATAAGACTATCACCTTTTCCTTTTATATCCCGAAAGATAGGGCGAACAATACCTCGATATTGAATCCGACGACGCCCAATCCTTTAACAATTACTAATAACTCCAGCGCTGCTAGCACATATCTTGGTAATCCGCTCCCATCCGTACTCGCCTCCGACACCATCACCGCCAAGGCTGTGGCGTTGCAAAAGGGCGGGGCCATTGTGACGAATACGGGGCCAACAGGTCTGTCCTCTGGCGATACGGTGGAATACACCCTGAATGGCCAGGTTTCCGATTACTTTACCGTGGGTAATTTGATCGTCACTGACAAGTTGGGGGATGGGCAAACCTATGATGCTAGCTTTACCCCGACTTGGAGCGTGGCTTGCGTTGGCGCTCCAGCAACCAACGGTACCTTTACCGGTAGCAACATTACCGTTACGTCGAATCAATGCACCGCGACTAACCCTCCCCCCGGTTGTGACGGTACAACGTCTATTCGGCTTGATCTTTCAAGCGCGATGGGCGGATCTGGTCTACTCGCTGGTACGGTTAACGGCCAGCAGTGTACCTTCACCATCAAGCTGCGCTCAGTCATTGATAATGCCTATACCGGTCCCGTGAGTGGCACCAAGACGTTGAGTGCCGGTGATACCGTTAAAAACCACAGCGATGTGGCCTTTAACGTAGCAGGTGGTGGCACGATCACCGAAAGCACGTCATCCAGTCTAACTGTCGCTGCACCGACGTTGGTTAAGTCAAAGTATGCTTTCAACGGGAGCACGACCCTGCCCGATCCGTTTAAGGTCGGGGCGGGCGATACAGTGACTTACCGGCTGACCACCACGTTTCCAGTTTCTTCGGTCGAGAATTTCAAACTGACCGATTATCTGCCGATTCCTTTATATAGTCTTCCAACATCTCTGGCAGGTGGGGGTCAATGCGCAGGTGGGGCGACGCCGACAGCACCGGCAACCAATGCGTGGTGTTATACCAGTAGCGATACAGTGAGCGGTACCCCACCACCACCACCACTAATCGTTACGACAACGCCCAGTCTGAACCGCATCGAATGGAATTATGGTAACCGCGAGTTACCAGATACAGGTGGCACGATTGATATTTTGTATACCGTTCAAGCTACCAATCAACCAATGGCTGACCGCTTGAACCTGGCTAATTTAGCGGTTCAGTCTTACAAAGACAGCCTCAGTGGTACTGAGCAAACGGCGGCGACGACGACCCAGGTCATTACCAAGCAGCCGCAGCTAGCTATTAAGAAAGAAATTCGCAGCGTCACGCATGGTACGCGGACAGATTCTGCTTCAGTCCCTGCTGGCTATGATGCCCAGGCAACCGGCCTGGATGCGGGTGACAAGATCACCTATCGCGTGCGCATCACTAACACCGGCAGCGCACCCGCTTACAGCATTCGCCTGACCGACGATGCGGGTACGCTGACCACCGCATTTGGCAGCCCCACCTCGTGTACCACGCCGACAGTGACGTTGGGAGATGAAAGCACAGCCGTCACCACAAGCGGTAGCCTATTTACCACGGATGCCAACTTAGGAATGACGGTCACGCCATCGTTAGCTGGTAATGGTGATGCCACAGTCGATGCCAATGAAGAACTTTTTGTTGAATACACCTGCACGCTGGCGGCTAATGCGACACCACGCACGACAGCTATTGATAACACCGCAACCCTGCGGAATTACAGCAACATCAATACGACCGGTGCAGTTAATTTCGCCACCAACCCAGCGCCGTTGACGCGCAAGGCACAGATTCAAACGCAGGGGATTCAAAGCATCACCAAAGCAATTACTGGCTCTTCTCTGCCCGGCTCAACACCCGACAGCAACATCAACAACGGCGAAACGCTGACGTTCACGATTACCGTCAATCTTTCGGAAGGGATTTACAATAGTTTCAGCTTGACCGACAACAGAACCACCATCCCTACGATTACCTGTGGCTCCAACGGTTTTACCTGTAGCAGTAATGTAACGACCTCCGGCAGTCAAGTCACGGTTGCCGCAACCCCTAATTCGACCCCTGGCACGATCACCTACACCTATTCCCAGGCCAAGGCAGCAGGCGGCACCAATATCGCTAGTGTGTCTGCAACCAACGCACCGGCCAAGACGGCCACCACAACCTGGAGCATGGATAATCCAAATCCCGCCATCAGCAAGACGCTCTCGCCTGGCAGTAATCTACAGGATGGGGATACGGTACAAATCAGGCTGGGCTGGTCTAATACTGACAACAATAACCCAATGTTCCGCTGCGTTATTACCGATACGCTTGATGGTAATGTGTTTGATCTGAACACAGTGCAGAATGTTACTGCACCTACTGATTACACCTTTGCATACAACAACCCAACCGTTACTTACACCTATACGCCGCCCGTTGCGACGCCGGATGCGCCTTGCCCCACAGTGGCAGCGGGTGGTGCGGTATTCAGCGTCCAGATTAAAAACAACGTTGTTACCGGCACCTACACCAATACTGCGAATATTGATACTTACACCGTGCCGCCGTCGGTGACCATCGGCGGGGCGGCAGTCAGCGCCAGCGTCAACGCGCAGGTACCCATCGGTGCACCGACAGTCAGCAGCAAAACAGTGCTGCGAACTTCACTGGCGGATACCAGCGGCAGCAATGTCGCCATCGGTGAGGTGGTAACCTACCGGCTGGTATTCCGAATGGCCGAAGGTGTTACGAATGCCGTTAAGCTGATCGACCAACTGATGACCGGTACCTCTACTGCGCAGTTGGTTTATATTCCTAACACGGCCCAGCTATCGCGCAGTAGCACCAGCTTGAGCGCCGCTAACGACCCTAACGGCATTAATAACGTCGCCATCAACACGCTGGTGTCGGTTACCCCAACGCTCAGTGGTTCAAACCTTATCATTGATCTGGGCAACGTTACCAATGCTGACGCCAACAAGGCCACTGCCGAAAGCTACACGTTAGAAGCGCAATTCTACGTCGCCAATGTATCCCTCAATAGCGGCGGCACAAGCTTGCAAAACCGTGCGCAAATCACTTACCGGCCGGCAGCTGCAACCGCTGATACAACCGTCAACGGCTCAACGGCGACTGTTAAAGTCGTAACGCCGCAAGTAGGCATCATCAAGACGGCAAATCCCACCGCCGGGGCGGGTGGTGATACCGTCACCTACACCTTAAAAGTGAGCAACACGGCCACGGGCGCCAACGCGGCGCCAGCCTATGATTACGCCTTCAGCGATCTTCTGCCGGCAGAAATGACGCCGACAGGCACTCCAACCGCCAACGTCGGTACCACGGGTGCAACGGTCAGTTCGCTAGCCTTCAGTGGCCAAACACTGGCCGGCGTCATCGACAAGCTTGATCCGGGCGAAACGGTGACGATCACCTATCAGGCGACATTAGCGCCAACCGTGCCTTTGGGTAAGATCCTAGTCAACAAAGCCGCTGCCACCGCCACCACCCTACCGGGAATCGATAGCAACGAGCGTACCGGCTCCGGCACGGGACCCAATACCTTATTCGCTGGGACTAATGCGCCAGTCAACACGCAAACGGTCACGCTCAGCAAGACGATCAAAAATCCCAAACCGTACTATGCCATCGGCGAGGTAGTGGAGTACGAGTTGCGCCTTGCGGTACCCATCGGTACAGCGACGAACGTCAAGTTCGAGGATACTTTGCCTACCGGTTTGAGCTATGTAGCTGGTAGTGGCGCCTTGAGTATCACGGGTGGCGTAACTACACCAACCGCTGGCCCGAACACCCCCAGCCCCACCAGTCCGCTTACCTTTACAGTAGGTACTGTCGTCGCAGCGGGCACAGCGGGCGATGTGGTAATTAGTTATCGAGCCAAGGTTGATAACACCAGCGCCAACCAGGATGGCGCCTTGCGGATCAACAACGCACAGGTCAGTTACGACAATCCCAATGGTCCCAGCGGTTCGTTGCTGACGGCCACAGCGCCCAATCCGCCGAGCGTGCATGTCGGCGAGCCGAATCTGGAAATGACCAAGACGATCCTGGCGGGGGCCGCAGGCGGCACCGCGCAGGGTGCAGGCAGCATCGTGCGCTGGCAGTTTACCGTTAGCAACAACGGCCATACCACGGCGCATCGAGTGGCGATTAGGGATGTATTGCCGGGTAATACCGCCGGTCTGGATAAGCTGACCATTGCCACTACGCCCAATATCACCGTCACCACCGTAGGTGGGGTGAGTAAGGAGGCCGGCGGTCCTGTAATTGCAAGCGACTTTTTGGTCAGTCTCACTAACCGTGCCCGCGATACGCTCTCAGCGACCGATCTGGTTCTCGAACCCGGTGCGACGCTGACCGTAGCCTTCGATACGGTCGTAGGGCCGGATGCCTCGGCTACTGATAACCTGGATAACAAGGTCGCAGCGACCTACAACAGCTTGCCAACTGGCACAGATGGGCGCGACGCCAGCAACGGAGGCGATGATGACAACGACGCGACCCTAAACAACTATCAGGAATCAGCCAGCCAAAGCCTGCGGATCAAGTCGTTCATCGCCATCGACAAGCAAGTCGAACCGGTGACGGCGACCATCGGCCAAACGATCACCTATCGTTTACACATCGACCTGATTGAAGGCACAACCAACAGTGTCGTCGTGACCGATGTGTTGCCAGCGGGACTGCAATATGTCAGCCACGCAGTTAACGTGGGCAATATCGGCATGGCGTTAACTAACGCTGCGTACAACACCCGACTGGGTTCCGGCCAAACCGTCAGCTTCAACCTGGGTAATGTGATCAACCCGGCTAACGGAGATCAAAGCGACGATTACGTAGAAGTGGAAATCTACGCCCGCGTGGCTAATATCACCACCAATCAAAACAACCTGTTGATTGCGAACGGTGGTGAGCCGACCGGTCCTTCGCCGGTGTCGGTAAGCTACAATGATGGGTCGCCGCAAACCGTCTATTTCGACCATGACGCCACTACGCCCGGCTATCAGGGCATTCCCTTCACAGTGACTGAGCCGGTGCTGGGCGTGACCAAGACGGTCAATCCAACCGCGCAGGCGCTTGGCGATATCGTTACCTATACCCTGAACATCAGCCACCAGCCGGCTAGCACAGCAGATGCCTATGACGTGGTGTTGGTGGATGTCATTCCCGCCGGTTTGACCTACATCGCCAATTCGGTAAACCCACCTGCGACCTTTGTTTCCTACGACGCCGGAACGCGCAAACTCACGCTGCGCTACGACAGCCTGCCGCAGGCCGAAGGCAGCCGGACGATCACTTACCAGGCGCAAATCAATACATCGGCCGTGGTAGGGGTTCAGCAGGTCAACAGCCTTACCATGACCTGGGCTAGCTTGCCAGGTGCCAACGGCGATCCCAACAATGGCCGCAATGGCGAGGACGGACCTGGTGGTTTGAACGATTACCAGGTCACCACCAGTACGCCGGTGACACCCACAGCCAGCGCGGTAATTGATGCCACCAAGATTGTAACTTTTGTCATCCCCGGTGGGGATGTCAACGGCAACGGCATTGTCGATCCTGGTGACACGCTGCAATACACCGTTACCCTGAAGAACACCGGGACCAGTCCGGTAACCAATGTGGTGTTTACTGATCCCATTCCCGCCAATACCCAATATGTAACGGGCAGCAGTACCTTGAACAGCAATTCGGCGGGTAGCTTCAGCGACGATACGCTGACGGTGAATGTAGGCGGCCTGAATGCCAGCGCCACCGCCACCATTTCTTTCCAGGTGACGGTGAACGCGGGAACGCCGGCAGGAACGATCATCAGCAACCAAGGTGTGGTCGATTCCGACCAGACCGTTCCCGAACCGACCGATGCTGACGGCAACGATGCCAATGGCGATCAGCCGACCGTGATCCCCGTGGGCGGCACGCAAACGGCCCTCTACGCTGAAAAACGGGTGCGGTTATATCAAGATGTCAATAACAACGGCATTGTTGATAACGGCGACATCATGGAATACTCGCTGATCCTGCACAATCAGGGCAGCACAGCACTGACGGGTGTGCGCCTGACCGATACGCTGCCAAATGGTTTGACTCCTGTTGTTGATAGCGAGTTGTCTGCCTTAAACACAAAGCTAACCGTAGCTACGGGTCAGGATGGTGTGAAGTGGGAATCCTCCACGACCCCAGGAGCCGGTTTTACAATAGGCCCCAACAGCTCGGCGCTGGCAACTTTCCGGGTGACTGTGACCGATGCCACCGCCAATAGTGGCACGTTCTCCAACCAGGCCACTGTCAATTACACCGAGGGCAGCACGCCCAGGACCACCCGAACCGACAGCAACGGCAGCCCGGAGGATGGCAACCAGCCGACGGTGTTCCAGGCCGGTTCCAGCACACCCAAGCTCGATCCACAAAAGCGTTGGCGGTTGGATACCGATCTTGATGGTGACGGTCAGCCCAGTGCTGGTGATATCTTGTATTACACCATTACGGTGACCAATACGGGTGCAGCCGCCACCAATGTGCGCTTGACCGATCCGATTCCGGCCAATACCACCCTGGTCCCCAATTCCGTGTATACCAGCCAGGGTACGATAACCGGGCAAAGCCCAATCAGTGTCAATATCGGCAACATGGCCACTGGCGATGTGGTGACGGTCAATTTTAGAGTCAAGATCGACAAGCCGTTGCCGGCGGGTGTCAATCTCATCAGCAACCAGGCCACGGTCACGAGGACCGGCGACCCCACGGGTGTCAAATCCGACGACAATGGCAATCCGAACGACAACGGCGGTAATCCAAGTCCCACCTTGACGCCGATTGGCCGACAAAGCGCCGTGACGAAGACGCTATTTGGCACCAGCGAGCCGGTTGGCAGTACCGGCAACCAAGTGTTGATCGGTGAAGTGTTGACTTACCGCCTTACGGCGACCATACCACCTGGAACCACGCGCCAATTGTCCTTTTTGGATACCTTGCCAGCAGGGCTTGATTATGTGGCGGGATCGGCGACGCTGACGCGGACGTTCACTAGCGGATTGAACGCCTCGCTTAACCCAGCGGATATCAACAGCGCAACCAGCGGTTCGCCGGTTGTTCTAACCAATGATCCCAACCTGTCCTGGACTGCGGGGACACGCACCTTGCAACTTACCTTGGGCGATGTCATCAATTCAGCCGCGACGGATGCGACCTACACGTTGGAATATAAGGTGGTGGTGCAAAACATCGCCGCCAACGTCCGTGACCAAGCGTTGACGAATACGGGCGGTATCCGTTACTGGAATGCGCTGTCGCAGCCGCAAACAACGTCCGCGACACCGGTTACGGTCACGGTCATCGAACCGCACCTGACCTTGACTAAAATACCGAGTCCATCGGCCATTGTTTCGTCATCGGCGTCTGGTCAAATCACCTACACCATCACGGTGCGCAATGATGGCAATGCATCGGCTTACAATGTGGCGATTACGGACGCCCTCACTACCCTACCAACGGGCGCGCAACTTTCAACAGTTACGACGACTCAGGTGCCAAGCGGTACGTTTGGAACCATCACCAACACTAGTTCCACAACTAATCTTGCCATCCAGGTTGCTGAATTCCCGGCAGGTGGGACTTTAACGATTGTCGCTCCGGTGAACCTAACTTTGGGGGCTTCGGCTGATTTCTCCAACACGGCAAATACCACCTGGACCAGCTTGCCCGGTGCTAAAGGCACTAACGATGCGAATCCCGCAAACCCAGGTGACATTGACGGCGAACGCACGGGTGGAGCAGGGGCGGGTAGCAACGGTTACAGCAACAGCGCGACCTCAACGGTCAAGGTCGCTAATCCAGGGCTGACCAAGGAGCTATTAAACGCTCAAAGCCGCTATGCCATCGGTGATGTCGTCGAATACCGCCTGGCACTCAGCGTCCCGGCGGGCTTCACCCTCCAGAGTGTGAGATTGAAGGATGTATTGCCGGCGGGACTGAGCTATGTTACTGGCTCATTTAACCTTGTGAAGCCGACGGATATAACTCTTGGCACTACACCGGCTGACTTCACAACGACAAGCAATACTCTGGAAGCTAATTTTGGCAATGTGGTTAACGCCAACACGACAACCAGCCAGACGATAGTTATTACCTACAAGGCGTTGGTGGCGAACGTATTGGATAATCAAGATGGCGTCTCGATGACCAATACGGCCACTCTAACTGTGTTTGATCCGGGAACTAACGGCGACCTTACCAAACCCATCACCAACCAGCCGCCCCCGGCTATCATAGTTGGCGAGCCGCATCTGAAGATGATCAAAGACGTCAATCCGGTCGTTGGGGTGCAAAACGGCGATACGGTGACGTTCACCATCACCGTGGAAAATAATGGCTCGACGCCTTCCTACGAGACGGTCTTGACGGATGCGTTGACAGGCAAGCTGGTTGGAGTTGCTGGTTCTTTAACTGTTACTGTGGTGAATGGCTCCCCCGTCGTTGGGGTGGGCAACTTCACCTTCGGCGCAGGTGGCTTGAGTACCGGCACGCCGTTCACGCTCGCTCCTGGGGCTAAAATCCAGTTAACGTTCCAGGCCAAGTTGACCGGTGTCAACATTGGCGACGCGCTGCCGAACCAGGTTAGCGCGACCTTCTCCAGCCGTTTGGGTGATGACCAGAACGAGCGTGATAACGGTAATAATGGCGTCGATCAAGACGATCCCGCGCAAAATACGGACCCGAACAAGCTGGATAACTACAACGCTACGGCAACTTCGCCAAATTTGATCGCCGCCACCACGGTCGCAATCGACAAGGGGTTTTTGCCGCAGGGCCAGAACACCTACACCATTGGCGAGCTAGTGACTTACCAGATCAAGGTCAACGTTAGCCGAGTGATCACCCCGGATGTGGTGGTGACGGATGTATTGCCGGCTGGGTTAAGCTATGTGAGCTGCGCGGTGGCTACTGGCGACTCTGACCTCACCGTTGCAAAAATAGCCATAATCCAACCCGGTTTACCAGCCAGTTGTGTCCCGTCCGCACAGGCTGGAACTGGCCCAACTACGCTCACCTTCGATTTTGGTGAGGTTAATAATCGGGCGATAGCGACGGATACTAACCCCAACGATGAGTATGTGTTGGTCACGCTCATCGCACGGGTGGATAACATCTTGGCTAATCAGGCGGGTGTCTCGCTGGGTAACAATGCCTCAGTCAGCTACACCGAGGCCGGCCAGCCCAAGAGCCTGGATTTTGACGCCGACGGTAATCCCAATAACGGGGTTATCGAGCCTCTCAAGCTCACGGTTGTGGAACCACAGGTGACATTGGATAAGACTGCTAGCCCCAGTAGCGTTTCCCTGGGCGATGAGGTGACGTTCAACCTAACCCTGACTCCGGTCGCGGATGCTACGGGCCAGTGTCGGACACCAGCCTATGATCTGGTGATAAAAGATACGCTGCCGCAATATCTGACCTATATAGGGTTGGGCGGCAGTCCATTACCCAGTGGGGTGACGGTGGCCCAGAATGGTCAGGAACTGACCTTTACCCTTAGCAGTGCGCTGGCGTGCGGTGCGCCCAAAACGATCCCATTCCGGGCACGCCTCTCAGCCGCTGCGCCAATTGGCGTCGCTCTGACTAATAATGCAACCGTCACCTGGGCCTCACAGCCGGGTGCGACGGGTGGTTCCGATAGTGGTCGCACGGGTGCGGATGGTGCCGGATCGGGGCTTAATAACTATGCAGACCCCGCGACTGCCGTAATCACGCCGACTGCCAACGCGGTGATCAGTGCCGCCAAGAGCGTCAGAGATGTCAACGGCGGTACGACTTTGCCTGGTGATCTGCTGGAGTACAGCATCACGCTGACCAACAACAGTGACGAGGACATCAGCGGGGTCGTATTCACTGACCCAATTCCGGGTAACACGAGCTATGTCGCAGCCAGCAGTACCCTGAACGGCAATCCGACCGGCAGTGTCGCTGGTAGCCCTCCGATTCTGACCGTGAATGTCGGCACGCTAAAGGCTCACGCCAGTGCAATCATCCGCTTCCAGGTCAGAGTCAGTTACAGTACGCCCAATGGCTTCGTGGTTCGCAATCAAGGCTCCGTGGACTCACCACGAACCGTGCCGACCCCAACCGATGCCGACAACGATCCGAGCAATGGCGCACAGCCGACCGAAACACCGATTGGCACTCAGACTGGTACGAACAGCACCTTGCGGGCTGAAAAGCGGGTAGCCGTGTCGAATGACATCACGCCACTCGGTGTGGTGAACGCGGGCGATACCCTGCGCTACACCATCGTTTTGCGCAATCCGGGTCAGACAGCACTGACCAATCTGACGCTTACCGATCAGGTTCCAACCGGTTTGACGTATGTCAACAACAGTGCCAGCCCGGTGGCAGCTTTTAGTAGCCCCACCTTGACGTGGTCGGGCCTAAGCGTGCCAGCTAATGGCAGCCTGACGCTGACGTTTGATGCCACAATTGACACATTTAGCGCACCACCACCACCTACCGAGAAGGAATTCAGCAATCAAGGCACGGTGACCTCGCCCCAGATCACCACCCCGGTGTTCACCGATGGCAATGGCGATCCCGGCGACGGTGAGCAACCGACTGTGATCACCGCGACGACGGCCGCTGGCGCCCCGAAGCTGGATTTGCAAAAACGTGGGGCGCTCGCTGGCAACGCGGCGGGTGGCACCGCTGTCAATCCGGGTGATACGGTCCTCTACACACTGGTGGTGTCAAACACCGGCTCCGCGACGGCAACCCAGGTGATCGTGACCGATAACGCGCTGCCGCCGCAGGTCACGCTCATTGCGGGTAGTGTGCTGACCAGCCGTGGCAGCGTGGTCACTGAAAGCCCATTAAGGGTCAATGTTGGTGACCTAAAACCGGGTGAGCAAGCGACCATCAGCTTCCGTGTCACGGTCAATGCCAATACCGGAGGACAAACCGCGAGCAATCAGGCCCGCGCAGTAGCGGATAATGATCCAAATGGCATTGCCTCCGACGACAATAACAGTGGACGCGATCCGACGGATATTCGTATCCTCCGTGTTCCTGGGGTTGGCAGCATCCCAACCTTATCGGAATGGGGAATGATCGTCCTATCTTTGCTGATGGTCATGGCGCTGGCGGTGACGCGGCGCCGGGATGCCATGATCCGTGGGAGCAGTCGGCGGTGGAGATAGGGCCAAGCTCGTGAACGGTTTGATGCGCAGACCTGGGCGGTGCAGAGTATGTTGCGATTTTTTCTGATCTTTCTCGCCATCCAGGCCGCGCTGTTCACGGCGGAGCTGACCCCGCCGGTACAGCGGATTTTCGTCGAGCCGTTTACCGGAGTTTTGGCCAAGGCATCTGGTGCAACTCTGGATTTGCTTGGGCGGGAGGTAGAAACAGTCGGCATGGTGATCCGCGATGTAGCTACCCCGTTCGCAGTCGAAATCGCGGCTGGGTGCAACGGCGTGGAGGCGATGTTGATCCTGATCGCCGCCATGCTGGCGTTTCCCGCGCCGTGTCGGTATCGGCTGGCCGGTATCGCCATCGGTATTTTCGCTATTCAGGTGCTCAATCTGGTACGCATTGTCTCGCTGTTTTTTCTGGGACTTTGGAGTCAGACGGCGTTCGAGTGGGCACATCTTTATGTGTGGCAGGCCCTGATTATGCTGGACGCCCTGGTTGTCTGGCTCTTGTGGATTCGCAGTCTACCGTCGGCTCATAATGGTTCTCCCCAAGCCATCTAGCCTGTTGGGGCGCTTTTTCTTAGCGGCCCTGTTTTGGTTGCCAGTGTGGTTTACCATCTGGTACTACGCGGCCCCAATAGTTGGAGCGCCGGTAGTTTGGCTGTCGCGTTGGGTGCTCGATTGGATTACCCCTGGCGTTATCAGCGAAGTGCTCGGTTATGGTAAAGACCTGCATTTTGCCACCACCATCCCAGCGGCCTTGCCTTCCAGCGCGCCGGCCGGGTCCGTCGCCGAGATTGTCGTCCCCGTCAATCTGCTTAAGTATTCCTGGAACCTTCCCGTACTGATGGCGTTGTTGTTCGCCGCTGACGAGCGTTTCTTTTCCCTGGGCCGGATGGTCTTGGGCTCTCTGGCGCTGCTACCATTCCAAGCTTGGGGAGTCATTTTCGAGGTTCTGAAAGTCCTTTCGATCCAGCTAGGGCCTGAAATCGCCGGTCGGGTGGGCATCTCACCGTGGGGCCGGGAAGCGGTGGCGCTGGGTTATCAGTTCGGCTATCTGATGCTGCCGGTCATTGCGGCCAGCAGTGTTTGGATGATTCTCAATCGATCCCTGATCAATACTCTCCTGTCGGCTGGTCGAGATCGTTCCGAATAGTCTATTCGGATGTTTGTAAGTCAGCTAAATTTTTTCACCGAAACCGATGGCGGGAGACGGGTTTGACCAACCGCACCAAGGACACTGCCGGTTTATACCGCACCGGCCGCGAGGATGGGGAACGTCAGCTTCGCTTTGACCGAGGCACGCTGTTGCTGGAAGGCGTCGCCGAACTGCCGACCGGGCTTGATGACTGGTTTTGTTACGATCCGCGTGTGGATGCCTATCGTGCCCCGGCGAGTTGTTACAACGCCATCATTGGCCCGCTCAAAGGTGAACTAGCCCGCAACAAGGCACCGCGTTATCAGCGCCGGGAATTGAGTTGTGCGCTGGAAATGGTGCCTTATCCGCACCAGCGCGAAGCGCTGGCCGCTTGGCAGGCCGCTAAGGGACGGGGTGTTGTGGTGCTGCCAACCGGAGCCGGTAAAACTTTAGTCGGTCTCCTGGCGCTGTGCTGGGCACGGCGCGATGGGCTGATCCTGGTGCCGACCCTGGATCTGATGCAGCAATGGTATGCGCTACTGCGGGCTGCATTTCCCGATCAGGAGATCGGCCTGCTCGGTGGCGGTTACCACGAACCACAGCCGCTGACCATCGCCACTTACGACTCGGCGGCTCGTCATATCGAGCGTCTGGGCGACCGCTTCGGCCTGTTGATCTTTGATGAAGCCCATCATTTACCCTCCGAATTTTATCGGGCTATTGCCGAATTTTCGCTAGCGCCCTACCGACTGGGTCTGACCGCCACGCCAGAGCGGGGTGATGGCCGTGATGCTGACCTGCCCACCTTGGTCGGGCCGATCATTTATCGCAAGCGGCCGGAACAGTTGGCGGGCGATGTATTGGCAGATTTTCAGGTGCGACCCGTTCATGTCGATCTTTCCCCAGCAGAACGGTTGGCTTATAGCCAGGCATTGGAGGAGCGCAATAGCTTCTTGCAGGCCAACCGCTTATCTCTGAGTACCCTGGAGGGCTGGAACCGATTCGTGATGCTGTCGGCGCGCAGTGTCGAGGGCCGTCGGGCCATGCGTGCCCATCGTGATGCCCGCCGCATCGCTCATGCCACGCCAGGAAAACTGCGCGCGCTGGGAATGATTTTCGCCAACCATGCCGGCAACAAAACGGTGATTTTTACCGAAGATAACGCGACCGCTTATGAGGTTTCCCAACGCTTTCTGGTGCCTTGTCTCACTCATCAAACCCCGATCAAGGAGCGCCAGGCATTTTTGGATGGTTTCAAAACTGGCCTTTATACCGCCATTGTCACCAGCAACGTGTTGAATGAAGGCGTGGATGTGCCGGATGCCTCCATCGGTGTCATCCTTTCCGGTAGCGCCTCAGCGCGGGAATTCGTGCAACGCCTGGGGCGTATCCTGCGGCGCGGCGATGGCAAACGCGCCATTTTGTATGAAGTGATCGCCCGCGAAACCCGCGAGGAGCGAGTGGCGGATCGGCGGCGCTCTCCCCCTGAGGCCAGCCAAAAAGCCGAACGCATCACAGCAACACTCGCCTTATTCGAGCGATCTCCCGCCGACGCTGAGCGAGAGCGCCAGGGCGAAGGCGGCAACAGACCGCATAAGCCACGCTGACCGATGCTGCCTTCCGAGTTGCTGTTCTCCGTTAAGCGTGGTGCCCAGGTCTATCCACGCTTTTTACGCCGCGAGCAACACGTCTGGGCCGAGCAGGTTTTGCGATTACTCGGTGAGCATCGCCAGCGCACGCGCGGTGAGCTGGATGCCGCGCTGCGGGCGTTGGAAGGTGATTCGCCCGATTATCGGATCGTGCGTGGTTTCGCTCACCTGGCCTTGAACGCCGCTGAATTTGCGCTGGCGATTGGGGAACTGGAGCCGGAGGCGTTGCGCCGCGAGGTGTTTACACGAGCCGCCGAGCGCGGCGGCTATGGTGAAGCCCAAGCGCGAGAAGTGCTGGAAGACGTGGCGCCACGCTATCGCCTGGAAGCTGAGACCTTGCGCGAGGCGCTCTATGCTGATCTACCGGAAAACCATTTATTGGTGGCCTTGCCAGAGTTCACCGCTGACCAGTTGATTGACCGTTACAATCTGGCACAGGCGCAAGGCTTGCTCTATTCGGCGCTTTATCTGCGCTTGACCGCTCACCGCAATGTCCCCGGCGAATACCGGCGGCTGTTCCAGCACCTCAAATTTCATGGGCTGATGTACGCGGTCGAAGGCCACCTGGATGACGGTTACCAGATTTACGTCGATGGGCCGGCCAGTCTGTTTAAACAAACTCGCAAATACGGTCTGCAAATGGCGATGTTTCTGCCGGCGTTGCTGCGGGTCAGCCGCTGGGAGATGGAAGCCGTTTTGCAGCGAGATGGCGCGGAATTCAGTTATCGACTGGATTCACAATCACCGCTTAAGCCGCTGCAAAAGCCGCCGCCGGCTTACGATAGCTTGCTGGAAGAAACCTTCGCCCGGCGCTGGGAGAAGTTGGGTACTCCGTGGACGCTGGAGCGGGAAGTCGAAATCGTCGATCTGAAAGGCACGGTCTTCGTACCTGACTTTGCCTTGCGCCACCCGGACGGCCGCTTGGTGCATGTCGAAATCATGGGCTTCTGGCACCCGGACTATCTGCGCCGCAAGCTGGAGAAATTGCGCCGCGCCGCGATGCCGGATTTGATTGTCGCGGTTTCGGATCGGCTGAATGCGGGTGCGGACGATTTCCATGACGTACCGGGTCCAGTTATTTTCTTCAAAGGAAAGCTGGAACCTCGGCAAGTCTTGGCGATACTGGAACCGGCGACAGGGATATCCTTGATCTAAGCCTCAAAGAAGTGGGGTTTAATTTTTTTGTGGGGATCAATAGGCTAAAATCCATTGATACGGCCATTCTGCTACGGCTAATGTTCTATAAGTTCTATCCAGGACCAGCCGAAAAAGCGTTACATTGACAGTATCGTTCATCTTGAACGATGACAACACGAACTATAATTAGTCAGAATTATGAACGATTTTTTGGTGACCGCTTCGACGACACTTGGCGTGGTCGCGCTAGCCGAATTGGGGGACAAAACCCAGTTAGTCTGCATGACCTTAGCCGCCCGCCACCCACCTGCTCCAGTATTGCTCGGTGCGATTAGCGCGTTTGCTCTGTTAAATTTGTTGGCGGTGCTGTTTGGTGCGGCTGTAGCGGCTTGGTTACCGCAATGGTTGGTTGCCGCTGCGGTGGCTGTTTTGTTCGCGGTTTTCGGCTGGCGTGCATTTCGGGAAGCCGGCGAGGAGGCGGCCGATATCCGCGAGCCGGATGGCCGTAGTGTGTTTCTGTCGGCATTTGCCCTGATTTTTCTGGCCGAGCTGGGGGACAAGACCCAACTGGCGGTCGCGGGATTGGCGGGGACGGGGGCTGCCTTGCCGGTCTGGATCGGCGGAACTTTGGCTTTAGCTGCTACCTCGGCCCTGGGTGTGTGGGCGGGGCAGACTGTTTTGCGCCGGTTGCCGATGTATCTCCTGCACCGGCTGAGTGGTGGGTTATTTCTGCTGCTGGCCGTTATCGCCGGCTGGCGGGCTTTCGTCGCGTTTCCCACCTAGATCGAGGTCGGCGCGCCATGCCGCTTGTATTGCGACCGGCTTCCTCCCTGTCGTCCGCCGCTCATCTTGCCGGCGTCCTCTATGCGCTGGGCTGCTTTAGTATCTGGGGCCTGTTTCCGGTATATTTCAAATGGCTCCATCACGTTTCCGCGTTGGAAGTGCTGGCGCATCGCATCGTGTGGTCGGCTGTGTTGTTGCTGGCGCTGATCTTTTGGCGGGGAGAGGGACAAACCTTGTTGAATGCGCTGCGCGATCCGCGCCGCCTAGGCTTTTACCTCTGCACGACGCTGTTGATTGCCGCCAATTGGCTACTTTACATCTGGACGGTGCAAAACGGCCGGATTTTGCAAGCCAGCCTGGGTTATTACATCAATCCCTTGGTCAATGTGCTCTTGGGTGTGTTGGTGCTGGGTGAGCGCTTAAAACCCCTTCACTGGCTTGCAGTGGCCATCGCGGCGGGTGGGGTACTGATCCTGGTCGTGGGCTATGGCACCTTTCCCTGGATTTCCCTGGCTTTGGCCTTAAGTTTTGGGGGCTATGGGCTGCTGCGGAAAAAAGATGGCCACGCTGCTATCCTGGGATTGGCTGTGGAAACCGGGTTGCTGGCACCGGTGGCCTTGTTATTTCTGCTCGTGCTTGGGGTGAACGGTAGCGGTGCGTTCGGTGCGCTGGATCGAGAAACCGATGGATTGCTGTCCGCTGCTGGCTTAGTGACCGTGATTCCACTGGTGATGTTTTTGGAAGCTGGCCGTCGGCTCCATCTTTCCGTGGTGGGCTTGATTCAATACCTGACGCCGACCTTGCAGTTTCTGTTGGCGGTTGTGGTTTATCGGGAACCCTTTACCGCATTGCATCTCGCAGCCTTCGGCTGTATCTGGTTGGCCCTGACCGTTTATAGCGCCGATGCCTATAGCGTGTACCGCCATCGGATGAAGGGAAGCACGGCCGGTTTGCTGGGGCAGCAGGAGACCCCCTCTTGAAACAGCCGATCAGAAAGATCCAAATCAGCATTGTCGGCGTGCCGCTCTTTCTTATGGGCCTGTTCCTGGCTGGTATGCTGATTTTGCAAGATAGCGGATTCCAGAAGTTCTTGGCCGTCAGCTTGCTAATTTTGATCGTGCTGTTTATCGGCCTGTGCCATTCCATCAGCCGGCCGCTGTACCTGATTTCCCGAAGCCTGCACCATCAGGATGCGGCCCCACTCGCTGGGCTGGCCGATGAGCGTACCGAGTTTGGCCAGTTGGCTCGGCTGATCCAGGAGTTTTTCCGGCAACGGGAGGAACTGATTGCTGAAATTCAGGAGCGACAGCGGGCGGAACAGCAATTGCGCCTATTTTCGCGGGCCATTGAACAAAGCGCCAACCTGGTAATGATCACCGATTGTGAAGGCATCATCGAATACGTTAACCCGAAATTTACCCAGGTAACCGGCTATACCGAAGCCGAAGCCATCGGCGCCAATCCTCGTTTTCTCAAATCCGGTCGCACCGCATCGGAACAATATCGGCGACTGTGGCAAACGATCCTGGCCGGCAACGAGTGGCGCGGCGAGTTTTGCAATCGCCGTAAGGATGGAACCCTGTATTGGGAATTGACTGCAATTGCACCCTTGCGCGACGAACGGGGGACGACTACCCATTTCCTCGCCATCAAGGAAGATATTACCAATCGCAAAAAGATCGAAGCGGCTTTGCACGCTAGTGAGCTGAAATATCGCAACGTGTTCGCCACCATTGGGGATGCTTTGTTTTTGGTCGATGGTCGCGATGGGCGCATCCTGACCGTCAATCCGGCGGCTTGCACGCTGTATGGTTACTCGCGGAAAGAGTTGCTGGCACTGAAGGATATCGATCTAGCCAGCGATCCCACGAGCGATGCGCAATTGCCACGCGCCGAATCGCGGCGGCTGATGGATCGCTGGCATCGCCGCAAGGATGGGACCGCCTTTCCGGCCGATCTCTGGGTGCGGCATTTCAACTATAAGGGCCACACGATTACAGTTGCCGCCGTCCGCGACATGAGCGCGCAAAAGCTAGTGGAACGAAAAGTCGTGCGCCTGAACAGTCTATATGCCGCGCTCAGTCGCACGAACGCCGCGATTATGAGGCAGGCTAAGCCGGATGACCTGTTCCGGCAGGTCTGCCAGATTGTGGCCGAGTTGGAGCAGATCGTGCTGGTGTCGATCAGTTTCGTGAACCCGGAAACGTCTTGGCTGGAAGCCGCCGCCTACGCCGGTACGCCAGCCGCGCTTGCGCTTCACCCGACGGTGCCCCACGCCACCACTGATCCCAGCCTAGCTGAAGGGATGGGGCCTTGCGGTATGGCATTTCGTTTGGGTAATCCGGTGGTCAGCAACGACTTCCTAAACGACCCGGACAGCGGGCCATGGCAAGAGTGGGCCAATCACCTGGGCGTGCGGGCGGCCGCGGCGTTTCCGCTGCGCCGCAGCGGCGGGGTGATCGGTTGTCTAACCGCCTGTGCGTTGGAACTCGGCTTTTTCGCCGATGACATCACCGGATTACTCACCAATTTAGCCGGTGAAGTCTCTTTCGCTCTCGATCTGTTTGACCGCGAAACCCAGCGCGAAGTCGTTGCCCAGCACATCCAGCATATGGCGACCCACGATCCCCTGACTGGGCTGCCTAACCGAACCTTGTTATTGGATCGACTATCACAAGCGATCCATGGCGCTCGGCGCAAACAACATTATGTCGGAATCCTGTTTCTAGATCTCGATCACTTCAAGACGCTCAACGATTCGCTGGGTCATGATATCGGTGACCAGTTGCTGCGCGCTGTTACCGAACGCCTGCGCGATTCGGTCCGGCAGGAGGACACGTTGGCACGCCAGGGCGGTGACGAGTTTATCCTGGTGTTACCGGATATGGCTGAACCGGCCTTTGCCGGCCGAGTGGCGGAGCATCTGCTACGGGCGCTGCGGGCGCCATTTGCTTTGTACCATCACATCATGCACGTCAATGCCAGTATTGGGATCAGTGTATATCCCGTCGATAGCGAAGATCCGATGACCCTCATTCGCTTCGCTGACAGCGCGATGTATCACGCCAAAGCGGCCGGGCGTGCCGATTATGTATTTTTTACCTCCGAGCTTAATGTCCGGGTATCAGAGCTATTCATCTTAAGTAACCAATTGCGCCAAGCCTTGGAACGGGAAGAGTTCATCCTGCATTACCAACCGCAAATCGACCTAGCGACCTACCGGGTGACTGGGATGGAAGCCCTCATTCGCTGGCGTCATCCTGACAAGGGCTTGATTTCACCGATCAAATTTATTCCTATCGCCGAGGAAGCTGGCTTGATCAGTGCCATCGGTGAATGGACGCTGCGGACGGCCTGCGCTCAGGCACGGCGCTGGCAGGATGCCGGATTGCCGGCGGTACCCATCGCGGTCAATCTGTCGGCCCCACAATGGTTGCAGCCCGACCTCGAAAAGCAGGTCATCACCGCGCTGGAAAGCCAAAGCTTGGCCCCACATCTCCTGGAGCTAGAACTGACCGAAAGCCTGCTGATGCGCGATACCGACAAGATGATCCAAACCATGCACCGACTGCGGGCGCGTGGGGTGCGGTTTGCCGTTGACGATTTCGGAATCGGCTATTCCAGCTTGAGCTACCTCAAACAGTTTCCCGTCGATCATCTCAAAATCGACCAATCTTTCGTGCGGGATATTCCAGCCGACCCTGACGATGCGGCCATTGCCACCGCGATCATCCAGTTGGGGAAGAGCTTGCGCTTAACCGTCATTGCCGAAGGTGTCGAGACCTCAGCGCAGCTCAACTTTCTGCGCGAGCACGGTTGCGATATAGCCCAAGGCTATTATTTCAGCAGCCCGCTGCCGGCCGATGGTTGTGCGGAGTTTCTGGCCAGACAGTCGGGCGTGAATTGAGCGGCGGGCTGGGGCGTGCCTTGGGGAGAAACGGCACGCCCTGAGTGAAACCCTGCGCTGGGTTAGGAAAAAGTCGCTTTTTCGCGCTCACGCATCGTTGTTGCCGAGCACGACCCGCTTACGCTGCTTGGCAAATTCGAGCAAGCGGCGGATCGGAACCGCCGCGCGGGCACGAATCGCTTCGTCGATCTGGATTTCATTCGCACCGGTTTCCAACACGCGGGCCAGGTTGCGCAAGCCGTTCATCGCCATCCATGGGCAATGGGCGCAACTGACGCAGGTGGCACCCTTGCCGGCTACCGGGGCTTCAAGGAACTCCTTGTCGGGGGCAATCTGTTTCATCTTGTGAAACAAGCCGTTATCAGTGGCAACGATAAATTTTTTCGCTGACAATTTGCGAGCGGCTTCGACTATCGCGGTGGTCGAACCTACCACATCAGCCTGGGCGATGACATCCAGCGGTGATTCGGGGTGGACCAATACCTTGGCGTCGGGGTGTTCGGCGCGCAGCTTACGCAAGCCATCGGCTTTAAATGCTTCATGCACCACGCAAGCGGCGCCCCACAGCAACATGTCGGCACCGGTTTCGCGCTGGATATAGGCGCCTAAATGCCGATCCGGTGCCCAGATCAACTTATCACCGCGCTCGGCCAGATGGCTGATCAGCTCCAGAGCAATGCCCGAAGTGACCACCCAGTCGGAACGTGCTTTGACTGCGGCGCTGGTGTTGGCATAGACCACCACCGTCCGGTCGGGATGCTGGTCGCAGAATGCGGCAAACTCATCGGCCGGGCAGCCTAAATCCAGCGAGCATTCCGCCTGTAAGTCAGGCATCAGTACCCGCTTCTCAGGATTAAGAATCTTGGCGGTTTCGCCCATGAACCGCACGCCGGCCACGACGAGGGTGCTAGCTTTCGATTCAGCGCCGAAGCGGGCCATATCAAGCGAATCGGAGACATAGCCGCCGGTGGCGTCCGCCAGTTCTTGCAGTTCTGGTGCGGTGTAGTAATGGGCCACCAGCGTGGCGTCCTGCTCGACCAACAGGCGCTTGATCTTGGCCACGAGCCGCTCCCGTTCCATGGCATCCAATGATTCGACTACGGTGGGCGGTACTTGTGCGGGTGACAAGCGACGATCCTGCAAGATGATCGGGGAAGCGACAGCGCTCATGATAGTTCTCCGGCGACCGGCTGCGGCCGCGTCACTTGATAAAATCAACCTGGCCGGGACGCTTGGCCCGGAATAATCGTGCCGGGCGATGGCCATACTGCCGCGCCATCTCTCCGGTCGCCTCGATGCAATCCAGTGCTAAGATGCGCTTGCGAAAATTGCGCTTGTCCAACAGCTCTCCCAAAATGATTTCATGCACGGCCTGTAACTGGCTCAGGGTGAAACACTCCGGCATTAGCTGTAGAGCGATGGTCGAATACGCCAGTTTGGCCGCTAACCGGCGCCGGGCCAGTGTGACGATAGCAGCATGATCCAGCGCCAGAACCGGCATGTCGTCCACCGCGACCCAGCGAGTTTCTGCGATGGCCGGAACCGCATCAGCCAACGAAAACCCGGCACGAACCAGCGCGTAATAAGCCACCGCTACTGCCCGTTGCCCGCTATCCCGGTTAGGTTCTCCAAAGGTATAAAGCTGCTCCAGATAGATTTCGCCCAGGCCGGTTTGCTCCGCCAAATGACGGCGCGCGGCGGCATCCAAATCTTCCTCGCCACCCACAGGTCCGCCTGGTAGTCGCCAGGTCGTTGCCTGTTGTACCAACAACACCGCCAAGCGTTCGGTGCAGATCGCAAACGGTACGATCTCGGCGGTCAGAAGCAGCGGTATCCTCAGGGTCATCGCCTGGCATCCGATCATGGTGTTGAGATTACACTAATATATTAGTGTTGTTTTTACACTATTGCAATCGGATGACAGAAATTTTTCGAAAGGATGAAAAACCGGTAAATCCTGAAAACGCCGCCCAGCGGATTTCGCTAGAATAAGCGCTCACGGTCAGCGCGATAAAACGCAGCGGAGATAACGACAATGACAGCGCGGCGAGAAACGGTAGTGCTAGTGCATGGCTTGTATGTCCATGGCCTGTGGATGCGCTTGCTGGAGTATTGGTTGGAGGAATCGGGTTATCAGACCATCAACTACTCTTATCCCAGCATGACCCGATCCCCAGCGGAAAATGCCCACGATCTCCAGGCGCTGTTGAGCCAAGTCGATACCCCGATCATTCATTTTCTTGCTCACAGCATGGGCGGGTTGGTGGTGCGGCATTTATTTCATATCTATCCGAAGCAGAAACCCGGCCAGGTGGTGACGATGGGCACACCTCATCAGGGCAGCTACGCCGCGCAGATCATGCACGGGACTGGTCTGGGCTTCTGCGTTGGTCGGGGTTTGGAGGGTGGACTGCTGGGCGATGCACCACCTTGGGTGGCCTCTAACCGCATCGGCTCCATCGCGGGTACTTTAAATATCGGTTTTGGGCTTTTATTTCCCGGTATGCCGGCACCTTCCGACGGGATGATCGCGGTGGTCGAAACCCAGTTTTCCGGCTTGAGCGATCATATTTGTTTGCCGGTGTCGCACATGCAGATGCTGGTGGACCCCACCGCAGTTGCCCAGGCTATCGCGTTCTTCGCCACCGGCCGGTTTCGCCATGCGGCCTTTTCCGCATGGCAAGACGATAAAGTGCCGGTATCCTCCCAGCTTTGAGTTTCCAAACAGGTCCTTTTGGCAATATCAAGCTCGCGGGCGGCACGAGTCAGATTACCGTGGGTGGCGGCAATCGCACGCCGGATGAGATCGGCTTCGCTCTCGGAGAGTCTGAATGCCGCACTGGCGCCTGCTTCATCGCCCGCTACATCGGCCATAAAATCAAGCGGTAAGTCCTCGACCCCAAGCACCGGATGGTCGCTCATCAAGACCATGCTCTCGATCACGTTATGCAGTTCCCGGACATTGCCCGGCCACGCATAGTGTTCCAGCCGGGCGATGATCGCTTCATAGATAACCGTTCCAGGGGTTACCCACCTGGAGCGGTTCCGCGTTTGCTACAGATTGGCCGAGCGCCACCAGTTGCTGTGATCCTTTCTCAGGACGACGGGAGAGAGCATCGGGTAATAAACTAGTTCCTCACCGATGCCCGCAAAAAAGCCGTTTTTGACCATGCGGAACGGGAATTCGAGCGAGTGGACGCGATGCACCAGCTTGTTCTGCTTCGAGACCGGCTCCAGCTCCATCAACGCCTCGCGCAGGTGCTGCATGAAGGAATACGGCAAATCGCCCTCTCGACCGTTCGCCGGATCACGCGCCAGCATCCCCAATTCCAGTTCGACGAAGCACATGCCAGGAAAGCGGAACGAATGGGAGGGCTTGGTCACCACATCGGCATAGTAAGCAGCCGGATCAAACACGCTCACCACCAGGCTGTTGATTGGCGCAAGGTCCTGATACATGTGCAGTTCCTTCTCGACCTTCGGCAGCGCCTCCCCACGGCTCAAGCCCAGCGTTTCGCCCATTGCCGTGGTCAGGTACATCTTGCCCAGGGCGCTGACGGGAAGATGTTCCGTCACCCGATACATCGAAACGTAGATCGAATTTTTGGGTGAGCCGTCGGCCTTGGCCACGCAGCGCTTATAACAGCCGTCAATGTCGAAATACGGATGCCGGTAGTTCGGATCGACTTCAAAGAACACCGCCTGGCCCTTCGATTTGAACTTGTGCCCCGTCGCGTAATACTGGCCGAACTTTTCGGGCGGCAGCATGGAGGCAATCAGCGCTTCTGGAATCAATGAATAGTAGAGATGGATAGACATGTGATCGGTCCTTTATTAGAAGAATCAATGTTCTGGATTCGCCTTCACCGTCGCGGCACGCAGGGAAGCGTGTACTGCTCCCTTCAGAGCATCATAGCGACGATGCGGCGTAATAACCATTAATGTTCAGCGGTCTTGGCGACGATACGCATCCCGTAGAAACTGCGGTACACGAACACCAGATTGACGGCCAGGAACGCGGCAGCCAACAGCCAGACCAAGCCCTGATAGCCCTGCGCCTGCAAGCCCACCGCCATTTCCACCGCCAGCAGCCCAAACAGGGTGGTGAACTTGATGATCGGGTTCATCGCCACCGACGCGGTGTCCTTGAAAGGATCGCCCACGGTATCGCCGACCACTGAGGCATTGTGCAGGTCGGTGCCCTTGGCGTGCATTTCCGTTTCGACGATTTTCTTGGCGTTGTCCCAGGCGCCACCGGCGTTGGCCATAAACACCGCTTGGTACAGCCCGATGATCGCTAGCGAAATCAGGTAGCCGATGAAGAAGAACGGTTCGAGGAAGGCACAGGCCAGGGTGCCGAAGAACACCGCCAGAAAGATGTTGAACATGCCTTTTTGCGCGTAGATCGTGCAAATCTCGACGACCTTTTTACTGTCTTTCTGCGAGGCTTTGATGACCTCATCGAGCCGGATATGGGTGCTGATGAACTCCACCGCCCGGTAAGCGCCGGTCGAGACCGCCTGGGTGCTGGCCCCGGAGAACCAGAAGATAGTCGCGCCGCCGCTGATCAGACCGAGCAGGAAAGGCGGATGCAGCAATGACAGCTTATCCAGATTCTCGGTCAGTCCCGCCGTCAACAGCATGACGATGGAAAATACCATGGTCGCCGCACCGACCACTGCCGTGCCGATCAATACCGGCTTGGCGGTCGCCTTGAAGGTGTTACCCGCGCCGTCGTTCTCTTCCAGCAGGAATTTGGCGGAACGGAAATCGAGATCGAAGCCGAAATCCCGCTTGATTTCCTCCTCAATGCCAGGAATTTGCTCAATGGTGGACAACTCATAGACCGACTGGGCGTTGTCAGTGACCGGGCCGTAGCTGTCCACGGCAATCGTCACCGGCCCCATACCGAGGAAACCAAACGCGACCAGTCCGAACGAAAACACCGCCGCCATCATGGTGGCCTTCGCGAGATCGGGATTGATCACGGCGGTCAGTTGAAATTGCGACAGCAGATAAGACCCGGCCATCAGCGCCACGATGATCACCCCAATCCAGAACGCCGAGAAATAACCGGCGACAATCCCGGACAGGATGTTCAGACTGGCCCCGCCTGCTTTGGAGGCGGTCACCACTTCGCGGACGTGTTTGGAATTGGTCGAGGTGAAGACCTTGACCACTTCGGGAATGATCGCGCCCGCCAGCGTGCCCAGGGTGATGATCAGCGACAGTTGCCACCACAGATGGCCGTAAATTTTGCCATCGACCACGAAGTGACCGATCAGCAAATACGACACGAAGAAGGTCAGCACCAGCGAAACGCCGGAGGTGATCCAGACCAGCGAGGTCAACGGTTCCTCGAAATCAAAACGTGACTTGTCGGCGTAGCGCTGCTCGGCCAGCCGACTATTGCCGAAGTAGGAAATGCCCGAAGCGATGATCATCATCACCCGCATGACGAATAGCCAGACCAGCAGTTGCACCTGCACCGCCGGTTCCGGCACCGCCAGCATGATGAAGCTGATCAGCGCGACGCCGGTGACGCCGTAGGTCTCGAAGCCGTCGGCGGTGGGGCCGACCGAATCGCCCGCGTTGTCGCCGGCGCAGTCGGCGATCACGCCGGGATTGCGGGCGTCGTCCTCCTGGATGCCGAACTCGATCTTCATCAAATCCGAGCCGATGTCGGCGATCTTGGTGAAGATGCCGCCGGCGATACGCAGCGCCGCCGCGCCCAGCGATTCGCCAATGGCGAAACCGATGAAGCATTTGCCCGCCAGCGATGGCGGCACGAACAGCATGATGCCGAGCATGATCAACAGCTCGGTCGAGATCAACAGCATTCCAATCGCGATACCCGACTTGATCGGAATGGCGTAGACCGGAAAGGGTCTGGCCGCCAGCGAGGCGAAGGCGGTGCGACTGTTGGCCAGGGTGTTGATGCGGATGCCGAACCAGGCCACCAGGTAGGAACCGGCGATGCCGACCAGCGAAAAGGCCAGGATCAGGCTGACATCGGACACGGGAAGCTGCTGAATGAAGTAGAAATAACCGATCATGATGACTGCCGTGAACGCTTCCAGGATCAGCAGGAACTTGCCCTGGGTGATCATGTAGGTCTTGCAGGTCTCATAGATCAGTTCGCTGACCTCAGCCATGGAGCGATGCACCGGCAGGCGCACGATCTGGTAGTAAATGACGCCGCCGAAGACCAGGCCGCCGAGACAGACCAGCAGGCCGACAAACAGCAGCGACCAGCCCGACGCGCCGCCAAAGAACGCCGCCAGCGACGTATCGCTCAAATCGGGCAATACCAGATTGGCCTCGCTGACGTGGGCTGTCGCCGCCAGCGCGGGCAGCGCGCCCGCTGCCAGGATAAACAGCAGCAAGATAAGAACACCACGCACTATGGGCTGTGCGGGCACCATCGTAAAATTCAATGTCATCAGGGTTCCTCAAAGAAAGTTTGCATTCATTAAAGCTAGGCAATGCGGCTTGCAGAGAGGCGGGAAGATTGCGGGTGGGAATTTTTTCCAGGGCTTAGGATATCAATCTTTAGCGAAGAGCCTGTTTTAGATGGCTTAAGCGCCAAAGCCAGGTCTGCACAGTGCTGTGCTGTTGCCTGGGAATGGCGGCGCTGCAACGAAACCCGAAGCGGTCCTGGAAAAATCAATCATTCAGTCCGCCTCTTGCACTGAAGATTGCCTGCCTGGCAGCTTAACAAATCCCCGCAGCCGTAGACACCAAACCTAAGCCCGGCCCGGCGCCCGAAATATCCGTGCCACGGATGATAGCTGCAATGCAGCATAATCAGAACACATCGTGGCTATTGATAAAACAAGGCGTAGTATTGCATTGCAATAAAATAATGCAGTGTGTATCGAATGATTGAAAATCGGACGAGCGGCCGAAAATCGAACGCTCACCAATCCGCACAAATCGACCGCCCCAACCAACCCAGGCGCAGAGGCTGGGGGTCGTCCTATCCCCTAGCAGCTTGATGAATCGAGGGTCTCTGGCAGAAAATCCTGATAAACTGATCACTGGTTTTGACAGGTTTTCAAGGCACGAGGCTTTTCATGGCAGGACATAGTAAATGGGCCAATATCCAGCATCGGAAAAACGCCCAAGATTCCAAGCGCGGCAAACTGTTCACGCGCTTAATCCGCGAGATTACAGTCTCATCGCGTATGAGTGGGGGCGATCCGAGTGCCAACCCTCGATTGCGGCTGGCGATGGACAAGGCGCTTACCGCTAACATGCCCAGAGACACCATTGAGCGTGCGATCAAACGCGGCACCGGTGGCCTGGAAGGGGTTGAATACGAAGAAATTCGCTACGAAGGTTATGGGCCTGGCGGCGTGGCCGTGATGGTCGATGCCATGACCGATAACCGCAACCGCACGGTCGCGGAAGTCCGCCACGCTTTCAGCAAATGCGGTGGCAATCTCGGTACCAGCGGGTCGGTAGGATTCCAGTTTACCGAACAAGGGGTGTTGAACTATTCGGTCGGTTGCAATGAAGAGCGCATCATGGAAGTCGCCATTGAAGCGGGCGCGGAGGATGTGGTGAGCTATCCCGATGGTTCGGTGGATGTGCTGACCACACCCAGTGCCTTTTCCCAGGTCAAGGAAGCCATGCAAGCGGCCAAGCTGGAGCCGGAAGCCGCTGAAGTCACCCAGCGCGCTGCGTCCAATATCACCCTGGGTTTTGAAGATGCCCAGAAGATGGTCAAGCTGCTGGAGTTGCTGGAAGATTTGGATGACACCCAGAATGTCTATTCCAACGCCGATATCCCCGATGACATTCTGGCGAAACTCTAGGCGTGACGACCATCCGGCTCATGGGCATCGATCCCGGTTCGCGGATCACCGGTTATGGCATCATTGATATCGATGGCCCACGCCGTTGTTATATCGCCAGCGGTTGCATCCAGACCGCGAGCGACCGCCCCTTGCCGGAGCGGTTGAAAACGATCTTTGAGGAAATCACCACGGTTGTGCGGACTTATCAGCCACAGGAAGTGGCGGTCGAACAAGTCTTTATGCATCGCAATCCCGATTCTGCACTCAAGCTTGGCCAAGCGCGTGGCGCGGCATTATGTGCCGTGGTGATGGCGGGATTGTCGGTTAATGAGTACGCGCCACGGGCGATTAAACAGGCTGTGGTAGGGAGTGGCGCGGCGGACAAGCTTCAGGTGCAGCACATGATGAAGTTGTTACTGAAGCTGGCGGAGGCGCCGGCGGCGGATGCCGCTGATGCGTTGGCAGTGGCGATTTGCCATGGCCATACCCGACAAACTCAGCAACGACTCGGCGCGGCGGTGGTACAGGCCGGGAGACGGCGGTGATCGGTCGTTTGCGCGGCGTGCTGGCCTGGAAGCAACCGCCCTGGCTGCTGATTGACGCCAATGGAGTGGGCTACGAGTTGGAGGCATCGCTGACCACATTCCAAACCTTACCGGAGATCGGCGCGGACGTCATGCTGCATACGCATCTGGCCGTGCGCGAAGACGCTCACACGCTGTATGGATTTGCGACGCCGAGCGAGCGAGCGCTGTTTCGTAATCTGATCCGGGTGACCGGTATCGGGCCGCGCGTCGCCTTGCTGATCTTGTCGGGAATGAGCGTGGATCTGTTTGGCCGTTGTGTGCGCGAGGGCGACGCAGCCGCGCTGACCCGTTTGCCCGGCATTGGCAAAAAAACCGCTGAGCGCCTGATCATTGAGATGCGTGATCGCGTCGGCGAGCTGGGCCTAGATCCCACAGTAGTGACCTTACCCGGTGAGCGCTCAGGTGCCCTGGCCATTAACCCGGTCGATGACGCCATCAGCGCTTTGGTGGCGCTGGGCTACCGATTGCCAGACGCTGCGCGGATGGTGCAAACCATCGCGCCGGAAGGATTAACCAGCGAAGCGATTATCCGGCAGGCGTTGCAAGCCAGCGTGCGCCGCTGAGTGGAGTGTCTCTGCCTTCGTGTTAGTCGTTCCAATGCCGGTCACATGCCCTGACCGTTGGCTGTGACACATTTCCCCAATTCGTCCTAAATCACCATCGCCATGGAACCATCGGATCGTCTCATCTCCCCGACCGCGCGCAGTGAGGATGCCACGCTGGATCGGGCAGTGCGCCCACGCCGCTTGGCCGAATACATCGGTCAGCAAGCCATGCGTGAGCAACTGGAGATTTATATCCAAGCCGCGCGCGGACGCAGTGAGGCGCTAGATCATGTTTTACTGTTCGGGCCACCAGGCCTGGGCAAAACGACGCTGGCGCATATCGTCGCCGCTGAAATGGGCGTCAACCTGCGCCAGACATCGGGGCCGGTCATTGAACGACCCGGCGATCTGGCGGCGCTGCTGACCAATCTGGAGCCACGCGATGTGTTGTTCATCGACGAGATTCATCGCTTAAGCCCGGTCGTAGAGGAAGTGTTATATCCGGCGATGGAGGATTACCAGATCGATATTCTGATCGGTGAAGGGCCGGCGGCCCGGTCGATCAAGCTCGATTTACCGCCGTTTACCCTGGTCGGTGCCACGACTCGCGCGGGTTTGTTGACCTCGCCGCTGCGCGACCGTTTTGGGATTGTGCATCGCCTGGAGTTTTACACGCCGGAGGAATTGACCGAAATCGTGGCCCGGTCGGCGCGGATTCTCGCCATTGAGACCGATTGCCCCGAGGGCGCGATGGAGATTGGTCGCCGTTCGCGGGGCACGCCACGCATTGCTAATCGGCTGCTGCGGCGCGTGCGCGATTTCGCGCAGGTCCGCGCGGATGGGCGGATCACTGTCGAGGTCGCTAAACTGGCTCTGGATTTGCTGAAAGTGGATGATCGCGGTTTCGATGAGCAGGACCGGCGCTTGCTGTGGCTGATGATTGATAAGTTTGGTGGCGGGCCGGTGGGTCTGGATACTCTGTCGGCGGCCCTGAGCGAAGAGCGCGGCACCATTGAAGACGTGTTAGAACCGTTTCTGATTCAGCAGGGTTTTTTAATGCGTACCCCGCGTGGGCGGGTGGCAACAGCGCACGCTTATCGCCATTTCGGGCTGACGGCTGTCGGCAATCCGGCCGGTAGCGGGGATTTGTTTGGTCCAGACGCCTAGCTGATTAGGGTTTGGGTGGAGTCGGTGGAGTTGGCGAAGCTGGTGGAGTTGGTGGGGTTGATGGCGTCGCGGGTGGTGCGCTGGTATTGCCTGAAGGTGTACTAGGCGGCGATTTGACCTGCGGCGCGCTCGCTGGTGTCTGCGCGGGGGGATTAGCACCGACCGTCGGTTTGGCTGGCGTCGGCGCAGTTGTTGGGGTTGCGGGAGGGGTCGGCTTGTCTGGTTCGTCGGCTTCGTCGGCTTCGTTGGGAGAGTTAGCGTCGGTATCCGGCGGTAAGTTCTCCAAAGCGATTTCGTACTCGTCCACCGTGAGCGTGCCATCGTGGTCGTTGTCGGCGGCTTCGAAATCCAGCCCTTCGACATTGGCAGCTTCATCAGCGCTGATCAGGCCGTCGCCGTCGGTATCGGTTTCCTCGAATGTCAACGGGGCTACGGCGAAGGCAGGGGATACTGCTAATAATAGAGCCGATAGAATCAAAATACGCATTAGAGTCCTCCGCCGGGGTGCGGTGATTCAGCTTCAGTTAAACGTGATTGCGGGATTTTAACGGAACATGGATAAATTTGTTTGGCCGGTCCGGGTCTATTACGAAGATACCGATAGCGGCGGTGTGGTTTATTATGCCAATTATCTAAAATTTATGGAGCGTGCCCGCACCGAATGGTTGCGCGCGCACGGCTTCGAGCAAGATGCACTGCTGCGCGATCAACGCCTCATGTTCGCGGTACGGTCACTGAGCATTGACTATCAGCAGCCGGCGCACTTTAACGACCTCTTGGCGGTGGTGAGTCGAGTGGTGGAGGCGCGAGGAGCCACGCTGGTATTTGAGCAAACCGTCGAGCGCGATCCGTCCGCCCAGGTGCTTTGTGCTGCGCGGGTTCGGGTGGCTTGTATTGACGCGCAAACGTTCCGAGCACGCCGGATTCCTCGGGAATTATTGGGGGAGAGAGGAGGGGATGTAGGTGACCCATGATTTGTCGTTTTGGAGTTTGATCGCTAACGCCAGTTTGATCGTGCAGTTGATCATGCTGGCGCTGGCGCTGGTCTCTTTGGGGTCATGGTGGGTGATCGTCAAGAAGGGCTTGGTGCTGGCCTCGGCCAAGCGGGCTACCGACCAGTTCGAAGACGATTTTTGGTCCGGGATTGAACTGGCCTCGCTCTACTCGCGCGTCAGCCGTCAAAAAGAAGTCGTGGCGGGGATGGAGGCGATTTTTCTGGCTGGTTTTCAAGAGTTTCTGCGATTGCGCGCTCAGCCGAACGTCGATCCTGAATCGGTGGTTAGCGGCGCTCAGCGGGCGATGCGCGCGGCCGGTTCACGCGAATTGGACGACTTGGAAACGTATTTGTCATTGCTGGCGACGACCGGTTCGACCAGTCCTTATATTGGGCTGTTCGGCACCGTTTGGGGCATCATGAATGCGTTCCGAGCGCTGGGATTGGTCCAGCAGGCGACCCTGGCACAGGTAGCGCCGGGTATTGCGGAGGCTTTGATTGCGACCGCGATGGGCTTGTTTGCAGCGATTCCCGCCGTCATTTTTTATAATCGCTATGCCCATGAGGTGGACCGTTTGGCCAATCGTTATGAGACGTTCATGGAAGAGTTCTCAAATATCTTGCAGCGCCAGTCTTATAGTTTGCGCAAGAGCTATGCCGATGCCGCTGCCCGCGCTGCGGCCCCGCAAGGTTAAGCCATGGCTCGCCGCAGTTCGCACGGTCGTCTGAAAGCGGAAATCAATATCGTCCCCTACATCGACGTGATGTTGGTGTTGCTGGTCATTTTCATGGTTACAGCACCCTTGCTCAATCAGGGGGTTGAAGTGGATCTTCCCAAGGCGGCGGCCGAGAGGATCGATACCAAAGAGCGGGATACCGAAGTGGTCGTGTTGTCGGTTCAGAAAAATGGCCTGTGCTATCTCAATGTCGGCTCAGAAAAAGCGGAGTCGGTGAATTGCGCAAGCCTAGAGCCGCGTCTGGCGGATATCCGTGAGCGTTTAAGCCGGAAACCGCAGCCCCCGGTGTTGGTACGGGCCGACCGAGAGCTGAAGTACGATGACGTAATCAAGGCAATGGCCGTTCTGCGAGATGCGGGAGCAGCCAAGGTTGGGTTGTCCACAGCCCCGCCCGATGGGCAATCGATTCCACCTTAGTACTAACCGATGCAACTGGAGCGTGGCACCAAAACTCAGGATATTGTGGCAGGGGTGGCTACAGTCGCCATCCACGCCCTCGCCCTGATCTTTTTGTTGCTCAACTTGAATCTTACCACCGGCGCGCCGCATCTTCCGCCGGAGGAGATTCAGCCGATTCCAGCCGAGGTGATTGATGAATTGGCTGTTCGAGAAGAATTGGCACGCCAGGCGGAAGAAGAGCGCAAGCGTCAGCATGAAGAAGCGGAGCGACAAGCGCGCTTAGCTCGCGCTGAACGGGAAGCTCGTCTGGCGGAGGAACGCAGACAAGCGGAGATCCGCCGTCAACGAGCAGAAGAGGCGCGACGGGAAGCGGCGGAAGCGGCGAAGCAAGAGGCGGATGCAGAGGCCAGGCGAGAAGCGGCTGAGGAGGCCAAACGCCAGGCAGAGGAGGCGAAGCGGGAGGCTGCGGAAGAAGCCAGACGGAAGGAAGCCGCAGAAGTGAGGCGTGCCGCTGCCGAGGAGAGACAGCGGGAAGCGGCGGAAGCGGCAAAACGACAAGCGGCCGAAGAAGCCAAACGGCAGGCTCAGGAAGCCAAGCGTAAGGCGGCTGAGGAAGCCAAACGGCTAGCCCTTGTGGAAACCAAGCGGGAAGCCGCCCAAGAGGCAAAACGACAAGCGGCCGCTGAGGCGAAGCAGGAGGCCGCGGAAGAAGCCAGGCGGATCGCTGCCGAGGAGGCCAAGCGTCAAGCAGCCGTAGAAGCCAGACAACAAGCTGCTGCGGAAGCGAGGCAACAAGCCGCTGCTGAGGCCAAGCGTCAAGCAGCCGCAGAGGCGAAACGGGCCGCAGCCGAAGAAGCAAAACGGGAAGCGACCGCCGAGGCCAAGCGTCAAGCAGCGTTAGAGGCCAGACAACAAGCCGCTGCTGAGGCCAAGCGTCAAGCAGCCGCAGAGGCGAAGCGAGCAGCGACGGAAGAAGCCAAGCGGGCTGCCGCCGAAGAAGCGAAGCGTCAAGCAGCCGCAGAGGCCAGACAACAGGCGGCGGCGGAAGCGAGGCAACAAGCCGCTGCTGAGGCCAAGCGTCAAGCAGCCACAGAGGCGAAGCGAGCAGCGGCGGAAGAAGCCAAGCGGGCTGCCGCTGAGGAAGCCAAGCGGGAGGCTGCGGCGGAAGCCAAGCGAGCCGCTGCCGAAGAGGCTAAACGGCAAGCAGCCGCTGAAGCGAAGCGAGCAGCGGCGGAAGAAGCCAAGCGAGCTGCTGCCGAGGAAGCGAAGCGGGAGGCTGCGGCGGAAGCAAAACGCGCCGCCGCTGCCGAAGAAGCCAAACGGCAAGCAGCAGAAGAGGCGCGGCGCAAAGCGGAAGAAGCACGCGCGCTGGCACAAAAACTGGCTGCACAAGAACACGCCAAGGCCACCGCTACTGCCCACGCCGGTAACGTGATCGGGCCTTATGTCGAGCGGCACTGGACTCCTCTTGCCAGTAGTGAGGGAGGCTTGGTTTGTTTGCTGAGAATCACAATCACCGGTTCCGGGCAAGTGACCAACGTACAAGTGGTGAAAGGTAGCGGTGACAGCTTATTTGACAATTCGGCGGTTGCCGCTGCCCGTCGGGCGTCACCGTTGCCCATGCCGGCCGATCCGGCAGTGGCGCAAGAGTTGCGCCCCACCTTTATTCTGAGATTCCGACCGAAGTAAGCTATGCGTTTAAACCACTGCACTTACACTTAAGATTGGCGTTGTTGAGGAGATCAGTCGTTGAAAGCGTTTTTGAAAATTTTTGGAGCATTGATGCTCCTGGTGGGAAGCGGGTCGCTTGCCCATGCCGAACTGACCATTGATGTGACCAAAGGCATTCAGGGTGGCGGTATTCCTATCGCCATTGCACCGTTTGCGGGAGGTGCATCGGAAAATATCGCCGGCATCATTGCATCCGATCTCAAGCGTACCGGGAAATTCGCCCCCCAATCTCCAGACGTGCGGGCCGACTATGCCGTCACTGGGCAGGCCAGTCCTGGCGGTTCGCGCGGTTATGTCGTGCGCTTCCAGTTGGCCGGAGCACAGGGTAGCCAACTGTTAAACCTGTCTTTTGATGTACCACCCAATCAATTGCGGCCGGTGGCCCATCGCATCAGCGATCTGATCTACGAGAAACTCACCGGTGAAAAGGGCTTATCCGGTACCCGGATCGCCTTTGTCACCGCCGGTGGCGGCTCGTGGTTCCTAGTGATCGCCGACGCCGACGGCCAGAATCCGAAAGTGATTTTGCGTTCCACCCAGCCCATCATGTCTCCAGCCTGGTCGCCGGATGGTTCCAGGCTGGCCTATGTCTCTTTCGAAGGGCGCCGGCCCCAGATTGTCGTCCAAGAAGTCTACACCGGCGCCCGGCGTACCGTCTCGGCGGCCCCAGGCATCAACGGTGCTCCCTCATGGGCACCGAACGGGCAACGCCTGGCGTTTACCTTGTCCAAAGACGGTAACCCAGAAATTTATTCCCTGGATCTGGGCAGCCCGAACCCGGTTCGTCTCACCAACGGAAGCGCCATTGATACCGAGCCGGTCTGGCTGCCTGATGGCAGCGTGGTCTTTACCTCGGATCGCGGCGGCTCACCGCAACTGTATCGCATTGGGCCAGGGGGTGGCGCGGCCCAGCGGTTGACCTTCGAGGGGAGCTACAACGCCAAGCCGACCGTTTCGCCGGATGGCCGGTATATCGCGATGGTTCATCAGCGCAATAGTCGATTTTATATCGCTGTGCTGGATATGAAGACGCGCCAATTTCGGGTGCTGACCTCCGGTGGATTGGACGAATCGCCCAGTTTCGCCCCCAACGGCAGAATGATCATTTACTCGGACGGCCAACGGCTGAACGCGATATCGGTAGATGGTGGCGTCAAACAAGATTTCGTTTTGCGCGGCAGAGCGCGTGATCCAGTCTGGGCGCCTTACAGTCGCTAGCTGATTGTTAACTCAATATTGAAGGGAAGAAGCCATGCACTATTTTGTCAGAACGTTGATCGCCGCCGCTTCACTTGCGTTGTTGGCCAGTTGCGCCTCAACCGGTGAAAACACCGAAGAGAATGCCCAAGACGCGACCGCCCAACCCCAGGGCGTCGAGCAGCAAGCCGCCGGTCAGGCGGAAGCTTATAGCTATCCCTACGGCCAAGCTCCGAGTAACTATGACGCTTACGACACCAGTGGCGGCGGTACGGCCAACTATGCCGGTGGTGGTCAGCCTGCCAAGGGTAGCACGGGCGGTAGTATGGTCTCGGCTGACCGGATCATTTATTTCGAATACGATAGTTCCAATATCCGCGCCGAAAGTCGCCCGGTCATCGAAGCCAATGCCCGTGCCTTGGCGGGTAACAGCCGCGCGGTTACCCAATTGGAGGGGCATACCGACGAACGTGGCAGTCGCGAATACAACATCGCCTTGGGCGAGCGGCGGGCGAATGCCGTCCGTCAGGTGATGGTGGCGATGGGCGTTTCTCCACAGCAGATTCGGGTCATGAGTTATGGTGAGGAACGGCCGGCATCCGGCGGTCAGGACGAGCAGAGCTACGCTTTGAACCGTCGGGTAGAAATTTTGTACTGATCGCTGATTCTCATGCCCCGTTACCGGTTATTTTGGCCCTTGCTGGCGGTATTGGGGGGCATTACGCCCCTCGGTGCCGTTGACGCCGAACCCGTGCCAAACAATGAGCTGACTTTGGAGTTAGTGGAACGGGTGGGGCGTTTGGAAGCCGAGGTTCGACACCTGCGAGGCCAACTGGAAATCCAGCGCTATCGAATCGAACAGATCCAGCAACAACGTGCGCTACCGGCCCCAGTCCCACCTTCTTCTCCGGCAGCGGAGGGGCAACCGGAAATGGTTCAGCCTCCCGCATCTTCAGTGCAAACTCCCCACTCGCCCGCGCTTTCAGTGCAGCCGGCGGCGACTGATTCGGTTACCACCCAACCGGCTGAGCCGGCCTCGGCACGAACTGAGCAGGCCGATTTTGATGCGGCTTTGGGGGAATTGCGCGAGGGTCGGTATGATGAGGCGGCGACCCGTTTCCAGCGCTTTTTAGCAGCTTATCCCAACGGTGCTCTGGTCGGTGATGCCCAGTATTGGCTGGGAGAATCCCACTACTTCAGCCAGAATTACAGTGCGGCCAAGCAAGCTTTCATTGATTTGGGATTGCATTATCCGCAAAGTGCGCGCTTGCCAGATGCACTGCTGAAACTCGGCTATATCTATGGACAACAAGGCGATAGCGAACGGGCACGAGAAGTGTTTGAGAAGCTGCTCCAGGTTTACCCTGGCACTCAAGCCGCTAGTCTCGCCGAACGGCGCTTGCAAATGTTGCCCTGATCACGCAATCAACCCTTGCCATTTTGTTCGATTGTTGTAGGATTGACGACCTTTTAGGGCCGTTAGCTCAGTCGGTAGAGCAGCAGACTTTTAATCTGTTGGTCGTGCGTTCGAATCGCACACGGCCCACCAGATAAAACAAGGGGTTAGGCGATAGCCTAGCCCCTTTATTTTTTCTGTTGTCCACTGGTTGTCCACCTGCTGGCAATAAAGCGCAACAATCTACAGCAGTTTTATAAGGGAAAATCCTTATGCCTTCTTATGAATAAAAGACATTTCAATATTCATAGGAGTTACGCAGTTGAAATTCTAAGTGATTGATTAATGGAAAATTTCGGTTGTCTACCGCACAAGTCGATTTCTTTTAAAATCAGAGTGTTAGAGATCCAACTGCGTAACTCCTAATTCATTAGGAGTTACGCAGTTGGTTGATAAAGAGCGATAAGGAAGGTTATGAACCCACCGAAAGTCACAGATGAAGACTACATCCAGTTTCTGATAGCG
>NZ_CBTJ020000101.1 GCF_001051235.1 Candidatus Competibacter denitrificans Run_A_D11 | reverse complement strand
GTGATCGCCGCCGTTAACGTCGTCTTCCCATGATCTACATGCCCTATCGTCCCTACATTGACATGCGGCTTCGTTCGCTCAAACTTTTCTTTGGACATCCTGGAACTCCCCTAATAAATACTTCAGGGCCCGATATAGTTCGGAACATATAGGATACAATCAAGCACCAAACAAGTTGGAGCCCATAACCAGATTTGAACTGGTGACCTCATCCTTACCAAGGATGCGCTCTACCGACTGAGCTATATGGGCTGAAAACCCTTGGGCCTTTGCTTGTTTGGAGCGGGTGATGGGAATCGAACCCACACCATCAGCTTGGAAGGCTGAGGTTCTACCATTGAACTACACCCGCGCTACCGATCAAGCGAAGTTCGGACTTGCCATGTCGCACTTTAATCAGCGCGTCGCCATGCAAACCCGCTAGAATACGGTTTCGTGGTGGTGGAGGGGGAAGGATTCGAACCTTCGAAGGCTTAGCCAACAGATTTACAGTCTGCCCCCTTTGACCGCTCGGGAACCCCTCCAAAATTGAGTCGCATATTTTCAGTAGAAAAAATAAGATTGTCAACTTTCTTGTAAAGTTTCTTAAAGAAAGCCGACCGGAATCTGGTTTTCTGAACGAGGGTTTGTTTCAGGGTGGGTTATTCGACTTATTAAGGCTTCAACCGTTGTTGAGCAAATTGAGACATTGCGAATATACTTGTTTTGCATCAACGGCATCGCGTTGCTGGCGTAGCTCAGTTCGGTAGAGCAGCTGATTTGTAATCAGCCGGTCGGGGGTTCGAATCCCTTCGCCAGCTTTAACTTCCAGCCTTAAGGCCCTTGGCTGTTTGTGTAGTCCTATCTGTTAGCGCGCTTGTGGCTGATCGGCGATTTCCCCAAAACAGCTCCTTTGTCCTCAATCTTGAATGGTTTTGATGTAAAACCCTGATCGGAGCGAGTCGGTAAATCGGGTCGATCTCGAAGGAAAACGATGAATTTTTCGGCCAAAGTATGGCTCACGTTGGGTAGTGGCGGAATGTTTTTGGCCGTTGCCGCCGGGGCTTTTGGCGCGCATATCCTGAAAAAAATCCTGAGTCCCGATCTCATGGCCATCTATGAGACGGCAGTCCATTATCATGTTTATCATGCATTAGGCTTGTTAGTCATCGGCTCACTGACGCTGTGGCTGCCGTCTGCCACGCTGCTACGGTGGTCCGGTGGTTTGATGGTTTTGGGTTTACTCCTATTCTCCGGTAGCCTGTACGCTTTGAGCCTGAGCGGGGTTCGGTGGCTTGGTGCGGTGACGCCACTAGGCGGTATAGCCTTGTTGGCTGCTTGGTTCACGCTTGCGGTTGCCGTCATCAAGGCGGGTTAGCTCAGCACCGGTTGGTAGCCCATCAGCGGTTTCATTCCCAAAAGTAAAAGGCAGTGAGGGTGGTTGTGGATAATACGGATAAGAATCGGACATACGCCTTGGGATTTGATGTATACGGTACACTAGTCGATCCTTTGGCACTCGCTGAACCATTAGCGGCCCTGGTTGGCGAACACGCGATTCCGTTTGCTGCGCTTTGGCGCACGAAGCAACTGGAATTCTCATTCCGGCGTGGCTTGATGCGGCGCTATGTCGATTTCGACGTTTGCACCCGACAAGCTCTGCTCTATACCCAGCAGGCACTCCGCTGTGCATTGCCAGAATCCGATCAGGCGCGTTTGCTGAATGCGTATCTCCGTCTGCCGGTATTTTCTGAAGTCGTTGCGAGTCTAGCCGCCCTTAAACAGCAAGGCCATCGATTGATGGCGTTTTCCAACGGCGTCGAAGCGAGCATTCGCGCCTTGCTGGCCAATGCCGGGGTTTTGCCGCATTTGGAGGATGTGGTTAGCGTGGATGATCTACGCACTTTCAAGCCCGATCCAGCGGTGTATGCCTATTTGGCGCAGCGCACGGGCCGCGCGGCGGGGGATACCTGGCTGATATCCAGTAACGCTTGGGATGTCATCGGTGCCAAAGCTGCCGGTCTGCGCGCCGTTTGGGTCAAACGTCAGCCGGATTTCGTGTTCGATCCCTGGGATATCGAACCCGATGTCATCGTCAGCCAACTGGACGAACTGCCGACGCGATTTGCCGCGCGCTTGCGGGCGAATTGAGCGCCCTTTTTCTAAATACGGAATACGGTAGAGCGGATGCAGAAGGGGAGCGGGGCAGCCTTTGCACAAGTAATCCACGAGGGGCTTGCCAATCAGTGAACGATCTCTATGCCGTGCGCGGACAAGCCGGCGGCTGCAAACAACCGCTCGTTCAGTTTTAGATCTTCTGTGCCATGCGAGCAAGCCGACAGTTACGAGCGGACAGCCGTGAAACAGATCTGGTTGAAAAAAATTCGGGTCGTAGTATCGCTGGTGTATCTCATACTGATGACCCTGCTGTTCGTGGATTTCGACTGGATCGGCGAAACGCCCATCGCCAGTGTGGTGCTCTACCCGCAATTTGTGCCGTCGCTGCTGAAATTTACCCAGACCTTGGCCTGGGGCGCGACCGGCTTTCTGGCGGTTCTGGCGCTCACGCTGCTGTTTGGCCGCGTGTACTGTTCAATGCTGTGTCCGCTTGGCACCTTACAAGATATCGCGATCCGTATCGCCCGTAAGCTGCGGTGGCCACGCCGAGTTAAATTCCTGTTTCAGCCGCCCAACAACATGCTGCGTTACGGGGTGTTGGTGCTGGCGGTTGGCTTGTTCTTAAGCGGTAGTGTAGTAGGGCTTGCCCTCCTGGACCCCTTCAGCAATTACGGTCGGATCGCCGCTGATCTGCTGCGCCCGCTCTATGTCCTTGCCCACAACGACCTGGGGCAATTGCTGGAAAGCTTTGGGATCAACGGCCCGTTGCCCCTGCAATGGAAGCCGCCATCGGTTGCGGCGCTGGTGTTTCCAACCGCCTTTCTGATCGGATTACTGTGGTTGAGCGCCACGCGAGGCCGGCTGTTTTGTAATACCTTGTGTCCGGTGGGTACCCTGCTGGGGTTGGTGGCGCGCTTTGCACTGTTCAAGATCAGGATTCCCCAAAGTGCTTGCATCGTCTGTGCGCAGTGCTCCATCCATTGCAAGGCCGGCTGCATTCGCCTGAAAACCAAGGAGGTCGATTTTAGTCGCTGCGTAGCCTGTTATAACTGCATCACGGTGTGTGAGGCACACGGTATCGGTTATGCGAGTCCCCAGCCGGTAAGGTTTTATCCTACACCCCCCACTCATTTGCCACCCAGTCAAAAGTCGATGACGCGGCGGACGCTACTGCGGGGCACAGGGTTGGTGCTGATCGGATACGGCGGGCTGGGCCACCGCGACGGGTTTGGCGCCAAGCCGCGTAACCGGTTACCGAGCACGGTCAACCACCGAAAGGCTTGGCCGGTGGCGCCGCCCGGCGCCGAGCAGTTAAGCCGCTTCAACGATCTGTGTACCGCTTGCCATCTGTGTGTGAGTGCCTGCCCCTACGGCGTATTGCAACCGGCTTTGCTGGAGTATGGTCTGTCCGGCCTGCTACAGCCTCGGTTGGACTACGAGGCTGGCTATTGCAGCTATGAATGCAACCGGTGCGGGCAAATCTGTCCGACCGGTGCGATTCGTCCACTGGATTTGGCGAGCAAGCAAACAGTCCAGATGGGTGTCTCTCGGTTTGTTCGCGACAACTGTATCGTGTATACCGACCACGTCGCTTGCGGCGTTTGTGCCGACTATTGTCCGACCAAGGCGGTGCATCTGCTCTCTTATCAGGATGGCCTGATGATTCCAGAGGTCAGAGAAAATCTATGCGTCGGTTGTGGCGCTTGCGAAAATGCCTGCCCGGTTCGGCCCTATCGGGCGATCTATGTGGACGGCCATCCGATCCAGCACAAAGCCCAGCGGCCTCTTTCCAAATCCCCCGAACAGGAGGTATAGGGTGAATATCTTTTTTGATCATTACCAGCTTCAACTGAGCGGACGCCGACCATGAGTGTCCTGTATTACGACTGTTTTGCTGGCATCAGCGGCGATACGCATTTAGCCGCATTGCTTGATCTTGGGGTCGATTACGACGAACTGACCGTCGAATTGGCCAGCTTGGGCTTGGAAGGCTACGGCTTACAAGCCAGTCACGCCAACCGCAAGGGCATTTCGGGTACGCAAGTGCGCGTGGTGATCGACCCGCAACAGCCGCCGCGTCGTGACTTGGCCGAGATCGAAGGGTTGATCAGCGCCAGTTCGTTAAAGGAGAACGTGCGCGGGCGTGCCCTGGCCGTGTTCCAACGCTTGGCTGCAACCGAAGCTCGTCTCCATGGTACGTTACCGGAGCAACTCCAGCTTCACGAGGTTGGAGCGCTCAATACCATCGTCGATATCGTCGCCGGAGCCATCGCCCTCAGTCGATTAAACGTGGATCGGATCTTGTGCTCGCCAGTGCAAATGGGCGGTGGCCTGGTTGAGCGCGAGATCGGCATATTGCCAGTACCCGTGCCAACGACTCTGGAATTGCTCAAGGGGATGCCGCTACGGTTCGGCGCGGTGCCGTTCGAAGCGACCACGCCAACAGGGGCCGCGCTGCTGGCGACCTTCGTTGACCAGTTTGTGGCACAACCCAAGCTTTCGGTGAATCGGGTGGGTTACGGAATCGGTCATCGCGAGGGGCCTATCCCTGATGTCTTGCGGGTTTATCTTGGCGAGTTGGATGCGGAAACCGACCAGGGGGAACTCTGTCTGCTCGAATGTAGCATCGACGACATGAACCCGGAATGCTATGACCATGTACTGGAGTTGCTGTCGGCGGCCGGTGCGCGTGATCTTTGGTTAACGCCGGTGCTGATGAAGAGAAATCGACCCGCGATGGTGGTTAGCGTGCTGTGCGCGCCAGCGTTAGTGTCCACGCTGACCGAATTGCTGCTGACCGAAACCACGGCATTGGCAGTGAGTCGCTCTTCAGTTGCGTGTACCATGCTGGTACGAGAAAACGCTCGGGTGGTGACCCGCTACGGTCAGGTATCGGTCAAGATCGCTCACTATCAGGGCCGACCCCTGCGTGGTAAACCCCAGTACGAGGATTGCAAACGACTGGCGCTGGAGCGGGGCGTGCCGATTCATGCGGTGTATGCGGCCGTTCGGGAAGCATTGGCGACCCGTGAAATGCCGCAGGCATTGGCCGAGTCGTCACTATGACGGCGGGCGATTCTAGTCCGGTCGATGTTGGGGAAATAGGGTGTCGATGACCGCGCCCAAGCCAGTGCTGCTGGTCGATGGCTCCTCTTGGCTGCACCGCGCCTTCAATGCGTTGCCGCCGCTGAGTACTAAAAACGGTGAGCCGACCGGTGCGTTGTTTGGCGTGCTCAACATGTTGCGCCGATTGTTGGCCGATTATCGGCCCGACTATCTGGCTGTGGTGTTTGATGCGCCCGGTAAGACGTTTCGCCATGATCTGTTTACCGCATACAAGGCACAGCGCCCACCGCTGGACCCGCAACTCATCCAACAAATCCAACCCCTGCACGACTGTGTGCGGGCGTTGGGATTGCCTCTACTGCAAGTCGCCGGTGTCGAAGCCGATGATGTGATCGGTACCCTGACCCAGCAAGCGACCGAGCGGGGATTCAGTGTGCTGATCGTCAGTGGCGACAAGGACTTAACGCAGTTGGTGGGGGAAAAGGTGCGGATGTTGGACACCATGAAGAATGTGGTGACCGATGTGGCTGGGGTGGAGCAGAAATTCGGTGTGCCGCCCGCGCTGATGGTGGATTGGCTGGCGCTGGTGGGTGATACTGCCGATAACATCCCCGGCGTACCGGGCGTGGGTGCAGTGACTGCCGCCAAATGGTTGCGCCAGCATGGTTCGTTGGATGCGCTGATGGCTGGTGCGGCCGATATCTCCGGCAAAATCGGTGACAAGCTGCGAGCCGGTTTAGCGCAACTCCCGTTGTCCCGTCAGTTGGCGACCTTGGACTGCCAAGTTCCTTTGCCGCTGGCGTTTGAAGGGCTACGCCCGACGCCACCCGACACTGCCGCCCTGCGGATGCTCTATCAGCGCTACGAGTTTCGCGCCTGGTTGCGGGAGTTGGCGGTTGAAGCGCCGGAGCGGATCAGCACTGCGCCGGACACAACGGCGCTGGAGCAGCCAACCCCGAATTCGGCGGTTGCGACCGACGACGGACCGACCACCTATGAAATTATCCTGGAGCAGGTCGCATTCGATGGGTGGTTGGGCCGCCTACAAACCGCCGATCTGTTCGCATTCGACACGGAAACCACCAGCCTGAACTATCTGGAGGCCCAGATCGTCGGTGTGTCATTCGCAATCAGCCCGCGCCAGGCCGCTTATGTCCCATTGGCGCATGACTACCCCGGCGCACCGGATCAGCTCAATCGCGAGCAGATTTTAGAACGGCTGCGCTCGTTGTTGGAGGACCCAGCACGACCCAAGCTAGGCCAGAATCTCAAGTACGATTCGCATGTACTCGCCAATCACGGCATCGCACTCAATGGCATTCGCCACGATACCCTGCTGCAATCTTATGTGCTTGATTCAACTGCTCGTCATGACTTGGATTCATTGGCCGAACGCCATCTGAATCTGCGAACGATTCATTTTGAAGATGTGGCCGGTAAAGGCGCCAAGCAGTTGACCTTCAATCAGGTCAGCCTAGAGCAGGCCGGACCTTATGCTGCTGAAGATGCCGATGTCACCTTACGACTGCATCACTGTCTGTGGCCGAACGTAGAGCGGGAGCCTGGCTTACGTTGGCTGTATGAAGAAATCGAAATCCCGTTGATTGCCGTTTTAACTGCCATGGAGCGGGTTGGAGTCCAGGTAGACGCCGCGCACTTGCGCCAGCAGAGCAGTGAATTGGCCAAGCGGATTTGGGAATTGGAACAGCAGGCGTATGAACTGGCCGGTGAACGGTTTAATCTTGCTTCTCCTAAACAACTGCAAGCGATTTTGTTTGAACGGATGAGGTTGCCAGCCGGAAAGAAAACCGCTACGGGCCAAACTTCCACTGCTGAAGACGTGTTGCAGGAACTGGCGCTCACTTATCCGCTGCCGCGCGTCATTCTGGAGCATCGCACCTTAAGCAAGCTGAAATCCACTTACACCGACCGATTGCCTGAGCAGATTCAGCGCCGTACCGGCCGGGTTCACACGTCCTACCATCAGGCAGTGACCAGCACGGGTCGGCTGTCTTCCTCGGACCCTAATCTACAAAATATTCCCATCCGCACCCTGGAAGGGCGACGCATCCGTCAAGCTTTCGTACCGGAAGCTGGTTGGGTCATGCTAGCGGCCGATTACTCGCAAATCGAGTTACGGATCATGGCGCATCTGTCGGATGATCCGGGGTTACTGAGCGCTTTCCGCACCGGTGCCGACGTGCATCGCGCCACTGCCGCCGAGGTGTTTGGCGTGGATTTGGCCGCTGTCAGCGCTGAGCAGCGGCGTAGCGCCAAGGCGATCAACTTCGGGCTGATTTATGGAATGTCACCCTTTGGCTTGGCGCAGCAACTGGGCATTGAGCGCAGCGCAGCGCGGGATTATGTGGAACGTTATTTTGCGCGTTATCCACGGGTCAAGGTCTATATGGAAGAGACTCGTCGTCAAGCTGCCGAGCGGGGTTATGTGGAAACCGTCTTTGGACGGCGGCTTTATTTGCCGGATATCCGTTCAAGAAATGCACAACGCCGTCAAGCGGCGGAACGGGCCGCGATCAATGCACCGATGCAAGGCACCGCCGCCGATATCATCAAGCGGGCGATGTTGGGGGTGGACCGTTGGCTGCGGGAATCCAGTTTTCCGGCGCGGATGCTGATGCAGGTTCACGACGAACTGGTGTTCGAAGTAGCTGAGGCCAAGGCGGATCAAGCTGAGGAGTGTATCCGGGCGGTCATGGTCGGGGCAGCGGATCTGAGAGTACCGCTGGAGGTTGATGTCGGCATCGGCGCTAATTGGGATGAGGCGCATTGAGCGGCTGTAGGTCGAGAGCGACCATCTCACAGCTCAACCGTTGCGCCCTATACATCTACTTGTGCCAGATCTGGTCCATCCGATCATTGACCCTGGCGGCAGCATATGATTGAGCCGACGTAATGTGCACTGCCCTGGATCAAGCCGCCCATCGGGCCTGAAATAAGTCGAGAGCTGGATCTGTTGGAATCGGCGGATCGCAGCTTTGGTAAGTGGTCCGCAGATTCCGTCCACTGTGAGTTTGGGGCTGACGCCGCCCCAGTCAGGCAAGGCTTTGTTCAGCATTTGGCTAAGATCGCCAAGGTCTGCGAAAATACAAAATTACGCCCCCAATTTTTGCAAAAAGAGCGCAGCGCTTGGAGCCGGAAGATAATCTCATGTCATTGATTCAAATCTACGATACCACCCTACGCGATGGGACTCAAAGCGAAGGGTTTACCTTGTCGGCGCACGACAAGCTCCGCGTGGCCCGCCGGTTGGATGAGTTGGGCATCGCCTTCATCGAAGGTGGCTGGCCCGGTTCCAACCCCAAGGATGCAGAATTTTTCGAGCGTGCCCGCGAGATGGAATGGAAAACCGCGCTGATTACCGCGTTTGGTTCGACCTGCCGGGTCAAGGGCGGGCCGGAGGACGATGCGAATATTCAAGCCTTGCTCAATGCGCACACCCCGGTCTGCACCCTGTTCGGCAAAACCTGGAACCTGCACGTTACCGAGGTGTTGCTGACGACGCTGGACGATAACCTGCGGATTATTGAGCAATCCATTGCCTATTTGCGGGCGGCGGGCCGTCGAGTGATTTATGACGCCGAGCATTTCTTCGACGGCTTCAAGGCCGATCCAGTCTATGCGGTCGAAACGCTGAAGGCGGCGGTGCGCGGCGGTGCGGAAACGGTGGTGCTGTGTGATACCAACGGCGGCACCCTGCCGTGGGAAGCAGAAAGCATCATCCGCGAGATGAAGGCAGCGATCCAGCATCCCTTCGGCATTCATACTCACAATGACAGCGAATGCGCGGCCATTAACGCCCTGATCGCAGTCCGTGAGGGAGCAACCCAGGTGCAAGGCACCATCAATGGGGTCGGCGAGCGCTGCGGTAACGCCAACCTGTGCTCGATCATGGCCAATCTGGAATTAAAGATGGGCCGCCGCTGCCTGCCAGACGGGGGCTTGGAGAAGCTGTCGGAGCTGTCGCATTTCGTTGATGAGGTGGCCAACGTCACCCCGAATGACCATCTGCCGTATGTCGGCAAGAGCGCGTTCGCCCACAAGGGCGGGGTGCATGTGGCCGCGATGCGTCGCTGCGAGCAATCTTATCAGCACGTTGCGCCGGAGCAGGTGGGTAACAAGATGCGGGTGGTGGTGTCCGCGCTGTCGGGCCGGGCCAACATTATCAGCAAGGCCGAGGAGCATGGCGTCGCGGTTGGGAGTGCGGTGGATGTGGCGGGCGTGCTCAAGGATGTAAAGGAACTGGAAGCGCGCGGTTTTTCCTTCGAAGCGGCTGAAGCCTCGGTCGCCATGATGCTCAAACGCCAGCAGCCCGACTACAAGCCAGTGTTCGAGCTGATCGATTTTTTGGTCAATGTCGAACATCGCCAAGGGCGAGGCATCTTTGCCGAGGCGATGGTGAAAGTGAAGGTGGGCGATGAGGTGTTGCACACCGCCGCCGAGGGTAACGGCCCGGTCAACGCGCTTGATCTGGCGTTGCGCAAGGCCCTGATCGGTCACTATCCGCAGATCTCCGCCTTCAATTTGGCTGATTACAAAGTCCGTATTCTGGACGGCCAAAACGGCACTGATGCGATCACCCGCGTCTTGATCGACACTCGTAATACCACCCGGCTGTGGAGTACGGTCGGCGCCAGCGCCAATATCATTGAGGCATCCTGGCAAGCGCTGGTCGATGCTGTGGAATACGGGCTGTCGGTCGCCCATTAAAATGAATCAACCAGGGCGCGCCAGTACCGTGCCCGCAGGAACACAAAAATCATGAAAGCGAAGCTTGTCTTACTCCCTGGTGACGGGATTGGCCCGGAAGTGGTCGCTGAAGCGGTTCGGGTTATGGATGCCATCGCGGGGAAATTCAAACACGAATGGACTTATCAGGAACGGCTGATGGGCGGTTGCTCCATCGATCAATTCGGTTCCTCACTGACTGAGGAAACCCTGGCCGATTGCCAAGCGGCGGATGCGGTGGTGTTGGGCGCGGTCGGCGGGCCAAAGTGGGATGATCCGAACGCCAAGGATCGCCCGGAGCGGGGCTTATTGGCCTTGCGTAAAGGCTTGGGTGTATTCGCCAATTTGCGGCCAGTGAAAGTCCATCCGGCCTTGATCGATTCTTCCCCGCTCAAGCCGGAGAAGCTGCAAGGCGTCGATATTCTGGTGATCCGTGAATTAACCGGTGGCCTATATTTCGGCTGGCCGAAAGGCCGTGATAGCAAGGATGGCCGCGAACGCGCCGTCGATACCCTGGAATATTACGATTACGAAATCCGCCGGGTGATGGAGCTGGCCTTCAAGCTGGCCAAGAGTCGCAAGAAAAAAGTGACCTCGGTAGACAAGGCCAATGTGCTGGAATCGTCGCGCTTGTGGCGGCAGGTTGCGGTGCAAATCGGCAAGGCGAACCCGGATACGGCATTGGAGCATGTGCTGGTCGATACCGCTGCCATGCGCCTGATCACCGGCCCGGCGTGGATCGATGTCATGGTGACCGAAAATATGTTCGGCGACATTCTGACCGATGAGGCGTCGGTGCTGGCGGGATCAATGGGCATGTTGCCCTCGGCCAGCCTGGGTGAAGGCCGGGTCGGGCTGTACGAACCGATTCATGGTTCGGCCCCTGATATTGCCGGTAAAGGCATCGCCAATCCCATCGGCATGATTTTGTCGTGTGCTTTGTTGCTGCGGCATTCGCTGGGTCTGGAGCAGGAAGCCGCCTCCATCGAAAAAGCGGTCGATGCCACCATCACCGCTGACGCGCGTACCGCTGATTTAGGCGGCAAACTGACAACCCGACAGATGGCGGAGGAAATTATCCAACGTCTATAGCTCAACGGAAAGCGATGGTGTTTTCCTGATATTAGGGTCAATTCTGGGCAGCCAGGCTATGCTTTTAAGCTCATCTTCGGGGTTTTTAGCGGAGCGGTGAGGGATATTTAGAGAGACTTTTAGCAGATCTGGTCTGCATTGAATCCTCATCCGCTGATCTGGAATTGGCTCTATTAAAGGGAGATTGCCATGCGATTGTTGATGGCGTGCGAAATTTTACTATTGACCATGATGGTGGGATGCACCTCTACAGAATCTTATCGCAAAGTTTACAGTGTTCAGGAAGGTGAACCGGCCTCAACCCAGCCGTCAAGCTGCCGGAATTCTGTGGAAAATATTGATAAAACCCAGCATCAGATTGCTTATGTTGAACTGACCGACCAAGGCTTGTTCCATGATCGAGCGCAATTTAAAACGGCTCTTGATCTCTTGAAAAGTCGTGGTGAAAAAGCGCTTAACATCGTGTTGTATATCCATGGCTGGAAACATTCGGCGGCGTGTGATGATGAGAATGTCCGTCATTTCCGCAATGAGGTGCTGCCAATTTTGGCCGATGGGATGGATGCTCGCACGGTGGGTATTTATGTTGGTTGGCGGGGGGCGGTGCTGGATGTTGCTCCGGCGCTTCAAAGCGTGACGTTCTATGATCGGAAGGGAGCAGCCGATCATATTGCGCGCGGCTCTATCCGCGAACTGATTTCTCGGCTTCGCTCCATACGCCACGCGGCCAGTCGTGATGATCTGTCGAGATTACCGAAGCGAACCGTCAGCTTAACGCTGATCGGGCATAGTTTTGGCGGTTTGATTCTTTACAATTCCATCGCGGAATCGCTGTTTGAGTCAGCCGTTTCGGCAAACCGTCAACCGATTGCCGACCTTGTGCTGCTGTTAAACCCGGCTTTTGAGGCCGCCCGATTCGAGCCGTTATTCCAAGCCGCCAAAGACCCTGATTTAGACTCTGATGGTCGGTCGCCTGTTGACTCAAAACCGCTGCGCCCGATCTTTGTGTCAATCACTTCTCAAGCGGATCTCGCCACCCGAATCGCGTTCCCGATGGGGCGCACCATTAATACGATGCTGCAACACGAAGGTTGGGTGAGCGAGGATGAGGGGTATACTCAAAATTATGCTGATCGCATTGAGAAGGTCGCCAATACGCATACCATCGGGCACATTGAGCGCTATCGTACCCATAACCTAGCAATGGGTCATGATCCTTCCGTCTCGATGGATAATCAGGCCATAAGCTGTGCAGAGTTCAAAAATCCTCTTGTCTCTGATCCGGCTCGATTTCCATTGTGGAATCTTTACGCAAATGCTCAAGTCATCGGCGGCCATGACGATATTTTCCAGCCCAATCTTTGGCGTTTTGTGAAAGAGCTTTCAAATCCAAAAACTGATTTATCTCTTGTTTGCCGGCATTTATGAAGAACGAAAAGCCAAGAGTGTTGGTTATGGTCTCTGATGGGTTTGTCGGTTTAAAAGCATAGAGAGTTTTGGCCCCAATAAGGGTTTATTGGGGCCTCGATTTCCTGTCAGCGCACGACCGCCGTCGCCGCCGGAATCATTCATTGTGACGGCATTGAGCGTGTGCTCCCTTGCTTGCAGCGGGTGGGTTTTGCGCAACTTTTTATCCATTGACCGCTGCATCTAAATCGGTTTTTTCAGCGCATGAGTCAGTTAAGAAGCCGCACTGTGAAATAGCGCGGTTTCCTGGCGAGCGGTGGCCATCCGCCGCTACTGTGGCGACGGTCAGTCAAACCAAGGACGATGCCTTTGAAAGAGTGGTTACCCACGATCTTTGCCAATGCTGTAGGCCGATTTCATCGTTGAGGACCGAACACCCATGAGCGAATCTACCGTTCACGTTGTTGCCCGCATCACCGCCAAGCCGGATGCCGTCGCGGCATTGCAAGCAGTGTTGGTGGCGCTGCTGTCGCCGACTCGTCAGGAGGTTGGATGCCACCGGTATTTGTTACTGCAAAATCGGGAACAGCCAGCCGATTTCACGTTCATCGAAACATGGGCCGATGATGCCGCTATCGACCAGCACCTGAAATCCGCGCATGTGCAACAAGCTTTAACGCAAGCGGCCGCATTGCTGGCTGCGCCGCCCGACATACAACGCTATGACGTCATCGGCTAATCTTGATGTCCCGACCTGACAATCTGTGACAAGCCGTGATACGTCGTGACAAGAAATCGGGCAGGTTCATGCCAATGGGCCGCGCCATCATCACAGGCCTGCTGGCGCTCGGCTTGGCAGCCTGTACATCAAGTACGCTCATCAACGGATTGACCCCCGACGCGGGCTATGGCGGCCCGACCCGTCTCGCCTACGGTTCGGGTTCGCGTCACTGGCTTGATCTTTACCAGCCTGATGGAACCCGCCAGCCAGCGCCGGTGCTGATTTTTTTCTACGGTGGCAGTTGGCGCTACGGCGAGCGCGCCGATTATCGCTTCGCGGCGGCGGCGCTGGCCGCACGCGGTTTCGTGGTGGTAGTGCCGGATTATCGGCTGTATCCTGAAGTTCGCTATCCAGATTTTTTACGCGACTGCGCCGCTGCTGTGGGTTGGACCTTGCGCCAAGCATCTCGGTATGGCGGCGATCCGCGCCGGGTCTATCTGATCGGCCATAGCGCCGGCGCCTACAACGCGGCCATGCTGGCTTATGATGCGCGTTGGTTGGCGGCCGAAGGACTGTCGCCAAGAGCAATCGCCGGTTTCATCGGCTTGGCCGGCCCCTACAACTTTCTGCCGATTCAGGTTCCCGACGTCATGCCGGTGTTCGATTGGCCTGCTACGGCCATGGACACTCAGCCGATCAGCCACGTTACCGCCGCCGCACCGCCGACGTTGTTGATTGTCGCTGATCCCGATGAACTGGTCGATCCGAACCGTAACAGCGCGGCGTTGGCGGATGCTTTGCACCGCGTCGGCGTTTCGGTTGTGGTCAAACGTTATGGCGCGCTCAATCACTACACCACCATCGGCGCGCTGGCGTGGCCGTTGCGCTGGCTGGCCCCGGTACTGGACGACATTACCGAGTTCGTGACGACCCACCGAACTCCGTGAATCGGCAGGGTGCATCCCGACGCGGCCTTAGCAACTCCGCTGCGGCACTCCGGGACGCCGTGAGCGATGCGACAATCTTTTGCGTGGCGTGAATCCATTTAAGCGATTGCAGCGCATGGAACAGGAAGGCGGCTGAAAAGTGGCTTCATTCCGCTTCGCTATTGAAATTTTCCATGCTCAGAGGAAATCACCATGCCCACAACGCTCATTGATCGCACGCCCTCGGCCTACGATGGCCCGCTCTTGATCAAGAATCTGCTCCGCTCCCCCGTTCGCCAATTCCCCAATCAGGAGATCGTCTACGGTGATTTCAAGCGGCAAACCTACCGCGATCTGGGCGAGCGGGTGGGTCGGTTGGCCAGCGGGCTGGCTCGGTTGGGCGTCCAGCCCGGCGATACCGTCGCGGTGATGGATTGGGACAGCCACCGCTATCTGGAATGCTTTTTCGCGGTGCCGATGCTGGGTGCGGTGCTGCATACCATCAATATCCGCTTGTCCGCCGAGCAAATTCTCTACACCATCAATCACGCCGAAGATGACGTGATCCTGGTCAACACGGAATTTCTGCCGATCCTGGAATCGATCCGCGACCGCATCGATCCCGTTAAGCAATTCGTCTTGCTGGACGATGCCGGACAAGCCCCAACGACGACCCTGGACATCGCCGACGAATACGAAGCGCTGCTCGCCGCCAGCGATCCTCATGACGACTTTCCCGATTTCTCCGAACACACCCGCGCCACCACCTTCTATACCACCGGCACCACCGGCTTACCCAAGGGGGTTTATTTCAGCCACCGCCAGTTGGTGATGCATACCCTTGGTGTGCTGTCCGCCCTCGCCAAAACCGGCCAGGGCAGCTTCCACGGCGATGACGTGTACCTGCCGATCACGCCGATGTTTCACGTTCATGCCTGGGGCGTGCCCTATGTGGCGACTGTGCTGGGGGTCAAGCAGGTCTATCCCGGCCGCTATGTGCCCGAACGGCTGCTGGCGCTCATCGCACGGGAAAAGGTGACCTTTTCCCACTGCGTACCCGCCATCCTGCAAATGCTGCTGACTCATCCCAGCGTCGATCAAACCGATTTATCGCGCTGGAAGGTGATCATCGGCGGCGCGGCGTTGCCACGGGTATTGGCCCAACAAGCGCGTGCGCGGGGCGTTGACATCTTCGCCGGTTATGGCCTGTCGGAGACCTGTCCGATTTTGACCTTGGCGCATCTGAAACCGCACATGCTGGCGTGGGATGAAGAGCGGCAACTGGACATTCGCTGCAAGACCGGCCTGCCCGTTGCTTGGGTCGACCTGCGGATTGTGGACGAAGCGATGAATGAGATGCCTCACGATGGCAAGACGCCCGGCGAGGTGGTGGTTCGGGCGCCGTGGCTGACCCAGGGTTATCTTAAAGACCCTGAAAACTCCGAGCGGCTCTGGCGTGGTGGCTATCTGCATACGGGCGACATCGGCGTCATTGATGAAGAGGGCTATCTGAAAATCACCGACCGGCTGAAAGACGCCATCAAGACCGGCGGTGAATGGCTCTCATCACTCGCGCTGGAAGATTTGATCCTCCAGCATCCGGCGGTCGCGGAAGCGGCTGTGATCGGTATTCCCGATCAAAAATGGGGCGAGCGGCCGGTGGTGTTGGTGGTGCCCAAGCGTGATTCGCTCGAATCGTTTGCGGAACGCGATTTTTGCGACTGGCTGAAGGGCTGGGTCGATCAGGGAACCCTGTCCAAGTGGGCGATCCCCGACCGCGTGTTGGTGGTGGACAGCCTGCCGAAAACTAGCGTCGGCAAGCTCGATAAGAAAGTTATGCGCGCCCAATACCAAGAACTCTTGTCCCGCTAAAACGAATGCGGCCCCGAGGCGAACAGAACAGGGGGCCGCACCAGGATCAATGCGTCAGCGCACGACCGCCGTTGCCGCCGGAATCATCCATTGCAGGTGATAGGCCTGAAGGTAGGTGATGATACCGATGATCACCGCGAAGAACAGGCTGTGCTTCAAGGTGAAGCGGAACAGATCGGATTCCTTGCCCACCAAGCCCGCCGCCGCGCAGGCCACCGCAATGGACTGCGGCGAAATCATCTTGCCGGTGACGCCGCCGGTGGTGTTGGCCGCGATGGTCAGGGTCGGATCAACGCCAATCTGTTGCGCCGTGATCTGCTGCAAGTTGGCGAACAGCGCGTTGCTGGAGGTGTCAGAGCCGGTCAGGAACACGCCAAGCCAGCCCAGGAACGGCGAGAAGAACGGGAACAGCGCGCCGGTTGCGGCGAAGGCCAGACCCAGCGTCGAGGACACGCCGGAGTAGTTGGCGATGAAAGCGAAGCCGAGCACCAGACCGATAGTGAAAATCGGCCGGGCCAGTTCCACCAGGGTTTCCCAGAGCGTGGTGAAAAAGGTTTTGATATTGACGCCCAGAATAAACGCGCTGATGACCGCCGCCAGCAGAATCGAGGTGCCGGTGGCGGAGAGCACGTCGAATTTATAAACCGCTTCATACGGCGTGAGCGCCTTCACAATCGGCACATCTTTCAGCACCAGCTTGTCCAGGCCGGGGATATGGAAGCTCATCACCCACGATTCCAGCGGTGCGCCTTTGGCGAATAAGCCTTTGAAGGCCGGTAATGTCCAGATCGTCACCATCACGGTCAACACGATGAAAGGCGACCACGCCTTGATGATTTGCCCCAGCGTGTATTGCGACTGTGAGCGATGTTGGGCGGCGGTCAGGCCATTACCCGCGCCTTGAAAGGAGAAATCCTGTTGGGGCTGCCAAACGAAGCGCAGAAACAGCGTCATCACCACCAGACTCACCAGCGCGGAGGTAATATCCGGCAATTCATAAGCCCAATGATTGGAGGTGTAATACTGGGTCAGGGCGAAGGCCGCCGCCGCGACGAAAATGGCCGGCCAGGTTTCCCGCACGCCGCGCCAGCCATCCATGATAAACACCAGCCAGAACGGCACGAACAGCGAGAGCAGCGGCAGTTGCCGGCCCGCCATTTGGCCGATCAGAAAGGGGTCGGTGCTGGTGACTTTGCCCGCCACCGTAATCGGAATGCCGAGCGCGCCGAAGGCCACCGGCGCGGTGTTGGCGATCAGGCACAGACCGGCGGCGTAGAGCGGGTTGAAGCCCAGGCCGACCAGCAGCGCGGCGGTGATCGCCACCGGCGCGCCAAAACCCGCCGCGCCTTCCAGAAAGGCGCCGAAGCAGAAGCCGACCAGGATCATTTGCAGGCGCTGGTCGCCAGTGATCGACAGCACCGACGAACGGATGATCTCGAACTGGCCGGTTTTGACCGTCAGCTTGTACAGAAACACGGCGGCGACGATGATCCAGGAAATCGGCCACAAGCCGTACAGGAAGCCGTAGCCGGTCGCCGCCAGCGCCATTGATACCGGCATTTGATAGACGACGACCGCGACCAGGATGGCGAGCGCCACGGTGATCAGGGCGGCGATATGGCCCTTCATCCGCAAGACCGCCAACGCGACGAAAAAGAAGATGATGGGGATCGCGGCGACGAAGGCCGATAGCCACAGGCTACCCCCCAGCGGGGCGTAAATTTGAGTCCAGGTTGGCATCGTGGGTGAACTCCTCGGTTGGTGGTGTGGTGACAGTATGGGGTTTCTTCCTGAAATCCCGGTCGGGAGAATCTTGGGCGCAAGCAACCCTCTACCCACCCAGACGGGCATCCTTAAATTTTTGAAATTACAGGTGAATTAGCTGGTGTTGGGCTGCGAGCAGCGATCTACCAGATAGACGATGGAGCGGTAATAACGGCCACTGTGCAGCGACAGGCCGATTTCGCAGGTGCGACTGGTGGAGTAGCCGGACTGGCACGCTTCCGGCAGCGCCGCTTTCAAATCCCGCAAGGCGCTGGCGTTCAGTTCCGGGAGGGTGAAACCTTTATCGCCGGCCCAACCGCAGCAGGACACCCGGTCGGGGATGATGACCCGTTCGGCGCAGGCTTCGGCGATGGCCTTGAGCTTGGTTTGTAAGCCCATGTGGGTGGTGCTACAGGTCGGATGCAGGGCGATGGTTTCCGGCAGCTTGCGCACTGTCAGCCGCGCCAGCATCGCGTCATGCAGGAATTCGGTGATGTCGTAGACCTTGAGGCCGAGCGCTTGCTGATTCCGTTTCAGCCGCAGCGAACACGGGCTGGTGTCGATGACGATGGGGTCTGCACCGTTCCGGCTGGCTTTGAGCAACGCCTGTTCAACTTCGCGCTGTTTGGCGTCGGCTTGTTCCGGTAAGCCTTTGCTGGCAAAGGGTTGGCCGCAGCACAGCGCGCTGCGGTCGTCCGGGAAAATCACCTCAAATCCGGCTTTGCGCAGCAGCGCGGCGGTTTTGACCGGCAAGGCGTCGGTTTCGGGATCGCCTTGGGCGGGTCCCATGCTGCGGCTGGCGCAACTGGCGAAATAGACCACCCGCGGCCGGCCGGGCGTGGTCGAGGTGTCCGGTTCTGGCAGAGCGCCCGCCGTCGGCATATAGCGATTCCACAGCGGCAGCCGATCGCCCGACAGCTTGCGAACCGCGCCGGTGATCGCGCGTTGCGCACCGCTGCCAAGCAGCCGGTGCGAGAGATTCGCCGCCGCCAGGCCGAAGCGGGTGGCGGCGGTCACGGCGCTGAATTGTCCGCCCAGCCGGTCGCCCACCCAGCGCCCCAACGCGCCACGGTTGCGGGCGCGAAGCTGCAACATCATCGTGCCGGTGTTGATGCCGACCGGACAGGTCAGCGAACACAAGCTGTCGGCGGCGCAGGTGTCAATGCCTTGATATTGATAGGAATCGCTGAGGGCCTGCAAGCGGCTGGCGTCCTCGCCCGACGCCCGCAACCGCGCCATCTCGCGCAAGCCGACAATGCGCTGGCGCGGCGACAGGGTGAGGGCGCGGGACGGGCAATTCGGTTCACAGAAACCGCATTCGATGCACTTGTCCACCAGCGGATCGACCGCCGCCATCGGCTTGATATTTTTCAGATGCGCTTCCGGGTCGTCGTTCAAAATCACGCCGGGATTGAGCAGATTTTGCGGGTCGAACAGCGCCTTGATGTCGCGCATCAGTTGATACGCCTGTTGGCCCCATTCCAGCTCGACGAACGGCGCGATATTGCGGCCGGTGCCGTGTTCTGCCTTTAGCGAGCCGTCGTATTGCTCGACGATCATCTTGCACACATCGTCCATGAACTTTTTGTAGCGTTCAGTTTCCGCCGGGTTGGCGAAATTCGGGGTGATGACGAAATGCAGGTTGCCTTCCAGCGCGTGGCCGAAAATGATCGAGCCGGTATAGCCGTGCTTGTCGAACAGCCGTTGCAAGTCCAGGGTCATCGCCGCCAGTTGCGGCACTGGCACCGCGACATCCTCGATGATGACGGTGGTGCCGGTCGCCCGCGCCGAGCCGACCGACGGGAACAAGCCTTGCCGGATCGCCCACAGTTGGGTGAATTCTTCGGGCCGGTCGGTGAACTGGAACGGCAGCAGGGTCGGGGTGGCAGTCAGCGCGGCGCTGATGACTTCGACCTGTGCGGACAGATTTGCGGCGTCCATCGCCCGTGTTTCCACCAGCAGCGCGGCGGCGGTTTCCGGCAAGGTCTTGAAGTAATCCGGCATTCCGGCCTTGTTTTCCACCGAGCGGATCGAGGCGCGATCCATCAGTTCCACCGCCGCCACCGGCTGGCTTTTCAGGGTGGCGACCGCTTCGCAGGCGATTTGGATGTCGGGGAAAATCATCAGCGCGGTGGCTTTGTGGCTGTGCTCCTCGACCGTGTGATAGGTGATTTCGGCGATGAAACCCAGCGTGCCTTCCGAGCCAATCATCAGATGCTGGAGAATATCAAACGGGTCTTCGAAATCGACCAGCGCGTTGAGGCTATAGCCGCAGGTGTTCTTAATCTTGAACTTGCGGCGGATGCGTTCGGCCAATGCCGCATCGGTGCGGGTGCGTTGTCCCAGTTCGTCGAGCCGATCCAGCAACGCGCCGTGACTGGCGCGGAACGCAGCGCGACTGGCGGGGTCGCCGGTGTCCAGCACCGCGCCATCGGCCAGCATCACCCGCATACTGTTCAGCGTCTGATAGCTGTTTTGGGCAGTGCCGCAGCACATGCCGCTGGCGTTGTTGGCGGCGATGCCACCGATTTGACAAGTATTGATCGAGGCAGGGTCGGGGCCGATCTTGCGCTGGTAGGGGGCGAGATAACGGTTGGCGTGACCGCCAATCAGGCCCGGTTGCAGGCTGATGGTGGCGGCGTTGGGGCCAATTTTCCAGCCGCGCCAGCCGTCGCCCAGTTGCAGCAACACGGAGTCGGTGACGGCTTGGCCGGATAGGCTGGTTCCGGCGGCGCGAAACGTGACCGGCGTTGCGTGCTGGTGAGCTAGCGTCAGAATCCGCCGCATTTCCTCCTCGCTGTCCACCTTCACCACCAGCTTGGGAATCAGCCGGTACAGGCTGCCGTCGGTGCCGTAGGCGAGGGTGCGCAGCGGGTCGCTAATCAGACGTGACGCGGGAATAAACGCTTGTAGGTCACGGTGAAGCTGCTCGTAAGCCGTTGCGGACATGGGGGTTCAGCCTCTTTTGGTGGTGTGTGCGCCTTCAGTGCGGCGTGTCGTTTTTATTGGAATTTGTTATTTGTGCTCAATAGAGCTGTAAAACCTGACATAACAATAGCTATCGTTATCAACTTCATAGCTATTGGGCTGTAGACAAATCGGAGCGTTTTATGTGCAGATCCAAAATACATAGAGAGTGTATTAGCGCCGTTTTTGAGGAATACCCAATAGATCAGGGCTAGGTGTATGAATATTTGCAACCCAACAGCTATTTGCTTCTGAGGTGATGGCCAATTCAAGAATTGAGGAGTGGCCTTAGAGTCAATCGAGAGTTGTAGAACCCAGAGAATTAGCGATGGTATAAGAATCCATAAAACCATTCTCTTGGAAAAATGCTTCGCGTCTTCTTCGGAAAAAATGCCGAGCCTTACGTGCTTACGAAGACGGAGCCACATAAAAAATCCGCCGCCGACACCACACCACAGTCCACAAATTAACCAGAAATATTGTTCCATATAACAAAATTTCCATATCAATCATTAAGAACCAATACAATCAATTCCTTCGGGCCGTGCACGCCAAAGGTCAGCACCAATTCAATATCGGCGGTTTTGGACGGGCCGGAGATCAGCAGGGCATTAGTCGGCATTCTCTCGGCCCAGCGTTCTGTCCGCATGGCGGACGCCAGGGAGTCGTGAATCTTGGAGGCCTCCAGCACCGCAATATGCACCGCCGGAGCCAGCGACATCAGGCGGGGTTCGTCCGGGGTCGGCCACAGGATCAACGCGCCGACATCGGCCAGACCGCCTTGAGTGGAGGTAATTCCGGCGTCGATGGTAAACAGCCGTTCCTTGCAGTCCTCCACGCTTTGCTCGTAAGCGACCAGCGGCGGCAAGTCACTGTCCCAGCCTTCCGACAGCATGACGCCAATGGGCGAGTGGGGCGCGTAGAGCAAGCCGTTCAGCGAGCGCTGACGCAACACCGCCTTGAGCGCAGTCGTCCAGTCACCGCTGTTGGTGATGATGACCTCGGCGTGCATCGCTTCCATCCGCTGCTTCAGTTGCGCCACCTTGTCAGCCTGGCTGAGTGGGGGGGCGGGCGCTGCTTCCGGTTCCGTGATAGTCGGTTGCGGGCGGGCTGAATGTCGTAAACGATTCAGGATATTGGCGCGGGCTTCACTCATCGCGGATTCCCTTTTCTTTGGCCAGTACGTGCAGGCTTTTGGCGGCGAAGGTCGGCAGGGCGCGGGATTGGCTCCATTTTTTCACGATGCCGACGGCGGGCAATTTGGGCAATAGCGGCCCCGCCAGACCCAACAGCTTGGCGTTCAGGGCATTGAACCAGGGCGTGGCATTGCTGAAGGCCCAGCCTTTCCAGGTCAGGCTTTCGGTTGCGTTGAGCTTGTGGCCGTGATCCTTGACCGAGTTCGGGGTTTCGTCCTGGTCGTAAGATTCGGTGCGCAAGCGCCGCAGGATGTCGGTGATCGGAATCTTGACCGGACAGACTTCCTCGCACGCCCCGCAGAAGGTCGAAGCCGTCGCCATCGCCCCGGCGTTTTTCAAGCCTTCGATTTGCGGGGTCAGAATCGAGCCAATCGGGCCGGGATAAACGTAGCCGTAAGCGTGGCCGCCGAGCCGGGTATAGACCGGACAATGGTTCAGGCAAGTGCCGCAGCGGATGCACTTCAAAGTGTGCCGCAACTCAGGATCGGCCCAAATTTTGGAGCGGCCGTTGTCGAGCAGCACCAGATGCACTTCCTTCGGGCCGTCCTTCTCGCCCGGTTTGCGCGGCGAGCTGATCATATTGAAATAGGTGGTAATCAACTGGCCGGTGGCCGAGCCGGTCAGCAGCCGCAGCAAGGGCGGCACATCCTCCAACCGTTCCAGCACCTTTTCGATGCCCATGATGGCGATATGCACCGGCGGCGCGGTGGTGCACATGCGGCCGTTGCCCTCGTTTTCCACCAGACACAGCGTACCGGTTTCCGCCACCGCGAAATTGACCCCGCTGACTCCGACTTCTCCGGCGAAAAACTTCTCGCGCAATACCTGCCGGGCGATGGCGTTCAGTTCCTCGACCACTTCGGTGTAGGGCGTGTTGGGGATTTTGTCGTGAAACAGTTGGGCGATTTGATCGCGGTTCTTGTGGATGGCCGGGACGATGATATGCGAGGGCGTTTCGTGATCCAGTTGGATGATGTACTCGCCGAGATCGGTTTCCAGCGCCTCAATGCCGCGTTCATCCAGAAAATGGTTGAGGTGCATTTCCTCCGACACCATCGACTTGCCCTTGATGACGCGGGTGGCGTTATGCTTCTGGATGATTTCCAGACAAATGGCGTTGGCTTCGGCCGGGGTTTCGGCCCAATGCACCTGCATCCCGTTTTCGGTGCATTTCTGTTCCAGCCGTTCCAACAACTCCGGCAACTGGCGCAAGGCGCGCTGACGGATCGCATCGCCACGTTCCCGCAGTTTCTCGAACACATCCAGATCGGAAAACAGCGTGCGGCGACGCATTCCTAGCGTGTCCATCGCGGCCCGCAGATTGTGGCGCAGTTGGCCGTCGCCCAGCGCCTTTTTGAAATTCTTGGGGAAATCGACCACGGTTTCAGTCATTGGGTGCGCTCCAGCAGGAATTCGGCGACGTGCTTGGCGGGAATCGGGCTGTTGCGGTGTTTCAACGCGCCGCCGATGTGCATCAGGCAACCGTAATCGCCGGACAGCACCACCGCCGCGCCGGTTTGTTCGATGTCCGCTACCTTGTCAACGACCATCGCCGAGGAAATATCGGCCTGCTTGACCGAAAAGGAACCGCCGAAACCGCAGCATTCGCGCTCCCGTTGCAGTTCGATCAACTCGACATTCTTCAACTGACGCAGCAAGGATTTGGCATGGTCGATCACCTTCATCTCGCGCAAGGCGCTACAGGAGGAATGCCAGGTGACTTTGATCGGCTGACCGCGATCTTCCAATTTCAGATCGAGCACCGTGACCAGAAATTCGTTCAATTCAAACACCCGGCTGGCGAAGCGTTGCGCCTCGGCGGCTTCGGGTTGGTCGGCGAACAGTTTGGGATAGTGGTGGCGCAGCATCCCGCCACAGGAACCGGACGGAATGATGATCGGGTAATCCTTGGCAAAGGCTTTGATCTGCTGGCGGGCGACGGTGCGGGCTTCGTCCGGGAAGCCGGAGTTGTAGGCAGGCTGACCGCAACAGGATTGCTTTTGAGGGTAGACGACCTGAATGCCTTCGCGCTGGAGCAGTTCCATTCCCGCCATTCCAGCCTGGGGAAAACACAGATCGATTAGACAGGTGCCAAAAAAATACACCTTCTCAGGACGAGTGGGCATCGTACGTTCTTCTCCAACTTTCGTGGTCTTGTCGTTCCCGCCGCGCCATCCGGCGGTGCGAAGGAACGGTTTCTTCTTGTATTTATTGTAGTTGCGACCATCCGCTACCAGAGGATTTTATTCTTGGTCAGACGGTCTGACCAATTTTATAGCAGCTTGATGGCGGGATTGCAAGCATTTGGTCATGTGGTCTGACCAAAAATTTGCTAGTCTGTGCTGAATATCACCTGCCACGGGCCGCGAGGGGCTTTATAATGAATGCTGCATAGCACAATATAACCGTCGTATAGGACTCCTTGAGCTTGGGTAAGAACATGCACTACGAAGCGATTAATCCGCCGAAAGTATCGGATGCCATCGTCAGCCAGATCGAACACCTGATCCTGGATGGCGTGCTAAAACCGGGTGAACGGCTGGCAGCGGAACGGGATTTGGCGCAGCAGTTGAACGTCTCCCGCCCATCGTTGCGCGAGGCCATCACCACCTTAAAATCACGCGGTTTGCTGCAAAGCCGACGGGGTGGCGGCAATTATGTGGTCGATGTCATCGCCCCGGCCTTGACTAATCCGTTGATTGAACTCTTGAAAAATAATCCCAAGGCGATGTTCGATGTGTTGGAACTGCGCCATGCGTTGGAGGAGGTGGCGGCCTATTTCGCCGCAGTACGCGCCACCGACGCCGACCGGGAAATCCTGCGCTGCCGGTTCGCGGCTCTTGAAGATATTCAGCACGGCTCACGCGAACCGCAACACGATGCGGTGGCCGACGCCAGTTTCCATCTCGCCATCGCCGATGCCTCGCACAACGTGGCGCTGATCCACGTCATGCGCGGTCTGTTCGACTTGCTGTTGAGCAATATTTGCCGCTCGTTGGAACGGCTCTACACCCGCGAGGGCAGCTACGAGGTGATTCACGCCCAGCATCAGGCGATTTTGCAAGCGGTGCTGACACGCGATCCTGCGGCGGCGCGACAAGCGGCGCATGTCCATTTGTCCTATGTCGAAACGACCTTACAGGCGATTGACGCCGAAGCCAGCCGCCAGGAGTTGTCGCAGCGCCGTTTAGAAAGCTTGCGGGCGCTGGAAGCGAATACCAGCTTACTAAAGGCTAGCGTGTGAGCGATGCTCCATCGGCACGATGTTGAATCCAGCTATGTGATGCCCCGCCGGGTTGATGTCTGGTGTCCACCGTTCCATGAAGCGGCCACCACACGCTATCCGGTCATCTACATGCACGATGGGCAAAACCTGTTCGATCCGGCCTCTGCATTTATCGGTGTCGATTGGGGTATCGGTGAGGCCATGACTCGTTTGCGGCAGGAAAGCGAGGGGCTGGGCGCGATGGTGGTGGGGATTTGGAACACACCGCTGCGCTGGCGGGAATATATGCCCAGCCCACCGCGTACCAACCAACCACCGCCGTGGTTGGCGCCGTTTAGCGAGCAAGCGGGCGGAGAACCGCTCTCGGATGCTTATCTAAAATTCATCGTCACCGAACTCAAGCCCGTTATCGACGCGACCTATCCGAGCTTAGCGGATCGGCAGAATACCTTCATCATGGGATCGAGCATGGGCGGCTTGATTTCCCTCTTCGCGCTGATCGAATATCCCACTGTTTTCGGAGGCGCTGGGTGTCTGTCCACTCATTGGCCCGCTGGAGAAGAGGCCCTGGTGGATTTTCTGGGTCAGCGCTTACCGCAAGCAGGCCAGCACCGGCTGTATTTTGATTTTGGCACCGAGACGCTGGATGCCGCCTACGAGCCGTATCAGTGTCGGATGGACGGTTGGCTCCAGGCAGCCGGTTATCAAAGGGGTCGAGACTGGCTAACCCAAAAGTTTGCCGGGGCAGAGCATTCGGAGCGGGCTTGGCGGGCGCGTGTGGGTATTCCGTTGCGGTTTCTTTTAAACTCTGCGTCCTAATGATTTGGATTTTGCGGCTGCTCTGGAGGTACGACATGAGCTATCGACATATACTTTTCGCGGCCGATTTTTCGCCAGACGCCTTAAAGGTTGGCGAGCGTGCCAAAAACTTGGCAAAACTGGATGGTGCCCGGCTGAGCATGATCCATGTCGTCGAAGATATGAACATCAGTCTGGGTGGTGGCTATGAACTCTTGCCCGTACTACCCGAATTACCGGATGCAGTCTTGTTGAGCGAATCACGAGCCGCACTTGGCGAACTGGCTCACAAGCTGGATTTAACGGATCGCGCTGATTTGTGGGTGGTCAACGCGCCATCGACCAAGGAAGGAATTCTCGGTGCCGCCAAGGAGCATGGGGCCGATTTGATCGTCGTGGGTAGCCATGGGCGTCACGGCTTGGCGTTGTTGCTAGGTTCGACCGCTAATGCGGTACTGCACGGCGCACCCTGTGATGTGTTGGCGGTGCGGATTTAACGCGCGCCGCCACATCACCCTGACGCTCTCGCAAAGGAGACGGGGGTTTTAAGCTCTTGGTTGTGTGGCGCAAGGGCCGGTAGCACCGCCAGCACTGGATCGTGATCGCTGGCCGCTTCCCGTTGGCCAGGGCGCAGGTTGCTGTTGATGTGCGGGATGTACGCCGTCGCCCCATGTCTGAGCGCGTCACTGATCAGAATATGATCCAGCGCCTGTGGCTGGTTGCCGTGCCTGCGAGTATAGCATTGCCCGCGCGGTTGGTCGTCAAGTAGATTGTGCAAGCGTTCGCCTTTAAGCAACTTGAGCGTCTTAGAGCCTGGTACATCGTTAAAATCACCCAATAAAGCGATAGCGGCCCCAGGATCGCAAGCCAGTAAATCGGTAGCGAATTGGTGAATGATCTCCGCTTGCGCGTGGCGTTGCTTCTTCGTGTAATCCTCCTCGCGGCGACTCAGCGAGCGCATTGATTTGAGATGGCAAACGATGACGAACAAAGCACGCCCAGCCACTGTAAATTCCGCCACCAGCACCTTACGGCTGGGTACCCAATGGCGGTGACTATCCCCCGCAAAGGCCGGGTGAGTGGGTGCGATGCGGCCGGGATTGAGGATCAAGCTTGGAGAGCCGGCGCTTAACCGGATACCGGTACTATCTTCCGGGCCGGAGTCGCCCCGGTCGATCAGGTGCGCGCGGATCGGATCGAACAATAAACCGACCCGGATGTTGGCACCGACCATGCCACCTTCCTGGCCTGCCAGTGGCGGAATTTCCCGGTACAGGTAGTTTGGCCCGCCCGCCGCCGCGATGGCGGCGATCAGCGCGCGATAAGTGGGGTCGGCTGGTACTGGCGTTCTGCTGGGTGTCACGCCTTCTGTCGCAATTTCTTGCACCGCCAAAACCGCAGGTCCGCCGAGTTCGTTCGTGATGATGGCGCCGAATCGCTCGAAACGGCTGGGCGAGGCGTTTGCCGTCAGATTGCAGAGGTTAAAGGTGGCGATGGTGAACATGGAATCTGTCATTAAGTTTGCGGTTGGGTCGCTGTTAGGCCAAGCTCGCCAAGGCGGTCAATCGTGTTGGTATCGGCTCACGCGCTGCTGCTGGCTTGGAAGCGCAGGCGAGCCTTCACCAGAGCGCCACCCAGCGTGCCGCGTTCGATAGCGAGCCGCCCGTAATAAACTTCTTCGACCAGATCGCGCACCACCGCCAGTCCAATACCGTGGCCAGCTACCGTGGGATCGGCGCGCTGGCCGCGTCCAAGCAATTGTGGGGCTTGCTCTGGAGGAATGCCGGGGCCGTCATCTTCCACCTCTAATATCAATTCCGTTCGCCCATCGCGGTTGGCTGAATAGGCGCGCATCACCACTTGTCGCCGACACCACTTGCAGGCGTTATCCGCCAGATTGCCGAGTATTTCCAGCAAATCGCCCTCATCGCCGTAAAACACCGTGCCAGGCGCCACTTCGCTGCGCAGGTGCAGGGCGCGATTGGCATAGACCTTGGCTAAGGAGTCTTGGATCTTGCGTGCGATGGGAGTGACCGGCAACGGAGCCGTCAGAGTGATCTGGCCCGCAGCGGCCGCGCGTTGTAATTGATAATCCACGGTGCGATTCATCCGCTCCAGTTGATCGACCAGGGTTTGGCGGATTTCGTCGGGAGAGGCGTTATTTTCCAGCGTACTGCGCAGCACTGCCAAGGGAGTTTTCAGGCTGTGGGCTAAATCGGCCAAGGCATTGCGATAACGCTCAATGTGCGTGCGTCCTTCGCGGAGCAGCGCATTCAAGTTGTCGGTCAGCGGCAGCAGCTCTTCTGGATAACCGCTCCCCATTTCCCCCCGCTTGCCAGTTTCGATCTCCTTGATCTCGGTGGCGGCTCGCCGCAAGGGTTTCAGGCTCCAGCGCAGGATTAATCCTTGAACCGCTAACAGGACGCAGGTCGCCGCCACCAGCCAGCCCCACAAGCCCTGGCGAAACATCCAGAGTTGATCGAGGAACGCTTTTTGGGTTTCGGCCACCCGAAAGGTATACAAGTGGTATTCATTGGGACTGCTTTCCCAGTTGACCGTAAATGCCCTGACAAAGAGTGGCGTACCATCGGAGGTGGGCAATGCGGCGGACTGAGTTTCGCCCGCGTTGCGAACTGCCGGGAAAAACGGCAGCGCCATACCAAGCAGCGACGGTGAACGCCAGATTAGATTGCCCTCACTGTCCATCACGTCGGCATAAAGGCCGGAATCCGGCATGGAGAAGCGCGCTTCAGGCAACGCTTGGGGCAGGGTCAAACGATTAAAGGCATCCAGATTAGCCGCCCCCAGCAGCATATAGACCTGTGCTTGCAAGCGGCTTTGAACGGCGGTCAGGGCGCTATCACGGAACGCACTATCCAGGGTCAGACCGGTCAAACCGAGAAAAGCGACCAGCACCACGCTCGCTGCGACGAGCAGCCGACCCCTAAGAGAGCGCATTGAGGCTCAGCCGGCGGAGCGTTCCAGGCGGAACCGGTAGCCCCGGCCCCGCAAGGTCTCAATGGGATTTAGCGTGCGTTCCGGGTCCAGTTTGCGCCGCAACCGGCCAACCAGCACTTCCAGGACATTGCTATCGCGGTCCTCATCTTCTTGGTAAAGATGCTCGGTCAGCTCGCTTTTAGAGATCACGGTACCGGCATGTAAGATTAGATACTCCAAAAGCTTATATTCATAGGCGGTCAATTCCACTGGCTCGCTGTTCAAGGTGACTTGCTGGGCACCGGTATTTAAGGCAATGGGGCCGCAGTTGAGGACGGCCTGAGTCCAGCCGCCGGTACGGCGGATCAGTGCGCGCAGCCGAGCCAGCAGTTCTTCAATGTAAAACGGCTTGACTAAATAATCGTCAGCGCCCGCTTCCAGTCCTTCCACCTTATCCTGCCAGCGCCCGCGCGCGGTCAGGATCAAAACCGGGAAGCGTCGCCCACCCGCCCGCCAACGGCGAATGACCTCGATCCCCGATAAATCGGGCAAGCCGAGATCGACAACCGCCGCATCCAGCGGGTATTCCTGGCCGAGATAAAGGCCGTTGCGGCCATCGGCGGCGGTATCGACCGCGTAACCCTGATCGCGTAGCTGGGCCGCGACGCGCTGGAGCAGAGGGGCTTCGTCTTCGATAATCAGGACACGCATGGTAAAAGAGTCCAAGTCAGAGGCATGGCGTTCAATCCTGCATTTTCCCACTGCCGGAATCGTAATGCAGGCTGCGCACTCGGCCATCAGGCTGCAAGATACGGACCCGGTAACCGGGTTGGCCGTCACGATCAGCCCCTTGTACACCCAACACCCGCCCACCGGTCGCTTCGCGTGCGGCATTGGCGGCGCGGTCTGGATCGGCAAGCTGGCGGGAATTTCCCGCCTCGCCGCCGCGAGTGCGCTGGCCATCTTGCGCTTGCGCGCCACTGATCGCCAGCAAAGCTGCAAGCGCGAGAGGCGCTACATGGCGTAATCGCCGAAAGCAGTCGGACATGGGCGGGCTTCCAGATCAAACGGTTGAGTTGCTATTAGCTTACAGCCTAGCGGCCGGAGAATGAATCAGGACTGAACTGGTGGTGGCGCTCAGAGGGCCGGCTGAGCTTCTGAATCCTCTGTTTGGCTAAAGGTGTTCAGTATGGATTCAGCCGGTGGGCAATAGGCTGAAACCGGCATATGCAAGGTGCGGGGCCGATGGCAATCACGCGGCTGCATAATCGAGTTAACACAACTGATCGAGAGAAAGTGCGATGAAAAGATGGCAAATGGGTTTGGCGGCACTGTTGGCCGTCCTCGGTCCGGTGACGGGCTGGTCGCAACGACCGGGCGCTGCGGATGTGGAAGTGGAGGTGGTCGGTGATCGTGGCCGGGCCTTATCCGAGTATCCGTTACGGCGAGAGGATCGGCCCGGCGTTTATAAAGCCTATCTGGAAGCGACCCGCGGCCAGACTTATTCGCTCAAAATCCGCAATCGTACCGACCAGCGCATTGGAGTGGTGGTTGCGGTGGATGGTCGCAACATCATTTCCGGTGGTCGTTCCGAGCTTGCGCCAGAGGAGCGGATGTACGTACTCGGACCTTATCAGCAAGAAACCTATGAAGGCTGGCGCACCGGCAGAAACCGGATCAACCGCTTCTATTTTACCGACGCGGGAAATTCTTATTCGGGCGCCTGGGGTGACTATTCAGCGATGGGTGTGATCGCGGTAGCGGCATTCCGCGAAGTGCGGTCGGCGTGGGATCAGGGCGGTCCTGGTTTTAACAACCAACGCGGGATGCGGGTGCCTCCAGCCGCCGACGCTGCGGCGGCTCCTCAATCCCGTTCGCGCCGCGCGGAGCCGGGCACCGGCTATGGTGAAAGCGAGTGGTCGCCATCCCGGCGGGTTGAATTTGAGTCAGAGCGGCAGCCGTTCGCTCGATTTTTCTTGAAGTATGCCTGGCGCGACACCCTATGCCGCGAGCGAGTCATTGACTGTGACAGCGTGACCCCTCGGCCGCCGCGCAACCGCTTTTGGGATGAAGACACGGATCGCTTTGCTCCGCCGCCGCCTCGTCGCGAGCGTTATGAAACCGAAGATTGGCGTTGACAGCGCCGCGCTGCCCGGACGCTAGGGCGCCTGTCTTAGCCGAGAATCGCCCCCAAATCAACAGGGGGCGATTTTTTTGTGGTTTTTTTGGCGATAGAATGGGTTGAGAATAGCGATATCCCCTCACTGTCGCGTATCACCCACCCAACGGGAACATGCGCGATTTCTGCCGCAGTCTCCGAGCGATAGCGTTAAGCCCCATGGATAAAATCGATAGTTGGCGCCGGCTGCGGGAGGCGTTGCTCAATCCGCACATTGATCCTGACCAGTTGGACGCAGTACTGGGCGAGGCGCGCACCCGGCAGCCGCTGCCGGTGATTTGGCTGATCGGCAAGACCCAGGCCGGTAAAACCTCGATCATCCGTGCGTTGACCGGCAGTGAGATCGCCGAGATCGGCAACGGGTTCCAATCCTGCACCCGAACCGCGCGCTTTTACGATTTTCCGACCGAAGCGCCCGTGGTGCGGTTTCTCGACACGCGCGGCTTGGGCGAAGTGGCCTACGATCCTGCCGAGGATATCCATTATTGCGAAGGGCAGGCGCATTTGCTTTTGGGGGTGATGAAGGCGGCCGATATCCGTCAAGATCAAATCTTCGAAGTGTTACGCAGTGTTCGGCGCCGCCATCCTGAGTGGCCTGTGCTGATCGCACAAACCGGTTTGCACGAACTCTACCCGCCCGGTGGCGACCATATTCTGCCTTATCCCTACGCTGATTCACCGCTGCCACCCCAAGTGCCCAGCGATTTGGCCCGTGCATTGGCGGACCAGCGCCGACGCTTGGGCGAATTGCCGGGTTCTTCACCGGTCCGCTGGGTGCCAGTTGATCTGACCCAGCCCGAAGATGGCTGGGAGCCGGCCAATTACGGCCTGGATGCGCTGTGGACAGCCATCGGCGAGGTGTCCAGCCTGCGCTTGCAGGCCCTGTTGCACGGTGATGCTGGGGTGCGAGACGCCTACGCCCGCACCGCGCATCCGCATATTGTCGGTCACGCTTTGGCGGCGGCTGGAGTGGGTGCTTTGCCGCTGGTCGATCTGGTGGGAGTGCCGGCGGTCCAGGCTAAATTGCTGCACGCGCTTGCGGGGCTGTACGATCAAAGCTGGGATCGCCGCGCCGTCTCCGAATTTCTCGGCTTGTTGGGAGCGGGTATCGGGACGGCTTACGTAGCACGTCTGCTGGGCCGAGAAGTTATCAAGCTGATCCCCGGTTGGGGCCAGACTATCGGCGCTGTGTGGGGCGCGACCGCGAGCGGCGCCACGACCTTCGCCCTCGGTAAAGCGGCCACCCATTATTTCGCGGTTCGGCGCGAAGGTCGCGCCGTCGATCCCCAGGGCTTACGCAAGATCTATGCAGATGCCTTCGTGGTGGGTGCCAGCCTGCTGCAAGCAAAATCGGAAACATCTCCCCCTACATGAAGCATCTACTGCGCCGTTTTGACCCGCTGCGCTTAGCGGCGCTTCTACTGTGGCTAATCCCAGTCGCCGCCCTGCTGCCGCTTGGGGCTTTTTGGCTGTGGCAATCGAAGTTGATGCCATGGTGGTTGGCAACCCTGGTGGTGAGCAGCGCCATTGGGTACGGCTTGCAATCTTTGCTGAGTCGGCGGGATCGGCGTTTGCTGGATGCGGCTACAACCACGCCTGATCCTTACTGGCCGCCCCAAGCTGACGGGGCCTGGGCCGCAGTCGAGCAGGTAGCCGAGTCCGTCGATCCCAAAGACCATCCGCTGGATGACGGGGATCGGATCTGGCTGTTGGGCCAGCGGGTGTTAGAGGCGGTTGCCCGTTCCTATCACCCCAAAGCGGAGCGGCCACTGCTGGAGCTGACCGTCCCCCATATGCTGTTGATCATTGAACGAGCCAGCCACGACCTGCGCGATTCCGTCGTCCGCAATATTCCGTTTAGCCATCAATTGACGGTGGGCGATGTGTTTCGGGTGCAGCGCTGGAAGGAATCGGCTGAACGCTGGTTGAATGTGTACCGCGCCGGGCGGTTCGTGATCAGCCCTGCTAACGCCCTGTTGAGCGAGCTATGGGGCAAGATGCGCGACCAGAGTTATGGGGTCGCCTGGACCGAGCTGCATCGCTGGCTACTGCGGGAATATGTCCGCAAAGTCGGCTATTACGCCATCGCGCTTTACAGTGGCCGACTGCTGCTGAACGACGCCACACCGGCAGTCGTTTCCCAGGCGGATTTGGCGCAAGCCGCAACCACCCCAACGACTGAACCGCTACGGATTCTGGTGCTGGGCCGGGCCAGCGCGGGCAAGTCAAGCTTAATCAACGCCTTGTTCGATGAGGTGGTGGCAGCAACGGATATTCTGCCGGATACCACCGCCAGCCTGACGCCCTACCGCCTCAGCCACGACGGTTTGGATGCAGCGCTGATTTTTGACGCGCCCGGCTCCGATACGCCTTTGTTCGATGAGCAGGCCCTGCAACGGGCCGCGCTGACGGCAGATCTGATTTTATACGCCTGTCCGGCCCATCGCCCGGATCGGCAGCAAGATCGCCAGTTGCTGGATCGCGTGCGTGCCTGGTATACGGCCCGCTCCGACCGTCGGCCACCGCCTGTGCTGGTCGTTGTGACCCATATCGATCAACTGCGGCCATCCCGTGAATGGCAGCCGCCCTACGATCTGCGCAACCCCAATGGCCCTAAGGCCGCCAACATCCGAGCAGCGGTGGAAGCGGTGGCGGCTGATTTGGCTGTTGTTTTGGAAGCGGTTATTCCGGTTTGTCTGGCCGAGGGCCGCGTTTATAACGTCGATGATGCGTTGTGGGCTGCCATCCTCAAACGGCAGGATGAAGCCGACCGGGTGCGTTTCTTGCGCTGCTTGCAGGAGCGCAAACGACGGGAAAATTGGGCCTTGCTCAGTCAGCAATTGGCGCGTGCTGGTCGCTGGTTAGTGGATTTGCCGGGTCGGGTATGGAGTCGCTCGGCTCATACCCCAGACGGTAAGGGCGAGTAACGCTGCGCGGTGAGCGCGGTCCATTAACCCCTCTATGGTATAATAAGCCGCTTAACCGCCAGGCTGGCCGGGCTTAATGCAGACAAAGGTCGCGAATGACTGAAATCGCCAAAGAAATCCTTCCGGTCAACCTGGAAGACGAAATGCGGCAGTCTTATCTCGATTACGCCATGAGCGTGATCGTGGGCCGCGCCCTGCCGGATGTGCGTGATGGTTTGAAACCGGTGCATCGGCGGGTGCTGTTCGCTATGAGCGAACTCGGCAACGATTGGAACAAGCCGTACAAGAAATCCGCCCGCGTCGTCGGTGATGTGATCGGCAAATACCATCCTCATGGTGATACCGCCGTTTACGACACCATCGTCCGCATGGCCCAGCCGTTTTCGTTGCGCTACATGCTGGTGGACGGGCAGGGCAATTTCGGCAGCATCGACGGCGACGCCCCCGCCGCCATGCGTTACACCGAAGTGCGCATGTCCCGGATCGCCCACGAATTATTGGCTGATCTCGATAAGGAAACCGTCGATTTCGCCCCCAATTACGACGAATCGGAACGCGAACCAGCGGTTTTCCCCACCCGCCTGCCGAATCTGCTGGTTAACGGTTCGTCCGGTATTGCCGTCGGTATGGCCACCAACATCCCGCCGCATAATCTCGGCGAAGTGGTGGATGCCTGCGTCGCGCTGATTGATGAGCCGAATTTAAGCATCGGCCAGCTCATGCGCCATATTCCGGGGCCGGATTTTCCCACCGCCGCGTTGATTAACGGCGCACACGGTATCCGCGATGCCTACGAAACCGGTCGGGGGCGGGTGCAGATGCGCGCCCGCACCGAGATTGAAACTGACGAAGCGCGCGGCCGCCAGGCGATCATCGTTACCGAGTTGCCCTATCAGGTGAATAAAGCCCGGCTGATCGAAAAAATCGCCGAACTGGTCAAGGATAAAAAGATCGAGGGCATCACCGAGCTACGCGATGAGTCTGACAAGGATGGGATGCGGATTTATATCGAACTGCGCCGCAACGAAAACGCGGAAGTGGTGTTGAATAACCTATTCCTGCACACGCCGTTGCAATGTGTGTTCGGGGTCAACATGGTCGCGCTGGTTGATGGCCAGCCGCGTCTGCTCAACCTCAAGCAGGTGCTGGAAGCGTTTCTTTCGCACCGGCGCGAAGTCGTGGTGCGTCGCACCGTCTTCGAGTTACGCAAGGCCCGCGAACGCGCCCATATCGTCGAAGGGCTGGCGGTGGCGCTGGCCAATCTTGACTCACTGATTGCGCTGATCCGTGCTGCCACCGATCCCGCCGCTGCTAAAGCCGCCCTGCTGGAGCGGGTCTGGGTGCCGGGTTTGGTCACTGAGCTGCTCGACCAATCTGGAGCGCTCACCTCACGACCGGACGATCTATCGGCGGAATACGGGTTGGTGGAAGGCGGTTATCGGCTGTCCCCGGTCCAGGCCCAGGCGATCCTTGATCTGCGGCTGCATCGCCTGACTGGGCTAGAGCAGCGCAAGTTGCTGGATGAATATCAAGAGTTGTTGAGCCGGATTCAGGCATTGCTGGCGATTCTCACCCAACCGCAGCGGCTGACGGCGGTGATTCGCGCCGAATTGCAGGAGTTACGCGCCCAATACGCCGATGCTCGCCGTACCGTCATCCAACCGGATGAGAGCAATCTCAATCTGGAGGATCTGATTACCGACGAAACCATGGTCGTTACCCTGTCGCACGCCGGCTATGTCAAATCGCAACCGCTGTCGCTGTATCGGGCGCAAAAGCGTGGCGGGCGTGGACGGGCGGCCACCACCGTCAGGGAAGAAGATTTCGTCGACAAGCTGTTCATCGCCAGCACTCACGATACCGTGCTGTGTTTTTCCAATCGCGGGAAGGTGTACTGGAAGAAGGTCTACGAGCTGCCCCAAGCTGGCCGGACGGCGCGCGGCAAGCCCATCGTCAATCTGCTGCCGCTGGAAGAAGGCGAGCGCATCAATGCGGTGCTGTCAGTGCGTGAGTTTGGCGATGACCATTACGTGTTTTTCGCCACTACCAACGGTACGGTCAAGAAAACCCCGCTGTCCGAATATTCCCGCCCGCGTCCTAGTGGCATCATCGCGATTGATCTGCGCGACGGTGATCAACTGGTCAATGTGGAACTGACGGATGGCCAGCGCGATGTGATGCTGTTCTCCGATGCTGGCAAGGCGGTGCGCTTTACCGAAACCGATGTGCGCGATACCGGCCGCTCGGCCTATGGCGTGCGCGGCATCCGGCTGGGCGAAGGCCAAAAAGTCATCGCGCTGATCGTAGTCGATGAAGGAACCGTGCTGACGGTGACCGAGAACGGTTTCGGCAAACGCACGCCGGCTGCCGAGTACGCGCGGCACGGTCGCGGCGGCCAGGGCGTCATCGCCATCCAGACCTCCGAGCGCAACGGTCGGGTGATCGGTGCGGTGCAGGTCGAAAACGATCACGAAATTATGCTGATTTCGGATGGCGGTACGCTGGTGCGGACCCGCGTCGGTGAAATCTCCGTGGTCGGTCGTAATGCGCAAGGGGTTAAATTGATCAGCCTGCAAGGCGAGGAGAAGCTGGCTGGGGTCGAGAAGATTGAGAGCATGGGCGAGCTGGAGAGTAACGGCGATGAAACCGAGGAGGATGCTGGCTCAGTGCCGGATGATGGCGAAAATGGTGAGGGGGTTGAATGAGCGAAGCGGATAGCTTGTTGGCGCTGCGCGAGCGGATCGACGCGCTCGATGGCCGGATTCAGGCGCTGATTGCCGAACGGGCGTGTTGCGCCCAACAGGTGGGCGCGCTCAAACAGGCCGCAGGCGCCACCGGCAATTTTTACCGCCCAGAGCGCGAGGCGCAGGTGTTGCGGCGGGTGATCGAAGCCAATAAGGGACCGCTCAGCGATGAGGCCATGGCCCGCTTATTCCGCGAGATCATGTCAGCCTGCCTGGCCCTGGAAGAGCCGCTGAGAATCGCTTTTCTCGGCCCTGAAGGGACCTTTACCCAGGCGGCCGCACTCAAGCATTTCGGCAAATCCATCCATAGCATCCCGCTGCGGGCCATTGATGAAGTGTTCCGCGAAGTGGAAGCCGGTTCGGCCGATTACGGCGTGGTGCCAGTAGAAAATTCGACCGAGGGCGTGGTCAATCACACCCTGGACATGTTCTTGCAATCGCCCTTGCGGATCTGCGGTGAGGTGCAAATGCGCATCAATCATCACCTCATCACCCGCGCCAGTGATCTGGGAGCCGTGCGCCGTATCTACTCGCATCGCCAGTCCCTGGCCCAGTGCCGGGAGTGGCTGGACGCCAATATGCCGCGCGTCGAGCAGATTGAAGTCAGCAGCAACGGTGAAGCGGCGCGGCGGGTAGGGGAGGAAACGGACGCAGCGGCCATCGCCGGTCAGTGCGCGGCCGATATCTATCAGATGCCGACGCTGGTGCGCAATATTGAGGATGAACCCAACAACACCACGCGGTTTTTGATCGTCGGTATGCAGCCGATTCAGCCCTCTGGTGATGACAAGACCGCGCTGCTGGTGGCCTCGCTGAATCGGCCCGGTGCCTTGTTCAAGCTGCTGGAGCCGCTGGCCCGCCATAATGTCAGCATGAACCGGATTGAATCCCGTCCCTCGCGGCGTGGCATGTGGGACTATGTGTTTTTCATCGACCTCGATGGTCATTCCCAAGATGAACCGGTGGCCGGGGCGTTGGCTGAACTGAGTGAACAGGCCAGTTTATTCCGGGTGTTGGGTTCGTATCCGAAGGGTGTGTTGTAGTAATTTTTATTTAATGGCAATGATGGCTAAATTATAAAATAGATTTCTATGAAAATGCGTAATCTCTGGAGAAAGCATGCTTGATTCATATATTATCGAATTTGTTGCAACCGAGAAAAATTTTAATGAGGAGGGCTACCTTTTATCTAACCCTGATGTTGCAAAAGCTGTAAAGGAAGGAAGATTGAGATCGGGCCGTAAGCATTTTGATTTGTTTGGTAGAAAAGAAGGCAGAAAGATACGTTTGCCTTCATCTTTGATATTGGAATCAAAGAAAAAGAAGCTTGAAAGAATTAGGCCCCTCCTTCGTAAGGATATAAGTTATATTGAAAAGAATAATTGTTATGATTTTTTAAGCGAAGAGTTAAGATCAAAGTTCAATATTATTGAGACTGATGCTATTAGCGGCTGCGGTTATGACACTTATGGAATTGAAATAATCGAGAAAAATGCAGAAGGATTAGTATTGGATTGTGGCGCTGGAAGGAGACCCGTTTATTTTGATAATGTTGTTAATTTTGAGATTGTTGATTTCGATACAACTGATGTGCGTGGCGTTGGCGAGGATCTTCCTTTTGTTGACCAAGCGTTTGATGCTGTACTTTCAATAGCTGTTTTAGAACATGTAAAGGACCCTTTTTTATGCGCAAAGGAAATCTCTAGAGTGATAAAACCTGGAGGAGACCTAATGTGTTGTGTTCCATTTCTGCAGCCATTTCATGCGCATCCACACCATTATTATAATATGACTGGTCAAGGAATCCAGAATTTGTTTTCCGATTATCTCTGTATTGATAAAGTTACTGTCTATGATAGCCTGCTTCCAATTTCATCTTTAACTTGGATTTTGCGTAGTTGGGCAGATGGACTTCAAGGTAAAACAAAAAAAGATTTTATGAATTTAAGAGTTTCGGATCTTATTGGGGATATAGGAAATTACTTAGATAAGCCATTTGTAAGAGAGTTGTCTATGGAAAAAAATCTTGAACTTGCAAGCGCGACTGTGCTTTTTGCGCATAAGGAATAATAGCAGCAGAGATTATGCATTTGAATGACAACCAAATGCCCTCTATGCAATATCTAGAATACAATCTTATAGATTTGAGATTTATGGAATGAACCACAATTTTTTTTCTATTGCCGCTCCCGGCGCCCGTACCTTGCAACCGTATCAACCCGGCAAGCCAGAAAGCGAACTGCGCCGGGAATACGGGTTGAGCGACATCGTGAAGCTGGCGTCCAACGAAAACCCACTCGGCCCCAGTCCCAAAGGGCTGGCTGCTGTGCGGGAAGCGTTGGCCGGTCTTGCCCGTTATCCCGACGGTAACGGTTTCGAGTTGAAAGCGGCGTTATCAGAGCGGCTTGGCGTACCGATGGCGGCGTTGACGCTTGGCAACGGTTCCAATGACGTACTGGAATTGGTAGCGCGGGCGTTTCTGACGCCAGAACACGAAGCTATTTTTTCCGAACACGCATTCGCCGTGTATCCCATCGTCACTCAGGCCATCGGTGCCACTGCGCGTGTCGCCAAGGCCAATCCGCCCGATCACGAGATGCCTTACGGTCATGATCTCGCCGCCATGCGCTCGCTGGTCAACGACCGGACCCGTGTCGCCTTTATCGCCAATCCCAATAATCCGACCGGCACCTGGCTGAAAACCGCCGAGCTGGAAGGATTTCTGAAGTCGATGCCCGAACAGGTCATCGTGGTGGTGGATGAGGCGTATTTCGAATATGTCGAGCCGGTGCTGGATTGCCCCGATGCGTTGAAGTGGCTCGGTCATTTTCCCAACTTAGTGGTGACGCGCACCTTTTCCAAGGCGTATGGTCTGGCCGGTTTGCGGGTCGGTTACGCCGTGTCCGATCCCCAGGTGGCTGATTTGTTGAACCGGGTCAGAGAACCGTTCAACGTCAATAGCCTGGCGCTGGCGGCGGCCACAGCGGCGCTGGATGATGCCGAGCATTTGGAGAATGGTAAAGCGGTCAACCGCGCGGGTATGGCGAATTTGCTGGCTTTCTGTCGCCAGCATGGACTGAACTGGTTACCCTCGGCGGGGAATTTCCTGTGTATTGATGTCGGTCGCCCAGGTCGAGAGGTCTATCTCGAACTGCTGAAATGTGGCGTCATCACCCGTCCGGTTGACAATTATGGTTTGCCCCGCTTTCTACGGATCAGCATCGGCACCGAAGCGGAAAATGCCCGGCTGCTCGCTGCCCTGGCTGAGGTGCTGAATCGCTGATATGAGCACGCAACCCTTCATCCCACGACTATGCGTCATTGGTGTCGGCTTGATCGGCGGTTCGTTGGCCCGTTCGCTGCGCGAACAGGGCAAGGTCGGTGAGGTGATCGGTTCCGGCCGCAACGAGGAAAATTTACGCACAGCCGTGCATTTGGGCGTGGTGGATCGCTATGACATTGATCCGACTAACGCAGTGGTCGGCGCGGATGTGGTGGTGATCGCTGTTCCGCTCGGCGCCATAGGCGAAGTGCTGCGCGCTATTGTTCCTCATCTTGCAGCCCATGCGGTGGTGACCGATGTCGGTAGCGCCAAAGGGAGCGTCGTCGCTGATATCGAACGGGTTTACGGCCATATTCCCCCTCACTTCGTTCCTGGGCATCCGATTGCAGGCACTGAACGGAGTGGAGTCGAGGCATCGTTTGCCACTTTGTTCCAGAATCGGCGGGTTATCCTGACGCCGCTGGCGGAAACCGATGCCGCCGCACATCGCCTGATCAGAACAATGTGGGAGTTCACGGGCGCCGAAGTCGTCGATATGGGGGTGCGCCATCATGATGTAGTGCTGGCGGCGACCAGCCATTTACCCCACATGCTAGCCTATACGTTGGTAGACACCCTGGCACGACTGGATGATCGGGCGGAGATTTTTCGCTATGCGGCCGGCGGCTTCCGGGATTTCACCCGAATCGCCTCCAGCGATCCGCGCATGTGGCACGATATCTGTGTGGCCAACCGTGAGCAACTGTTAGAGATGATTGCGCTGTTTAGCGCCGATCTGGAGCAATTGGCTGGTGCGATCCGCAACGGTGACCAGAGCGTAATTCTGACGCTTTTTGAGCGAGCCAAGCGTGCCCGCGATAATCTCTATCTCGATTGAATCCTTTCGCTTAACTCTTTCCCATGACTGAATTAAATTTTGTGGTCGAGCCTGGTGGCGCTTTACGTGGCCGCTTGCGGGTTCCGGGCGATAAATCGATTTCCCATCGGGCGATCATGCTTGGTGCGTTGGCCGATGGAGCGACCACGATCAGCGGTTTTTTGGAAGGTGAGGATTGCCTTGCCACGTTGCGCGCTTTTCGTGCTATGGGCGTGCGTATTGAGGGACCGGAGAGCGGACAAGTCACCGTCCATGGTGTCGGTTTGCACGGTCTGCACCCGCCCACCGAGGTGCTGGATATGGGCAATTCCGGTACGTCGATGCGGTTGATGGCCGGTATCCTGGCCGGGCAGACTTTTGACACCACCTTGATGGGCGACGCCTCACTCATGCGGCGGCCGATGGGGCGCGTAACGGCGCCACTGGCGCAAATGGGCGCCCAAATCGACAGTGCTGTCCAAGGTACCGCCCCGCTACGGATTCACGGTGGTCAGCGCCTGATAGGCATTGATTATCCGCTGCCGGTGGCCAGTGCCCAGGTAAAATCCTGTTTACTGCTGGCCGGCCTCTATGCCCAGGGTGTCACCCGTATTACCGAACCGGCGCCGACGCGCGATCATACCGAGCGAATGTTGGAAGCCTTCAGTTATCCGCTGCAACGTGACAATGAACGAACCGTGGCGCTGGCTGGCGGTGGACGGTTACTTGGGGCTGAGATCGATGTGCCGGCCGATTTGTCTTCAGCGGCCTTCTTCCTGGTAGGCGCCAGCATTGCTCCGGGTTCGGATCTGGTGCTGGAGCATGTGGGTCTCAACCTGACTCGTAGCGGTGTGATCGATATTCTGCGATTGATGGGCGCCGATATCGAAGTGCTTGAGCCGCGCTTGGCCGGTACTGAGCCGGTCGCTGATCTACGGGTACGCTATGCTCCTTTGCGGGGTTTGCGCATCCCAGCCGCGTTTGCTCCACTGGCCATTGACGAACTGCCCGCTCTCTTCGTGGCCGCCGCCTGTGCCGAGGGGGAAACGGTATTTGCCGGTGCTGAGGAGTTGCGGGTCAAGGAAAGCGACCGGATTCAAGCGATGGCCGATGGCCTTACCGCCTTGGGCATCACCGCACAACCGTTACCGGACGGGATCATTATCCAGGGTGGCGATTTGGCGGGCGGTTTGATCGACAGTCACGGCGATCATCGTATCGCCATGAGTTTCTCGGTCGCCGCATTGCGCGCCGCTGGTCCGATCCGTGTGTGCGATTGCGCCAACGTCAACACCTCGTTTCCTGATTTCGTGAGCTTATCCCGCAGTGTGGGCTTGGCGATTACGGAGCTAAGCAAATAATGGTTGCTGGAGTCAGCGATGCATTGGCTCCAGTGATTACCGTCGATGGCCCAAGCGGTGTTGGCAAGGGCACGCTTTGCCAAGCACTTGCCACTCGCCTGGGTTGGCCTTTGCTCGACAGTGGGGCGTTGTATCGGCTGACCGCTTTAGCCGCGCTGCGCCAAGGTTTATCGCTGAAAGACGAGAGCGGATTGGTGGCGGTCGCCGCCCAGCTTGACGCGGCATTCGTTTCCGGTCCCGATGGCACGATTCGTATCCTGCTGAATGGCCTTGATACCGGGCCTGAGTTACGCGCTGAGACGTGTGCCGCCGCCGCTTCTCAGGTGGCGATTTGGCCGGCTGTGCGGGCGGCGCTTCTGCAAAGGCAACGTAATTTTCGGCGGTTTCCCGGACTGATCGCCGATGGTCGAGACATGGGTACCGTGGTGTTCCCAGACGCTCAACTAAAGTTATTTCTCACTGCCAGTGGTGAAGAGCGTGCCCAACGCCGCTATAACCAGTTGAGAGAAAAAGGAATGGATGTTAACCTTAAAAATCTGGTCGAAGAAATAAATGTGCGCGATACGCGGGATGCCACAAGGACAGTCGCTCCGCTTGAGCCGGCTGCGGATGCGCGGGTTGTGGACACGACCCTGCTGAGTATGGTGGACGTGTTCAACTGGGCTTTCGCGTTTGTCGTCGAACTGTTTCCCGGCGCGGTCAATCCCTCGCAATAATGCGTTACGCCGGTAGAACTTGCTTCAACGCTGAAGGATTGAAGAATATTTGGGAAATGGAATGTTGTTGCCGGCTGTTAACAACGCTGCAACAGGCGGATATCCCGAAAAGCGGTTCGGAGCCTTGATGCCGAATCTTGTATTCCAACTAACCTGTGGCGGTCTATGGTCGCCGTTTTTGAGCAATAACCCATGATCGAAAGTTTTGCCGAACTGTTTGAACAGAGCTTAGCCGACAAGCAAATGCAGCCTGGCGCCATCGTTCAGGGCTTGGTGGTCGCCATCCGCCAGGACGTCGTGGTCGTCAATGCTGGCTTGAAGTCGGAAGGGCTGATTCCGCTCGAACAGTTTTACAACGAGGAAGGTGTTCTCGAAGTGAAGGTGGGCGACCAAATTGAGGTTGCCTTGGACGCGCTGGAAGACGGATTCGGAGAAACCCGGCTGTCGCGTGAGAAAGCCAAGCGTGCCCGGATTTGGAGTGCGCTGGAACAAGCGTTCGAGAAAGAAGAGATTGTCAAAGGCTTGATTAGCGGTAAGGTCAAGGGCGGTTTCACGGTGGATATCGGCGAGATTCGGGCGTTCCTGCCGGGGTCGTTGGTGGACGTGCGACCGGTGCGCGATGCTGGCTATCTGGAAGGCAAAGAGCAAGACTTTAAAGTGATCAAGCTTGACCGGCGCCGCAATAACGTCGTGGTTTCCCGGCGTGCGGTGGTGGAGCAGGAATACAGCGCGGAACGCGAGGCCTTGCTGCAAAATCTGCAAGAAGGTCAGGTGGTCGATGGTATGGTCAAGAATCTGACCGACTATGGCGCGTTCCTGGATTTGGGTGGCATCGATGGTCTGTTGCATATCACCGATATGGCCTGGCGGCGTGTGAAACACCCCTCCGAGGTGGTCAACGTCGGCGACACCATCAAAGTCAAGGTGCTTAAGTTCGACCGCGACCGTAACCGCGTCTCGTTGGGTCTTAAACAACTGGGCGATGATCCCTGGATCGCTTTGGCCCGCCGCTATCCGGTCGGTACTCGCGTGTTCGGCAAGGTCACCAACATTGCTGAGTACGGCTGTTTTGTCGAGATCGAAGAGGGCGTCGAAGGGTTGGTTCATGTCTCTGAAATGGATTGGACCAACAAAAATGTCAATCCGAATAAAGTGGTGGCCTTGGGCGATGAAGTCGAGGTCATGGTGCTGGATATCGACGAGGATCGTCGGCGCATTTCGCTCGGTATGAAACAGTGCCAGCAGAATCCCTGGGAAGAATTCGACCAGAATCACGCCAAGGGTGACCGCGTTTCGGGCAAGATCAAGTCGATTACCGACTTTGGCATTTTCATCGGCCTGGATGGTGGCATTGACGGCTTGGTCCATCTGTCGGATATTTCCTGGAATGCTCCCGGCGAAGAAGCGGTTCGCCAATACAAGAAAGGTCAGGAAGTTGAGGCGGTGGTGCTGGCGGTTGATCCCGAACGAGAGCGGATTTCGCTGGGCATCAAACAACTCGACAAGGACCCATTCTCCAACTTCGTCGCCGATCATCCCAAGGGCAGTGTGGTCAAGGGGCGGATCGTCTCGGTCGATGCCAAGGGGGCTTTGGTGGATTTGGGCCATGGCATCGAGGGCACGCTGCGCGCTTCTGAGTTGACCCGCGAACGGATTGAGGACGCGCGCTCAATGCTAAAGGAGGGTGAAGAGGTGGAGGCCAAGTTTATCGGCGTTGACCGCAAGAATCGCGCGATTACCTTGTCGGTGAAGGCGAAGGATATGGCTGAAGAAGCCGAAGTGTTGCAAGATTACAGTCGCAAATCGAGCACTGGCGCCACGTTGGGTGATATCTTCAAGGAGCAGATGGGCGCTCAGGATGACTAGCGAGTCTGTCGGTGGGCTAGTAACGCCCGCCGTTCCGTGCCGCCGCTCTGCGATTCAGGGCGGCGGGATTCACTCGGAATTTCCTTGATTGGCGGCGCTGGGTTGGCAAAGGCTATGCCCTGATGCCGGAGGGAGGGTTTATGACAAAATCAGAGCTGATCGAGATTCTTGCCCGCAAGCGGAACGATATTCCCTATCGAGATATCGAACAGGCGGTCAAGACCCTATTGGAGCAAATGAGCGAGTCGCTGGCCAATGGTGAGCGGATCGAAATCCGTGGATTTGGTAGCTTTTCGCTGCATTTTCGACCCCCGCGGGTGGGACGTAATCCAAAGACTGGGGATGCGGTCTCCTTAACCGGCAAATATGTCCCTCACTTCAAGCCCGGTAAGGAATTGCGGGAACGGGTCAATGAGCGCTATGACGCTACCGATGGCGCGAGTTAGGTTGGAAATTTTTCCTCAAACCGCCCGGTTGTCGTGCGCCGTTCAAAAACCCACGGTATAGTGGGTTTTTTGTTGCAAGACCGTAAACGATTGAGCGCGTTGATTTCAGGCTATTCAGGTGGGGGGAATCCATGTTTTTAATCAAATTTATTCTGGTCGCTGCAATTTTGCTGGTCGTTTTGTTGATCGGTGTGGAGTTTTCCACCTTAAATGCCGATCCCGTTACCATCAAATATCTACTGGGCGCGACGACGATCCCGCTGTCCTTAGCGATGATCAGCGCTTTCGCGGTGGGGGCATTGTTGGCAGCGTTGATTGGAGCCTCCATGGTGTTACCGCTACGCTGGCAGCTTAACCGCTTGCGGCAGTCTGTGTTGACCAAAGATCAGGAAATCAATCTGTTGGCCAAAAAGGTGGGACGGGATATCCGTTGAAGCCGGATCGTGTCGTTGCCGGGTCATGATTGAGCTTCTGTGGCTGCTGCTGCCGGTTGCCGCCGCTTCCGGTTGGTGGGTGGCGAACCGTCAGGCGGCTAAATCAGGCGGATCGACGGTCGGCAGCGCCGAGTATTTCAAGGGACTGAATTATTTGATCAACGATAAGCCCGATCAGGCCATTGAAGTGCTCACCCGGATGGCTGACGTGGATCAGGATACGGCCGAGATCCATCTGGCGTTGGGTAATCTTTTCCGCCGTCGCGGCGAGGTGGATCGGGCCATCCATATCCACGGCAGCCTCATCGCCCGAACCCATCTGACGGTTGACCAGCGGCACGGGGCGGTGCTGGAACTGGGCGAAGACTATTTGCGCGCGGGCCTGTTCGACCGTGCGGAAGCGTTATTTCAAGAGTTGCTTGATCAACCTGATTACATGGAAGTTGCGATCTCGCGGTTGATTTACATTTTTCAGCAAGAAAAGGATTGGTGCCAGGCGATCCATTATTGTGATCGGCTGGAGCGGATGGGCGGGGAATCTAAGAGAAAGGAGACTGCCCATTTCTGTTGTGAATTGGCTGAGGCGGCCAGCACGCGGGGAGAGGGCGTCGAAGCCAAGAAGTGGCTGCTGGATGCGCTGCGGCGCGATCCTGGCTGCGCGCGCGCCAATCTGTTGCTTGGCGGTTTCGCTGTGCAGGCCGGCGATTATCGGGCTGCCATTGAAGCGCTCCAAGCGGTCGAACGCCAAGATCCAGGGTACTTTCCTGAGGTGATCGCCCCGCTCGGCGCCTGTTTTGTAGCCGTGGGACGACCGGATGAGTGGGTGCAGTACTTACGGGAAGTTCAGGCGCGAGACCATGGCGGGCGTGTCACTGACGCTTTGGCCGAGTGGTTGTTGCAGCGGAAAGGCGAAGAAGCCACAGTCCAGTTTCTTAATCGCGAGCTGCAAACGTATCCGACCTTGCTGGGTTTGCGTCGGTTGGTTGAAATCAAGCTCGCGCGCGGCGAGGGGGCCGAATACGCCGATTTACAAGCTTTGCACGCCATCAGCACGCAATTACTGAATAATGCCGCTCGCTATCGTTGCGCTGCCTGTGGGTTTATAGTCAAAACCCTGCACTGGTGCTGCCCCAGTTGCCAGCAGTGGAATACCATCAAACCGATGGCGGATTTGGTGATCGGCACACCTCGTTGAGCGGGCCAACTCAATCACGGCCTGTTTCACCGATGGTTGCGTATTTGGCAAACGACTGATCAAATTGTATTTTTTAAGTTTCACCTTTATAGTTTTCGCCGCTGTCGGCTTGGTCTGACAGCGATTGATAACCGAACGAGGAGATGAAGCAATGAAAGGCTTGCATGTGTTGCTCGGCTTGATTCTGGCCCTCTTTTCTACCGTGACCTTTGCCCAAATGGTCGATATCAATACGGCGACAGCCGATCAGCTCGAAAAGGGCTTGAAAGGGATCGGCCCGGCGAAAGCGGCCGCTATCGTCAAGTATCGCCAGGAGCATGGGGCGTTTCAATCCGTGGATGATTTAGGCAAAGTGCCTGGGGTTGGCGACAAAACCGTGCTGGGCGTTAAGGCTTCGGCGACGGTGGGGGGAGGAACTTCAGCGCTGCCGAGTACATCGGCGCTGACCAAGAAGGTGCCAACGGTGCCGGCTACGTCCACCGTACCGAGTACATCAACGTTGACCAATAAGGTGCCAACGGTGCCGGCTACGCCCACCGTACCGGCTACGCCATCGGTGCCAGCGGCTGTGACGACGCCTGTTAAACCAAAAATCCCTGCTGCGGCGCTGCCCAAGCAGTAAAATCTCAATTGGCCCATCCCCGGTGTAAGACTTGGCCGCCCAACGGGCGGCCAATGCATTATGACGGCGCGCCTTCTCCTATCCCGGATTACCCGCCAAGCTGAATCGTACCTATGTTTCGTCCTCTCGAATTGTTCATCGGTCTGCGTTACACCCGAGCCAAGCGTCGCAATCACTTCGTCTCCTTTATCTCTTTGAGTTCAGTGCTTGGCATCGCCTTGGGGATTACCGCTTTGATTACCGTTTTGTCGGTCATGAACGGCTTTCAAGAAGAGGTACGCGGGCGGATTTTGGCGATGACCCCACATGCCACCATCAACCGCTGGAGCGGTGCCGTTGAGGATTGGAAGGCGGTGCGAGATTGGGCGCTGGAAGATGCGCGAGTGGTGGGTGGTGCCCCTTATATCCGTGGCGAAGCCATGTTGAATAACGCCTCGCTGGTTAGCGGCGCGTTGGTACAGGGTATCTTGCCAGCCGAGGAAAATAAGGTCTCGGATATCGGTAGCAAAATGGTGCAGGGGACGTTAGACGAGTTACGGCCTGGCCAGTTTGGCATCATTCTCGGTCAGGCATTGGCCAATGCGTTGGGGGTGGTGGTGGGTGATAAGATCACCGTGATTACGCCCCAAGCCAGCGTTACACCCGCTGGGATTTTGCCACGCTTGAAGCGCTTTGATGTGGTTGGCTTGTTCAAGGCAGGGATGTACGAATATGACCGAGGTTTGGCGCTGATCCATGTCGAGGATGCCGCTAAGCTATTTCAATATCCAGAGGGTACGGTGAATGGGGTTCGCTTGAAATTGCATGACTTGTTCATGGCGCCGCGTTTCTCCCGCGAACTCGCCGGCAAATTACCGGAAACCTTCGTGGCCCGCGACTGGACTCAAGATCACGCCAGCTATTTTCGGGCGGTGCAGATTGAAAAGACCGCGATGTTTGTCATCTTGACGCTGATCGTTGCCGTTGCTGCTTTCAACATCGTTTCGATGCTGGTGATGGTGGTGACCGATAAGCAAGCTGACATAGCCATCTTGCGCACGCTGGGGGCAACTCCGCGCTCGGTGATGGGAATTTTTATCGTCCAAGGCATGACCATCGGGCTGGTCGGCACCGTGCTGGGCTTAATAGGCGGGGTGGCTTTAGCAACCCATGTCGATGTGGTGGTGCCGTTTATCGAGCGGTTATTCAGCGTCAAGATCCTCGCCCCGGATGTTTATTTGATCAGTGATATTCCCTCAAAAGTCCAATGGAGCGATGTCATCACCATCGGCTTGGTGGCGTTTGGGTTGGCGACGTTAGCGACACTGTATCCGGCATGGCGCGCTGCTCGCACCCAGCCGGCCGAGGCGCTGCGTTATGAATGAGGCAGCCATCGTGAGCCAAGCGCAGGCCGTATTGGAATGTCGTGAGCTGGCCAAGACGTTTCGGCAAGGTGAAGAGTCATTGCAGGTCCTGCGCAATATCAGCTTGCAGGTTCAGCGTGGGGAACGGGTCGCCATCATCGGCAGTTCCGGGTCAGGTAAAAGCACGTTACTGCATTTGCTGGGTGGATTGGATACGCCGACCACCGGCTCGGTATGGGTATCCGGCCAGGAATTGAGCCGGATGAGCGACGCGGATCGGGGGCGGTTGCGCAATCGTTGCCTGGGATTTGTCTACCAGTTTCACCATTTGTTACCGGAATTCACCGCACTGGAAAATGTAGCAATGCCGTTGTTGATTCGCGGCAACGCGCCCAAACGCGCTGCTGAACAAGCCGCTGCCTTGTTAGCACGGGTGGGGCTGAAAGAGCGTTTAACGCATCGTCCCGGCGAGTTATCCGGCGGCGAGCGCCAGCGGGCGGCGGTGGCGCGTGCCCTGATCACTGAGCCGGCCTGCGTATTGGCCGATGAACCGACAGGCAACTTGGACCGCCATAGCGCTGAGCAGGTCTTTGAACTGATGCTGGAATTAAACCGCGATCTGGGGACCAGCTTCGTCATCGTCACCCATGACCTTGCGTTGGCCGCACGCGCTGAGGCCCTGTGGCGGCTAAACGATGGGGTGTTGGTGCGGGAACGCTGATCGGTGGGTGGCCATCAATGCGCTGGGGGGCCATCGCCTTTTTGGTCGGTATCCTGATCCTGCAAAGCTTACCGGAGCTACCGGGGCGGGGTTGGAGTGCAGCATGGCCAGCGGTGGTGCTGGTGGGGATCACGGTGCCCTGGTTGCGATTATTAGCCTGGGGCAGCGCTGGCTTTTTGTGGGCCTTATTGTTGGCCGCGCCAACTGCGAGATTACCGGCGGCGCTGGAAGGTGCTGAGTTGTCGGTAGACGGTTGGATTGCCGCGCTACCGGAGCAGGAAAGGCGGAGTGTACGGTTCGAATTTATGGTGGCAAATGCCCGAAAGGGCGAGCGACCAGTCTTAGAACTGGTCGGCCAGCGCTTACGGTTGGCATGGTGGGATGAACCGGCCGATGGCGAAGAACGTGCGGTGGAATCAAATCCACCCTTGCAGGTCGGTGACCGCTGGGCTTTCACGGCCCGCTTGCGGCAACCACGCGGTCTGTCGAATCCAGGCGGATTCGACTACGAGCAGTGGTTGTATGCCAAGGGTATTGTGGCGACGGGGAGTGTTCGCCGACAACCATTGCCGCAACGTTTAGCAGTTGCCGAGCGTTACCCGGTTGACCGCTATCGCGCGCGAATCGCTGAGGATTTCGAGCGACAACTACCAGAGAATCCGTTCGTCGGGGTTCTGGTCGCGTTGGCGGTGGGTGAAGAAGGCGGTATTTCGTCCCGGCAATGGGAGGTGTTCAATCGCACCGGCATCGGTCATCTGATGTCGGTATCAGGTTCCCACATCGGCTTAGTCGCTGGGATGGTCTTTGCCCTGTTTTTGGGGATCTGGCGACGGGTTCCAGAACTGGCTCTGCGGTGGCCGGCGCGGCGGGCGGCAGCGGTAGCAGCGCTAATGGGGGCAGGCGGTTACACCCTAATCTCCGGTTTATCCGTGCCAGCGCAACGGGCATTTTTGATGGCAGCGGTGGCGATGGTGGCGTTGATCATCCAGCGCCCGGCCGCGCCTAGTCGAATTTTGGCGCTCGCGCTGTTAGCTGTTCTGCTTTACGATCCCGCCGCGCCTCTGCTGGCGGGATTTTGGCTGTCATTCGGCGCGGTCGCGGCGATTGTCTATAGCACCAGCGGCCGTTGGTGCGAGCGGGCTTGGCTCAGCCAGACGGTCGGTTTGCAGCTTAAGCTCACGGTGGCGCTGCTGCCGCCGACTTTGATCTATTTTCAACAATTTCCCTTACTGTCGCCGCTCGCTAATTTTCTCGCAATTCCCTGGGTGGGCTGCACCGTGCTGCCATTGAGCCTGCTGGCGGCGCTGGTGGGACCGGTCAGCACCGCGCTACAAACCTTTTTGCTGGAACTGGCCGCGCTGACGATGGCGGGGTTGTGGCAGATCCTGCTATGGCTGGAACATTGGCCTGGTGCGGTGTTGTCCTGGCCGGGGCCACCTTGGTGGACGCTGCTTTTCGCGGTGCCGGGGATGTTATTGTTGCTGGCCCCACGCGGTTTGGCGGGCCGCTGGTTGGGGTTGCCGCTGTGTTTGCCGCTGTTGTGGCCGCCGTTGCCGACGCCGGAGCCAGGTGGTTTTTGGTTCACCTTATTGGATGTTGGCCCTGGCTTGGCCGGAGTCATCCGCACTCAACATCATGTCTTGGTCTACGATACCGGCCCGCGTCTGGGCGCGGAGCTGGATGCTGGTCGGGCGGTGCTGGTGCCTTTTCTGCGTCGGCAAGGTATCCGGCAGGTGGATCGCTTGCTGATCAGCCACGCCGACAAGCAGCATACTGGCGGCGTTCGCTCAGTGTTGGAATTGATGCCAGTGGCGGAGATCGCAACGGCCTCTCTGGAAGAGACGCCCATTGCTGGCGCGAAGCGGTGTCAGGCCGGCCAAGCATGGCAATGGGATGGCGTGCAATTTCAACTGTTGCATCCGCCAGAGACCGGATTTACCGCTGATGATGCCTCCTGTGTGCTCCAAGTCGTGGGGCCGGCTGGGCGGTTGTTGTTACCGGGTGATATTGAAACTGCGGCCCAAACGGCGTTGGTTGCCGGCTATGGCGCCGAGTTGGCGGCCGATGTGTTGGTCGCTCCTCATCACGGCCATCGTGATCGGGTCACTTCAGCGTTTCTGGATGCGGTACGGCCGCGCTATGTGCTGTTTGCCACCGGTTATCGCAACCGGTTCGGCTATCCGCGTCCCGACACGGTGGCGCGCTATCAGGCGACCGGCGCTAGCTTGCTCGATACCGGTTACGAGGGGGCGCTGACGTTTCAATGGACGCCGGATCAGCCCCTTTTGCTGGAGCGTCATCGCCGTGAGCATCGTCATTACTGGATGGCGCCCTGATGCGGGTATCACACCAAATCCGGTATCATGACCACCCGGTGACCAGAACGGAGCGTTAAGACGAATGGTGGGATTCGACCTGATCAAGGCCGGTGGCTGGCTGATGGCGCCGATTCTGGCCTGTTCGCTGGTGGCGATGGTCATTATCATCGAACGGTTGCTGGCGTTACAGCGGGTTCGGGTCTTACCGGAGCGGCTGCTGCGCATCCTGCGTGGCTGGGTTGAACGCGGAGCCGTCAATCGCCAGGAAATCGCTGCACTGCCGCTGGATTCGCCGTTGGGCCGGATTGTGGCGGTTGGCCTGAATCATCACGGTAGCGGGCGGGAGATTCTGCGGGAACGCATTGAGGATACCGGCCGCCATGTCGTCCACGAACTGGAGCGCTTTCTCAGTCCCTTGGGCACCATCGCCGCCATCAGCCCGTTGCTGGGCCTGCTCGGCACCGTGGCCGGTATGATCAAAATCTTTCAGATCGTCTCAGTGCAAGGGAACAGTAATTTCAGTCTCCTGTCGGTCGGTATCGCCGAGGCGCTCTTGACCACTGCCGCCGGCCTAACCGTCGCTATTCCCAGCTTGCTGTTTTATCGTTATTTTCATGCAAGAGTTGATGCGCTGGTGGTGCAGATGGAGCAGGAGACCTTGCAACTGATCGATGTGTTAGATGCCGAAACCGGATTAGCCGGACAGCTCTCATGAATTTACGCCCACGCCGCCGCGAAGAACCCGAAATCAATTTAGTCCCGATGATCGACGTGGTTTTGGTTTTGTTGATCTTTTTTATGATTGCCACCAGTTTGCACCATCAGTCGGAATTGGAGATTCGCTTGCCGGAGGCATCGGGCAAACCGTTGCCGGGCGCTGTAGCACAGCTACAAATCGATGTCGATGCCGCCGGCCGCTATGCGGTCAATGGTCGCAAACTGGACAATGCGGATTCCACCACCCTGAAAGATGCATTGCGGGCGGCGGCCGATGGCCGTACTTTGCCGTTAGCCATTAGTGCCGATGGCAAAGCCCCGCATCAAGCCGTCGTGACGGTCCTTGATGTTGCAGGTCAACTCGGTATCAAGCAGTTAGCTATAGCCACCATCAACACCACCACTGGCGCACCGGGTTTTGCTCCTCCGGCGGATGCGCCCGCACAAAATCCTTGATCATGCAGCACTGGCTGGATCGTTACGGGTACTCGCTCAATGGCGTGGCCGTGCTGCTATGGCCGATCAGCGTGCTGTTTGGCGCAGTAGTTCGGCTACGGCGCTGGCTGTATCAACACGGCCTGCGGCGCAGTGAAAGCCTCCGGGTACCGGTTATCGTGGTCGGTAATATCAGTGTCGGCGGTACTGGGAAAACGCCGCTCGTCGCGCGGCTGGTGGAGTTGTTGCGCGAGGCCGGCTATACCCCTGGTATCGTCAGCCGTGGCTATGGTGGGCACTCGACTGAATGGCCGCGCCAAGTCGTCGCCGACAGCGATCCGATGCTGGTCGGCGACGAGCCGGTGTTGCTGGCGCGCCGGTGTCGGTGTGCGGTGGTGGTTGGGCCGGATCGGGTAGCGGCAGCCCGCTTGTTAGTGGAAACCTATGGTTGCAACCTGGTCGTCAGCGACGATGGCTTGCAGCACTATCATTTGCGGCGCGATATCGAAATCGCCGTCGTGGATGGTTTCCGGCGGCTAGGCAATGCGGCTTGCCTGCCGGCTGGGCCGTTGCGGGAGCCGCCCTCCCGGTTGCGCGAGGTCGATTTTGTCGTGGGCAACGGCGCGGCGCGCGGCCGCGAATACCTGATGTCGTTGCGCGGTGAAACGGCGGTGAATCTTGAGGACCCCTTGATCACCTCCACCCTCGCCAGTTTCCGCCAATGCACCGTCCACGCGGTGGCCGGTATCGGTGATCCTTGGCGGTTTTTCGATCATTTACGCCATGCTCGCCTGCGGCTGATCGAGCACCCATTTCCCGATCATCATCCGTTCAAGCCGGAAGATTTACAGTTTCGGGAGGATTTGCCGGTACTGATGACCGAGAAGGATGCCATTAAGTGCCGAGGCATCACCCCGGCCAGTTGTTGGTATGTGCCGGTGAGCGCCCAGCTAGACCCGGAATTTGAAGATCAATTACTCAAACGTGTGGCGATGGTTGCGATGGCCAAGGGTATCCGGCGACGGCCGGAGACGCTCCCACGCCGCCCACGTTTAGCACCGCTATCCGAACCTTTATCAGGAGATGAACCCGATGGACAAGAAACTGCTGGAGATTCTGGTGTGCCCCGTCAGCAAAGCACCGCTGGTGTACGACAAGGCGCGTCAGGAATTGATCTGTAAAGAAAGCCGGCTGGCCTATCCCATTCGTGACGGTATTCCAGTGATGCTGGAGGCTGAGGCACGACCGCTGACCGATGAGGAGGTCTAGGCAATGAGCGTCGAGGAACCTCGGTTCCGCGTCGCGATTCCAGCCCGCTATGCTTCAACCCGGCTACCGGGTAAGCCGTTGCGCTTGCTTGCGGGCCGAACGCTGCTGGAGCACGTCTATCGCCGTGCCTTGGCCAGTGGCGCATTGGACGTGATCATTGCGACGGATGACGAGCGAATTTGCGATGCAGCGACTGGATTCGGCGCCCCGGTCTGTATGACCTCCTCGGCGCATCTTTCCGGCACCGACCGACTGGCGGAAGTGGCGACTCGCTACGCTTGGCCGGACGATGCCATTGTGGTGAATGTCCAGGGCGATGAACCGCAGATCCCGCCGGCATTGATCCAGCAAGCGGCGCTGGCGTTGGAGGCGAATCCCACAGCGGGTATCGCCACGGTTTGTACCCGCATCGGCCAACCTGCTGAGTTGTTTGATCCGAACGTGGTTAAGGTTGTGCGGGATCGCGCCGGGTTTGCGCTGTATTTCAGTCGGGCGCCGATTCCTTGGGATCGGGAGACCTTTGCTCACCAGGAAACGGTAGGCGCCGATTTGCTAATTGAGAAGGGCTGGTTTCGCCATATCGGGTTGTATGCCTATCGGGTGGCAGTCTTGCGCGCTTTTCCCCGCTTAGAACCTGCCCCCAGTGAGCGCACCGAAGTGTTGGAACAATTGCGCGCGTTGTGGCATGGCATCCGTATTTATGTGGCCGAGGCGGTGGAAGCGCCGCCGCCAGGCGTGGACACGGCAGCCGATCTGCTTCGGGTGATGGCCACCATGGCCGGGTCAACCGACGAGATTGAACCTGAGTAACTCCGGCAGGTCAGGATTGAGATGCTGGCCGGTCGGATCGAGCAGTGCTACGGTAAAGGTTCTTGCCACGCGATAACCGGCGTCGCCGTACTGATCGGCCTGAATCACTTTTTGATTTTGGCAATCGCGCAGCACGAGCGCCTGTTCGTCGCTTAAAATTTCGATGACCTGGCAGTTGATTCCTTGGTAGGTTAAGGATTGATCCAGGAGCGCTTTTAATTTATCTGAATCAATGCGGGGCACGAGTGGCGATCCCGTTGGTTACAAGCATCAATAAGGTCGTTCGCGCGGCGTTCGATTTTCGACAACAGCGGCGCGATGCGGCGAAGGCGAAAGCGATGGTCAGAGTGTTATTTGTGTGTATGGGCAATATTTGTCGGTCACCGGTTGCGGAAGGCGTATTCCGGCGGATGTTGGAAAGTGCCGGACTGGATAGCAAGGTGTACGTGGATTCAGCGGGCACCCATTCCTACCATGTCGGTGCGCCCCCGGACCCCCGCAGTCAGGCGACCGCCTTGCGCCGGGGCGTTGATCTGCGAGACCTCCGCGCCCGTAAGGTAACGGTAGCGGATTTTGCCGAATTCGACTACGTGCTGGCGATGGACCGGGATAATTTTGCGCACCTGCTGGCGCTGTGTGGTCAGTCGCCGCTGCAAAGTCGTATCCAACTCTTCATGGATTACGCGCCGGAGTTGCCAGAGCAGGAAGTGCCCGATCCGTACTATGGTGGCCCGAATGGTTTTGAGCGAGTGATGGATTTGATCGAGGAGGCCGCCGAGGGATTGCTGATCAGCGTGCGGCAGCGCTATCGGATTTGAGGGTGTCTGCTTGAGTTATTGGTGACTGCCGCGAACGGGGCTGCGGTATTTTGGCCCCGTCGCGGTGATTGCTGACCGGCTTCAACTGGCCGGTTTGTTCTCAGGTGCCGATTCTGCCGTTACCGGTGACACGCTTGCTAGTTCCGTCTCGACTGGTGATGGCTCGATAACATCCGGTTCCAAAAATTTCGCCTCATGGGCAGCGGCGATGGCCTCGATAATCGCATCGGGTTCACTGGGCGGTGCGGTGTCGTCTGCAAGCAACGCTGGGCCAGTATCAGTTTTTTCCGCTGGTTCAATGCTTGCCGCCAGGTCGGATGAGGGGACAAGATCGGCGTAGGTTGCCTCTGCTATAGGTGCAGGGGTTGCCAATATTTCGACTTGTTCTACAGCATCGCTGGTGAACTCGACCGCTTCGGGAGCAAGCGCTGGCGGGGCAGTGGGCACCTGGGCGAGCGAGTCCGCCTCATACGCTCTGCCGAGGGCGATGTCCTCACTGGGGTACTCCAGCGGCGCCGGAATGGGCAGCGGCGGCTCGGCAGGTTGGCTGGCAATAGAATCTTCCAGAGCCGTCTTGGTGTTAGCCACCAGAGGTTCTATCGGTGGATATTCCAATAGAACCGGTGGCGGCGGCAAAGGGGCTTCCGCCTCTTGCGGCAGGGGTTCCACTTCGAGCGTTTCGGTTGCGGAAAGCCGGTTATTGGCCAGCAATTCACGAGGAACGCGCGGACGCCCACCGCGAATTCGCCGCTGCGGAAGCGAGCCTGAAGCAGTGCCCGATGACTGCGGGTGAGCCGTTGGGAGATCTCGCTGTGTCCCGGCGGGTTCTTCCACTGCGGTCGTCGTGTGCTCCTCAGAACCAGACGATAGCTCTGCACCGGAATCATCCATGGTTTCCGTTCCTTCCGAGGTCGTGTCGGTGGCCGGAGCATCGCCGCGCCGACGCCGACGCCCGCCGCGCCGACTGCGCCGCCCGCGTGGACTAGGCGTCTCTTCCTCTCCCTCGGTAGGGGCAGCAAATTCCTTGGGTTCCTCGCTACGGTCTTCACCGGCCTCGCCAATGACTTCCATGCTTGGGAGAGGGATTGGAACGGTGACAGGTCGGGTGTCGGCCGGCGCTGGTTTGGATGCCACTAAAGTAGGCGCGCTGTCACTCTCGTCACTTTGGCCGCTGATCGGCTCCAGGCGGGCTTCCACATCCTGCCGTTTGCTTGGCCGGTCCCGCCGATGGCGTTCAGGTTTGGGTGGGCGGCCACTGGGTTTAACCGGACGTTCTGGTTCTTCTTCGCTGACCGCGCTGGGTCGTCCGAACAGATTGCCCCACAACCAACGAAAAAAGCTGGCGTTAGGCTCAGGTTTCGGTGGTGTTGGCGCGGGCGGTGTTGGTGCAGGCGTGGCTCGCGTCACCCCTTTTACGACTGGTTCTTCGCTGGGGGTTCTGGTGACGGTGGTGGCTTGCGGCTCAAACTGCTCTTCGTAATCTTCGGCCAGCGAGTATGAAAGGCGTTGGGTGTCCGATAATTCATCGGTGCGCAGTCGGCTCAACTTGAAATGGGGTGTTTCCAGCGATTCATTGGGAATCAATAACACCCGGACCCGGTGGCGCTGCTCAATGGCCCGCACCGCTTCGCGCTTTTCGTTGAGCAGGAAGGTCGCAACCTTGACCGGCAACTGCACCACGACCCGGCCAGTCCGATCTTTCATCGCCTCTTCCTGGATCAGGCGTAACACGCTCAACGCCAGCGAATCGATGTTACGAATGGTCCCTTGACCATTGCAGCGCGGGCAAATCACATGGCTGGCTTCATCCAGTGACGGGCTTAACCGTTGCCGCGACATTTCCAGTAACCCGAACCGAGAGATGCGGCCAACCTGAACCCGCGCCCGGTCCATTTTCAACGCCTCCCGCAAGCGGGTTTCTACCTCGCGCTGGTTGCGGGCGATATTCATGTCGATGAAATCAATAACGATCAAACCGCCCAGGTCGCGCAAGCGGAACTGACGGGCAATCTCGTCGGCCGCTTCCAAATTGGTTGTGAGCGCGGTTTCTTCGATATCACTGCCCTTGGTAGCCCGCGCCGAGTTGATATCAATCGACACCAGCGCTTCAGTGTAATCGATAACGATGCCACCCCCGGAAGGCAAACTTACTTCGCGTTGGTAGGCAGTTTCGATTTGGGATTCGATTTGAAACCGGGTGAACAGCGGGATGCTGTCTTGATACGGCTTCAGCCGGCTCAGGTGGTGCGGCATCACCTGCTGCATGAAATCCTGCGCTTGCCGGTGAACCGCCGGATTATCCACCAGGATTTCGCCAATATCGGCACGCAGGTAATCGCGCAGGGCGCGCACGATGATGTTGCTTTCCTGATAGATCAGGAACGAGGCTTTTTTCTGGGACGAGGCGAATTCGATGGCTTTCCACAAATGCAATAGATAATCCAAATCCCATTGCAGCTCTTCCTGTGAACGGCCGACGCCAGCGGTACGCACGATCAGCCCCATGCCATCGGGAATTTCGAGGCTGCTCATAACCTCGCGGATTTCCTGGCGATCCTCACCCTCGATTCGCCGTGAAACACCACCGGCGCGAGGATTATTCGGCATCAACACCAGATAGCGGCCAGCCAAGCTGATGAAGGTGGTGAGCGCGGCGCCTTTATTGCCACGTTCTTCCTTTTCCACCTGGACCATGATTTCCTGGCCTTCGCGGATAGCCTCGCGGATGCTGGGGCGGCCACCATCGTTGGCCTGGGGATCGAAATAGCTGCGGGTGATTTCTTTGAAAGGCAGGAAACCGTGCCGGTCGGTTCCATAATCGACGAAGGCCGCTTCCAGCCCTGGTTCGATGCGAGTGATACGACCTTTATAGATATTGGATTTTTTTTGTTCCCGTGATGGGGTTTCGATATCAAGGTCGTAAAGTCTTTGGCCGTCAACAAGGGCCACACGCAACTCTTCCTGCTGAGTCGCGTTAATCAGCATGCGTTTCATGACAAAATTCCTTGCGCTCGACCATCACCGGCGGTGACGTGGTTGTCGCCGGGGCGTCGCTGGAGAGGGAGTTGCCCGGGGGATGAAATCCTGGTGGGGGCTGGTCCAAACACGCCGCGAGGTTGTGACCGGTCGGCTGGGAGCGCGGTCGGGCGCCGCTCGAAAAGGGTCTGGGCTGAGCGGCGAATAAACCCATCAAACCAATCCCACTCGCCGGACAACTGGCGCGCGGGTGCGAAAACCGATAGTGTACTCAAGTTTCGCCGGCCCTTGGGACCAATCGGCGACAACATTCTCAACTATAGCAGCCTGATCGATATGCTTCAAATGATGCCTCCCGCAGCCGAATCGACAATGGTGCGCCATCTGGAAATCGCCCCCGAATACGCCGGGCAACGCTTGGATAATTTTCTGTTGCGCGAACTGAAGGGTGCCCCCAAAAGCTTGATCTATCGGATCTTGCGCAAAGGCGAAGTGCGCTTGAACGGCGGACGGGTGCAGCCGGATCGGCGACTGAGCGCGGGTGATAAATTACGCATTCCCCCGGTGCGGCTGGGTGAGCGCATCCAGCCGCCTTTGCGGCCGCCGCCAGGCTGGGCCGAGCGCCTGCGGGATGCGGTGCTGCACGAAGATCGGGAACTGCTGGTGCTCGACAAACCGGCCGGTTTGGCGGTGCATAAGGGCAGCGGGATCGATTTTGGCGTTATCGAGTTGTTGCGCGCCCTGCGGCCTGATGAGCCGTTTTTGGAATTGGCGCATCGGCTGGATCGTGAAACCAGCGGTTGCCTGGTCCTAGCACGGACCCCGGAAGCGCTGCGGCGGATTCAGGAGGCATTACGGGCTGGGTTGGTCGAAAAACGTTATCTGGCCTTGGTCTGCGGCTATTGGAATCATGGCAAGCGCGAGGTGAACGCACCTTTGCGCCGCAATGTGCTGCGCGGCGGCGAGCGCATGGTCGAGGTCACGGCCGAGGGTAAAACGGCCTTGACCCGGTTCCAACCGGTTAGCTTATTCAAAGCGGCCTCGTTGCTGTCGGCAGACATTTTGACCGGGCGTACCCATCAAATTCGCGTCCATGCGGCCCATGTCGGGCATCCGCTAGCCGGTGATGAAAAATATGGTGATTCAGCGTTTAATCTAGCGATGGCAGAGCGCTGGGGTCTGCGTCGCTTATTTCTGCACGCCCACAGTGTGACTCTCGCGTTGGGTGGCCGGGAAGTGGCGGTGAGTGCGCCTCTGAGTCCAGAGTTGAAAATGGTGCTGGATCGACTCGCAACCGGAACAGCGGGTCCAGCAGGTCCAGCAGGTCAAGGGGATAACTGAGTTATGAGCATGACTGGATCTGAGCCAAATACGAATCTGCCCAGCGAAGAGCGTTGGGCGCGGGATGTCTTGACCAAAGTGGCGCTTGCCGCCGTCACCGAGCAACGGCGGGCGCGACGCTGGGGGATTTTTTTTAAGCTTTTGTTTTTCTGTTATCTACTAGGGCTTTTGGCGTTGGCATGGCCGGACAATTTGGGTTCTGCAACCAGCGGCATTAAGCCGCACACGGCCCTGGTTCGTGTTGATGGCCTGATTGCTAGCAGCACCGAGGCCAGTGCGAAAAATATCATCGAAGGGCTGCGCAAGGCTTTTAAGGATAAAAGCACCGTCGGCGTGATTTTAGAAATCAACAGCCCTGGCGGTAGCCCGGTCCAAGCCGGCGAGATCTATGACGAAATCCAGAAATTGCGCCAGCAATTCCCCAAGACGCCGGTCTACGCGGTGGCAAGCGATCTGTGCGCTTCAGGCGGTTATTACATTGCAGCGGCTGCGCAGAAGATTTATGTGAATAAGGCCAGCCTGGTCGGATCAATCGGCGTGCGAATGGATAGTTTCGGCTTTACCGATACCATCGCCAAGCTTGGCATTGAGCGGCGAGCTTACACGGCCGGCGCCAATAAGGATTTTCTTGACCCTTTCAAGCCCACCAATCCAGAGGATGTTCGCCATTTGCAGACCATGCTTGATGCGATTCATCAGCAATTCATTGCAGCAGTCAAGCAGGGCCGGGGAGAGCGGCTTAGGGAAAATCCGGATGTTTTCAGCGGCTTGATGTGGACCGGTGAGCAGAGCGTCGGGCTGGGTTTGGTTGACGGGCTGGGGAGCAGTCGCTATGTCGCCGAGGAAATCATTGGTGAGAAGTCGATTATCGACTATACCAAGCACACCCGGTGGCTGGATCGGGTACTGGATGGAACCGGCGCGGAGGCAACGCTTGCAAACCTGCTGGCTCAGGGGCGAGCGATTCTATGGCGCTGATCTTTTATTCGGCCGTGCTGCCACATATCAGATGGGAAAAATTTGTTTGAATTTATATAGTTAAAGGATAGGTGCGCCCGCCGCTTCCAGCATCCGAGTTAGCCGGATCAACGGCAGACCGATTAGGCTGGTGGGATCATCACCGTCCAGCCGCTCGAACAGCGCGATGCCCAGCCCTTCTGACTTGAAACTGCCGGCGCACTGGTAGGGCTGTTCACGATGCAGATACGCCTCGATCATCGCGGTGGTGAGCGGGCGGAATACCACTCGAAACGGTTCCACCGCAACTTGCTGTTGGTCGCTACCGCTGTCGAGCAGGCACAGTCCGGTATAAAAAGTCACCGTCTGGCCCGATGCCCGGCGTAATTGGGCAACGGCTCGCGGGTGATCGCCGGGTTTGCCGATGATTTCGCCATCTAATACGGCTACTTGGTCGGAGCCGATGATCAAAGCCGCTGGCCAGAGCGGCGCGACCGCGCGGGCTTTGCGTTCCGCCAGTCGCGCGACCAGGCCCGTCGCTTCTTCCCCCGGCAAGGGGTCTTCGTCGATAGCAGGGTCACAGACGGCGAACGGCAGACCCAATCGCGCCAGCAATTCACGGCGAAACGGGGAGGTCGAAGCTAGTACCAGCGGGACACGCTCGGATAAGGATGGGGGCATTGATTTGACTCATTCGCAAAAGGGGTAGCGATACCCGGTATCAAAGCGGGCTATATTTTGACAGAAAATCGACACGCTTATATCATTCCGCCTCTTATGCAAGCCCTGCCTGTCCCCGAAAGAATTAACCCCTGGCGTCTGGCTACCGAAAGCGGTCGCTTGGAAGGCCAGTTGGCGTTGGCCGCATTGCCGCGTCTGGCGACACTGAATCGTGCGACCGGTGAAGTGATGGTAGCGCTGGTGGGCGGGGTGGATGAGCACGGCGTATCCTTCCTGGAAGGCTCGCTCAGCACCGAGATTGAACTGGACTGCCAGCGCTGTTTGGGGCCGTTGCGTATCCCGCTCACCGTCAATGTTGCCTTGGGGATGATTCGCTCTGAGACGGAAGCGGAGCGATTGCCGGAGCGCTACGAACCGCTGCTTGTCGCGGGCACCGAGGTTACGGTTGCCGACTTGGTAGAAGATGAGCTTTTGCTGGCTTTGCCGCCTATTCCTCGCCATGCGGCCTTGCGTGAATGCGAGGCCAATGGTTATGGGGTGTCCGATGAACTGACACCCGGTACGCCACTCCGCCAACCCTTCGCGGCTTTGGCGTCCTTGTTACCCGATTTGAAAAGGAGCACTTAATTCATGGCTGTTCAAAAAAGCCGCAAAACCCCTTCCAAGCGCGGTATGCGCCGCGCCCACGATGCGCTGGTTTCCCCAGCTCTCTCCGTCGATGCGACTTCAGGTGAAGTCCATCGTCGCCATCACATTACCGCAACCGGTTTTTATCGCGGCCGTAAAGTCATTGAGCAGCGTCCAGAGAACGAGAGCGAAGAATAAATCGGTGCCGCTGATCCCTCTGTCGGGCTGCCCGACCCAGCCAACGATCCTGCCTTCATGACGAGACCGCTTACTATTGCCCTTGATGGGATGGGTGGCGATATCGGCCCCGATGTGGTGGTCCCTGCGGCTTTGCGCGTGCTGGAAACGGCCGGCGATTCCGTGCGGCTGATCTTGGTCGGACAGGAGGATGCACTGGTTGGCCGCTTGCGTCAGGCCAAGGCCGGCAGCGATCCCCGGCTGGTTGTCCGCCATGCCTCCCAATTAGTCAGCATGGATGAATCTCCGGCCCAAGCGTTGCGAGTGAAGAAGGATTCTTCCATGCGGGTTGCGATCAACCTCGTCAAGCAGGGCGAGGCGGATGCGTGCGTCAGCGCCGGGAATACCGGGGCCTTGATGGCAACCTCACGCTTTGTACTGAAAACGCTGCCTGGCATTGACCGGCCGGCTATTTGCACCATGTTACCGACAGTTCGGGGTTATACTCGGGTGCTCGATTTGGGGGCAAATGTCGATAGCAAAGCCGAACATTTGTTGCAGTTCGCGGTCATGGGTTCCGTACTGGCCAATGTCAACGGGATCGAGCGCCCTTGTGTCGGGTTGCTCAATATCGGCGAGGAAGACATTAAAGGTAACGAGCAGGTCAAGGAAGCTGCCCAATTGTTGGCTGCCAGTGATCTCAATTATGTCGGGTTCGTGGAAGGCGATGGTATTTTCCTGGACAATGTAGACGTGGTGGTTTGTGATGGTTTTGTCGGCAATGTCGCGCTCAAAAGCAGCGAAGGCGTGGCTAAATTGATCCGCCATTATATGACCCAGGAATTCCAGCGAAATCTGTTAACCCGCTTGGTGGGGCTGATCGCCCTGCCGGTCCTGCGCGCCTTCGGGCGCAAGATCGATCCGCGCCGTTATAATGGGGCTAGTCTACTGGGCCTACAGGGCATCGTGGTCAAGAGTCATGGCGGTGCCGATGCGCTAGCCTTCGCCAATGCGATCCAGGTCGCCATGCTGGAGGCCGAGCGCAAAGTGCCCCAGCAGATTGATGCCCATCTGGCCGCGCTTCACGCCGAGAGACAAGCCCTTTGAACTACGCCCGGATCGCTGGAACCGGCAGCTATCTGCCGGAAAAAGTGCTCACTAACGCCGATCTCGAAAAGATGATCGACACCACCGCCGAATGGGTCGTCGAGCGTACCGGTGTTGAGGAGCGTCACATCGCTGCCCCCGGTGAAACGACCTGCGATCTGTCTGAGCAGGCCGCCCGCCGTGCATTGGCGGCGGCAGGTGTCGAGCCGACCGATATCGATTTGATCGTTTTGGGTACCACGACGCCCGATCACGTCTTTCCCAGCGTTGCCACCCAATTACAGCATCGGCTGGGTTGCTATGGCGGTCCTGCGTTCGATGTCCAGGCAGTTTGCACTGGTTTCGTGTACGCGCTCGATATCGCCAATCGCTTTATCCAAACTGGCGCAGTGCGTCGGGCGTTGGTGGTGGGAGCCGACACCTTTACCCGGATCATCAACTGGCAGGATCGCGGCACATGCATCCTGTTCGGCGATGGAGCCGGTGCCGTGGTCTTGGAAGCGGCTTCGGAGCCGGGGATCATCGACAGTCGTTTGGGTGCGGACGGGCGTTATAAAGAACTGCTGTGGGTGCCAGCCGGCGTGTCCAGCGGTTATGAGCAGACGCGAGAAAACGCTGCATTCGTCGAAATGCGCGGCAGCGAAGTCTTCAAGGTAGCGGTGACCACGCTCAAGGAAATCGCTGAACAGATTTTGGCCGCTAACCACCTGACGGTGACGGATCTCAATTGGTTGATCCCGCATCAGGCGAACCGCCGCATTCTATCTGCTACCGCCAAGCGCCTGGGATTACCCGAAGAGCGTATGGTGGATTGCGTGCGAACCCACGGCAACACGTCGGCGGCGTCGGTGCCGCTGGCGCTCGATGTCGCGGTTCGTGACGGCCGCATTCAGCGGGGTGACACGCTGTTGCTGGAAGGTTTCGGTGGGGGCTTTACTTGGGGCGCGGTGCTCCTCAAATATTGAGTGTGACGGGAGGCTTATCGATGGCGGCGCTGGATGGCGAGATCGCGTTGGTGACGGGGGCCAGCCGTGGCATTGGCCAGGCCATTGCTCGGGAGCTAGGGCAGCGGGGTGCCGTGGTGATCGGTACCGCAACCACCGACGCCGGAGCGGAAGCCATTGGTCGGGATCTACACGAACGGGGTGTTAGCGGGCGTGGCTTGAGGCTGGACGTGACCGATCCCGCGTCGGTGGAGGCAGTGGTCAAAGCCGTGGTGCAAGAATTTGGCACCCCAACGATTTTGATCAACAATGCCGGTGTTACCCGCGACAATCTACTGCTGCGAATGAAAGACGTGGAGTGGTCCACCGTAATCGACACCGATCTGTCATCAGTCTATCGGCTCAGTAAGGCTGTTTTGCGAGGGATGATGAAGGCCCAGCGCGGGCGGATCGTCAGCGTGACCTCGGTCGTGGCAGCCACCGGCAACCCCGGCCAAGCCAATTATGCGGCGGCCAAAGCCGGTATCATCGGTTTCACCAAGTCGCTGGCCCGCGAAGTGGGATCGCGCAACATCACGGTCAACGCAGTGGCGCCGGGGGCTATCGACACCGATATGACTCAGGCTTTACCGCCGGCGCAACGCGATGCGGTTATCGGCAGTATTCCCTTGCAACGTTTGGGCAAGCCTCAGGAGATCGCTGAGGCAGTAGCCTTCCTGGTCTCGCCGGAAGCGGCTTACATCACAGGCGAGACGCTGCACGTCAACGGTGGGATGTACATGGCCTGAGGCTGCATGTGACTAAGTAATAGCGCCGATACCGCTCTTTTCCATACAATACCCCGCAGCAGTGCTGCGGCTGTCTGGGATTCACAACGAGGAAACAAACCATTATGACTGACATCAGCAACATCGAAGCGCGCGTCAAAAAAATCATTATTGAGCAGCTGGGGGTAAAGGAAGAACAGGTCACTAACGAAGCATCGTTCGTTGAGGATCTGGGCGCTGATTCGCTGGATACCGTGGAGCTGGTTATGGCGTTGGAAGAGGAATTCGAACTTGAGATTCCTGATGAGGATGCCGAAAAGATCACCACGGTTCAGCAAGCGATTGACTATATCGCGACGCATCTCGGTTGATGGTGTTGACCCTAAACCGACGGGAGGCAGCCACCGCGACCGCCATGGGGGGTCGCGGCTTTGTTTGGGCCGTGCAGCGGGGAAGAGGGTAGTTCCGTGGCCAAGCGACGGGTAGTAGTGACCGGCATGGGTATCGTGTCTCCGGTGGGGAGCACCGTAGACACGGCCTGGGCCAATATTCTGAGCGGCCACAGTGGAATTGGTCCGATCACTGCCTTTGATGTGACCGGCTATCCGGTACGCATCGGTGGTGCAGTGCAGGATTTTCATCTGGAACGGTACATCAATGCCAAGGAAGCCAAGAAGATGGATGCCTTCATTCATTACGGCATTGGTGCAGCGGCTCAGGCGATTGCAGATTCGGGGCTGGAAATCACCGAAGCAAACGCGGATCGGATCGGCACGTTCATCGGCGCCGGTATCGGTGGCTTGCCTGGCATCGAAGAAGGCCATTCAGCCTTCCTGAAAGGCGGGCCGCGACGGCTGACACCGTTTTATGTACCGCGTAGCATCATCAATATGGTGTCTGGCAACCTGTCGGTCCTCTATGGGATCAAGGGGCCAAACTTGGCGGTGGTGACGGCCTGTACCACGGGCACGCACAGCATCGGGTTGGGTGGTCGCTTGATTGCCTATGGTGATGCGGATGTGATGATCGTTGGTGGCGCGGAAATGGCCACCACACCCACTGGATTGTGCGGTTTTGCGGCGGCGCGTGCTCTCTCGGTTCGCAATGATGAGCCGAAGAAAGCCAGCCGGCCCTGGGACAAGGACCGAGATGGTTTCGTGCTGAGCGATGGGGCCGGTGTCTTAGTGCTGGAGGAATACGAGCACGCCAAGCAACGTGGCGCCCGGATTCACGCCGAACTGATTGGTTTTGGGATGAGCGGCGACGCCTATCACATGACCTTACCACCGCCGGATGGCGATGGTGCGCGGCGAGCCATGATGGGTGCTCTGCGTGATGCGGAGCTTAATCCTGAAGCGGTTGATTACATCAACGCGCACGGTACCTCAACGCCAGCCGGCGATAAGATTGAAAGCGATGCGGCGAAGACGGTCTTCGGTGAGCACGCCTACCGTTTGGCGATGAGTTCCACCAAGTCGATGACCGGCCATCTGTTGGGCGCCGCCGGTGGCGTCGAGGCCATCTTTTCGATACTGGCGCTGCGCGATCAAATCGTTCCGCCCACCATCAATCTGGATGATCCTGAATCGGGCTGCGATCTCAACTATGTGCCCCATACTGCTCAGGAGCGGCGAGTTAAAGTCGCTCTGTCAAATTCCTTCGGGTTTGGCGGCACGAATGGCACGATTATCTTTCGCGCTTTGTGAAGTGCTGAACGGGTTATTCGCTAAGCCGTGTGGTCCCGAAAGCGTCTGTTATTCAGCTTAGCGGCGCTGTTGCTGGTTTTGGGGACCGTGCTGTATGCCCTCTATGCCGATTACCGATTCTTCTTAGAGACGCCATTGCAAGCGCGGACGGACGGTTTGGTTTTAACCGTCAAGCCGGGCATGGGTATCCGTGAGATCGTTCAGGAAGTAGAGAGCCAACAGCCGGGCCTGTTGCGTTCTCCAATCTATCTTGCCGGCTATGCGCGTTTGAACGGTCTCTCCACCAAGCTCAAAGCCGGTGAATACGCAATGACGCCTGGGCTGACTCCGCGCGGCTTGCTTGATCAGATTGTCAACGGGCGGGTCATCCAATATCCCTTGCGGGTCGTGGAGGGCTGGACGTTTCAAGAGTTGCGGCGGGCGCTGGCTGCGCATCCAAAGATTGTCCAGACGCTGCATGATACCAACAACGCCGATCTCATGGCACGGTTGGGGCGACCAGGTGAATATCCCGAAGGCCGCTTTTTCCCCGATACCTATCGTTTTCCCGCCGGGACCACCGACGAGGCTTTCCTGCGGCGGGCGCTGGCCGCCATGGACCGGCAGTTGCGCGATGCCTGGGAACGTCGCACAGAACATTTACCGCTCAACGATCCCTACCAAGCCTTAATTTTGGCGTCCATTGTCGAAAAGGAAACCGGTTTACCCGAAGAAAGGCCGGCGGTGGCTGGCGTTTTCGCCCGGCGCTTGCAAAAAGGAATGCTGCTGCAAACGGACCCGACGGTGATTTATGGTTTGGGAGCTGCTTTCGATGGCAATTTGCGCCGGCGTGACCTGGCAACCGATACGCCTTATAACACCTACACCCGCAAAGGTTTGCCCCCGACACCCATTGCGTTACCGGGCGCAGCGGCGCTGGCAGCGGCGGTCAATCCGGCGAACGGCGACGCGCTTTATTTCGTGGCGACCGGTACCGGTGGTCATGCCTTTTCCGCCACGCTCGAAGAACACCAACGAGCAGTCCGGCGATATCAGTTGAAAAAAGCGTCGCCATGACCATGATGGGTCGATTGATCGTTGTCGATGGGGTTGAAGGGGGTGGTAAAACCACGCTGCTGGAGTTCATACGCACCCGTTTGGCAACAGCGGGTTATTCCGTCCTGACCACTCGGGAGCCGGGCGGTACTACCTTGGGCGAAGAGATCCGGTCTTTACTGCTGGCGCATCGCCAAGATGGGATGACGCTAAGCGCCGAAACCTTATTGGTATTTGCCGCCCGCGCGGAGCATCTGGCGAAAGTCATCCGTCCGGCATTGTCTGCTGGCCAGTGGGTGTTGTGTGACCGCTTCACCGATGCGACCTACGCTTACCAAGGCGGTGGCCGGGGTTTGTCGCTGGACAAAATCGCGGTTTTGGAACACTGGGTCCAGGAGGGGTTACAACCCGATCTGACCTTGTTGTTTGACTTGCCGGTTACGGTGGGTTTGGAACGGGCGGGGCGGCGTGGGGCGATGGATCGTTTCGAGCGCGAGGGAGAAAATTTTTTAGAGAGAGTCCGGGCGGCCTATTTGGAACGTGCTCGCCAACAGCCCGACCGTTATCGCATCGTCGATGCCAATGGCTCCCTGGAGGCGGTCAAGAGCCAAGTGGACGCTTTACTGAATCGTTGGCTGGAACAGCTTCATGCTGGATGAGCGATTGCCTTGGCACGAACCGGTTTGGCGTCAGATCCAGACACGGCTTGTGGCCGACCGACTACCTCATGCTCTGCTGCTGGTTGGCCCCCAGGGATTAGGCAAATTTATTTTTGCGCGGCGTTTAGCGGCGGCGTTGTTATGCACGGCGCGCGATACCGCCGGTGATGCCTGTGGATGCTGCCGGGCCTGTCATCTGTTTCAGGCAGGTAGCCATCCCGATTACTGCGTTATACGGCCGGTTGAAGAGGGTAAGGCCATCCGGGTCGATCAAATTCGTGAGCTTGGCGATTTTCTGGGGTTGACCGCTCACGCTGGCGGCTACCAGATCGCCTTGCTGGCACCGGCTGATCGCCTTAACCTCAACGCCGCCAACAGTTTGCTCAAGACGCTGGAGGAACCGGCCGGTAACGGGGTGCTGCTGCTGGTCACGGCAAACCCGGCTCGCTTACCACCGACCGTGCGCAGTCGCTGCCAGTGGGTGCGTTTTAACCCACCACCCCTTGAAATGGCGCTGCCTTGGTTAGCGTCCCGCGTTCCGGGTGGGATTGATCCACGAGCGGTGCTGGAGATTGCTGATGGTGCACCATTGGCGGCTTTGGCAGTTGCCGATCCGCGCAGTTGGAACCGCCGTCGGCAACTGCTGGAAAGCTACGGGCGGGTGTTAGCCGGAACAGAAGATCCGGTACGAGCGGCGGGAACCTGGGTGCAGGGTGATCTCGCTGAGAATCTGCGCTGGCTGGTCAGTTGGCATCTTGATGTTATTCGGCTTAAGATGGTCTTTGAGCCACCCACTTTGGCTAATCCTGATCTCCGCTCAATACTGCGGGGGTGGGCTGGCCAGCAGTCGGGTCTTGCGCTGTTCACGCGCCTGGACGCGGCGATTCGCTTGTCGGTGCTTTGTGCAACCACGCAAGCCAACCCGCATCTGCTGGTAGAAGCATTTTTCGGCGACAGCGCCCCCCCAGGGTGAAGCGGTCGTTTTTGGAACATCTGCTACAGAAGGTTGAAATGGTATGTCCGGCCCACGCCAAGGCGTCATCTCTCTCGCGATCAAAGACAAGGCGATGCTACAGTCGAGCTACATGCCTTTCGTCAAGAGCGGGGGTATTTTCATTGCCACAGAAAAATCCTTTGAGCTAGGGGACGAGGTTTTTTTGCTGCTCACACTGGTTAATGATCCTGAGCGGTTTGCCATCACCGGCAAGGTGATTTGGATCAATTATCGAACCACACCGGGCGGTCGTCAGATGGGGGTCGGGGTTCAATTTAGTGGTGCGGAAGGTCTTAATTTACAGAAGAAAATTGATGCTTTATTGGCCGGTTATCCCCGTCTCGATCAAGCCACCAACACCATGTGATGATCCGGCCAGTCTGACATGCTGGTAGACTCGCACTGTCATCTTGACCGGCTTGATGCCGCGCGCTTCCCTGGTGGATTGGCGGGCGTGCTGGATCTCGCTGCCACCAACGGCGTGGAACACTTGTTGAGCGTGGCGACGGATTTGGCGAGCTGGCCCGCTTTAGCACGGCTGACCGAGCCTTATCCGCAGGTTGCCCTATCCGTAGGTGTCCATCCCAGTGAGCAGAGTGGCCGCGCGCCAACCGTCGCGGAACTGGTGGCGCTAGCCCGTGAACCGCGTGTGGTCGCTATCGGGGAAACGGGGCTGGATTATTATTACGGTCATGATGCAGCCGAGCGCCAACAAACCTGGTTTCGTATCCACATCGCTGCTGCTCGCCAGTCCGGCAAGCCGCTGATCGTCCACACCCGTGATGCCCGGGTGGACACGCTGCGTATTTTGGCCGAGGAGGGCGCGGCTGAGGTGGGTGGGGTGCTGCATTGCTTTACCGAAGACTGGGCTATGGCGGAACAGGCCCTGGAGTTAGGTTTCTACATCTCCTTTTCCGGCATCGTAACCTTTAAGAATACCAAACAAATTCAGGATGTTGCTCGTAGGTTGCCAGCTGACAGGCTGCTAGTCGAGACCGATTCACCCTATCTAGCGCCTGTACCCTACCGAGGGAAACCCAACCAGCCAGCTTGGGTGCGCCATGTGGCCGAGTTTGTTGCCCAATTGCGCGGCGAATCGCTGGAGCACATCGCCGCCATCACCCGCGCCAATTATGGCCGGTTATTTGGTGTTGTGGAGGCAGCGGCGTGAATCACGCGCTACTGCGTGATCGGATTCGCCGCTGCCTGCATTCCACGCATCAGATTGAGACCATCACCGGTGATTACGCAGTGGCGGGAATGGCGCGTGAAGAACGGACGCTGACGCCAGCGGCAGTATTGGTGCCTCTGGTGGAGCGGCCCGCAGGCTATACGGTGTTATTAACCCAGCGTACCGCCCATTTAGAGCACCATCCTGGGCAAATTAGCTTTCCTGGCGGACGAGCCGAAGAGGAAGATGCGGGGCCGATTGATACCGCCTTGCGCGAGGCCGAGGAAGAAATCGGTTTACAGCGGCGGCATGTGGTGGAAATCGCCGGATTTCTGGATCTCTATCAAACCGTGACAGGATTTTTGGTCACGCCGGTGGTCGGTTTCGTCACGCCGCCGTTTGAGTTGACGTTGGACGCTTTTGAGGTCGCCGAGGCGTTTGAGGTGCCCCTGACCTTCATTCTGGAGCCTAAACACCATGAACGCCACAGTATGCTGTACAAAGGTGAGCAGCGGAGCTATTACGTCATTCCTTATGAAAATCGCTTCATTTGGGGCGCAACAGCGGCGATGCTGGTTGGTTTTGCAAGGCGACTGACGGGAAATCCGCCATTGCGATGAGTAGCCACTAAATGAGGGCTACCAATATTGCGTATCTGATGTATTGTCAGAAGCTACTGAAATCCCCAGGTTCTAAAGAAATGAAAGAGACTTGAAAATTCGTTCTGGAATGGATTTGATGATCCACATAACGGGTCGCCAAAATCCGGGCGTATAAACCACATCCTTCCCTTTTTCCATCGCTCGAACAATATCGCTTGCGACCCGCTCTGGCTTAGCCCATAGCGGGTTTTTTGCAAAATCCCGGGTCATCGGCGTATCGACGAAACCGGGTTTGATCGTGAGCACCCGTACGCCCGCTTGGTGCAGGCGCTGCCGCAAACCGCTCAAAAAGCTACTTACCGCAGCCTTGGCCGTACCGTAAACGTAATTACTCTGTCGGCCTCGGTCGCCGGCGACCGAGGAGATCACCACTATTGTGCCAGCTCGCTGGCTCTCAAAACGGTTAGCGACCAAGGTCAGCAGGGCGATGACGCTGAGCGCATTGGTGTGCAATTCTTGAAAGGTTAACGCTACTGATTGTTGACACGCTGCCTGCTCTGACAAGGTACCGTGCGCAACGAGTACAGTGTCCAGACCGCCCAGTGCAGCCGCTGCGTGATCGAGCAAAGCCGCGTGGTGTTCGATGGTGTTAATGTCTAGCGTCTCGGTTTGCACCCGCGCTGCACCACGTATCCGTAGGTCGGCGGCGATTGCTTCAAGCATTTCAGCGCGACGGCCCACCAGATACAGGAAGTCACCCCGCGCCGCGAGCAACCGTGCTACGGCTTCGGCGATGGCCGACGTAGCACCGACGATCAACACTTTGCGCATCTCTCATTCCTCCATCACCCGCCGCCAGAAACTCGAAGAAAACCGGGGATCGATATAAGCTCTGAAATGTGGCCATTGCGGGAAAAATTCTCGAAACCGTAACGCGCTCATCCGGGCATCTTTCGCTGGATACACTGCGCCGCCCGCCGTTGCCACGACCGCGTCTAGCGACTCCAACAGTCGGAACGTTGCTGGACCCTGGTTGGGAAAATCCAGCGCCAGCGTCACGCCGGGTCGGGGAAACGACAGCCAGCCGACCGCTGGAATTGCACCGAAGATTTTCAAGACCGCCAGAAACGACCCCATGCCGGAGTGCGCGATGCGCTCCAGTAATTCGCGGGTCGCAGCGTGGCCTTGGGCGCCGGGAATCGCACATTGGTATTGCAAAAAACCGTGTCGCCCGTAAATCCGGTTCCAGGCCAGCAGGCTGTCGAGTGGGTAGAAAAAAGGTGCGTAGTGCGCGATTGCGCGCGTGATCCTGGTCCGCTGCCGATGATAATAAAGCGTGTTGAAGGTCTTCAGGCTCCAGGAATTGATCAGCGAGCACGGCGGCGCAAAGGGTACGCTCAATCGCCCGGTGGGTGCGCGGGGCTGTGTCGCGCAGAGGGCTGGAGCGTGATTGCCGCGCATGAATAAACCGCGCCCCAAGGCGGCGCCGCGCGAAGCGCAATCGAGCCAGGCAACGGTATATTCGTAATCATCGTCGGAGTCAGCCGAGACGGCAAAAAACTCATCCAAGCCGCCAAAACGGATCGTTTCACTGGCGATCCAGGGATTGGCGATGCGCCGGAGCTGAATTTCTGCCCAAACGATGAGTCCGGTCAGGCCCAGGCCGCCGACGGTCGCGGCGAACCAGTCGGTATTTTCGGTCGGTGAGCAGCGCAGGCGGCTGCCATCCGAACGCAGTAATTCGAAGCAGCGGACATGGGCGCCGAATGTCCCGGCGCGATGATGGTTTTTGCCATGCACATCGTTGGCGATGGCGCCACCGAGCGTCACAAATTGCGTGCCTGGCGTCACCATCAAGAACCAGCCTTGCGGCACGACCAGCGCCAGAATTTCGGCAAGCAAAACACCAGCTTCGCAGCGCATCACCCCAGTTACAGCATCGAAAGCGATGAAGCGGTCCAACCCGCGCGTATGCAGCAAGACGCCGCCGTCATTGAGGCAGCTATCACCGTAGCTGCGGCCGTTGCCATAGGGGAGCAGGGGATACTCAGTTGCAGGGAGCGTAGCGTGACGGTCGTGGTAGCGGAAGAGCGTCTGTCGGGTGCGGGGATAGCGGCCCCACGAGAGGGTGGCGGCACGTTCCGTCACAATGCCAATCCAACAATAATCGCCCCGATCAGGGTCAAGATCTGGCTGACCCGATCTTGTACCGCAAAGATCACCGGGTCGTCGTGCATCTCACCCCGATGGGTTTTCAGCCATATGCGGCTGATCCAATAAAGCAGCAATGGACAAAGCAGCCAGATCGCTTCGGGGTGCCGGTACAAGGTCTGGCTGGCGCTACTGTTGATGTAGAGTGCTAGCACCAGCACGCTCAGATAACCGCTAGCACCGCCCAGCGTTTGCAGCAGTTGTAAATCATCAATTCGGTAGCCGCGTCCCTGCGCCGCGCTCTGCCCCAGATCTTGCAGGGCCAACAGCTCGGCGTAACGTTTGACCAGCGCCAGACTCAGGAAGATGAACATAGAAAATGCGAGCAACCAAAAGGTGGGGATGATAGCGGTCGCTGCTGCGCCGGCGATGATTCGTAGGGTGTACAGCGCAGCCAACACTACTGCATCCAGCATCACGCTCTGCTTGAGATAGAGCGAATAAGCCAAGGTCAGCACATAGTAGCTGAGCAGAACTCCAAAAAACGGTGCGGGTAGAGCGATGGCCGCCAGCGTGAATGCCAGCGTCAGCAGGGTGGGAACTGCCAGCGCGCCGGCTAGAATCGGTATCGTACCAGCGGCGAATGGCCGCAACCGTTTACGCGGATGCCGACGGTCGGCGGGTAAATCCAGTAAGTCGTTCAATAAATATACACTGGAAGCGCACAGACCAAAGGCGAGGTAAGCCAACGCTGCTTGCAGCAGCAGGGGGGTTTCCAGCAGTCGATGGGCCGCCAGCAAAGGGACAAAGATCAGAATATTTTTCAGCCATTGATGCAGGCGCAACGCCCTGAACCAGAGTTTCAGTCCCTCGCCTTGGCGATCATCGAACTCAGCGGCAATCTCGGCGGTTCGCGCGGCCTGCTCATGCACCCCGCGTGCTGGATTGACCAAAATCGCCTGGCGCGCCCGTTTCCAGACCGCCAGATCAGCCCGGTCATTGCCTGCGTAGTCAAAGCCGCGCTCGCCAAAACGCTGACTGAGCTGTTCAGCCTTATTCTGGCCGGATAGATTGGTGCTGTTGGTTGTAGCAAGGGTTTGTGAGAAAAGCTGCAAATGCTCGGCGACTTGGCGGGCGAGCGGTTCGGCGGCGGCGGTCGCCAAAACTAGAACGCGCCCGCGCGCGTGTTGTTCGCGCAGCCAGGGTAGAAAGAGCGGATGATAGGGGAGTGTCGCGGTGTCCAGCGCTACCCGGCGTGCCAGTTCCTGCTTGAGACGGGTCTTACCCCGCAGCAGCCAGAAAGGAACCAGTAAAGCGAGCAAGGGATATCTACCGAGGAGCAGGAAAAATGATTCGATCAACAGATCGGTTTTGATCAGCGTGCCGTCGAGATCGACGCAGAGTGGGGGAGTCTGGGCGGGTGTGGTCATCGCGTTTGAGGGGGTTGCTATCCTTTAGGATCGCTAGCGATCTGGAGCGAGCGGTGCCAATCTGGCATTGGAGCCTGACCCGACTTCAAGTCCTAGCAGAGCTAGCAGGCCGATCAATACGGCGAACCATAAAGTGGTAAAGCGGCACAGCAGGGTGGCGGCAATAGCCGTACTGGAACCGACACCAGCCAAGATCAGCAACAGCCCCATGATGGCTTCCGTACCGCCCAGTCCTCCCGGCAAAAAGGATAGCGCACCGGCCAAAACACTGACGGCATAAATACCGATTGCGGTGCCGACCGGCAGCGTCACGTTCATACCCTTTAAGATCAGATACAGGGCGAAACCCTCCGTCGCCCAAGCCAAGATCCCAATAGCTAAACCTCCATAGAGCTTTCGGGTAGTTAGCAACAGAGTGGAGGCGTGCAACAGTTTGGCCAAACGTTGTAAAACAGGCGGTAGTTGGCGAAGGTGGAGGGGGCGTGCAGCCCACGCCTCTAGGCGATCTGGCAGTTCAGGCCGGACCATCAACCAGGTGAACGTGATCAACCCAAGGCAGGATAGCAGCACAAACGTGCGGTAATTTGGGAATAGCCAAGCACCGCCCAGCGCCAGGGCGGCAATGGCGAGCACATCCAGCAGACGCTCGACAAAGAACGCCGCCAGACTTTCCGCATAACCCATGCCGTGCGGTTTTAGATACAGTGAACGTACCGCTTCCCCGGCCTTGCCCGGCGTCACGGTAAAGGCGAAGCCGGCCAGATAATAGGCGAAGTGCCGCAACCGGGGGATCTGATGACCGAAGAGCACAACGTAGTATTGCCAGCGCAAGAAACGCAGGGCGTAGTTAAGCAACGACAGCCCTAAAATCAGGGCCAGTTGCGGCCAAGTGATGGCAGCGAGGGCGTTGCCGATCTGCCGGGCGTCGCCCGCGAAGGCGGCCAGCAGATACAACGCCATCGCCAGCACGGCGGTTATTGCCAGCGGACGCAGGTGTTTTTGGCGCGACATGATGTGATTAGCTCGCCCCGATAACGCGCGACAAGTTCACGCCAGCTTCCGGTATTTGATCCGATGTGGCTGGTCGGCCGCTACACCCAAACGTCGTTTGCGGTCAGTTTCGTAATCGGCGTAATTGCCTTCAAACCAGATCACTTGGGAATCACCCTCGAACGCCAGGATATGGGTGGCGATGCGATCCAGGAACCAGCGATCATGGGAGATAATCACTGCACAGCCGGCAAAGGCTAGCAAGGCTTCCTCCAGCGCCCGCAGCGTTTCTACGTCCAAATCGTTGGTCGGTTCGTCCAGCAACAACACATTGCCGCCGCTTTTCAACAGCTTGGCAAGATGGACTCGGTTGCGCTCGCCACCGGATAGATCTTTGACGAACTTCTGCTGATCGGGTCCTTTGAAATTGAAGCGACCGACATACGCGCGGGAGTTGATCTGGTAACTACCGATAGCGATGACATCCAACCCATCGGAGATTTCCTGCCAGACCGTTTTATCAGGGGCCAGGGCATCGCGCGATTGATCGACATAAGCCAGTTTGACGGTATCGCCCACTCGCAGTGTGCCGCCATCTGGTTGCTCCTGGCCGACCAGCATCCGAAACAAGGTCGTCTTACCCGCGCCGTTGGGGCCGATTACGCCGACGATGCCGCCCTTGGGTAGCTTGAAATCAAGACCATCGATCAGCAAACGGTCGCCAAAACCTTTGCGTAGACCAGTGGCCTCGACGACCAAATCACCCAAGCGTGGCCCCGGCGGAATATAGAGTTCCTGGGTCTCATTGCGCTTCTGGAATTCCTGTGACTCCAATTCCTCGAAGCGAGCGACGCGGGCTTTGCTCTTGGCATGGCGGCCTTTGGGGTTGGCACGTACCCATTCCAATTCCGCTTTCATTGCTTTGATGTGGGCGGTTTCCTGTTTTTCCTCAATCTCTAGTCGCTGTTCCTTCTGCTCCAGCCAGGAGGAATAGTTGCCTTCCCAGGGAATGCCCCGGCCGCGATCCAGTTCCAGAATCCAGCCGGCGACGTTATCAAGGAAATAGCGATCATGGGTCACAGCGACGACGGTGCCGGGATAATCCTGGAGAAAGCGTTCCAGCCAGGCCACGGATTCAGCGTCGAGATGGTTGGTCGGCTCATCCAACAGGAGCATGTCGGGTTTGGCGAGCAGCAGCCGACACAGTGCGACCCGCCGTCGCTCGCCGCCGGACAGTTTACCGACATCGGCATCCCAGGCCGGCAATCGCAGCGCATCGGCGGCGACATCCAGCGTGCGCTCCAGATTGTGGCCATCGGTGGCTTGCAGGTAGCTTTCCAGTTCCGCCTGTTCAGCGGCTAACTTCTCGAAATCGGCGTCGGCATCAGCGTAGGCGGCATAGACCTCTTCCAGCCGAGCCTGTGCAGCTTTGATCGGCTGTACCGCATCCTCGACGTTACTGCGGACATCCTTGGACGGATCGAGTTGCGGTTCCTGGGAGAGCAAGCCGATCTTGATACCGGGTTGCGGCCGCGCTTCGCCAAGAATATCGGTATCAACCCCGCCCATGATGCGCAGCAAGGTGGATTTGCCGGAACCGTTCAGGCCGAGTACGCCAATCTTGGCACCGGGGAAAAACGACAGGGAAATGTCTTTCAGGATTTCCCGCTTGGGCGGTACCACTTTGCCCACGCGGCTCATGGTGTAGATGTATTGGGCCATGCGTTTTATTCGACTCTATAGCCAAAAGGCGGCGATGTAAGCATCGCCGGTTGTAGGATCAAGCGTGGATCAGGAGGGAGTGCGGCGAAAAAACCGTCTTACCGACCAACTAACGCTTCAGCAGGAGTTTTTCTAGTTCACGGCCGGTGTCCGACGGAGGGTTGCCGCTATTGGAGGCGCGCTCACGGGAACAGCGATCCGGTTTCCAGTTATCGACTGCTCATGCCGAGCTGTTCAGCGGCTGTGGCGGAAAACAGGACGCACAAACCACACAGACCCGCCAGAATGCGAGCCAGCCTACAGTTCATCAGTGCCCTCCTGGAGTCATTGCTTTTAGTGATAGGGTACTACTGTAACAGACTTGCATGACGGATAGAGGTGGACACTGGCTCTCGATGATTGATCATGGCGCCTCGCTCTCTTCCGTCTTAATTGGCGCATTGGGATTCGGACTGGTCGGTGATCAACTCTTCAGCAAAGCCCGGATGGTTGAGGACGTCATCACCTTGCCTTCGCCGCGATAAGCCTCATGATTGGTTTCGATGTCACTGAGCTTATATAGATAATTCACCATCATTCCCACCGCCTGGCTCATGCCCTTAAGCGAGGTATCCGCCAACCAGTTCAGCCGTTCGATTCGTGCGCCGTTGGACAGGTGGAAATGTGCTACGCGGTCCAGAGCGGTCCCGCCTGGGCGTTTTTCTTTGGCGAGATAGCGGGAACACAAGCGCAGCAGGGGTGGTTTTAACGCCTTGGCAAGCTCGGTATTGCCGTGCCAATCCGACGTGGCCAGCAAGGTCTGCAAAGAGACGGGTTCCTTGCCAGCATTGGCAGCCGTTACCAGGGCTTTGCGTTCGGCAGCGGTCAGCAGCTCCGCGTCAGCGTCGGATTCTTGCAGCTTGCTATCCAGCCAATCGCGGAAACCGGGAATCGGCGAGAGCGTGGCAAAAGTTTTGAGATTGCTAAATTCGGTTGTCAATTCATCCACCACCCGCTTGATCAGAAAGTTGCCGAAACTGATGCCGCTCAGTCCTTCGTGCGCATTGGAAATGGAATAGAAAATAGCGGTGTCGGCGGCGGTGGGTTCGAAGACTGGGGCGGATTCATCGAGCAAGGTATGCACATTGTTGGCGATGCCATCGACCAGGGCGACCTGGACGATAATCAGCGGTTCGTCGGGCATCCGTGGGTGGAAGAAGGCAAAACAGCGGCGGTCAACACTGAGGCGGTTTTTCAGGTCGCCCCAATCCCGGATCGGATGCACGGCCTCATAGACGAACATCTTTTCCAGCAGTGATGCCGGCGAGTTCCAGGTGATGCGCCGCAATTCCAGAAAGCCGACATCGAACCACGATACCAGCAGCGCGAGGAGATCCCGCTCCAACGCTCCCAACGCCGGATCATCCTGCCGCCATGCCAGGAGTTCGGCCCGCAAGTCAACTAGAAAATGAAAGCCTTCAGGCAGCGCATTGAGCTGTGCCAATAGGCGGCCACGGGGTGGCTGCAATGCTTGGCGCAACGCCCGCTCCGCCTTGGCACGCTCCTCGCTGTTGTCGCCCGCTTGCCGCAGTTGTTCCGCCGCTTTATTCACGGCATGGTGGTCGCTGTCAAACTCGGTGGCGAGAATTTTCAAAAACCGCTTGCGACCCTTGGCGTTGAGTGACAGATAAAGCCGGCCGAGATTAGCGGCACGGGCGCGCGCCGAGACTTCACCGCCGCGCGCTTCCAGACAATCGCGCATTTGGTTTTTTAGCGCTTCGGCATCTTTGTCGGGCAGGTTCGGGTTCGGGGTGGTCGAGAGCAGGCCACCCCGCCAGTCGGCTACATCGCGCCAGGCTTCGCGGAGATTTTGCATCGTCCGGTCCAGCAGGCTGTCTCGGGTGGTGATTTCAGGTTCGCGAGTCGTCTGTTCAGTCATGGCGGAAGTACCTGGGTTCAAGGTCGGCCATGGGAGGGCCGGTTCAAGGCGCCGTGTGGTATTTCGATCAAATTCAAGTATAAATCAGTCTCAGCGCTCGCTTGGAAGAAGTCGGATTTTTGGGCGCAATGGCTACGGCTTGGATACGACCGGGATTCAGCAATCCCGGTCTTGGGGCTAGAACTGTTCTTCAGTCAGGGCCATGATGGAAGCGCCGCCGTGTTTAATCGAAGCGCATAAGCCGGTGGCCTTGGGCAGGATGTGCTCGGCGTAGAAGCACGCTGTGATCGTCTTGGCCTCGTAAAAAACGTGTTCTGGATCGTCTTTACGCTTCTGGCTAGCGATGTGCGCGGCACGGGCCAATTGCCAGCCGCCGCAAACGAAACCGGCCAGCATCAGATAATCGACCGATACTGCCATCACATCTTCGGCGGAATGGGTTTCCAGCATCCAATCGGTCGCTTCGGCCAGTTTGGCTACTGCCTCCTGTAGGCCGGCGCGGATGATGGCGATAGGCTCGCCCGGCGCTGGCTTCAGCTCTGCCACCGTCTCCCCGATTTCAGTGATCAGCGCCCGCATCGACGCCCCTTTATCCATGTTGAGCTTGCGTCCGGCCAGGTCGGCAGCCTGGATGCCGGTGGTGCCTTCATAGATGGTGGTGATGCGGGAGTCGCGCAGGTGTTGGCAGGTGCCGGTTTCTTCGATAAAGCCCATGCCGCCATGGATTTGCACGCCCAGCGAGGCGACATCAATCCCGGTTTCGCTCAGCCAGCCCTTGACGATGGGGATCAGCAAATCCACCCGATTCTGGTGGCGTTCGCGGGTTTCCGGATCGGGGTGGTAACGGGCTAGATCAAGATGTTTGGCGACCACATAACCCAAGCCGCGCATCGCCTCGTTTAAGGCTTTCATGGTCATCAGCATCCGCCGCACGTCGGGGTGGTGGATGATGGTGACCCGATCACCGCTCTTGACGCCGACCGGCCGACCCTGTACCCGGTCTTTGGCGTATTCGAGCGCCGCTTGATAAGCGCGTTCGCCGATGGCCAGCCCTTGCAGGCCGACCTTAAAACGCGCCTCGTTCATCATGATGAACATGTAAGCCAGGCCCTTGTTTTCCTGGCCGACCAGATAGCCAATAGCCCCGTCTTTGTCGCCGAACGCCATCACACAGGTCGGGCTGGCGTGGATGCCCATCTTGTGCTCCAGCGAGACCGCGTGTACGTCATTGCGCTCGCCGAGCGAGCCATCCGGGTTAACCAGAAACTTGGGTACGATGAACAGCGAAATCCCTCTGACGCCTTCCGGAGCGTCCGGGGTTCGGGCCAGCACCAGATGAATGGTGTTGTCCGTCATGTTGTGCTCGCCCCAGGTGATAAAGATTTTCTGGCCGAAGATCCGGTAATGATCGCCTTCAGGCACGGCGCGGGCGCGCACCGCCGACAGATCGGAACCGGCCTGCGATTCCGTCAGATTCATGGTGCCGGTCCATTCGCCGCTGACCATCTTCGGCAGATATAACGCCTTTTGTGCCTCGGAACCGACGCTGTTGATCGCCTCGATGGCGCCGCCATTGAGCATCGGGCACAGCGCGAAGGACATGTTGGCCGAATTCCACATTTCCTGGGTCGCGGTGTTGAGTAGCTCCGGCAGACCTTGGCCGCCGTGATCGATGGCACAGCCGATGCCGTTCCAGCCACCATCGACGAATTTTTGATAAGCCCTGGCAAAGCCATCGGCGGGGATAACACCCTCAGGGCCAAGGCGGACCCCCTGAACGTCACCGGGGTGGTTGAGGGGAGCCAGGACCCCGGATGCCAACTTGGCGGCTTCTTCCAAAACAGCTTCCGCCAGTTCCGGGCCAACGTCCTGGTCGGCGAAAGCCGGTAAGGCAGCGACTTCAGCCAGGCCGGCCACTTCGTTGATGACGAACTGCATGTCGCGAGTCGGGGCAGAATAGGCGGTCACAAGCGCCTCCTTGAAATACGTGGAATGCGGGATCGAGAAAGCAAGCGCCGCCTGACGAACGCTCGATCCTTGCGCGTCGGATCAAGGCCCGCCAGGCGGCGCGGGGTTAAAACCGAAACGCTCAACCGGCGGCTTTCAGTTTGTCCAGTTCATTGGCCATCTCTGGCATGGCGACAAACAGGTCAGCGACCAAGCCGTAATCGGCGACTTGAAAGATCGGCGCTTCCTCATCTTTGTTGATGGCGACGATCACTTTGCTGTCTTTCATCCCCGCCAGATGCTGGATGGCGCCGGAGATACCGACGGCGACATAGAGTTCCGGCGCGACCACTTTACCGGTCTGGCCGACTTGGTAGTCATTGGGGACGAACCCGGCGTCCACGGCGGCGCGCGAGGCGCCCACCGCGGCGCCCAGTTTGTCGGCGACCGCTTCGAGCAACTTAAAGTTCTCACCGTTGCCCATGCCGCGCCCGCCGGAGACGATGATCTTGGCGGCGGTCAATTCCGGCCGGTCGGATTTAGTGAGCTGCTGGCCGACGAAGGTGGATAAGCCGGAATCGCTGGTGGCGGCGACCGTCTCAATGCTGGCTGACCCACCCTCGCTGGCAGCGGCCGGAAAAGTGGTGCCACGCACGGTGATGACCTTGACCGCATCTTTGGATTGCACGGTGGCCAGTACGTTGCCGGCGTAGATCGGCCGCACGAAGGTGTCGGCACTCTCCACTTTGATAATGTCGGAGATCTGGGCCACATCCAGCAAAGCGGCCACGCGCGGCAGGATGTTTTTGCCAGCGGCGGTGGCAGGTGCCAGGATGTGGCTGTAACCGCTGGCCAGGCCGACCACCAGGGAAGCGACATTTTCAGCCAACTGGTTGGCGTAGTGGGGCGCATCGGCGTGTAAAACCTTCTTAACGCCCGCGACCTTGGCCGCTGCCTGGGCGACCGTGCCACAGTTATGGCCGGCCACCAGGACGGCGATATCACTGCCGAGTTGGGACGCGGCGGTAACGGTATTTAACGTCGCTGATTTCAGGGCGGCGTTATCGTGTTCGGCGATGACGAGAATGCTCATAAGGCGATATCCGTGACGTTTAGATGACGTGGGCTTCTTTGTGCAGCTTGTCGATCAGCGCGGCGACTGTATCGACCTTAATCCCGGCTTGGCGCTTGGGCGGCTCTTGGACTTTGAGCGTGGCCAGGCGGGGAGCGACATCGACGCCAAGATCGGCGGGTTTGAGCACATCCAGCGGCTTTTTCTTGGCCTTCATGATATTGGGCAGCTTGACGAAGCGAGGCTCATTCAGGCGCAGGTCGGTGGTCACGACGGCCGGCAACTTCAACGCCACCGTTTCCAGGCCGCCGTCAACTTCACGGGTGACCTTGGTTGCACCAGCATCGACCTCGACTTTGGAAGCGAAGGTGCCTTGCGACCAGCCGAGCAGAGCCGCCAGCATCTGGCCGGTTTGATTGGCGTCATCGTCGATAGCCTGCTTGCCCAAGATCACTAGGTCGGGTTTTTCCTTATCGACCACGGCTTTAAGAAGCTTAGCGACCGCCAGCGGTTGCAACTCGGCGTCGGTTTCCACCAGAATGGCCCGATCTGCACCCATCGCCAGCGCTGTGCGCAGCGTGTCTTGGCAGGCGGCGACACCCAGGGAAACCGCCACGATTTCCTTGGCCTTGCCCGCTTCCTGCATCCGAACCGCTTCCTCGACGGCGATTTCGTCGAATGGATTCATAGACATCTTGACGTTGGCGGTTTCCACACCGGAACCATCCGCTTTCGCCCGCACCTTGACGTTGTAATCAACCACCCGCTTCACGGCGACTAATAATTTCATCGTTATACCTTTTTTTGTGATCGCTTACGTTTTGCAATCTATTGGCCCTCGGGCACGGGCTGATCTATGACCGATAAAGCAAGATCAACACGTCTCGTACCCCCTTTGGGTTGGTTCGGCCGGACAAATGCGGAGGCGGCGTAGAAAGACATCTGACAAGATATCGAGCCAACGATCCGGCCAGCTAAACCTCAGCAAGTTATGGTATTTACTCCCCATCGGCGATGCAATGCATTTATTGACCGCGACACGTCGTTGGCGGTAGGGTTTTATTTATCGCCCTCTGTAAACCACATCCACTCCTATTCATGTAAGGAATTAGCGACATGGCTGACCCAGCGAATTTTAAAGCCTTGGTATTGCAGCAGCGAGATGGCAAAACCTACGCAGAGATCACCCATCTTAACCTCACTGATTTACCGGCCGGTGAGGTGCTGGTGGCTATCGATTTTTCTTCATTGAATTATAAGGATGGGTTGGCGGTCACTGGCAAGGGCAAGATCGTGCGGCGGTTTCCCCTGGTGCCAGGGATCGATTTTGCCGGGACGGTCCTTGAGTCGAGCAGTTCCACCTATCGACCGGGTGATCCGGTGGTGTTGACCGGTTGGGGAGTCGGGGAAAGTTTTTGGGGAGGTTATGCCCAACGAGCGCGGGTTGCCGCTGATTGGTTAGTGCCCTTACCGGTCGGCCTGGATAGTCGCCAGGCGATGGCCATCGGCACCGCCGGTTTCACCGCTATGCTGTGCGTGCTGGCGCTGGAGCACGCGGGTCTCAAACCGGATGCCGGCAAACCCGTGCTGGTGACCGGGGCTAGTGGTGGGGTGGGTAGCGTGGCTGTGGCGCTGTTGGCCGGTTTAGGTTATCGCGTCGCCGCCGTGACCGGTCGTCCAGAAAACGAAACCTTTCTACGCGAGCTGGGAGCGGCCGAAATCATCGACCGCGAGCAGATGAACCGACCGTTCCGGCCACTGGAGACCCAACTGTGGGCGGGCGTGGTGGATACAGTCGGCGGTTCGATCCTGGCGCGGGCGCTGGCGGAAACCGATTACGGCGGTGCCGTCGCCGCCTGTGGCTTAGCCGGCGGGGTCGATTTGCCCACGACGGTCATGCCGTTCATTCTGCGGGGTGTGCAGTTATTGGGGGTGGATTCGGTGATGTGCCCGTTGTCGCTGCGCCGGCCGGCATGGGCGCGGCTGGTACGTGATTTGCCGTCGGCCACACTGGAGCGTTTGACGCAAACCATCTCGCTCACGGAAGTGCCTCCTTTGGCGGAAGCGATTCTGGCGGGCCAGGTGCGAGGGCGCATCGTGGTTGATCCCAACCGCTGAACCTGGAACCCAAATTTCCCACTAATCCGCTGGGTCATGTACGCTATGGGCGGTTTTCGCCCAAGCGAGATGGGTTTCCTACTTATCGGAGAAGCGAATGTACTCCACGCACGAAGGTCACAACGACAGTATCCATGGCTATTATTTGGAGGATTTGAAGGTGGGCATGAGCGCATCTCATGCTAAAACCGTCACCGAAACCGATGTGGTCATGTTTGCCGGCTTGACCGGTGATAATAACCCAGTGCATTGCAATGAAGAATTTGCCGCGCAGACCCGCTTTAAGGGCCGTATCGCGCATGGCATGTTCTGCGCTGGCCTGATTTCCTGCGTGGCCGGTACTCGCCTGCCCGGTCCCGGCGCCGTCTATGTTGACCAACAGCTCCGGTTCACAGCTCCGGTGCGGATCGGCGATACCGTAACCACCGTTTGCACCATCCAGGATATCAACCTGGAACGGCGGCGCGTGGTGATGCAGACTGTCTGCACCGTGCGGGATCAGGTGGTGGTCGAAGGCAATGCCACGTTCATGGTCAGCCGCCGCAAGGCATCGGCCTAGAAGAAAAAACCACAGACGGTTACCAAAAAAGTCACTCTTCCATAACGACCCGGAACCCAGTCATCGCATCGCGTTGATCGGGTTTACGGGCAAAACGCTTTGCCGAGCGTAAGTCACCAGGGCCATTGTTCCAGGAACCACCGCGCACCACCCGCAACCCGTCAGTGGCGGGTTTATCGGAGCAGCCTTGCTCCTGGCCGCTGTAAGCGCGGTCGTATTCCGAGCATGTCCATTCCCAGACGTTACCGGCCATGTCTGAGATCCCAAAGCGGTTGGCTAGATAGCTGCCGACCGGTGCAGTGACCGCTTGGCCGTCATCCAAGCTTTTGACCGAGGCGCCGGACGGGTCATTGCGATCAGAAAAATTGGCGTAGCGCGGGTCGATCTCGTTGCCCCAGTAATAACGAGTCGTAGCACCACTGCGGGCGGTGTATTCCCATTCCGCTTCGGTGGGTAGCCGAAAGCGTTTCCCGGTGCCCGCTTCCCACGATAGCCATTCGGTAAATGCTTTGGCATTCTCCCACGTCACATTCACCACGGGCTGGACATCCCGATCCAAGGGACGACCTTGAAAAGAACCGCTGCTGTGATCGGGCTTGAACCGGTGGTATTGGCGGTTGGTGGTTTCCGTCGTGCTAATCCAGAAGTTTTTAACGCAGATCTGATGGGCGGATTCATCACTGGCCCGATCTTGCTCACTGGGTGGACTACCCATGTTAAAGCAGCCGCCCTGAACAAAAGCCAGTTTGATGCCGGTTTTTTCATCCACCCAGGTTTTGGTGCTAACCCCTTGTTGCTCGGCGATTCGCAACTCGGATCTTAGCGTGGTCAGCACTGGATGATCCGGATACGCTTCGGCCAGGCGTTCCAGATTTAATTCGGCGGCAATCAAATTATGGCTGGCCAGGCTGCTCCGAAATTTCTGGGTCCGGTCGGCAATATCCGCCTCTCGGCGCTGGGCATCTTCTTGGGCGCGCTGGGCGATTTCCTCTTCTGCCTGTTGCTTTTTGACCGCTTCCCGACGCTGTTCTTCCTGAACGGTCTTGAAGTATTCGTAACCGAGTAGTCCACCGCCCGAAAGCCCTGCAATTACGCAGACCATGATCAGAATCCATTTCCAGTTGACCTGCCGGGTGGGGCCATACGCAATGGCGTCGCCCTCAGGCTCAATTGGCGCGATTGTTTTTGGCTGAGATTGGGGCTGTTCCAGGCCCTCGCGACGATTGATCGGCTGGGAGAAAGGTGCCGAGCTTTCTGGACGGACTAGACCCGTCGAAGGGCTTCCACCACCTTTGTATAGCGTTGCCTGTCTGAGGTGCTCGACGGCTGAGTGGGGTGGGCGATTGAGCAGAGTCGCGCCACTAAGTTTAGGTTGCGGTCCACTGGGTACGCTCGCCGGGCGGGGTTCCTCCCAGGCGGGAGGACGTACTTGTGAAACGGCTTGATCGGGTTGTTCCCAACGGGTCTCGGACCATGGCAGGGACGCTGAGCCGTTGGCTGGCGGTGAAGAGTCTGGTGCGGCGACGGCGACCGATGCGGAGGCAGGGTTTTGGGTATCAAAATCGGCCAGCGTCCAGCCGGAGGATTTTTCATCAGCTACCGAGAGCGTCTCGGTGCTTTGGTTGGAAGAGGTTGCACTTGAACCGGGCAAGCCAGGCTTTTCAAAGCGCCACAGTTGCGATCCAGCCTGATCGGGTTGGCGGTCGTCCCAGGGGGGGTCGTCTTCCAGAACAATGAGCGAGGGCCTGGAGCGAGGTAGCGCATCATTGAGGGACGGTGCGGCGTTCGGTGCCGGCAGATCCAGCAATTCAGGACGCAGTTGAGGAACCTGGAGGAAATCGGCCCGATTGTTCGGCTGATCGCCACCGCGTAGAGCTTCCCGCATAGCGGCTACGGTTTGGAAGCGCTCTTCGGGACGAACCGCCAGGGCTTTGTCAACCACCCGTAGCAGGCTGCGGGAATACAAACCGGCCCCACATTCGACGGCGGGCTGTACCGGATCTTTAAGAACCCGGCCGGGCGCCTCAATGGGCGGTGCGCCCGTGATACAGCGGTACAGTACGGCACCGAGCGCATAGATGTCAGTCCACGGCCCGTAATCATCGCCGACTGTGACATATTGCTCAATCGGCGAGTAGCCGGGGGTGACAACGCTGGTGACACTGCGAGTGCGCCGCCCCAGCGCTTGTCGAGCGGCGCCGAAGTCAATCAGCATCACCCGGTCATCGGCTGAGCGGATATAAAGATTGCTTGGTTTAAGGTCGCGGTGCAGATAACCCTGACCATGGACGGCTTCAAGGGCCGGCATCACATCGTCCAGTAAGTGACGCAGCTCGTTCTCAGGGAGAATGCCTCCCCGTTGCAGTAGGGCGCTGAGTGATTCGCCGGCCTCATACTCCATGACGATGTAGGCCGAGCCGTTGGCCGTGAAATAGTCCCGGACTCGGACCACGCAAGGGTGATTGATTTGTACCAGAATTTTCGCTTCATCCAGGAAGCGCTGCAAACCCCAATCGTAACAGGCAGGTTCACCGCTACGGGCAGGAATTTGCCCTTGAGCGTTGGCGCGCACGGTGATGGCGTCATGGTCGCGGTAAGCCCATTCGGCAGGAAAATACTCTTTGAGAGCAACCTGATTTTCCAACGCTTCATGAATCGCCCGATACGTGATCCCAAAGCCACCAGCGCCCAAAATGCTGTCTATTAGATAACGGTGCAAGCTGAAGCCCGCAGGCAGCGCATTGCTTTCTTCAGTCATGGGGCTTCCCTTTAAGTCGTTGAGCGCGAGTGCGAGCGGTGGCGCAGCATTGCCGAATGCTACTGGCGGGCGCGGTTAAACAGCCCCGCGAATTTGGCCGACACATCCTGTAACCATTGCGTAGGTGTGCTCGTTCCAATATTGCCGCGCAACAGGATAAGGGTGGCATTATCGGCGCTAGCCCCGCCACGCTGGACCGCTTGCGTAGCCAGTGCATCGGCTGCGGTGACCGGGCCGCTGGCGAGGGTGGCTTCCCACAGCTCTGATTCGCTCACATATTCCCAGACTCCGTCCGAACACAGGGCCAATACATCACCGGACTGGATTGAAAAGTGTCCCTTGTCGGGCTTGGGATCATCGGGTCCCCCAAGACAGCGGTAGAGGCGATTCTGGGCGGGGTGGCTCGCCATCTGCGATTCCTCAATCTCGCCAAGATCCATCAGCAATTGCACAGCGGAATGATCGCGAGTACGCATGAGCCGCCGACCGCCCCGGAAATGGTAGAGACGGCTGTCACCGATATTCAGCCAGTGGGCACGGTCCCGTTCTAGCCATACCATCACGACAGTGCTGCGGGCTGTTTCCGATTGGCGGTTAATGCTGTCGTGTATCTGTCGATTCAGCGATTCTAAGGCGGTCAGTGGATCGGAGCGCAGCAATTTGAGCGAATTTTGTGCGAAATGGCGCGCAGAATCGACGACGATCTGAGCGCCCAGGGCGCCGTCCAGGTGCCCCCCCATGCCATCGGCCACGACCGCGAGAAGCCCCTGCTGATCTGGAGCGCAAAAAATGCCCCAGCGATCTTGCTGTTCGTGGCGACTGCCTTGTTCGCTGGCAACGCCCCGTTCCCATTGAGGAAGAGTGGCCGGTTCAGGCGAAATCACACCCAGTTCTCCAAAGGTTTGGCAGCAAGGTCATCGATTTTAGCGAATAACCGCATGTGTTGGCCGCAGATAGCGTATCGGTGTTGCCGGGTCGGCCGGAATCGGGTTCCGTGCCAGCCGACAAAGCAGTGGTTTTTACCACGATATTGCCCGGACATGCGGGACTCCTTGCTAATGGGCCGCAATGGGTGGGAGAGGTGGCCGAACGCTACCACCGTGCGGTTAAACCGCGGCGAAACGGCTACATCGAATACCAGCGTAACGTAATTATGTCGCCAGGGGCTGGCGACAAGCAATCCTCTAGGCACACGAATCACTATTGTGGTCGATTGTGGTCGATGAGTACCAAAGTTGGCCAACAGGAAGTTTACAGTAGCTTGAGGACTTGCTCAGCGTGATTGGCGCAGTCGGGCTTGTCAATGATATGGGCGATACGGCCACTTTCATTAATGATAAAGGTCATTCGGTTGGCGACCCCGAACAGGCTTTTCGCTGCGCCGATCAAGCCGCTACTACCCAGCGCCCCATAGGCCGTGGCTACCGCACTGTCGGTATCGGCCAGCAACGGAAAGTTGATGCCATACTTTTCGGTGAAGCGCCGGTGCGAGTCGGTATCTTGGGTAGAGACACCAAGAATCGCAGCACCCTTATCGAGGATTTCTTGGTGGTAGTCACGCAGGGAACACGCCTGTTTGGTGCAGCCAGGGGTGTCGTCCATTGGATAGAAGTACAGGATCAATTTGGTGCCTAGATAATCGGACAGCTTGATCTGGCTACCATCGGTGGCCGTGGCCGAAAACATCGGGGCGGGATCGCCGATTTTCAGGTTCATGGCTTGTGCTCTCGCTGGGTATGATGGGTTGACTTGACGGAGATTTGACAGAAGTTTAGGTCAAATTTGCTACTGATTCAGGTGGGTTTCTGATCTGGCCGGCGCAGTCAAGGGAGGCTATCCAATTGCAGGGTCGAATTGGCTGTGATGATTGCAAAAACCTCAGCCCCGGCATGTTCTCTATCTCCGGCAAGGCGAAGTTCAGCCATACTGATAAAAACGGATGTACCCCTTTCATAACGTGATCCCCAATAGCGAGGAGTGTGGCGTGGAAAAAATCTGGCTCAAAGAGTATCCCCCCGGCATACCGGCGGAAATTGATCTGAACGAATTTAGCTCGCTCAAGGATATCCTCGAAAAAAGTTGTGCCCGTTACGCCGAACGGCCGGCGTATTCCAACCTGGGCATGACACTGCGCTATCGGGATGTTGAGCGCCTTAGCCGAGATTTTGGGGCTTTTCTGCAAAGGCAGGGGCTGCAAAAAGGTGACCGCATCGCGCTGATGATGCCCAATCTCCTGCAATACGTGGTCGCCGTATTCGGCGTGCTGCGCGTTGGCATGGTGGTGGTGAACGTCAATCCGCTCTATACACCGCGAGAACTGGAACATCAGTTGATCGATTCCGGCGCGACCGCCATTGTGATCGCCGAAAATTTTGCTCACACCCTACAAGAGGTGATCGCTAAAACCCCGCTTAAAACCGTCGTGATGACCCAGTTGGGCGATTTGTTACCCATGCCCAAACGGCTGTTGGTTAATTTCGCAATCAAATATGTGAAAAAGCTGGTGCCCGCGTGGCATATTCCCGGCACGATCTCATTCCGCGCGGCGCTTAAAGCCGGCAGTGGCCAGGCTTTGACCGACACACCGCTCGGCCACGACGATCTGGCATTTCTCCAATACACAGGCGGGACTACTGGGGTGGCGAAAGGTGCCATGCTGACCCACGGGAATCTGGTCGCCAATTTGCAGCAAGCCTCGGCGTGGTTGTACCCTTTTTTGCGGCTGGGAGAAGAAGTTGTGATCACCGCCTTGCCGCTCTATCACATCTTTTCGCTCACCGCGAACTGCCTGACTTTCATGAAGTTGGGCGGCGAGAATATCCTGATCACCAATCCCCGCGATTTGCCGGGTCTGGTCAAGGAACTGAGCAAGATCCGTTTTACCATCATCACCGGTGTCAACACGCTGTTCAACGGCTTGCTCCATGTGCCGGGTTTTGCGCAACTGGATTTTAGCACCCTCAAAGTGAGCCTGGGCGGTGGTATGGCCGTGCAGCGAGCAGTGGCCGAAAACTGGCGCCAGGTGACCGGAATGCCGTTGATTGAGGCCTATGGCTTGACCGAAACCTCGCCGGCCGTCTGCATCAATCCACTCACCTTGGTCGATTACAACGGCAGCATCGGGTTGCCGCTGCCTTCCACCGACGTGGCGATTCTTGACGATGAAAACCGCAAGCGCGGCATTGGTGAGGATCAAACCGGCGAGCTTTGCGTGCGTGGCCCGCAGGTAATGTACGGCTACTGGAACCGCCCGGAAGAGACCGCCAAGGTGATGACCGATGATGGTTATCTGCGGACTGGCGACATCGCCTATGTCGATAAACTCGGCTATATCCGCATCGTAGACCGCAAAAAGGACATGATTCTCGTCTCCGGCTTTAACGTCTACCCTAACGAGGTGGAGGATGTCGTCGCCCGCCATCCCGGTGTACGGGAAGTGGCCGCCGTCGGAGTGCCGGATGAAAAATCGGGCGAGGCGGTCAAGATCGTGGTTGTGAAAAAAGATCCGGCGCTGACTGCCGATGCGCTGATCGCCCATTGCCGCGAGCATTTGACCGGCTACAAGCTGCCGCGTCGAGTCGAATTTCGCAGCGAATTGCCCAAGAGCAACGTCGGCAAAATCCTGCGCCGACTATTGCGTGACGGCTGACACGGGCTGGGTGATCCGGCGAGAGGATCGGTGTCGAGGCCGCGTTTTACGCTGTGGCGGCTTCGCTCGGATTTGTCACGGCTCGCTCAATCCAGCTCAACAGATAATCGGCCGCATCGCGCCAGTTCTCCTCCAGCATCATCGCGTGCGCCATATTGGGGAGAATGTGATGCTCGGCCTGATAGAAACGGGCCGTTTCCCGGATCAGCGCCGGCGAGATGAACGTGTCGCGTTGCGCTCCCAAGACCAGCAGCGGTGTGTTCGTCGCTTGCCCCGGTTTCAAGCGCAACGGGTTCAGGCCCATCATGTCCAGCGACACCACCTGCGATTCGGCCTGCATATAATGGAAATACTCATGCAGCTTCGCGTTCGGTATATCCGGGGAAAACAGCAGACGCCGCATCATATCGATTGAGCCATAATTTGGACCCAGCAGTGAAAAGAGCGCCATTTGCTGGAACAGGAAAGGATGGCGCATGGCCATGTGCAGATTGGAAGGCAGCAAGCCTTGCGGCGGTACCGAGGCCATCAAGATAACGCCCGCAATCCGGGGTGAGTTTTCCAGATATTTCTGGACGACCATGCCGCCCATCGAATGGCCAATGATGATCGGCGGTTGGGTCAGTTTAGCCGCTGCTTGGGCCAGATCGGTGACGTAATCCGCTAATCGCCAGATGTGCAAATTCGGGCGACCCTCGCTGCGACCGTGGCCACGCAGGCTAAGGGCGTGCGCTTCATAACCTTTTTGCGCGAAAAAAGGCAAAAAGTAGACCTCCCAGACGCGGGCATCGGTAAAGGAACCGTGCAAGAACAGGAGCGGTGGCCCGTTAGGGGCTGTTTCCGGGCGACGGCTGAGAATTTCTAGCTCCATAGCGGGTGTCCTGCAAGGGTGAGGGAGTGGTTACTCAAGACCACATCGGATAGCGAGCATGCAAGTAGCGTTGCTCAGCCAAAAGGATTGAAAAGGGAATTTCTCGGTTGAGGTGGAGGGCCACCCGTTCATTTTGAGAGCGCACTACCACGCCTTCGACGGCAACCCGCGTCCCTCGCCGGAATTGCAGGATACCACTGATATTCTCACGCATCGCGGGCAATGGTGGCTCAGTCATGACGTAGTGTAAGCCGCGGGCCGAGACATCGATCACGGCAAAGGATTGGCTCGCGATCAAAAAAGCGGGTCGCTCCGAGATCGGGAAGCGGATGCGATGATGTTGGCGGCGTTCTTGTTCTGATGAGGAAGCCATGTGGGCAAATCCCGGTGGCGGGAGCAAATGAAATGATTATGGCGCGGCTGAAGGGCGATTTCCCGGTATCTGACCGAAAAGGGCGTCAAGTCGGTTGGCGATACGTGGGTGGCGTGTTCGGGAAGTCTACCCCAGAAAGGGCAGTGATTTCACAGTGCAAGCGGCCTTCACTCAACAGCACTTCCAGGGTTTCACCGACTGTGGTTTGACTGGCTCGGCGCAAGATAGCTCTATCGGTTGGTCGCCGCAGGATGGCGTAGCCGCGCTCTAAGGTTGCCAATGGGCTGAGGACCTGGAGTTGGCCGCTGAGGGTTTGGTTGCGCTGCGCGGCGACCCGCACGCGCTGGTGCATCGCGTGACCCAAACGCCCGGCCAGTTGTTCCCATTGCCGACGCTGGGTACGCACGCGGTCGGCGAGCGCCCGCGCGCCCAAACGCCCGGCTAAGCCGTTGAGGGCAATCCGTTCACGGTTCATCTGCTGATATAGCGCTTGCCGCAGGCGCTGATCCAGTTCATCGACACGCTGGGTGTGGCTTAGCAGGCGGCGGCGTGGCTCCTGCCGAACCAGGCGCTGCTGCAAGCCATGCAGATGTCGGCGCTGGCGATGCAGCGCTTGTTGTATCGCGCGCTGTAAACGCTCGTCGAGCGAGCCGATTTTTACAAGCCACGCCAGCATGTCGGGGCCGGCTAGAGCGGCGGCGGCCGTTGGGGTAGCGGCACGGGCGTCGGCGGCAAAATCGGCGATAGTGACATCGGTTTCGTGGCCGATCCCCGCCACGACCGGGATAGAGCATTGGCAAATCGCCCGAACCACCGTTTCGTCGTTGAAGGTGGCCAAATCCTCCAGCGAGCCGCCACCCCTTACCAGCAGCAAGACATCGCAATCCTGGCGCTGGGCTGCGAGGTGCAGGGTACGGGTGATGTGCGCGGCCGCGCCTTCGCCTTGGACTGGCACCGGATAGACCAGCACCGGCAGACTGGGGCAGCGCCGACGTAATGTCGCCAGGACATCACGGATTGCCGCGCCGGTCGGCGAGGTGATGACGCCGATTTGGCGAGGAAAGGCGGGTAGGGGTCGCTTGCGTTCGGGTGCGAACAATCCTTCTCGTTCCAACTTAAGACGCAATGCGTCGTAAGCGCGCTGCAATGCACCGGCTCCCGCTTCTTCCACGTAATCAACGATGATTTGATAATCACCACGCGGCTCGTACAGACTAACTCGGCCCCGCACCAAGACCTGCTGACCGTTATGCGGGCAGTCGCGGAATAAGAACGCTCGATTTTGAAAGAGCGCACAACGGATTTGCGCGCGGGCATCTTTTAGCGAGAAGTAAAGATGCCCGGAAGAGGGGCGCGTTAAATTCGATACCTCACCTTCGACCCACAATGAAGCGAATTGCCCTTCCAACAGCGTGCGCGCTTCCTGGTTCAAGCGAGAAACGGTATAGGTCTCACGAGTAGCCATCAGAAAATTTCACCCTTTCGTATAGAGCGCCGTATTTTGGATTTTCACAGGTTGAATCGTAGCTATCCCTATTGATAAATAACTGAAAATGGCAAGCGGTCTCGCTCTTATGGGCCGTGCATCCGTTGTTTACCGTCTGCCGGTGCTTAACGTAAACTAACTTGCTTTATTTAGCTAAGTTCTGAGGCTCCGCCGCCATGCGCATTGTGCAAGAAGCTTTAACCTTCGACGATGTTCTCCTGCTTCCCGATTATTCTGCGGTGCTGCCCAAGGACGTAAGCCTGAGAACCCACCTAACGCGGGCTATCACCCTGAATATTCCATTGCTTTCGGCAGCGATGGATACCGTCACGGAATCGCGGCTGGCCATCGCGCTAGCGCAGGAAGGTGGCATCGGCATTATCCATAAGAATATGCCCGTTGAAAAACAGGCCCAAGCAGTTCGGCGGGTCAAGAAGTACGAAAGCGGGGTGATCACCGATCCTATCGTGACGGCGCCGACGACCACCATTCGTGAGGTTTTGGCCCTGACCCGCGCTCATCATATCTCTGGCGTGCCGGTGGTGGCTGGGGAGGATCTGGTCGGTATTGTGACCAGCCGCGATTTGCGGTTCGAAGATAATTTGGATGCGCCGGTCAGCACCATCATGACCCCCAAGGAACGGTTGGTGACCGTGCGAGAAGGGTCTGGGCGTGGCGAGGTGGTCGAACTGTTGCACAAATATCGCATTGAAAAAGTGCTGGTCGTCAATGACCGCTTTCAATTGCGTGGCATGATCACGGTCAAGGATATCCAGAAATCCAGCGATTACCCCATTGCCTGCAAGGATGAGTGGGGTCGGTTGCGGGTTGGCGCGGCGGTCGGCACCGGCGGTGATACCGAAGAGCGCGTCGCGGCGCTGGTGGGGGCGGATATCGACGTGATCGTAGTCGATACTGCGCATGGTCATTCCCGCAATGTGCTGGATCGGGTGCGCTGGATCAAGACCCGCTACCCGAAAGTACAGGTCATTGGCGGCAATATCGCTACCGCCGCCGCCGCCCGTGATCTGGTGGAAGCGGGCGCGGATGCGGTGAAGGTGGGCATTGGTCCCGGCTCAATCTGTACCACCCGCATCATCGCGGGGGTCGGTGTGCCTCAGATCAGCGCGGTCGCCAATGTCGCCGAGGCGTTGCGCGATACCGATGTACCGGTCATCGCCGATGGTGGGGTTCGCTACTCCGGCGATCTGGCCAAGGCGGTCGCCGCCGGCGCTCATACGGTCATGATCGGCAGCCTGTTTGCAGGGACTGAGGAAGCACCCGGTGAAGTCGAGCTGTTTCAGGGCCGCTCCTATAAATCTTACCGGGGCATGGGTTCCATCGGCGCGATGACCCAGCAGCACGGCTCCAGCGACCGCTATTTTCAAGAAGGCAGCGCGGTCGAGAAATTGGTACCGGAAGGCATTGAGGGGCGAGTGCCTTACAAAGGCAGCGTGCTGGCGATCATCAATCAATTGATGGGTGGGTTGCGCTCCAGCATGGGCTATGTCGGTTGTCAAAATATCGCTGAAATGCGGGTCAAGCCGGCCTTTACGCGGGTAACCAGCGCCGGGATGCGGGAAAGCCACGTCCACGACGTGACGATTACCAAGGAAGCGCCGAACTATCGGGTTGATTGAGAACTTCCAATTACCCCACCACACCATGCGCTCTTCCCCGTTACGGGGGTAGGAAATGATGCTATGACCGCTCGCGATATTCATCTCGACCGTATTTTGATTCTCGACTTCGGCGCTCAATACACGCAGTTAATTGCACGCCGCGTGCGAGAAATCGGTGTTTATTGCGAGATTCATCCCTACGATGCCGAGCCGGCTGCGCTACGCGCCTTTCATCCGCGCGGCATCATTTTATCGGGTGGTCCGGAATCGACTACTGTGGCGGATGGCCCGCGCGCGCCGCAAGTGGTGTTCGACCTCGGCGTTCCGCTGCTGGGTATTTGCTATGGTATGCAAACCATGACTGTGCAACTGGGCGGTGCGGTTGAAGCAGCAGGCCACCGTGAATTCGGTTACGCCCAGATTCGTGCTCATGCCCATTCCGCTTTGTTGCGGGATATTGAAGACCACGCCAGCCCGGAAGGGTACGGTTTGCTGGATGTCTGGATGAGCCATGGGGATCGGGTCAGCGCGTTGCCTCCGGGATTTACCCGAATCGCCAGTACCGCAACTTGCCCTATCGCCGGCATGGCCGACGAAGAGCGGCGCTGGTACGGCGTGCAATTCCATCCTGAGGTGACCCATACCCGGCAGGGTGAGCGCATTCTGCGCCGTTTCGTGCTGGATCTGTGTGGTTGTGAGGCGTTGTGGACCACCGGCAACATCATTGAAGACAGCATTGCCGCTATCCGTTCGCAAGCCGGTGATGATGACGTGCTGCTGGGGCTTTCCGGCGGGGTCGATTCCTCGGTGGTCGCCGCCTTGCTACACCGGGCTATCGGTGATCAATTGACCTGCGTGTTTGTCGATACGGGCTTACTGCGTCTGCACGAGGGCGATCAGGTCATGCGCACCTTCGGCCAGCATCTTGGGGTACGAGTGATCCGGGTGGATGCCGAACACCGGTTTCTGGCCGCCCTCAGCGGCATCACCGATCCAGAGCAAAAGCGCAAAATCATCGGGGCGCTGTTTGTGGAGATTTTCGAAGAAGAAGCCACCAAACTGCGCAACATCAAATGGTTGGCGCAAGGCACCATTTACCCGGATGTCATCGAATCGGCCGGCGCCAAAACCGGCAAGGCGCACGTCATCAAATCCCACCATAATGTGGGCGGCCTGCCGGCGGCGATGCGCATGAAGCTGATTGAGCCACTGCGTGAACTGTTCAAGGACGAAGTGCGGCGCTTGGGTGTGGAACTGGGTCTGCCCTCGGAGATGGTCTATCGCCATCCTTTCCCCGGCCCTGGGCTGGGGGTTCGCATTTTGGGCGAGGTGCGCAAGGACTCTGCTGATTTGCTGCGCCGGGCTGACCATCTGTTCATTGAGGAGCTTTACCGGCATGAGCTTTACGCCAAGACCAGCCAGGCGTTTGCGGTATTCCTGCCGATCAAATCAGTTGGGGTGATGGGCGATGGCCGCCGGTACGATTATGTCATCGCCTTGCGAGCGGTGGAAACGGTCGATTTCATGACCGCCCGCTGGGCGCAGCTACCGTATGAGTTTTTGGATTTGGTCTCGCGCCGGATCATCAACGAGGTGCCCGGTATTTCCAGAGTGGTCTACGATATCTCAGGCAAGCCACCGGCGACCATTGAGTGGGAATGAGGTTGACGGAGGGTCGCTCTCATGTGCGAATCGCCCGAAAAATCGCCACCCGAATTGCGCGGATTGCCAGATACCGAGCGGGGCCTGTGGACGCTGGCCAGCCTGGATCATTTGCGTGAAGCGATCAGCATCGTTGACAAAGATCTGCGCTTGCAAGTCTGGAATTGCCGCTTTGCCGAGCTGTTGGGTTTTCCACCGGAATTACTCCAGGTTGGCCTACCGTTCGCCGTGCTGTTCGATTACAACGCGCGGCGCGGTGAATATGGCCCTGGCGATCCGGCGACGCTGGTCGCGGAACGGCTTGATTTGGCGAGGCAATTTCAAAGCCACAGTTTCGAGCGTACTCGCCCCGATGGCACCGTATTAAAAATTCGCGGTGAACCCATCGACGATGGCGGGTTTATCACCCTCTACGAAGATATCACCGCCCGCCAGCACGCCGAGCTGGCCTTGCGCGCTAGCTATGAACAATTGGAAGAGCGAGTCCGCGAGCGCACCGCTGAGCTGCAAGCGCTCAATGCCCAACTCACGCGCGAGATTGAAGAGCGCCAACGCATTCACACCGCCCTGCGCGAAAGCGAAAATCGGGTGCGTCTGATCACCGATACCGTGCCGGTTTTGATCGCTTATCTGGACGACCGGCAGCGCTATGTGTTCGTCAATCAAAAGCACGCCGAATGGTTTGGGCTGCCGGCCGAGGCGTTTCTCGGTCAGCCGTTTGGGGATGTGCTGGAGCCAGCCTTGGCCCGCCGGTTGCGGGGCCACCTGGCGACGGCATTCGATGGCCAAAGCACCCATGTCGAGTACGAACTGGCCACCCCCACCGGCCGGATGTATGTCCGCTCCTATTTCATTCCCCATATCACCGAGCGCACACGACATGGCGCAGAGCGCGTGGTGGGCTGTTTTGTGCTCGGTGAGGATTTGACCGAGTTCCGGCAAACGCAAATGGCGCTCAATCAGGCACAAAAACTGAAAGCGGTTGGCCAGTTGACCGGGGGTATCGCCCACGACTTCAATAATCTGCTGACTGTCATCCTTGGCAACCTTGCCGCCGTCGAGGAGGTTTTGTGTGAACAGCCCGAACAGTACAAGGCGATCAGCACCGCGATGAATGCGGCGCGGCGCGGCGCCGATCTTACGCGCCGCTTACTGGCTTTTTCCCGGCGGCAAACGCTTCAGCCGTGCTTGTTGTTGCCGCACCAGCAATTACAGGAAATCGCAGAACTGCTAAAGCGGACCTTGGGTCCGAGCATTGAGCTGGAAACGCTGGCCGACGATTCCGTGTGGGCTATTTGGGTCGATCCTGGCCAGCTCGCCAACGCGGCTCTCAATCTGGCGATCAATGCCCGTGATGCCATGCCAGGTGGTGGTCAATTGCGAATCGAAGCGGTCAACGTGACACTCGATCAGGCTTACGCCGGCCGCTATCCCGATGTCATGCCGGGCGACTACGTTCGTTTCAGCGTGGCTGACACCGGTACCGGCATGGCCCCGGCGGTGCTGGAACAAGCCTTCGAGCCGTTTTTTACCACCAAAGGAGTCGGTGATGGTACTGGGTTGGGCTTGAGCATGGTGTATGGATTCGTGCAGCAATCCGGTGGCCATGTGCGAATTCACAGCCAGATAGGCAGCGGCACCACAGTGGAATTGTATCTGCCGCGTTATATATCCAAGGCGAAGGCGCAAGCGCCGGTTTCAGCGGCAATCCCTGCCAGTGAAAGCCCACTGCGCGGTCGGGAGTCGATTCTGTTGGTGGAAGATGACCCGGATATCCGCTATTTCGTCGCGCGTGCATTGCTGGGATTAGGTTATACCGTGCGCGAGGCGGCCAACGGCAAGATGGCCCTGGAGATTCTAGAGATCGATACTTCACTGGATCTGTTGCTGAGCGATATGACAATGCCGGGAGGACTCAGCGGCTTTGATTTAGTGACCGAGGCTCGGAAGCGGCGACCGACTCTCAAGATTCTCTGTATGTCCGGCTATACCGATTGTATCGAAGCGAGCCTGAAACCTCTGAAGTGTTCGCTACTGGAGAAGCCCTTCCTGAAACACGATCTGGCGCGCGCGGTGCGTTTGACGCTCGATAGATCCGTCGATTCAGTGAGTCCGAATGGACCCGTTTGAGCGATGGATGAGGATTTGGCACAGATCGAGAGCCAGGATCGGCACTGGATGCGTGTTGCGCTGGGCTTGGCTGTGCGAGCTGCGGCTGTCGGCGAAGTGCCGGTTGGCGCGGTGCTGGTGCGCTTGGGTGAAGCCATCGGTGAAGGTTGGAATCAGTCCATTGGTGCCTGCGATCCCACTGCCCACGCCGAAGTCATAGCGCTGCGGTCGGCTGGCAGGCGCATCGGCAACTACCGATTGCTTGACAGCACCTTGTACGTCACCCTGGAACCATGCCCCATGTGTGCCGGCGCTCTGGTGCAAGCGCGCGTCGGGCGGGTGGTGTTTGGCGCTCCCGACCCACGCGCTGGCTCGGCCGGTTCGGTGTTTAATTTACTGAAATCGCCGGTGCTGAATCATCGTGCCGAGGTTTGTGGTGAAGTGCTAGCGGAAGAATGTGGAGCGCTACTGCGCGATTTTTTCCGCGCCCGACGTGCTAGGCCATCCCCTGGCGATCCGTTTACCCTCAGCGCTGATTGAACCCGCTTTCGTTGAAAGAGGGTGCTTGAGGTGCGCGCTGTCCCCAGGATTGAGGGGGTCTTGGCAGCGACTGACGGGGTATCACGCGAATCTCGCGGTTTGGCTGGGCAGGCTGCTGAGCAGGCTGAGTCTGGTTAGGCTGTTGTGTTTGCGTGGGTTGTATCAGATCTTCTTGACGCCGCCTTACAAGATCGGCGGTTTCTTGTTGCCGCCTTTCCTCCAGTAACACGGCTTGCCGCTGCTCTTCTTGTCGCTGTTTGGCCAAACGGGCTTCTCGCCGCAAACCTAAAAGGGTGGCGCTTTTAGGCGTGGCCCGCAGACCTCGGTTAATGTAGGCCAAACCTTCGTCGATTCGGCCTTGTTGTAGGCTCTGCTTAGCGATGTCTTGGTAGTATGTGCTAATGCGCTGGATGCCTTCAGTAGCGACCGGATTGGTCGGTTCAAGCTCAAGAACGCGCTGATAGCTTTGCAGCGCGTTGCCGCTGGGCGGAGAGATGAACTTTCGGTTGGCCATTTGTTGCTGGGCGTCAACCAGTAATTGCTGGATTTCTTGTTGCGGCGCCACGGCCGGAGCGCTTTCGGCAGTCGCTGCATCAGGTTGTGGCGTCGAAGCTGGCGTCGAAGGATTAGCTTGCGCAGCCGCTGCATTCGCTTGCTCGGGTACGGCTGCGGATGGTTGTCCGGTGGCGTTCGGGTCGTTAGCGGGAGCCGGAGCCGTCATTGATTCCGGTAATGTCGTCGTAACGGTGATAGCGCCGATCTGTTCCGGCGGCACTTGCGTGGCTGGGGTCTCGGTGGGCAAGACCTGCGGGGTGATGGGTGCCTGTTGCGATGCGAGCGGAGCCTGCGCAACCGCTGGTGCCGCTGGTGCCGCTGGTGGTGGACTGGTTTCAGGTACCGAGACTGCCGGCGGTGTTGGCGCTACTGGGGCCAAACGCGCAGCTTGTGGATCACTGATGTTTTTTACGAGTTGTGGTAAATCTTGCAATAACGGAATTTGTCGGAAAAAGCCGATGGCTATCGCGCAAGCGGCTATAACCGCGCTCAAATAGAGTGCAAACCGCTTCAGCCAATGGAGAAGGTGGTCTTGGAATCGGGCTGGGGGTTGAGCAGCAGGTTGAGCAGGTTCAGCCAGTTCAACGGGTGGCTCGGAAGGTACAGCGGGCGCTACGGGAACGTGTCGGCGTTGCCACTTCGGCAGAGCATTGCGCACCTTGCGCCAAAAAGCTTTGCTGTGTGTAATCAAATCAGCCACCAGGGGGCGACCGGCGGCGTCATGGCGGTCAGTTGGTGAATTGACAGACCGAAAATCGTAGCTAAGTTGAGAGACCTGTTTCATTGCGTCTTTGCCGGCCGAGCGAGATTTTTGTTTAAAGGTTTTATACCAAGGAAACAATCAATAGGGATTGGCAAAATTTGGCGATACAGTACAATATAAAGCTCTTTCGCATTTGCTCCAAATCCTTTTCTGGAGAGGTACCGAAGCGGTCACAACGGCGCCGACTCGAAATCGGATGGGGGTCTAACCACCCCACGTGGGTTCGAATCCCACCCTCTCCGCCAAATCAACAGGTTATCCTCCCATTCCGGTAGGCCGAAAAATCGGCAATATCGGACTGTGCTGATAATGTGTCGGGTATCCGTTCTGCGGCCTCTCGCAGATGCTCGACATTGAGATGTGAGTACCGTTCGACCATGGCGAGCGTAGACCAACCACCCAGCATTTTGAGGTGTTGCGGATCAACGCCAGCCTGTGCCAGCCACGATGCCCAGGTGTGGCGTAGATCGTGGATGCGCAACCCAGGCACCCCCGCATCCGCACACACCCGCTGCCAGGTGCGATGATCAATCCAGCGGTAGGGGCGACCCTCCACGGTAAACACGTAGTCTGGGTGGTGGCCTCGACACGCATTTAATACGGTCATCGCCAGCCCATTGAGCGGGAGGCCGATGGCTTTGCCGCCCTTGGCATCATCGGGCGTGACCCACAGTTGCCGGCGGGCCAAATCAATATGATCCCAGCGCAGTCCTAGCAGATTGGATTTGCGCAGCCCCGTAGCGAGCGCAAACCGGATGACCGGCTGCAAGTGAGGGGGTGCGACGGCAATGAGCCGGGTAGCTTCTTCGCGGGTAATCCAGCGGCCGGGACTAGGCGGCTCGCGTTCCAGCCGGATGATGGGGGCTTTATCGAGCCACTCCCACTCACGTTCGGCTTTGCGGAGGATGGCCCTGATGGTGGCGCGGTAGCGATTGCGCGCGCCTGGTGTTTTGAGTTGGGGATGGCTGGTGAGGATTTTAGAGAGCCGATCATGGGTGATGGCGCCCAGCGGCTGGCCTTGTAGGGCAGGGTAGAGCAGGGCTAATCGCTGGCGATCCCCGCGCCAGTCCTTTTTGTGTTTAGCCTCCTCTAGCCATTTGATGATGGCGTCCTCCCAACGATAGATCGGACGCTCGCCAAATTGCACCTGCCGCCAGAGTTCGGCGCGACGCCGGGCGATCCACTCCTCTGCGGCCCGCTCATCGGCAGTCCCAGTACTTTCGCGCACTGTGCGGCCGTTGACCGTAATGCGCGCCCACCAGTAATGCGACCCGTCGCGTTTGTAGAGACCCATGCTGTGCTCTGCGGCTCCTCCTCCCGTGTTGCGATATAGTCTACCAGTGCCGCACGCGAAAACCGCCATCCGCCTAAGCCGAGTCGTCCCGGAATGATTTTGGCTTTGACGCGCCGGCGCACCGTCTCCGTGCTGCACCGGAGCAATTTAGCGGCCTCTTTGAGGGTGAGGATGTCAGTCATTACGGCTCAATCCCCATCGTTTTCGCCAATCGCTCAAGCTCGTCTATTGACATGCGCTCAGCAGTTCCCCTGATCTTGTCAAGCAGTCGCGCTTTGTTAAGCTTCGCTCGTTGGCTTGACATAAAATCGTCATAGCGCTTCTCATCGTAGGGCGCGATGCGGTATCGACTGCTTCCTTTCATTTGCCCAGTTTTTTTGTAATACGGCCTGCTGTGGCCATCAACATAAATGAGACGCGCTGTAACCCGGCTAACGATATCGTAGCTCAGGTCTGGGTTAACATGACCAGCGACATCCATTTCCACCAACACCGTATCGCCGGGCTTGAGATCGTAGAGAGAGCCAATAGCGCTATTTAATTCACTCATTGCTTTCCCCCATGACCGCCGCTTTACAGAGGTGGATTTCAACCTGCTCAAAGAGTAGCGACGCGCATTGCACAGCCTCGTGTTGAGCGCACGGGATGACAATATCCCCACGCTCGGTAGCAATCACGATCATTGCGGTCTCTTGGCTTTCTGGCGTGCCGAGCCATATTAATTTGCCGGTTATTTTCACTGGATCTTAATCTCCGGGTCCTTTGTAAAAAGGAAATCAACCCCGTGCTGTCCGTTTCGCACGAGTTCAAGATATCGATCATCCCATTCTAATTTCCGCTTTTTCGCTATTTCGAGCAGTTCCGGTACCTTGGCTTCGGCTTCTTTTTGTGAGAGGCAATAGACCGGCTGGTAATAGCGGTCTTTATCGAGCACGATCCATTGCTTGCCATGATTATGAAACGCCTCCAGTACGGGCGTTTCAGGCGGGCGCGGTGGGATACGCGGGATTGGGACGATAGCGACGGCCTTTCTTAGGCACTCGCTCAGCAGTGGGTCATCTACGGTATAGGCATCCACTACATATTTGTTGTTGCGCAGCGTAATCGCAAAGCCGAATTTGATGCGATAAAGATTCCAGCGTTCGTATTTCCGGTTTAGTTCGGCCACTAATGCGTCACAGTCGATTAAATCAGCGTTATTCAAAGCAATCCCCTCCCTAAATTTTCCCAAGACAACCGGACGGAAAAAGCTCAGGGCTGAAATTTTCGGCGGTGTAGATCATGGAATACGTTGCTCCGATTGCGCTGTTGACTTTATCCCTTGCCTCAGAGTGAGTCAGCGCGTCAACCTCAACCCAGCCATCCGGGAGAGACGAGAACTCTCCAAAAGTCGGGTGCGCTTCCGTTCTGTACCTCTGCCCGAATGTAACCAAAAACGTGCTCATACCTATTGCAACTCCTGAGATTGGCTGGTCATCAAAACGGAATATCGTCGATAAAATCCCCACCCGCTGGCGCCTGAGCGGCCATCGTAGCGGCGTGGTGGGGGTTGCTGAGGGGTGGGGCGGACATTTGGTCATGCCAAATCCGGAGCGTTGCCAGTCATAAGTAGGTAGGCTCGCTCGGTTGTTTCGGCATCAATGGCGTTGTAAATCAGGATTTCCTGATAGCGCCCTTCTTTGTAAAGCCGTGGGCAGTCCGACCCTTTAATGACTTGCTTCGGTTGTGGCAGACCAAGGATGCGAGCGATGACTTCCAGCGAAACGAAGGGTTCGTTGTGATATTCGGTCGAGAAATAGCGAATCTGGCGCATTAGATCGAACATCGGGGGCGAACCATCGCCAGGCATCAACGCACACGGCAAATAGAGGCGGTGGCGCATGTAGGCATTGCGCAGCTTGCCGATATCAAAGCCAAAATTTTGGCCGACTAGCTCCGTGCTTTGACAGGTGCTGGCGTTCAGCAAGACCCGCAGCGTCATGAGCAATCCTTTTTCGTCCTCACAAGGCAACACCACCCAGCCAGGGATATCAAAGGAATCATTGCCCATGCCGTTGAAGAGGACGGCTATGCGGTCTGTTTTTAAGCTCAAGCAGGTGATGGGAGAGGCATCAAGCAGCGCCGCTTTCCGCTCTATTGCCGCTTCTCGCTCGGGTCGCTTACGCTCCACTGTCTCCGCTTTCCAATTTTTTGGAGCCTTGAGTAGCTCCTTGGCCACTGCAACCGCTGATTCGTCGGCGTCTGCCGTCTCAATATCCATGACGGCGTAACGGGCTGGCTCCGTGCTATGCGCCACAATCGGAACAATGCCCATCATGACCAGCGCCTCCCGCCGTTGTAACCGCCACGGTTCCCGCTGTAGCCGCCACCACCATAACCACCGGAGCGACCACCCCAACCACCGGAGTTTCCGCCGTTACCGCCCCAGCCGTTACCACCATCTTGATTACGCGGCTGCCAGGCATCGACGGGATATCCGGCATTGGCTAGCCCTTGGATGGCCGCCAACAGTGCTTGGGGGGATTGGCCGCATTCGGCGGGTAAGTGCAGGTCTACCCGCACTGAGCCGATAGGCGTCTCGATCTTGACCGGGATTGAGATGCCGGTGATGGGCAAGGCAGCGGTTGGGGCTGGTTGCGTCCAACCCCCCGCAGAATTAACAGCTGCCGGTTGCTGCTGCGCTTGAGAGAGCAGCGCCAAGAGCGCTGCTTGCATATCAGGGGCTTGCTGTTGCTCAGACATGTCGTCTCCTAAAAAACTTTGCCAAGGACGAAGCCGACCACCACCAGCATGACGCCGACCAGTGCACGGGCGACAACAGCGGTTTCGGGATCGATGAAGTGCCCAACCGGTGTGGCGTAGCCCGCTGGCGTTTGTGGCCCGCGTGTGTCGGGGTGGATGAACTCTTGCACTTCGTCAAGGTGCAAGAGATCACGCACCAGGTGCGGCGGCTTGTTCTCCGTGCGCTCAATGGCGGCCAGAATCTTTGGCGTGACTTCGGCCCGTGTCACGGGCGATTGTTTTTTGTATCTCATGGGGGTCAGCCCGACCTTGCGGCCGGGCGCTCCGGTTAGGCCGCGACAGCGGCTTGATGGTGTTCGAGGTATAAATCGACGCACTGATTCCACTGCTCAAGCGCTGTCGCCGGGGTCCGGCAGATTGTTAGCGGACACTGTTCCTCTGGTATGGCGGCTTCCACGAACTCGTAAACGCCTTTGTCGCACTCCATGGATGCGCACTCGTACTGGTGCTCATTGGGGATAAAGATGATCAGCCTTGGTGCTGACCCGCAAATTGGACACGGCTTGGCTACCATGGCAAATCCTCCAGGGCGGTCGCCTGAGCGCATAGAGTGTCTTCGTAGGCTAATAAATCGCTGACCGCTGCCTTTCTCGCGTCCTTCATCGCTTTCTGAAGCGGTCGGCTTGCGCGATGAATCGCCCGCCCAACCATCCGATCTAAGCGGCGGCGTTGCCTCTCTGGTAAAAATTGCGCCGCTACTAAATTTGGGGTACGCTCTAACTCAGCAATGTGCATCTGTTTCTCTCCGATAAGGCCGCCTTGGTGCTGTCACACCAAAGGCGGTTTTTCATTAGGCCGCCAACCTCAGCCGCTGAGGTTTCTGATGCGTGAATTGTTTTAAGTAGTCCTCTACTTCTTCCTTGTAGTGCTGTACGTCCACAAACTCGGTCACGTCTGTTTCCACAAAGTGCGGCCCTTGGTGGCCGTCCCCGTTGCGGTCGTACCAGTAGTCTCCAGCCTTGGCGACTTGACGTAACGCCTTGACCGCGTAGACATCCACCCCATCCGGGGCTTCGTCGTAATAGACCCTGGCATCGTAGGATTGCCCGTTGATTTCTACGGTTGCAAAGTCATAGGTGAGGATCATGCCGCTACCTCTTTCCGCTGATCAGCGATGGCCAGTTCCCGCCAGAACGCCAGGCACGCATCACGTTCCAGTGCGGCCCGGCGGTCTAGCTCTTTCTTGATTTCCTCTACCTCTCTCGCAATCAACATTTCTTTGTACTGCTGCATGGCTCATTCCTCTCAAAAAGCCCGCATCGGCGGGCCGTCGCTGTTATTCGGCGGTGTCGTATAGCTCAAACCGAGCGCCATCGACGTGAAAAACCATGAACTCGCCATCGTTCTCATCGAGGCAGCCGATCCTGAGCGTTAGCGGCTCGCGGAACTCCACGCTGCCCTCGTAATTCGTGCCGCCGAATACAGGCTCAGCAAGCACTTGGATTACCACGACCGGCGCCCCATTGGCTGGGAAATTCCTGTTTTTCATCCCTGGTTTCCAGGTCACCAGGTCACCGGCCTTAAAATTGGCCGGTCTTTCGTATTGCGCAAACGCATCCCGCAGTTGCTCCTGTGTCCCGCCGATGACAACCTGCCTGCACTTTCGCGCTGGGCTTGTGTTTACGTCTCTCATTCTCGTTCCTTCAAAAAGCCCGCCCCTTGCGAGGCGGGAATAACCACCATTGGAGGATTTGGCCCGTCATCCGGGTAGGTGGGTGGCGGGTTGAGAGCAATAGTAAGCTAACTTACATAAGAAAGCAAGCTTACTTTTTCATGCAATAAAAAACCCCGCGTAGGGGCGGGGTGGCTGGAAAGAATTGATCTAGGGGGCCGTGGGCGCGGAGGGCTTGACCATAGCCATAGGAATTGGCCCAAGGAGAGAAACGCCCCAAGGGCCGCGCGCTGTTAGCGTTGCAAGTCGTTCGCGCATCGCACCAATGAGTATGTTGAGGCCGGTGCTAAGTCCTTGGTGACGTAGCTGCTCGGTCATTTCCTGATCAGTGAGCAAAACGGCGAAGGCCGTTAGAACAACAAAGTAGGCCGCATTACTGTCGTGCGTCTCGTCAACTTTAATGCTGACCTGTACAGCAATGGCGTTCTTACGGTCATTAATCGTCAGCTCATTAGCCTCAATATGGAACGGGCTGCCTTTTTGATCCTGCTTAGGATCATGCGTCGGGTTGGCCCGCACCTCTTGATGCGAGAAAGAGAGTTCTTCAAGCTGCCAAGGGTAGCTGGTCATCGCTTGTTTCCAGATCAAACGCTTTCTGAGAAAGAGGTTTCTGGGCTGAAATCCACACTTTGCTACTCGCTACAGGCATCTTCGGAGAGGAGAAAGACTCAACCCATCGTACCTTGGCGCTATCGCGCGCTACGTGTATGCATAGCTTTCCTCCAGCCGCCCTAGCCAACAAGGCCATCGTTCTGATGGTGAGATTGGCATCACCGCGCATCACCTTGGTGATATAAGCAGAGCTTGCCCCAATGCGCTCTGCCAGATCGACTTTACGTAACCCTTGAGACTCCATTAGATGCTCTAAGGCAACGGCAAAATCGATTTTTGCGCTTTCGACGCAGTAGTCCTGGTCATTTTCTAAGCCAATAAACCAATTCAGAGCATCCATCGACATCTTGCACCTCACAGAATTCCAGATTTCCCAGTTGTTTGTCTCGCTGATAAGCAGCTTGCAGCTTCAAGACGCTATCAATATCCGCTTTATCAGTTGCTTGTTGTTTTTTGATCACGCTGTGACTCAGGATCACCAAGCGCCAATCGTCCAGGAAGCAGTAAAGTCGCACCCTGCCTTTAGAGAATCGCCAAACGTTTGTCCCTGTTTTAGCCTGGTGAAAAATTTCAGAGTTCAGTCTGAGCCGGCCGCCCTCTGCATAACGCTGAAGTATCGCCCGAAGTCCGATTGCGCTAGCTTGATGCGCAGAATCAATGCTTTTGAGATCGCTAAGCGCAGGTATGTAGATAACATCATTCGCCCGCTCGAATGGGGCAAGAATGGTATTTTGATGATGAAATAGCTTAAGAAGTTTCACATAGTTTAACTTATAGGTTAACTTTCAGAAACCACCCGCACCGCCAATTTAAATACACCAACTGAAATAACTTCCCGCTGCTACCTCTTCCCCTTGCGCCGCTCCAGACGACACGCTAGACCGTCCACCGCGACGCCATGATGACCACACCGATGATTTTGCAAAGCGAATCCAGTTTTTGCAGCGGATAGCGTGGATTGAGGGGCGTGAGATACCAGACGCCGCCTTCCTTGGTCAGTCGCTTAAAGGTCGCCTCATCGTCGCCATTGAGGGCAATCACAAGGTTCATCGCCTCGGCTTTGCGGTCAGGGTCAACAAAAATAATGGTTCCCGGTGGAAAATCCGGCTCCATGGAATCCCCGTCAACCCGCAAACCGAAGACATTGGGCGTTTTGAAGGTAACCGGTAGCCACTCCAGCGGCTCATCTAGCGCAACATCCGGCTCCCGCCAGCGGCCCGCGCTCACCCAAGAGATGATGGGCACCATGCCCCGAATGGGGGGTCCGGGCAAGACGTTGGAGGGTTCGTAGATCACAGGGGGTTGGTCGGCTGGGCCGCTTCCCCTGCCGTATAGCAGCCATTCAATGGAGACTCTAAGCGCCGCTGCGACTCTGTGTAAGTTTTCGCCATCCAATGACTTGGTTTCGCCTGTTTCCCATTGCGTAACGGCAGGGCGTGAGACGTTCACCAAGTCCGCTAACTGCTGCTGAGTTAACTTCCTTGGTCTAAATGCCAGTCGCGCTTGCTTGATGCGGTAGCCAATGTCGTTATCCGCCATGTAAGAAATCTTACTATCCAACGCTTCGTAAGTAACCGTAAGCATATTGACAATTTATTGGTAAGAGTGCTTACTATATAGGTATGAATGCTAATGACTTATCAGACCTGGTTAGGTACTTCGGAACTAAAGCTGCAATCGCACAAGCGCTGAATATCCGACCGCAAGCGGTTTATCAGTGGAAGGGGAAAGTCCCTCCACTCCGAGCCTTAGAGTTAGAGAGACTCACTCAAGGGCGCTTAGTGGCGCGCTCCCGACCTGGGCTGTACTGCTACATCCAACCCACCCCCTCCATGGGCCAGGAGGCGGCGGCGTGAACGACTGGCAACGAGTCCGCAGCATGGACGGCTGTCGAGACGCACATCGGTGGGAGCCAGGCGTCCGACGGGGGTTTGTGTCCTCGCTTTGCGGGCAGTGGGCGTATTACGCCGACCTGCTCTATCCCGCACAACCGCAGGATATCCGCTGTCCTCAATGCCTGGCGATCCGGCCTGCTGCGAGCAATCCACGCCAGGAGGCAGCATGACCGACTGGCGCATCTCTCCTGGCTCCAACACCGCCCACCTCTGGCGGACATGGGGTTTTTGCGCAACGCCACACTCCCGCAGCCTATGCCACGCAGCAATAGCGCCAACAGCGGAATTGCTCGCTGCGACGCCCGAATCGATCCATTGCAAAACGTGTGCGTCGCTAGAAGCGGCAGCGGATCAATTTTCAGCGGCCCTCACGCAGCGGAGAGCCAAGCAATGACCGAATCCCGCCAATCCCGATATGCCCTGGAGCGCGCCCAACCCGTGCGCTACATCGTCACCGCCGAAAACTTGCTGCACTTCCAGCACCTTGACTGCACCAAGGGGCCTGGCTACTGGAGCATCGGTGATGGCGATGCCAGTCTCGCGTACTACTGTCCCTACTGCGGTGTGCTACTGGCGCCGCCGGAGGGCGGGAAGGCCCCTCGTCAACTCCCAGCCCAGAACCCCCCCGTGGAAACCGGCCGCGTGCGCTTTGGCGATGACGACGCCGGGCTGTTTATCCGTGGTGCCGAGGCTCAGATGTACCCGGCTGCGCTGCGGTTGGCTGCGTCGTATTTGCGCTGCGCGAAATACTGGGTCAATGCCGGCATCCTGGACATGCTGGCCCAGTGCATCGATGAAACCGTCGAAAACGGCGCCTCCAGTGGGCCGGAGAGCACGCCATGATGAAGTGGCGCCGGGTTTCAAGGTTTGCCATCGCTCATGTTTGGGATCTGGGAGATTGGGACCTTGTGTACCCCATCTGTGAAACCGCTCCCCCAGAGCAGGAGTACATGCTGGAGTGGGTTGAGTCAGAGGAGGTCGGCGTCACGTACTGCGAGCAATGCCAGGCCCTCGATAACCCCGTGTCCTATCGACAGAACGACTTGGCCCTCGATTACTCACCGTGCCTCACGCCACCCGCCGAATCATTGCCGGGCGTTTCGGCGGCGTTGGCCGGTAGCGCCGGCGGCGGTAGCGATGCCATGGATACCGATAAGGGAGGATCGGCGTGAAACATCCTGATGAAATTCGAGACATCGTTTCGGCGCTCCGGTTTAACGCAGTGGAATTTAGAACCATCAACGCCGTTGCCAAAGCCCGTGGGCTGTCCTTTGCTACCGCCGCGCGCATGTTGGCACTGGGACAAGCGGAAGAGGAACTGGCGTTGATGCGACAAAAGCATGAGCGTCGGAGCGCTGCATAGGAAGTTACTAAGAGTTACTCATTTGATCAAAAAACAACCAACTCTAGGAGCGCCCTATGCCGACCGTGCAACCCCTACCGGGCGCGGATCAGACCGTCATTGCGGAATTTGCTGCCTATTGGAACTGCTCTCTTGTCGAGGCGGAAGAGCGACTGGTCAGGATGGCACTAGTCAAATTGCCCGATCCGGGGATTGAGAGCGCCAAGAACGTGTACCAACTGCCAACCGAGATGCAACAGTGACCCCGCCGATCACGCTCTACCAACGTCACCGCCTCCTGGATGAGGTGACCCAGAGGCCAGGCCAATCGACCCAACAATTGGCTGCGCTGATCAGCGTCAACTACAAAGTGGCCTATCGGGCGCTCCGACGCCACGCCCTGGCGGGGTTGGTGTACTCCATATCAATTGGCGGGATGGGTGTCATGCAGCAAGCCAGCCGCTGGTGGCCCTGCGGCGTGGAAGCCACCCTGGAGGATATCAGCGCGCGTTTTGCCCCCCGGAAGCCCAAGCAGAAGCCCGCCAATGCGCTAAGTGGCATCACCGAAGCCGATCTCTATTACCACCGCTACTGGAAACTCCCGAAAGAACAGCGGGCAACGATGCCGTTCCCGGAGGCGTGCCGTGACTGAGCCATCAACCTGTTACCGCGTAGGCGATGAGCATCCGGCAACGGTAAAACAGTCCCCACCGACTGAGAGCCGTCATATCCCGATTGTCTGGCTAGTGACGCATGACCTGGAGCGGCGGGCGGCTGAAGGCCGCGTCAAGTACGGCACGTTGCTACGGGGATTTAACGGCCATGACGCGCTCACGGATGCCTATCAAGAAGCGCTCGATCTGGTCATGTATTTACGCCAGTTGATGTACGAGCAATCGGCGCTGGCAGCCGAAAACACCCGACTGAAAGCCGAGATTGTGCAACTGAAAGAGATGCTCGAAAAACGCACCGTTGACGATTTGAAGTGATTCCCAACCACAACCCATAGGGGTTCCCCGTTATGACAATAGCAGTACAAATCACCCATCAGGGCGAAGATCCAACGCGCGCGCTAGCCGTGTGCGACCCAACCTACACCGGACAAGCGCCGGTGATTCCGCTGAGGGCGGGCGAATCGCGCGTGTGGGCCGTCCACAGCGGTAATAGCTTGGAAATCAAGGAGATTGCTGTTGAGGAATTAGCTGTTGCCGAAGCGGCCGACGCGACGGAAATCGGCGAACAGGCCGCCGAAGAGGCTGGTGATCCCGATACCGACGAAGCCGGCACTGAGCCGGAAACCACCGAATAACTGAGTAGGCCAACCGATGCGCTCAATCGTCGCGGGCTTCTTGCTTTCTCCCGTGCCGCCCCTTGTGCATCGGGGCCTACCGGACTGTGGGTTGTCCGGGCCGTTCTTGCAGCGGCTAACAAACCCATCGGCAGCCGTGGCAGGTCGTAGCAGCAAAAACGGCAGCGTTACTTCTCTGAGTGGTTTGCCCCGCCCCGGCCGGGCAATGCCGGGACTGATTGCAGCAGGGTGGAGCAGCCCGGTAGCTCGTCGGCCTCATAAGCCGAAGGTCGCAGGTTCAAATCCTGTCCTTGCTTCCAACAAAAAACCCGACGCTGGGAAAGAGCGCCGGGCGTATCAACGCAACCTGAGCGAGTCGTTATGTTGAATGCCGCATTGGTTGAGGTTTCAGAATACGGTAATGGGGTTATCAATACCGAAACCGGGGAATTGGTTGAAATCCAAAGCGCGCCGCTTCCTATGGTGTATGAGCGCGCCACCAAAGCCCTGGCGGAATGCAGCCGCATCGACGAATGCAAAGACTGGGCGAATAAGGCGGAGGCATTGGCCAGCTATGCCCGCCAGTCGAAAGACGACTCACTGCGTAAGATGGCCGACCGGATTCAGGCAAGAGCTATTCGGCGCTGTGGGGAACTGCTGAAACAGATTGAGGCAGGGAAGAACCGCTTTGATGAACGTAGGCATGACGGTAGCGACACTCCTATTAATCGCACCGAAGCGGCCGCTCAGGCCGGACTCTCCGAACGCCAGAAAGTCACCGCCCTTCGTGTCGCTAATGTACCGCAGCCTGTGTTTGAGGAGGCTGTAGAAAGCGAAAGCCCCCCAACCATCACCCAACTTGCCGAGATTGGGAAGCAAGCAAAGTTCCCGGTTCCAGCTATCGATTTAGAAGGTATAGACCCGGCTCATTTCGCGCGCGCCACTGAATTAAAAGGCAGCCTAAGTCGCCTAGCGTCATTTTGTGAAAAGCAAGACCCATCTGCAATAGCCAAAGCCTTCAAGCCGCAAGAGATCAAAACGGTGCGTCAATACCTTGCCGTCATTGAATCATGGTTTGATTGTTTTGTTGTTAATCTGGAGTAAAGCGCCATGTATTCGATCAGCAAGTTAGTCAAAGAAATCGCAGGCTATACCGACAGCCTTGTGAAGCAAGGTATTAGCCTACAGCCTGATTTTGTAACGCAAAAAATCCTATCCGATCACCCAAACATCATTGGTGATGATTCTGATTTTTATACTTGCGTTGCAAAAGAAACGATCCGTGACCAGGTGGTAAAACGCATTAGGAAATTCAAGGTCAAGCCGGAAGATCAAATTATACCGGATAGCCAAATCGTCATGCCTGGCTTTGAGCGCGTACAAATCGCCTATGTGATCGAAGTCAACAGAGAACAGATAGCGGTTCCCCTCATCAAGATGACGGCCAGTCAGCGCCGCGCAAAAGTTGCCGAACTTAGGGCGATGGGATCAGGTTGTTATCAGCACGCTGATGAATTAGAGCGCTACGACGAACTTTACCCAGCCGCCGCCTAATGCCACGCGCCTTCCGTCTCGTGCCAGACAACCCCAAAGAGGTTGACCGGCAAGCCGAGATCATCCGCTATTTAATCGCAGAGCCGAAGGTGAAATTCATCATTCGGGTGAATGGCGGTGGGCGATTTATCAAAGGCGCGTTTGTGTGGTTTTACAAACTGTTTGTGAAAGGCTACGAACCGCAGCATGGCAAGGGCGTATCCGATCTCATTGGGCTGTTGCGCGATGGCCGGTTTTTTGCCATTGAAGTGAAAAGGCCGGACAGTGAAACCAAGCAAGACCGGGCGGCTTTACAAGCGGCGTTTTTGAAGATAGTGCAAGAATCAGGCGGAGTTTCCGGTATTGCCGAGACGTGGCGAGATGCAAAAAAGATTATTACTGGAGAGCAGGCATGAGCGGATTAACAGCAGAGCAACATCGACAACTCCTAGAGTCTATCCGGCAATGGGGCTGCTCCCAAGATCGCATTCAGAGCGAGCAGGGCCACCAGGCCGCATTGGCCGAAACACTCAAAAACAAGTGCGGCATCAACGAAAAGCATTTCAAGCGCGTCGCCAAAGCCTATTGGGCGGATACCGTTGAAAAAGATCGGCTAGACGCCGAAACGCAGCTTGATCTATTCGAGCAATCGCGTGTTTTCGCCTCTGTGTCCTCTATCTCTGAGGAGTCGCTGCCTTGAGCCGTATCCGAACAGTTAAACCGGAATTGTTCCGGCACGAGGCTTTATTTGACGCAGAATTAGCCACCGGGCTGCAACTGCGCTTAGCCTTCATTGGCCTATTTACAGCCGCAGATTGTGAGGGTCGCTTTGTTTGGCGGCCAAGAACGCTAAAGCTAGATGTGCTGCCGCATGACACGGTTGATTTTTCCGCCGTTTTAAATGCTCTTGAAAAATACGGCTTCATCAAAAGCTACGTTGTGAACGGCGAAAAGTACGGCGTCATTCCCTCGTTTACCAAACACCAATTTATCCAAACCAAAGAAAAGGAACGAGGGAGCGAAATTCCGCCATGCCCAGCGCAACCGACTGAAATCCAAGAGAACGAACCCGGAATCGTACCGGAATCGTACCGGAACGAACCTGGAATCGTACCGGATTTACAGGAAGGGAAGGGAAAGGAAGGGAAAGGAAGGGAAGAGGAAGGGAGTGTACCCGCGCCAGCGCGGCACGCGCCCGCTCGTTCGATCCCGTTGCCTGATGATTTTTCCATCAGCCCAGCAACCGAAACGTGGGCAGAGCAACACGGCTACGACCGACTGCCGGAGCATCTCGAAGCGTTTAAGGGCAAAGCGCTGGCCAAGGATTACCGCTATGCCAATTGGCAACAGGCATTTCGCAACGCGGTGCGCGACGACTGGGCAGGGCTACGCAAAGCGCCTCCAGCGGCTCCAGGAGGTGGCCGCGCAACCGGCAGGGCCTATGACCCGGCCAGCAAACGCGCCGCACTGGCCGAACACAACGGCGGCGCGCTCTCGGCCTGGCTGGGCGGCGTTTCGCCCACGGCCGCAATCCCTGCTCTCGCGCTGGAGACCGACCATGCAACCCACTGACAAACCGGCGTTCGGCCTGTTGGTGACGGGCTATTTGCAGGAAATCTACGAAAAATCCATCACGCCAGCGCTGCTGAACGTCTGGTGGGGAACGCTGGCGGGGTATGCGCTTTGCGATATCGAGTCGGCCTTTGCGCGCTATGTCGCTCACCCGGAGGATTGCCGGTTTGCACCCAAACCCGGCGATATCGTCCGCCACATTAACCTTGTCCAGGGGGATGATGGCCGACCAGGAGGCGATGAGGCGTGGGGGATGTTGCTGCGGCTCATCCGCGATGAGGCCGAAACCGGTGTCCTGTCGGAGGAGATGCGCCAAGGCTGGGCAGCGTGCGGCCCGATCCTGGCCGAAGGGGACGAGGTTGGCGCAAGGCGCTGTTTTTTGGATGTTTATGATCGCTGCGTGCGGGAAGCACGAGCCGGGCATGTGCCGCCCCGATGGACTGTAACGCTAGGGACCGATCCCACACTACGCGACCAGCGCATCGCCGAAGCGGTCCAGGCCAAACGGCTGACGCGAGATCATGCCGTCGGGTTGCTGTCGGGGCCGGCGCCAGCATCACTGGAGCAGGTCGCCGGGTTGCTGGAAGGTCCAGAAGCGCCACCGGAAGAGCGTCAAGCCGCCCATCGGCTACGCGAATTAGCAGCGATGTTGCGGCAAGGGATGGCCGATGACGCGGAAGCGCAGCGCGCTGAACGGGCCAGGCAACGAGCCGAAGAGGAAGCGCGAAAGGACGCCTTGGTGGCGCAAATTGCCGAGTATCTGGCTCAGCGCGGTGATGAGGATGCCGCATGAGCACACCGAGCGATCTAGCCCGGCGCATCTACGCCAATCTTTGCCAATCCCCAACCCGTAGCCTCACTACCGAGGCCGCGATGGAGCGCTACGACCTGTGGGGCGATGGCCTAGCGGCGGTCGTTGCGGCTAGCAATGGCTATCTGCGCATTCGTTCGCCGGGCTTGCTGGAGGCGGTGCCACAGGAGAGCCGGCGATGACGGCCGCGTTGCAAGAGCGCCGTTTGGAGTCGCGCTATCGGACTGCGCTGAAGGCTCGCGCCGACTGGCTGGAATCGCTGGAACCTGGAGACTCGGTGCATCTGGTGGTCAGCCTGCCCGATAGTGATGTCACCTACGCGGCCACCGTGGGCAGCATCTGCGCGGATAAAATCATGCTGTTTGTGGCAGGCGGATTTCCCGGTGCGTTCGTTTGGCGCCAGCACGGCTGCTACCCGCCCTGGCATTGCTACATCAAGCCCGTCGATGCCAATGCGGACGACCTCAATCCGCTGACGGCGATCAAGACCGACTGGAGCGCGGCATGACCTTCGCCACCCTCTTTACCACCGAACCCTACCGCTACACCGGGCCGATGCGCGCTCTCACCGACGTTTCGCCGGTCTACTCGGTCTGCCCGAACTGCAAGCGGGAGTTAGCCCGCACTCACATCCAGGCCAGCGGCTATCAATTCCCGGTCGTCGCCGATTGCCCAGAACACGGCCGCGTCACGCCGATGCTGAGCAGTGTGGTCAATCGCTATCCAGCACAGGCGCGCTAATTGCTATTTAACTTGCGGTTTGATATAACCAAATTGAATAACAAGGCAAGGTTTTTATGCACATTTCCGAGAAAGCCTTGGAGTTTTTAATCGGCTGGGAAGCGCTTCGGCTACAGCCGTACCAGGATGAGGCGGGGCTGTGGACGATAGGCATTGGCCATCTGCTGACCCCGCGCGAGTTAGCGAGCGGCGGGTTGCTGATTGGTGACAATCGGGTGCGCTGGCGAAAGGGCATCACACAGGAACAAGCCCTGGCACTGAAGCAGCAGGACTTAGAGCCGGTAATGGAGTGTGTAGAGGCACGGCTTCACAACCTGACCCTGGCGCAACACGAGTTCGATGCCCTGGTGATTTACTGCTTCAACATCGGCAATCGGGCGTTTTCGCGTGACTCCTCGGTGCCGCGCTGGTTGGAAACGGGCGATAAAGCGCGCGCGGTGGACGCCTGGAAAGCCTGGAACAAGGTCACGATCAACGGCGTAAAGCAAAAAAGTCCCGGACTCACCAAACGGCGCAAGGCCGAACTACAGATGTTTCTCAATGCGGATTACAGCGGGAGACCCTAGCGTGAAGCACCTACTCTGGTTTGCTCTGATGATGGCGACAACGGCCCAAGCCGCGCCCTTTCTGACCTGTGACCCGTATCCCCCCGATAAAGCCCAGCCCGATACGTTTTTGGTCAGCGTCGGTACGGCCGCACCTATCGCAAGTCCCGCGTTTCGCAACCCCGATGGCAGCGTGATGCTCAAGTACGACCTGGCTGGCGTTGGACTGGGACTCAAGACCGTTAAGGCCCGCGCTAAAAATGCCTGGGGTGAGTCGGGGGATAGCAACCCTTTTTCGTTTACCGCTGGCGCGCCGGCGACGGTCGGCGGTCTGCGATTGGTAGCCGGCGATTCTGGTAGTCCCCCATGATCGAGCGTCGTCGATGGTGGTGGGGGTCGCTCCTGCGCCCGCGTGATGCGCGAGGGCGTGAGAGCCGTACCCTGGCGTTTATTGGCATTGGTTGGGTGTTGGTAACGGCCAAGTTTGCGCTGGATAGTTTCGGCCCATTGCTGGGCTATCTGCCAACGGCCCCGGTCAGCGCGACAGAGTACGCCGCTGTGGTGGCCACGCTATTGGCGGTTTGGCTGGGGCGGGAATGGATCGATGCCAAGCGTAATTGAGTTTTTCGGACCCGCTCCGGGTGTGCTGCCCGAAGCGGACCCTAATCGCAGCAACAATTGGAGCTTATTGCCGTGACTGATTATCAGATTAGCACATTACCTAAATCACGCCGTCGCAAACTGGCTAATGTTGCCACTCGACAAGGCGTTGATATCGCGCATTTGCGCTTGCTGGACATTGAGGCGTTTCGCCCATATATGGACGCGGTTCAGCGATTTTCCACCTACGGCAAAGGGTCATCGCTTGACGATACGCCCGTTGTGTCGAAAAAGGGGCAGCGGATCAATACCTACCTTGTGCACAACAAGCAGTTCAACGCAGCGTGCCAAATGGCGAGCGCCGATGACCCAAACACCACCTTTGCCCAGCGCTTAGCGAGAACAAACATGCTGTATCGGGTGGCGCAAATTTACAAAGACGGCATGGAAAATCACCTCGAACGCGAGGACATCAAGCGGCTGCGCAATACGGCCATTGCCGAAGAGGCTGCCCGATTCGGGCTGGGTAATCGTTCCAGCCAGCGCAAAGGGAGGAAGGCGGCGTGAATGAATTAACACAAGCCTATTTCGATTACGCAGTGTTGCCAATAGATGCCGCACTGACCGCCAGAGCCGCCGCAGAGCGGATTAAGCTCCGACTCAAGCGCACGGTAGAGGACATTATTGAGATTGGACGCGAATTGACAGCCGTCAAGGATCAGTTGCCGCATGGGCAATTTCTGCCGTGGGTGGCTGCCGAGTTTGAGATGAGCCAATGGACTGCCAATCAGTTTATGAATGCCGCTGATCGGTTTGGCGACAAATTAGAGATTATCACAAATTTAAAGCCCACCATTCTGTATTCTCTGGCCGCGCCATCCACTCCTGAATCCGTCGTCACTCAAGCCATTGAGCACGTTGAATCTGGCGAAAAGGTGACTATCGCCGATGTGAAGAAATGGAAACAGCGCGCTGAAGAATCTCAGAAAGAATCCAATGAGCGGCGCAAGAAAATACGCGACCTGGAATATCAGGTTGACCTCTTGAAGGCGGCACAACCAGCCGATAACGAACGCATCATCGAAAAGGAAGTGATCCCGCCGGACTACGAAGCAGCCAAACAGAAAGCCGCCGCGCTGGAAGGCGAACTCAAGGCGCTCAAGGCGGATCAGCAGAAAATCGTTGATAGCCAAGTTCAGGCCAAGCTTCGCGGTTATCAAAGCGAACTAGACGAATTGGAGCGGAAGAAAGCTCAGCTTGATGACATGGTGGCGCGCAAGCAAGCCTACATGGAGTCGCTGTCGAGTGACGTGAAGCGGATCGAAACCCATCGCAGCGTTATCGATGGCATTCGGCTGGAACTGATCGGACTAGCGGCCTTTTTGAGTGACATGGAGGACATGCGCGATCTGGATACCATCAGACGTTGGCAAGCGCTCAGTGGCATGTTGCAAGAGGCAAAAGCGGGGATTGACGCGCTGTTTCCGGCCAAGCCCCGACTGGAGGTGATCAACCATGTTTAACACCCTCTGGACCGCTCTGGTTGGCCTGGTGGCCGTGCTCGTTGCTGGCCTTGGCGTCTGGGTTGCCCGACTCCGGCATCAAGCCGAGAAGGAAGCCGCTGACCGTCTCCAGGCCGAACACGACCAGATTGAACAGGCCGGGCAACGGCAGGCAGATACCCGCAAACGCTACGAACAGCAACCGCCGGTTAATCCGGCGAAACGTTCGGATTTCGAGAGACCCTGATGGGTAGCGCAAGCTCACCGGCAGAGCGGTCGGCTCTTATGCCGACGACACACGGCGCGGCGCCTGACTCACGCGGCGCAAAATGTGTACGAAGCAGAGTAGGGTCATCTGCTTCGGGAGCCGGTTCGATTCCGGCGCGCACCCTCCCTATTGCCCTCGCGTTGGTCCTGCTGACCGGTTGCGCCCATCGGATCGAGTATCGCGCGATTCCAGCGTGGCTGATCCCACCGCCGCCAGTCCTGCCGATGATCACGGCTGCCGAGTTGCAATGTCTGGCGCCGGAAGTCTATGTCCGGCTAGCCCGGCGGGATCGCTTGCGAGCACAAGAGGCGGCGGAACTGCGAGCGCTTTTGGGAGATGAGAATGAACGTTGATGATCCGAACAGCGACCGACGGCCAGCCCACTCGGTGTCGCCGCCCGATCCTGATACGGATCGGCGGGTGCCGACGAACACGCAATTGCTTGAAGCACTGTGGGAATTGCGCCGCGATTTGGCGGTACTTAAGACACAGCAAGCGACCTACGAAAAACGCACCAATGAACACGATTGCGCTCTGGATGAGATTAAACAAGACATCAGGGCCGTCTCTGATAATTTGGAGAGACATATGCTGAAAGAAGAGCAAGATCGGGCGGAGTTATTTCGGCGGGTCACTTGGATTTTGGCCGGTGTCGTCCTGTCGAGCGGGGCATTGATTGTGGATTTAATCATCAACTATCTAAAAGGTTGATGGCTGTGACGCGGTGCGTCTCGCCGGAGGGGCCATGAGCCAAGCACTCAATCCACTCACAGGGCGGATCGGCTATTGACACCGGCTTTCGCGATGCCGTCTTAAAAGCGTTTCGCAAGATTGGCGGCGTAAAACATCTGGCGGAATGGGCCAAAGAAAACCCGACGGAATTTTACAAATTGGCGGGCCGTTTGCTCGCGCAAGAGAAAGCGCCGCCACCACCACAAGCTAAACCGATTCAGGGTCGTTTTGCTGTCTCTGGGCAGACCGACCTGTTCAAGGACGAAGCGTGATGACCAATCAACTGGTGTTGCCGCCTCTCTACCCACAACAGCGGGCGGCTATTTACGCGCCAGAGCGCTACAGCATCATCGAAGCCTCTACCAAATCAGGCAAAACGATGGGGTGCATGGTGTGGCTCCTGCATCAAGCCTGGACGGACGGATCGCCCGGTCGGGAGTTTTGGTGGGTCGCGCCCATTTTTGAGCAAGCAAAAATTGCGTTCAAACGCATCCGTCTTGGCTTGACGCTGGATGGCCGTCCGCCGGCGATCAACCTGACCGCTCGAACCATCGAATTACCGAATGGCGCCACGCTTTGGTTTAAATCCGCAGACAAGCCAGACTCACTCTATGGCGAGGATGTCTATGCGGCCGTGATTGATGAGGCGACCCGATGCAAGGCCGAAAGTTGGCACGCCGTGCGCTCAACGCTTACACACACCCGAGGACCGCTACGGATTATCGGCAATGTGAAGGGCCGCAAAAACTGGGTCTATCATTTGGCGCGCAAAGCCGAAGCGGGCGAACCCGATATGAGCTATCACAAGCTCACCGCTTACGATGCCGCAGACGGCGGAATTATTCGGATCGAAGAGATTGAAGACGCCCAGCGCGTGCTACCGCGCGAGGTCTTTCGGGAGTTGTATTTGGCAGAACCCAGCGACGATGGCGGAAACCCCTTTGGCTTATCCGCGATCGCAGATTGTCTGGCCCCCCTCTCGTCACAGCCTGCGGTGTGTTGGGGGGTCGATCTCGCAAAAAGCGTTGATTACACGGTTTTAATTGGGCTGGATGCCGGCGGGCGGGTGTGTCGGTTTGAGCGGTTTAAAAAACCATGGCAAGAGACGTTGCAAACGGTCCGGCAGTGCGTAGGGACCACCCGCACAGCGGTGGACTCGACTGGTGTTGGCGATCCGATTGTGGAGGCGCTGCAACGCGGGGGTACCGGGTCGTTCTCTGGCGTCAAATTCACCAGCACCAGCAAACAGCAGTTGATGGAAGGGTTGGCGGTGGCCATCCAGCAACAGACCATCCGCTTCCCCGATGGCCCCATTCGGGCGGAACTGGATGCTTTTGAGTATGCCTATTCGCGGGTGGGCGTCCAGTATTCGGCACCGAACGGACAGCATGATGATTGTGTGATGGCGCTGGCGCTGGCGGTCTCGATCTTTCCAAAATACGGGGTCGGTCCGCTCGTCTCCCGTATCGCTGGGCTGTAACCGTGGGCTTTGAGCGCTATCTTGCCATCCTCTCGCAGGCGGCCAAAGCCGTGGCAATCGCGGCCGAAGCGGCGTTCATCCGGCTCCTGGACCTGATTCGCGCGGGAGCAACGCCACAAGCCGCACTGGCCTTGGTGTTGGCTGACTTTCGCGGAGGCGTCATGGAGGGGTTTCGCCAAGCCCTGGAAGCCATCTTGCAAGAGCGCATTAGCCTTCAGACGGCCGCCGATTGGCGCGTAGGGCGGCTTCGACTGTCGGATTGTTTGTATGCCGATAGCCGCGCTGTAGCGGCCACCGTGCGCACCATCATTGACTCGCATCTGCAAGGGCCACAGTCGGCGCGCGACTTGGCCAAGGCGCTCTATGAGGGATACGACTTTAAGCAAGACCCGCTCCGGGTCATCAAGCCCTTACCGGCGTATCTGCAACGCGAGTTTGACCGGTTTGCCGCAGCGAAATTGAAGACCCCCGCGCTGCGGGCTGCCTACCTACAGGCCATCGAACACGCCGAAAGAGGGGCGGGACAAAAAGCGCTGGAGAAGGCGCTGAAGGTGGCTTTTTACGAACGCAACCGCTATCTGGCCCATCGGATTGCGCAAACCGAGTTGCACCGCGCCTATACCGACAAGCAGGCGCGCGAGTTGATGCGACAGGATCGGGTGATTTATGTCCGCTATCGCCTCAGTGGGCGTGCGGGGCATGTGCCGGATATCTGTGATGTCCATGCGCGAGCGGATCGGTACGGGCTAGGGCCTGGCATCTATCCAAAGGCGGATGCCCCCAAGCCCCCCGTTCACCCGCATTGCTTGCCGGGGGACGCGCTCATAACGGCCTGTGGCCGGGTCTCTGCGGTTAGTAAACGCTGGTATGACGGAGATATGGCGGTCATCGCAACCGCCGGAGGCAAGAAGCTCGCCGCGACCGTTAACCACCCAATACTGACGCGGGACGGCTGGATGGCTATCGGCGCGCTGCAAATAGGTCAAGAGGTGGTCTGCCGTGTCGCTGGCCAGCGGCCAGCGATGGTCGATCACCAGCATCAAAACGTGCCAGCCCGCATTACCGAGATAGCGGATGCGTTCCTCAGATCGCGCCAGGTGACGGCCAGAGAAGTGCCAATTGCCGCCCCAGATTTCCACGGCGACGGGATGGCAGGCCAAATCGCAGTTATATGGGCCGATAGCCAATTGTGGGATTGGATTGACGCCAGCCTCCATAAGAGCGTTTTGAATTTTGCGCTCGATATCGTTCATAAAACACTTCCGCTGTTTGGCGATGGCGTTTTTGACCTTGGTGGCAAAACTCTTCGGCTTGCCGCGAACGGCATCATGCGCGGCGGCGGCCCACCGCTTTTTCATTTCTGGCGTCGCTTGATCCATTCTCAATTGCTGCGCCTCGCCATTGCTTCTAACCGAGATGCCGTTGCGTCCGAAATAACGGTTGATGGCTATTCTAGAGATGCTGAATTCCTTGGACAAAGCCAAGCAAGATTGGCCGGAAATGTAGCGATCAACCAAAAGACCTCCGAGTTTGTCGCCGATTTTTCTTCTTTTGAATCCGGCGAGCGCTTTTGCCTCTTGAGCCGTTCTAAGACGGATACCGCGCGCGATGAGAATAGATTTGGCTATACCGATTTGGATATGGAAAGACTTGCAAAGAGCGTCGATCCCTTCTCCAGATCGATAGCGGTCGACAAAATTATCGCAATCGATTTCTTCAAGTTTTCGGGGCATGTTTATAACCTTGAAACGGATCAAGGGCATTATACCAGCAATGGTATTATCACTCATAACTGCCGATGCGTCTTATCTCCCTATTTGCAGGTTCCATCGTCTGTAAAACCCGCGTTTGATCCCAAGGCCGAGCGGGCTTTTTTGCGCTCGCTCCCCGCCGATGAGGCGCAAAAGGTGGCCGGCGGACGCGCCAAACTCCATCGGGCGCTCCAGGGCGAACCTCTGGAGTCGATCTATAACCAAGGGGTTGACCCGCTCTATCGCTGGAAGCGCGTGGGGGATTTTGGCTAGGGGGCTAATAGGGTGGGGGGCTAGCTCGCTTGCGGGCCATTTTCGCCCTTTGTTTGCAGGCGTTAGCCTTTGGAGAGGAACGGAACGGATTGCAGCAACCGACAACAATTGTTTAACTGCCCTGGATCGCGTAGCCAGATAGGAGAAACACAATGCGACCACTGCTTCAGCCCTTGCCCCTGACGATCCCGGTCCCTGACGTTCTGCGGGAACAGGGACTGACCGATGAATTGATTATTGCTGCACAGCAGCCCGTACTGCGAGTGATCCGGGCTTATGGCTGGGAGGTTGAAGAAGTCCCGGTTAAGGATGAGTTCACCTGGTACGAAGAACCCATCCTGACGCGGGACTATTTGGTGCCTGTTACCTATAAGTCCGCGCGTGAACTGGGCGCGATTGCATTTGCGTTTGAGTCTGAGGCGATAGACGACGCCGCCAGCAATGGCGAGGAATATCCGATTTGCCCGTCGTGCTTTATGGTGTGGTTTAAAGAGCAGGAGAAAGATCCGCCGCCGCCGCCGCCAACCATGCCTGAAATCCTCGAAGGTATCCGGGGCCAGATGAAATCTGTCAGGGAGACAATGGACCATATTGAAGCAAGATTGTCCTCTATCGAGGCCCTCGCAGAGACTCCTTCTTGACCCCCACCGCGGATTGGGCGTAAGCTGCTCCTCAGGTGCTTCAGACACACCGAGTAGCGGTTCCCCGCCCCGAAAGCTTGCGGTTTTTTTGTGCCTAACCGGTTTCCATGCCGGGGGTGCGGCTAATACAACACGGGTACGCCCGAAATACGCCCGCCGTCTACTTGCGGTCTGAAGCCCCTGGCACCATTTTCCGGTGGTGTCAACTTTCAGAAACAAGTAGGAGTCGTACCAATGTCTACGCAGTCCCTCAGCAGTGCTCCCGAATCCAATCTGGTTCCTGTCTTCCTTGGCAAGATTGGCAACATGGCCGCCCATGTCTGCGACGCCCGCACCTTGCACGCTTTCCTGGAAGTTGGGCGCGACTTCTCGACATGGATTCAGGAACGGATCGAAGAGTACGGATTTGTTGAAAATCAGGACTTTGTAATTTTCCCCAAAAATGGGGAAAAATCGGGTCGCGGTCGAGGCCGTCCAACCAAGGACTACCATCTGAGCCTCGACATGGCTAAAGAGTTGTCCATGGTCGAACGCAACGACAAGGGCCGGGAAGCCCGGCGCTACTTCATTGAGTGTGAGCGGCGCGCCTTGCTGGCTGCCGGTCAGGTGGTTCCAGCCTCGCACACCGCCACCCTCATCCCGTCTGAGCAGCAGCTTTTGCATGAGATCGTCAAGCACAAAGCCCATGCCAGTGTTCCGGCTGAACTGATTGGCAAGGCTATCCCCGAAATCTGGAGCCGCATCCATCACAAGTTCCACATCTCCAAATATGAACAATTGCCAAGGACGCAACTGACCAATGCGATCCTCTATGTCAACCAGATGGAATTGCGCACTGGGAAGAAGGCCATCCCCAAGGAAGATCCACCCAAAGCCATACCCGCGCCGGATAAATACCACTACCCGCTGTCCTATTGGCAGCCCCTCTGTCCATCGGAGCGGCTGACGTGGGTTGAGTTGGTGCGTGCTGAAAACCGGCCCTTGCCGAACTTGCTGCGTCGGCTGCGCGAAGAAGGCAACGACATCGCAGGCGCACAGATTGAATACCTGGTGATGCGCCACCTGCTGGAAACACAGTCCTGGCTGATTGGGGATATCGCCCACAAGGTAGCGAGTTTCCCCGCTCGCGGCCTGGGACTGTCGATAAGCCTCTAACCCCGCCCCCGCCACGGACGGCGCTATACTGTCCAAAACCGGAGAAGCCTGATGACCCCCGAAGAACTGGCCAGCGTCACCTTGGAACACTTGCGCCATATCCGCAATCGCGTGGATCTGATGTCGGATGATGTGGCGCTCATCAAGCACCGCCTCACGTCGCTGGAAAGCCAGATGGCGAACGTCCATTCGGATATGGCCATCATCCACTTGCGGATTGATAAGGTGGATCAGCGCCTGGATCGAATTGAAGGGCGTTTGGACTTGGCCGACGCGCCCTCCTGATCCCCCCACGCCACGGACGGCGCCTGGCTTACTCGATCACGCTATAACGGTCCACAAACATCTTGTAGCGGGGCAGCCGATCCTCATCCATCACGGTATCTTTATACTGCCATACCAGCGGCCATTCGTCCGGCGTGGTCAGGATCGTGCGAATCTGCTCGCGCATCTCAAACAGCGTCTGATAGATCACCTCCAGCCCGCTATCGACCTCTAACAGGTTCCAGCCGTAATAGACCAATAGGGGATCAATGACATCAATGCCGCCGCGTGGCTCATCGGTGCGAATGAGCGACGGAACCAGCCGGATGATGGGGTAATCTTCCGCGACAATCGGCGTCTCAAGGCCAATCTTGCAGCTTTGAACGCCAGGCACTGCCGCCAGTTGGCCTCGCACCTCAAGCAGGGTCTCCCACAGCGCGCTCAAGGTTAGGCTCGCAGAATCGGGATGGACAAAAACGGTTTTTGTGCCGCAAACGTCGGCTCTGGGGATTGCGTCGCCAGCCGTGCCGCTGCCAGTGCCTCTTTGTATTCGGCCCGGTACTCTTTGAGTTTGACCGAAAAGACATCCTCATCGGTGGCCAGCGACTCAAGACAACACAAGATATAAACCCGCAGCAAAATCAGCTTGTCGGTCCAAAACTCTGGAAACGTGCCAATCGCTGCGACATCCAGCCGGGCGCGATCTTCCCACGTCGGCTTCTTGTCAATCAGCGGCGCAAGATAGCCGTCCAAATACACAATGGTTGCCATGGCGCTTAGTCTCCAATCTCAATCTGATCTACGATGCGTGGGAAATCCCGAACCGCTGCGTCGGCCGCTTCTACCAAGTAACTGTGGCCCCTATAACCGGGGTGGCGGACGAACTTGGCAAACACATACCCGTTGCCATGCACCCAACGCAGTGCCTGTTTGTCTTTGTGCGTGATCACATGCGGGCGCGTGCCCCAGTGGACGAAGAGGGCATGGGGCGCACGGCGCAGATCATGCCCGATAATCCAGGCCTCATCCCCGTCCGGCTTCAAGGACAGTGAGTCTTCCAACGCGCCGGTTTGGGTGTGTTGGGCGACGCCGTGCTGAGCCGTGTCGAAGGCGGATTTCGCTAGCCCTTCGAGCGCTTGCGTTCTGGCGGCGGGGGCCAGTCGCTCAAAGGTGCGGCGAACGGCTTCAATCCCTTCCGGGGTGATTTCGATCACGCGGGGAGATCTGCGGGCAGTGAGGGATCATCGGGCGGGGCAAGCCCCATCTCATCAATGGCGTTGAGGATATCGCTGATCTCATCGCCTGGCAGGGCGCCTAAATCCAGTTGCACCAACTGCTTGAGTTTTGCGCGGGTATAGGCCGGTGGCGCATTGAGTGCCGCCATGTTCTGCGCAATCTCCATCTCGGTCGCCAAATCCGCGATGCTGAAATCCTTGCCCCAGGCAATGGCAATCTCTGCCTCGTGCAAATTCAGCCAGGCTTTCACCAGCCACCAAATCTTCCGCTCGAAATCTTCCATGCGGCGGGCGAAATGCACCAACGAGCTATTGAGCGCCTGAAAGCGCAGTTGCAGCGCCACGCCAGATTCTTGGCTGTTGCTGTTTGGGATATCCACAATCAGCGCCGCTTTGCGAATCAGCCCTTCCACCTGGGCAATGACATCCAGGTACGTGTTGGCAGGGCCACTGGGCGGGGCGATGAATTCTGCCCCGTCTTGATACGCTTGCAGGATATTGCCGGTGCCAATCCCTTGCGCGACCTCTTTCAAGTCCGCCAAGGGGAACCGCGCTTCGGGGACTCGCAACATCAAGAGGCTAAAGGTTTGCGCACGGAGGATTTCATCCAACTCCGAGCGCAGGTTATACAGTCGCTTGCTCAATACGGCGATGGCGGCGAATTCGCCCAGTGAGGGGAACAGCCCCGACTCGGTAAACGCCAGCACCGGACAGACCCCCAGCGGGTGCGTGCCCGACCCGGTTTCCCCGCCTGTAAATTGCCAACCCGTCTCGGTATAGGTCCGCTCCACAGCGACCCAACGGCCGTCTTTGTCTTGGACCTGATCGGTAAAGACCACCGCTGCCAACTGCCCACGGGGGTTCAGCCGGTAGGTTTTGATCGCCTCAGGATAAATCGGCACGAGATAGGGCAGCGTGCGAAGGCCGTCTAGGATTTGCTGCTGTGTGGGCATGTCCACCAGAAGCAGCATCGAACCGCGTGCTTTGGCGTCCACCATAAAGCCTGACAGAAAGACATCCAGGCTATCGTCTTGCCAGTTACACGAGGCGATAAACCCGGCCAGCGCCTCGTTTTGTGTATCACGAAAGGCCGGTCTTTTCAGCAAATAACCCACAAATCGCTGACAGGCGGGCTTGAGCGCATTGTCATACCACGCCAGTTCGCGCCGGCTCTTGATCTTGTCCGCTAGCTCGCGGGGGTAGGCCACCAGATAGGTGCCATCCGCAAAGCCACCCGTGCTGTTGAGGGCATCGGCGATAAATTTAAAGTCAGGTCCGGTATTTGCCACACGAATCACTTGTCAATAGATTTTAACTATGATAATGCGATAATCTATAGAAAATTGCAAAAACAGGTGGCCCATGGATCTTGCGGTACTTAAAGACCGGCTTGGCGATCAGTACGATGCGCTCGAAACCTACGTCAATACCCTCATCGGGCAGCGCGATGCAGCCCGGAAAGAAAGTATTGACGGGCGCAAAGCGCTGAAAGCCGAAAACGAAGCGCTGAAGGCCGCTAAGGCCACGCTCTTTGAGAAGCTGGGGCTGGACGATGAGGCCGATCTGGCGACACTGCCCGATGCCAAGGGCCAAGCCGAGGCCGTCAAGCAGTTCGAAGCGCGCGTGAAGCGCCTCGAAAAAGACCTAGCCGACACCACAAAACAGCGTGATGACGGGCAACAGCGCTATCGACAAGTGCTGGCGGAAAAGGAGATGCAAAAGGCGCTTGCCCATCATGCCTTTGTCGATCAGGAGTTAGTCGAGGATTACGTCAAGTCCCGCCTGGTCTGGGACGATGACGCGCTGATGTATCGCCATGGCGAGACGCCGATGGCCCTGGACGAGGGCGTGAAGCTCTTGGTGAAAGACCGGCCGCACCTGCTCAAGCAGGCACCGGCGGGCGGGTCTGGGTGGAACCCAACCGGCCAGAGCAGCGGGTCCCCCGACCCGAACACCCTACGTCAACAACTACGAGCGCAAGTCTCCAGCGGCAACCCTGCCGCCAAAAGCGCTTGATGAGGGCTATCCATGCCAAGCCTTACTATTGAAATCCCCAATCGCCCCTTGGATGCTGTCATTGATGAGGCTCCAGGGCAGATTAGCCGCGACAACATCACCATCGCCTCAGGCGCTGGCAAGGTCGTCGCCTGTACTGTCATCGGCAAAGTGACCGCGAGCGGGAAATACGTCCCCTATGACAATGCCGCCAGCAATGGCGCAGAAGTGGCAGCGGGCATCACGCTGTATGACGTGGATGCCACCAGCGCCGATCAGGCAGTCTCTGCGATCACCCGCATCGCGGCGCTGGATCGGAGCAAGCTCCAATGGAAATCCGGCGCGGATGATACCGCCAAAGCGGCGGCTGAGGTCGATCTTGCAGCGAAACAGATCGTGCTGCGTACCCGGACGGAGGTGGCGTAATGGACCCGATTTTTGCGCAATATCTCAATCCCGCCGCGATTTTGGCCAGTGTGGCCCGTGCGCCCCTGACCCCAGGCCAGTTGGCACCCTTTTTCGACACGGAAGGCATCCCTGGCCTGACCGCCTACATTAACGACCCGGCCGACGATACCCCAAAGCCCACCGCGGCTATCGCGCGGGGCGGCCCCCGGATGCCCATTGCGGCGGTAGAGGATGTCGTCAAAACCCTCACCACCACTACCTATGGTTGGGAAAAGGCGTTGTATGCGGATTCCAGCTTAGGGCGGCCGGAGGTTTTGCAACAGCGGATCGACAAGATCACCGCGTGGTTGCGCAAGCAGGCGGATGTCCAACATGAATATCTGCGGCTGCAAGCTGTCTTGGCGGCCAGCAATGTGATGGGATCGCGCCCTGCGGCGGTCGTGATCGCGCTCAGCACCGATGCCACCAAGGTGCAAAAAGAGATTTTTGACAAGGTAGTGGTGCTGATGGAAGCCGCGTTGGGCGGGCTGACCTATAGCGGTATCCATCTCTTTACGGATAACGGGTTCTGGTCGGCGTGGCTTGGCAACAAAGAGCGCCGGGATACGCTCATTCAGTCGCCACAGTCGGGGGAATTGCGCGCTGATCCTCGCGTGATCTCTGATTTTGGTGGGGTCGTCTGGGAGCGGTACAGAGGCAAAGGGGCTACCCAGTTGCCGACGAATACCGCGTTTGCCATCCCCATGGGAGTGAGCGGCCTCTTCCGGCAAGTCTTTTCGCCGGATGACACGCTGCAATCGATTGGTCAGGGCGAAATTGGCGAACCGTACTACCCGAATGCCTGGTTACTGGAGGATGACAAAGGCTATCGCCTGACTATGCAGACCCATCCGGCGATGATTTGTACGCGGCCCGATTGCATCCTCGAAATCCACCTGAGCTAACCACATGCCAACGACCAAAGCCAACGCAACAGAGTCTCTTGACGCGCCGCCAGTGGTTGTGAGCGCCGAAACGCCCGCAGTCCCTCAAGCGGTGGAATGCACCCTCCTGCATGGGCGGCTAACCCACGAGGGGCAAACCTACGGTCCGGGGGAGTCGGTCTTTCTGCCCGCTGAACTGGCTCGCGGCTTGATCGCCGCCGGGCACGTTGCCCGCAAGGAGTAAGCCATGCCGACCATTGCATCGACGACCAAACAACGCCAACTGGCAGGCGGTAAGCTGTTTTTCGACCTCTTTAATGCCGCCGGACAGAAAACGGGCGAGCGCTATTTAGGCGCCACGCCGGGGTTTACCGTCGCCATCAAGAGCGACAAAATCCAATCCTATGCCGCCGAGAACGGGATACGGGAACTGGATGATGAGACCATCACCAGCATTACCCGCACCGGCAAGATCACGGTACGCCAAATTAGCCTGGAGAATCTGGCGCTGTTTTTTGCCGCTCAGTCCTCGGTCCAGGCCCAGCTAGCCGGCGCTGTGACCGGTGAAGACGTCTGGGTCCTCCCGGATCGGTTTTATCAGTTGGGCGCGACGGTGGCGAATCCATCGGGCGTGCGCAACGTGACCAGCGTCACGGTCACGGCATCGGCGGCGATTGCCGCCTGGCAGTCAAGTCATGCCTACGCCTTGGGTGCGCACGTCAAGCCCGCTGCCACGCCGCTGTATGCCTATCAGGCGATTACGGCCGGCACGTCGGGTGCCTCAGCCCCCACCTGGCCGACCACCGTCGGTGATGTGGTGACCGATGGCGGCGTGAGTTGGGTCTGTATCGGGATTTTGGCCCCGGTGCTGGATACCGATTACACCGTTGATACGGCACGAGCACGGGTCTATACGCTACCGGACGCGCGGGTGAGCAGTCAGTACCCGATGCCGTGGGCGTTGGGGTATACCAAGACGGCTGCGAGTCGGGATCAGCTCAAAACCGGCGGGTTAACCAGCAACAGCGGGGCGCTGCGCTTTGAGGCGCATAACATCAAAGGCAACAATCGTGACCTCTACGGGGCGAATGTGCTGCTGGCCCCATCGGGCGATATCGTCTTTAAGGATGATAGCCCGAAGTATGGGGAGCTGAGCTTTGAAATCAGCTTTAGCGATGGCCTCAACGGCGAACCGGCCCTGATTATTGACGGGCAGGCGGTGTGAGTCATGCGGGCTGGTTGCTGGAGCCGCCAGCCCGTGTGGAGCGCGCCGTCCTTAGCGGGGGGATCAGGAGGGCGCGTCGGTTAGCTCTAAGCGGCGCTCAATGCGATCTAGCCGAGCATCGATCTTATCCAAGCGGCTTTGGCTGGTGTAGAACGCGGTCGTAAGTGCGCCGAATTGTTGGCCCATGAGCGATTGCTGCACTTTCATTTCCATCACATCAGATTTGATCGTGGCTAGCTCGCCCTGAATCTGCTTGAGGATGTTGAACATCAAATCAAAGTTGGGTTCGGTCATCAGAGGTCTCCTTTTGGACAGTATAGCGCCATCCGTGGCGGGGATGGGGTTATCGAATCGTGACGCTCAGGCCACGATTGGGGTAGGTCAGCACGTCGCGGGCGACGTTATCCAGGATCAGGTGTTGCAGTTCCATGATGTGGCGCATGGCCATGTACTCAATCCGCGCGCCTTCAATGTCATTGCCGTCTTCGCTCAGTCGATGCAGCAACGCGGGCAGCGGACGCGATGGGGCATTCACCAGGTCTTGCCAGGTCAAAAAGCCGATGCGCTCGTGAGGTCGGTCTTGCCAGAACGAGGCGGGGTAGTGGTATTTATCCGGCGCGGGCAAGGCTTTGGTTGGCTCTTCCTTGGGGATGGCCTTCTTCCCAGTGCGCAATTCCATGGCGGTCACATAGAGAATCACATCGGACAGTTGGGTACGCGGCAGGTTTTCGTACTTGCTCACCCGGAACTTGTGATGGATGCGGCTCCAGATTTCCGCCAACGCCTTGCCCATGAGTTCAGCCGGTACGCTTTCGGCCTTGCGGTGCACAATTTCGGACAGGGTTTGTTGCTCAGACGGGATAAGGGTGTCGGCAGTCGTACCCTTAAGGATCGCCTCTATTTGCATATCCGCCCAAACAGCAAATTCAGGATTCAGCCAACGAGCGAACGGAATGCCAAGTCTCGGATCAAGCCAAGTTCCTTGCTCAGAAGGTTCGCCGCCTCGTTTGGTAATAACCAGTTGTTTACGTTCCGTTCCGTGAATTTTGCGGAACGCTTCCAAGTAGTCTTGTGCTTCCTTGGAACGAAGCCAGGCGTGAGGTTCTTTGCTGAACGCCTTCGCTGCCACAGTGGCATTAAAGAAAGCGTTATTGGTAAATGGCACTTCGATGGATTGCCCTTCAAAATCGTAGGGCTTCAGGATCAGAGCGCTAGACATGGATACGACACCTTTCAATTTAAGTTAAGGGCGTCGCCGATAGACGGCGACAGAGTAGGACTCAACTTGAGCTTGAAAGGCCACTCGGACAGGTATTGGGCTTGCGCCTTATTTCCTGTTCCTCATCCTACTCTGCCGGGCGGCATTATTGCAGGGTTACTACCCATCGTCCACACGGACGCCGGGCATAAAAAAAGCGCACTGACGGGGCGGAATGTGCCGCCTTTCAATTTCAAGTACCGCCAGCTTACGCCCAATCCGCGGTGGGGGTCAAGGGGTATACAGGGCAGCGAATTCAGCCACCAAGTCCCGGATACGCTCGGCATACGTAATTGCCTTCGTGCCTGCGGTTTTATCGATAATGGCGTTCAATTCGTAATCAACTATCGTCCGCAGTGTGCGCCCTTTGTCCAGCCAGCCGCCGATGTCACGCGCGATACGGCTTCCCTGAAAACCTTTTGTTGGAACGCTACTGAAGCGCCGCACCAAGGCTTTATGGACACCCTCATTCTTGGGCGGTGGAGTGGGACAGTGATAGCTCACCGTCAGCGCCCAATGATAGGCCGCATAGTAGGCGCGGCTGACCGTCAGGCGTATTCCCATCTCATCTTTGCGGCCTGCTGTGTCTTTGGCTGCAAGCAGAAAATCCTCCGGCGTAATGCTCACGCACCCTCCAGCGCCTCAAGGCCAACGCTAAAGTTCCAAATCGGTAGCGGTTCTTCGTGCGCCGAATGGGCAGCGATGAGCTTTTCGTACAGCGGCAGAATCTCATCCGGCGCCACTGGCAGAACGAATGTGCGGCACAGAAACGGATCGCCGTCGTTATATACGACGTCTCGTAGTCGGATGCGCTCTTTAAAGCCTTGGGCATGGACAAGCACCCATGCCGGAGCTTGCATGGCCGCCATAAGGTCATCGGTTAACCCAATGGCATCCGCTGTGGGCAGCAGTCGATTGAGCGTATCGGCTAAATCGGCCAAACCCTCAGGCAGAGGGTCGTTCGTCTGTTTTTGCAACGACGCTAAAAGATCGGCCGCCAAATGAAGCCGACCGACCGCATACGCCCATTCAGCCGCTTCGCGCAGCGCAGGAAGATAGAAGGGTCCGTCAGGCCCCTGCTTAACAACGGTCATGACCTCGTTCAAAGCATCCTCCACGCGGTGAAATTGCGCCAACATTGTTGCTCGATTCAATGCCAGGACGGGCGTCCAGCCAAAGGCCAGGGCGGCATTGAATTCCCGTTCCGCGTCGGCTTCATCGCCGCGCAACGCAGCCAGAATGCCCAACGCCATGCGGGCTTCTCGGGCGTCTGTTTTGAGCAAGTGTCGCGCGTCCTGGCGCAGTCGCTGCCACTCCAATTCGTCTATCGGTTGCTCATGGGTACGCTCAAGCAGCGCATTCAGCCGATCCAGCAGCACAGTGATTTTCCGTTCGGGCACAGGGGTGGCCACCACGCTCTCCAGTTTTGGCATTTGCAGGTTAGGCCCGCGTCCGAGTGGGGTCAAGGGTTAGAACGCTTACTCTTTTTCGCCTTCCTTACGCAACCGATCTATCTCTGTTTGATTATCACGTATCAACGTATCGTATTTACTCGTTACTGCGTTCATTTCGTCCGACAGACTCTGCTCCCATGTCGCACCAGCCAGATTGTTATTTGCGAACCGCTTTCTGTTACGCAGGGCGTCCAGTTCGTCAGTCATGCTCTGGCGGTATCTGCTGTTTCCAGCCTCAAGCTCTTTAATCTTTCTTTCTCGTTCTGCTTTAGCCGCTCTTTGCTGCAACTGTTTAATTTCGGCCTGCGTGTCAATTGGAATAGTTGTCGATGGTGGCGCTTTTTGAACAGCAATCTCGCTCGCTTTTGCCTCTCCCGCACACGGCGCGGCTTGGTAGATCGTCCGACCATCTGGGGCCACACATTTATTAATAGCCCAAGAAGGCGCGCTCATCAGCGCACAACTCAACAGCACGATACGTTTCATCACTTTCACTCCTCTTTTAATCCATCGCATATCGTAGCCCAACGCCCGGAGTTTTCGCATGGCCGCTAACGACCTTCTGCTTCAGCTCGTCATCAAAGCTGTCGATTTGGCCACCAAAGATATTGATGGCGTACATGACAAGTTAGAAACTCTTAAAAAGGCGCTCACTGGCAACGAGTTCGACCGATCTGCCGAAGGAATGCAAGCGTTTGGCCAAGCGGTTAAGGACTCTACCGAGCCGCTGGCCGCCGCCGCAAAAAACACGCTGGCCCTGAGCGCGGCCGTAACGGGAGTTGCCAGTTATTTGGCGGGTAATGCCTACAAATCTGCCAAAGAATATGAATCTGCGCTAGCTGACCTTGCAAAGGTGCTGGATGGCGGTAAGGAAGAAGCCAAAGCCTACGGCGAAGAGCTGAATAAGCTTGCGCTGAAGTACGGCCAAAACGGGCAAGAATTGGTGGCCGCAATGGCCAACTTCGTTCAAGCCGGGTATGACGCTAAATCAGCGTTCGATCTCGTCGAGCAAAGCGTCAAGCTCAAGATCGCGGGCGACATCGAAGCCGCGCAATCGTCTGAATACCTCATCTCGATTCTCAAAGGCTTCAAAGCACCCGCCAGCGAAGCGGCTAGCACCGTTGATCTGCTGAACGAAGTCAGCAACAAGTACGCCACCGACGTAAAGCAGTTAGCCATCGGCATGGCGGGGATTTCCCCCATCGCTAAACAGATGGGTTTCTCAATGTCGGAAACGGCGGGGATGCTCACGCCGATCATTGAAGTGTACGGGTCAGGATCGGAAGCCGCCGACGCCCTCAAGACGGGATTGCTCCGGCTTCAAGATACTGCCGATCCTGTGGTCGCTGCACTGGGCAGCATTGGCGTTTCGCAACTTGATCTAAACGGCAAGCTACGCTCTGGCAAAGACATTTTCCTAGATGTCGCCAAGGCGATGACGGGCTTGGATGATGCGCAAAAGCAGTTCGTCACGGCGCAACTGGTCGGCATTGATCAGGCTGGGCGTATGAGCCAGGTTTTTAGCAACCTGAGCGGATACTTGGGCGCAACCGATGCCGCGCTGAATAGCACCGGATCGGCACTCAAGGAAGTGGAATCGCGACTGGATACCGCCGAAGCCAAAGGCAAGCGAGCCGAAGAATCCTTCCGGCAACTGTCGGTCACGCTCGGCAATACCTTCAAACCACAAATCGCGGGCGTCATTGGCGCAACCGGCGATCTGGCCGCCGCATTCGACAAGGCCGTCAAGTCCGGCGATCTAGCCCCCTTGCTGAACGTCATCAAGCCGCAAATCGCCGCCGTTGAAAACCTGTTCTCGGCGATGGCGGCGAATCTGGATCAAGCGCTGGACGGGGTGGACTGGACCCCGCTGGTGGATGGCATCAAAGCCTTCTCTGGCGAATTTGGCCAGGCGGTGGCGGCGTTGACCGATGGCATGGATTTAACGACCGTCGAAGGACTGCGGAATCTGCTGCAAGCGCTCATCAATATGATGGGCAATTTCAGCCAGTACGTGGCGGGGGTGGTGGATGGACTGAAGCCGTTTATGGCCAGCCTCAACGCGCTGTTCGGGGCGATATCCACCAACCTACCCACGTTCTCAAATCTGGCCGGACAGATCACCGGATTAGCCACGTCCGCCAATCAGGTTATCCCGGTGATCACGTCATTAGGCAGCGGGATTTTTGGCGCGATTGGTAGCGTTGTGGATTTGACGCTCAAAATCGGCCTATTTGTTGGCGGGTTGAAGCTGCTAAGTGCAGTCGGCATCCCGGTAGGAGAGGTTTTAGGCGGGTTGGCTGCGCGCTTTCTGGCGCTCAATCCCGCTGTTGCCGGACTCCTGTCATCGCTGGCCGGCCTGCCCGGCCTGGTTGCCGGGCTGACAGCCGCTGCTGGTGGTCTGGGTTATGCGCTCGGAACAGTAGTTAACAAAACCGTCGAATGGGTCAGCGGTGGGCAGAGTATCGGCACGATGCTCTATGACCTGGTGCATGGTAGTGATGATGCGGAAAAATCAATTAATCGCGTGGCGACGGCTGAAGAACGAGCAGCAGCAGCGGCCAATATCAAGGCCGCCGCAGAGCGCGCTAAGCGGGAAGAGGAAGAAAAATCGCTGGCCAACGCCAAAGCCTTGGCGGACGCCAGTACGGATAAAAGCGCCAAAAGCGCAGAAGAAGCAGCCGCTATCGAGCGACTCAAAGCGCGATATACCGAGCTTGGTCTTGTCTGGACTCCTTTAAGTGCGGAGTTGGCGAGCACCAATCGGCAGATGATGGAGCACAAGGTCGCCACGCTTGAGCTAGGCACCGCCCTCGACAAAGTAGGCGTTGACGCCAGCGTCATGTCCAACCGGATGACCCAAGCCGGGGAGGGCATGTTAAAGACCCTCAACGGAATCGCTAACAACGCGCAGGCCAGCGGCAAGGAAGTCAATGCCGCTATCTTGAAGATGATTCCCAAGATGGAAACGCAGGCCGAATTAACCGCGCTGCGCTCGAAAATCGAGCAGTTCGGCAGGGAAGGAAAGCTTTCTTTTGAACAGGTCGCTGCCGCTCTTGAATTAGTACAGGGTCGTTCCAGCGAATTAGCGCGTGATCCGGCTTTAGAGCAAATTGTGAACAAAGCCGAAAAGGCGGCTCAGAAAGCGAAGGACTACACCTCGGCACTCGAAGATGTTGCTGAAGCCCAACTCGACGGCATCCGGGCCGAACGCGACCGCGCGACTGCCTTGGGCGCTACAGCGCTTGCTCAGCAAAAAGCCGTCGAACTCGCCAAAGCCGAGGCCGAATGGGCCAAGATTGTTGCAGCGGCCAAGCAAATCGAAATCGCGGCCGAACAGGCGCTGCTGCAAGCCAAGATTGAACAATTGAAATCGGGTGGCCTGCAAACCGAAGCGGACAAACAACAATACGCCGGCCTGCAACTCCAAAACGCCGCTTTGGGCCTGCAAGCCGATGCCGTCAAGAAATCCGCCGAAGCCAAGGACCTCGCCGCTAAGCAAGCCGGCCTGACCACCCAAGCCACCCAGCAAAGCACCGAGGCGACACAAGCGGATACCGTCGCTCAGGAACAAAACAATCAGGCTAAAGACGATGGAATGTCTATGACCAAGCTCATGAACGCCGCGTTGGATGGCGCGCGCGAGCGGACCAAGGCACTCTCTGAAGCGACCGGCGTTCTATTCGAGAAATACTTCCTCGGCATGAATCAGATGGAGCCGACCGCGTTTTCGGCGGCGACCGAAGTAATCCGTATCGGCCTCGATAAGGTGAAGGACAAACATGCCGAGGTTCGGGCGGAAATCGTCAAAGCGGGCGCTGCCTCCGATGAGGCATCCAACAAAATCCTCTTTGGCGCGAACAGCATCATCCGCTTCTTCGCCTACGTCGAAAAGGCCGAAGCGGACGCCAAGCAAGCCTATTACACACAAAAGCTTGCAGCCGAAGAACTCATCGACTCGCTAGGAAATATAGAACAGACCGGGGCGGCATCGTTTGGCTCCATGGGCGCGGCGATGCACACAGTCAATGTGACCGCCCAAACCACCATCGACAGCCTCAATCTGCTCAACGATGAGGATTTATCCAACCTCAATAGCGCCTTGGATCGAGCCAAGCAAAAACTCCAGGAACTCCAAGACGAAGCCAACGCGGCACGGGATCGGCTCTCCGAACTCAATGCCGAACTAGCGCGCGAGCAGGGCGATACCGACACCGCCGATCAACTGGAACTCGAACTGGCCAAGCGCCAAGCCCTGGCCGAGGTCGAAGCCAACCTCGCCAAAGCCCGCGCGGCCAACAACCGCGATCTGATCGCCCTCTACGAAGCACAACTGGCCAAAGAGCAGCAACTGTACGACCTCAAGGAAAAGAACCTCAAGCGCGATCAGGAAGAAGCTCGCAGCAGCAACCGCACCGAAACCACCACCCACACCACCATAACCAGCGGCAGTGCGGGAGTCAGTAGCCCCACGATCAACGTCAACGTCAATGCCAGCAATGCCCGCCTTCTCGATAGCCGATTCAAGGAAGAATTGGCGCGCGATCTCAAACCCATCTTTGATGACCTTCACCGCAGGCTGCAATAATGAGCGTCCAACGCCTCTTGGCCAATGCCAACAACGCCCTGATCAACGCCACACTCAGTGCCTCCAGCACTGCACCGGCGCTGGCGTCCATCTTTCGCGAACCGCAAGCCCGCACCGGCAATGGCGAGGTCATCCTCTCTGGCGGCTACAGTGGGGCAGCCGATGCCGCCATCGAGATTGAGATTCGCACGCCAGTGAGCGGCGCCGAATCCGCCACCACGCCGGTCTTTGCGGGCGCGGGCAACGGGGCGATGAGCGCACCGACCGTCGCACCGGGCACGCCCAACCAGGACCTCACTGTCACGCTGATCAATCTCGGCACGGCCACCACGCGGGCGCAGGCCATCCTGTATGCGGGGGTGTTGCTGCAAGCCAAAACCGCCGGCAGTGCGGGCAATGCCATCACCATCAACGTCACTCCCTCCATTGCGCTCGATACCGCCATCGGCGCGCTGGCCGACGGTCTCTCCCGCGATACCCAAGAGTGGGCCGACCAACGGCTTGACTTTGGCGCCGTTCCGCTCAATCCCGATCAGACCGTCCCCGACACCGCAACCCGCCTGGTCTTTGGTCGGGATACCAGCCGGGTCTATCGCCACTACAAACGCTGGGATGGCGAGCAATGGCAATATGGCGTCTCTCCCAAACTGGCGGCGGCCTATCCCAAAGGCGCCGATGTCCACAAAATCAGCGGCGCCTATCAGCTTACCGTCACCAACGGCGCCACGACCGAGACCTGGGGCAGCCTGATCACGCTCTATGACCTCCTGCGTGCGCTGGAAAGCTCAAGCCTCGTCACCGTCGCCACCCCACCGGCCAACGACAAAACCCCCGGCGGCATGGCCGCCATCGATGTGCCGTTTCGCACCGCCGCCTTTGCCTTGCCCATCACCAAAAGCCGCCCGGCACTGCCCGACCTGGTGGGGTTGGCGGTTGCGGCCACCGCACCCACGGAAACGGTCGCGCTGGAATGCCTCAACGATCAGCCCATCGGCGCTGAAACCTGGGCGGTGCAAAGCAAAGTCGCCGGTGCGTTACCGCCCGCCACCACGGCTATCCTCTACACCGACAGCGGCTTCGTCGGCTTCACCATTCCGCTGATTCCGTTAGTGAGCCGACCGGTCAGCGGTCGGATCAGCATCACCGATCGTAGTTTTCCACGGGATGCCGGGGATACCACCGGCACCCCGGCCATCTGCCTCTACCGGCCGATCTTGGGGGTAGCGGCCACCAACAAAACCTTGAAGCTCATCTGGACGAAACGACCGGCGGGCGATTGCTCGTGCACCGAAGGCGCTGTCAGCGGTCGTCCCAATGAGGATTATCTTGGCATCGACTTAGGAGACCTCGATATGGCTGCATTACAGGCCGGGCACCGTGCTCGGCTGGAAGCGCTAACCCGTTGGTACAAAGCTTTTGCAGCGGCCAACACCGAAAAAACCACGGCGGGTGAAGTGCGATCCGCACAACAGGATTTGCAACTGGCCGCGCTGGCCTGTGGCGAACTCAACACCTGTTTAACCGATCTGTACGGCTGTACGGATGCCATCCTGGCCGATCCGGTCTGGGGCGCATCGGCCGCTTATAGCCTGGATGCCGTGGTCGAATCCACCACGCGCAATGGCTACCGCTACCGCTGCACGGTGGCCGGCCAAAGCGGCACCACCCAACCAACCTGGCCGACCACGCTCGATGCCACCGTGACTGACGGGACCGTCACCTGGACCTGTGTCTCCAAAACGGCAACGGGCGCTTGGGATGACGTGTTGGCGGGACTCTCCAGCGATCTGAGCAGTTTGCAGGCCATCGGGGCGGCCACGATAGCCGGCATCCCCGTTTTAGCCGCCTCGACCGCGTATGCACTGGGCGCTGTGGTCTGGTATCGAACGACGGGTGGGGCAACCCTCTATGGTCGCTGTGTGGTCGCAGGGACGACCGGCACCTCTGGGATTGGTTTAGTCGGAGGGGTGGGCGAATTGTCCGGTGGCGGCGGGTCAGTGCCCACTTGGCTGATTATCTCCCGTGATGAAGCCTGGACGTCCGTCACCGGCGAAGCGGCGGATATCAACGTCACCGATGGTCGGGCGGATGACCCCGGCATCGTCTATGACCCGGACACCTTTGTGTTGCGCTATGCCATCGCGTGCGATGCCGTGCGCGCCATTGCGGGGGTTCCACCAAAAAAATCTGAGGCCAGATCGTCAGGGAACGCGATCTGGCAGGATTTGCAAACCGACTACTGGGTGGTTTCAGGTGAGGATTACCTGCCCATCTTTAATAATGTCTACTACCACGCCTGTGTGCGGCAAACCGACGCGGAGGGCACCGTTCGCCTGGTGCCTACCCTGGAATTTGGCTTTGCGGTGCGGGTGGGCTGTGCCAGTCGTCTGAAATACGGCGATAGCCTGACTGTGACGCTCGGCGATGTCGAGGTGACCAAGCCCTACGCCAAGGGGGATCGCTATGAAATCCCCATCGTGCGGGGTGCGCCGCTGGCCTTCGCCGGTGGGGTGGATGGCAATGATACGCTGACCTGGAAAGTCGAGAGCAGTCTGGGTCCCTTGCCGGACTATGCGCTGACGACCGCCGAACCCGCCTACAGTGCGTCTGGGATCGG
>NZ_CBTJ020000100.1 GCF_001051235.1 Candidatus Competibacter denitrificans Run_A_D11 | reverse complement strand
CCCTTTGCGTTGCGCGATGCCTTCCGCTTCAGCGTGGAGGTGGGCGGGCGCTTCCGCTGGCGCAAGGATAGCGGGTCTTGGTCATCGGATACCGCCCTAGCGGCCAGTGTGCCGCTGGCTGACGGGCTGAGTGCGGCGTTCGTTCCGGGGGCAGCACCGAGTTTTGTATCGGGGGATCGCTACCGCTTTTCAGTCCGGCAAGGCCATGGGGTCGCGGCGGTGCGCAGTCCGCATGGCGAGCAGTGGCGCTGGTCTGGATCGGCGGCGGTATTAACGATCACCTGGCCAACGGCGCAAACCATCAGCCTGGTGGGCCTGTTGCGCCATGGCCTGATAGCACCGGCCACGGTGGTCATTACGCTCTACGATGCCACCGCCAGCGTGCTGGCCACGCTAACGCCCACGATCAACGACGGACCTCTCATCATGCCCTTGCTCGCACCGCTCACCACGGTGCGCACCCTCACCCTCACCCTGAGCAACGCGGCAGGGATGAGTCTGGGCTGGCTCTATGCCGGTGATCCCTTTGCGCCGCTGTACAACGCTGCCCTGACCTTGCGACGGGATTACGCCATGGCCCGCAGCGAGGGCACCAACCCGCGAGCGGCCTATCTGGGATCGGGCTTCAGTGGCGAGTTACGCTGGGAAAACAACCTGCGGCGGGCCGAGTGGGCCACGCTGCTGCACCTGATGGATGATTGCAAGCAGGCCGACGACGCGCCCATCGTGCTGATTCCGCACATCAGCCAACCCGACTTAGCCGCCTTGGCCCGGATTGATGCCGATACCCTGGCCATCCGCGATGTATTCGACTGGCAACCCACCGACCCGGATGCGTGTCGCCTCTCCCTCACCTTGCCGCTGACGGCGGTGTTGACGTGATATCCCTCATCCCTCTTCTGGAGATTGTATGTCTTCCACTGTAGCCTTTAAAAACCTGTTATTAGCGGCCAGCGATATCAACACGCTGAGCCTTCATACCGCCGATCCCGGCGCCGCTGGCACGGCCAACGAAGTGGCCGGCGGGGGCTATAGCCGCCAAAGCTGCACCTTTGCCGCGGCTGCCAGCGGAGAGCGCGCGCTCAGTACGGCGGTTGATTTCACCCTGACGCCCAATCAGGCTGTGGCCTGGATCGGCTTTTGGGCAGGCGCGACCTTTCGGGGTGCACGCGCGTTGACCGGCGATACCAGCGCCAATGCGCTCGGTCAATACCAGATCACCACCGCAACCCAACTCACGCTGGCGGATGTCGCCTAAGGACCCCTCATGGC
>NZ_CBTJ020000099.1 GCF_001051235.1 Candidatus Competibacter denitrificans Run_A_D11 | reverse complement strand
GCGAGTTCAATGGCTTTACGGCTCGCGTCATGATCTTCCACGACTAAAAGCGTTTGCTGAGGACCCGGTTCGGTGACGGGTGTTTCAGTGACCGGCTTCCAGTCTCTGGCAAGATGGATCAGCGCTTCCTGGGTTTGCGTGAACGCCGTTTTTAACTGTTCTACGAGCGCGCCCCATTGGCTCCGATCCGGCGCATCCATCAGCTGCTGGCACAGCGTGATCATCGCGTGGGCCCCGACCGTGGTCGCCGCCCCTAACAAGGTGTGGCAAAATCGATAGATGATCCGGCGATCCCCGTCCTGGCAGGCTTGCGCCAAACGCTCAAGAAGGGGCGGTGAGGAGGTTAAAAAGGCCTCTACCAGTTCAGGGGCCTGTCCATTGCCCTGGTAGGCTTCAAGAGCGGCTAAATCTAAGACGGACAACGCTTCTTTCATCGGTCGTGGACCCCCCATTGGCGAAAAATGTCGCGCATCTAGGCCGGGCTGATGGGTTTGACAAAGCATGCATTCATGCCCACCGTGCGCCATTGCGCCGATTGCTGCTCATTGGCGGTTCCCGTAAGGCCGATGATCGGCACGCGCCGGTTCGGGTTGGCTTGCCAAGCCCGCAGGCGTTGGGTCGTCTCCAAACCGCTCATACCCGGCATCATGAGATCCATCACGATTAAATCAAAGCGATGCCATTGGCACGCCGCCAGCGCTGTCGGACCGCTTTCCGCGAGGACCACCTCCGCTTGTAGCCCGATGAGCACAGATTTGACTAAAACCCGATTGGGTAAATTATCGTCGACGACCAGCACCCGGATCGGGTCAGCGCTGTGGCGATGAGGGTAGAAAGCGCTTCGGTGGAGGTCCTCGTCACGACCCCATTCTTCTGGCACCTCTATCGGGTCTCGCCATTCCGATGGAGAAACGTCA
>NZ_CBTJ020000098.1 GCF_001051235.1 Candidatus Competibacter denitrificans Run_A_D11 | reverse complement strand
ACAAAATGTCCATGCCTTCGCCCTCGGCATCGCCGCCGCGAAGCAGGCTTTTATCCCCTCCGGCTGAGTTGGGGGGAATCGGGTGCGTTTAACCCCTCCAGCTGATTTGTGAGGAATTGGGTGGTGTACAACCTTCTTCTGTTTACTCTAATATTCATGCAATGCATCATACTTCAATGTTTACTCTTCGATGAGGCGAGTTTTATCTAATGGTATTGAAAAGAAAGTTAAAGACTACCATTGACGTGATGTTTCAACGCTTTCATGATTGGTTGTTTTCTGATTTTGTACCTGCCCGCCTTTTGATTGGAGGCGCGGCAGCCACCATCGGTGTCATTTTTTTAGCAATTGGCCGCCGCCAGGCCGGCTTGGACGCTGTCGCTCGCGTCCATAGAAGCGATTACTTTCCAGCACTGAACAGCGTACTAACCAGCCTGATGGCACAGGCCCTTGCTGGTTCCCAAGGACGGGTCGCGTCACAACTACGCTTGGCCGTGCATGAATACCCGGATACCATCCCCACAAACGACCTGAACCGGAAGTTCTTCGCTAACCCTAAGAAACTCTTCCCAGCTAACATCATCGTCTTGAAGTCACCGGGACCCAACGAACGCGGCGTCATCTATCTCTACTACTCTTACGTCTATCCGCTATTTATGCGCTTGTTCGATGCGAAAGCCGTCTCTTCTCGTTATCACCTAGTGCTTGAGCCTAGCTGGAGTGGACATTTCGACCCAAACATTCTCACCACGACCCAACTGAACGCTCCCATATTTGTTGGTTCAATCGAGCCACGCGATGCCGCGTTTCTTAAGGCCGTCCACTCAAACCTAATTCCAGTAAGCGTTGGCGGTAATACTTGGGTCGATGCGAACGTCTTTCGTCCTCTCTCTAACCTTGGCATAGAGAAAGACTTTGATCTCATCAGCATCGCGGCGTGGGCACGCTACAAGCGGCATTGGGCATTGTTTCGCGCAGTCGCTAGAATGCGTGCAATGGGTAGTACACCCAGACTCGCTCTGGTCGGTTATCCGCTCGATCTCACCAAAATGGATATTTTGGCTCAGGCGCAAATCTTCAAGATCGATGATTTGATCGAGATTTTCGAGCAATTGCCTCCTAGAAAGGTGAATGAACTCTTGAATCGGAGCAAAGTGCATGTGCTGTGGTCGTGCCGCGAAGGAACACCCCGCGCAACAATCGAGGCGATGGCTGCTGGGGTACCAAGCATCGTCCGTGAGGGTTTCAACTACGGCCACCACTACCCCTACATAAACGACGACACGGGAAGATTCGCTACAGAGCAAGATCTTCCTAAGGTACTCATCGATATGATTGACAATTATCGACTGTATTCACCACGCGACTACGTTATTTCTTTCATGACACCAGAAGCATCCACGCAGCGCCTTAACCAGGAGATTTGTAGGGTTGCTTTATCCCTTGGTGAAGTATGGACTCGCGATCTCGCGATTAAGGTAAGTACGCTAGGTGGGCTGATGTACCTCGACCCGTCCGATAACCAGCGTTTTGCGGACGACTATAGATTTCTTGAGACTGTGATTCGCTCCTGATTCCGCCGCCTTCTTAGTTTGTAACTCTTAGAGCCTATCCGAAAATTCTTATTCAGATGTAAATGATTAAGAGCAGCCCTCTTCATCAATGGGTGTGCATAGTTTTTTCAGCAGGATGCGGATAGAAGAAACCCAAATCATAGCGATACTGGAAGCGACTCTTTTTTCATAGACACGGACTAATCGGCGATAACGACTTAACCCATCCGATTACCCACAAACTCGCATTATCCATCGCTGGCATAGGCAGCTTTAGCGGCGGCGACGCCCAAGGCGAACATCTGAACCCGTTGTAGACCC
>NZ_CBTJ020000097.1 GCF_001051235.1 Candidatus Competibacter denitrificans Run_A_D11 | reverse complement strand
TAAGTACAGGACAAAAAACTAAGTCATTGACCTATAAGGATGTTCAAGGATGTCCTGGTCATCTCTCTCGCGCCACATGAATGAATCCGTTTTAGCCCTTCAGGCGGCCTTGGCCGAACACCTTCCCTGGCATGGCGCTCGCTTGAGCTTCCTGGCCCAGTTCCTCTTGGCCCTGTTCAAGGTTCGCAGCGTTAATTTGGCCGAGTTAGCCACCGGCTTCGGTGGCAAAGCGCAGGTCGCATCCAATTACAAGCGCCTGCAACGCTTCTTTCGCTCCTTCGGGATCGACTACGATGTCCTGGCCCGGCTGCTGGTCCGTTTGTTTCCGGTGGGCGAAGGCCCTTGGTATTTGACCCTAGACCGCACCCATTGGAAATTCGGCAAGACCGAGATCAATTTCCTGGTCCTGGGGATCGCCTACCAAGGCATGGCCTTGCCGGTGATGTGGACGGTTCTCGACAAGGCCGACAATTCCGATACCGAGGAGCGCACCGCGCTCCTGCAACGCTTTGTGAGGCAATTCGGGCAAACCCGAATCCAGGCGCTCCTGGCCGACCGAGAATTCGTCGGGCGGCACTGGTTCGCCTGGCTCCAAGCTCAGGGCATTCCCTTCCACATCCGTCTCAAGCGCAACACACGGATTCCCAATGCCTGGAATATGCCGATGCGGGCTGATGTCCTGTTCAGTCCCCTAAAACCGGGCCAGTCCTCCCTCCTCCAAGGACGCCGACCGGTGTGGGGCTGTTTCGTCCATCTCTGCGCCTTACGGCTGGACGATGGCGACCTCTTCCTTATCGCCAGTTCCGGCGCGCCGCCGCAAGAGGCCTTCACGGCCTATGCCCGAAGATGGGAAATTGAAACCCTGTTCGGCGCCCTGAAATCCCGTGGATTCAACTTCGAGGACACCCATCTGACCCACCCCGACCGGCTCGGCAAACTCTTGGCCCTGCTGGCCTTGGCGTTCGCCTGGACCTATCGTACCGGCCAAGCCCTCGCCGAACGGCAACCAATCCCCTTAAAAAAACGCTCCAGCGCCCCCTCAAATCCATCTTCCGCCATGGCCTCGACTTCATCCGCTCCATCGTCCTCAACTGGGCCGACCGCTGGCTTGATTTCCTCGGCCTGCTGAAATTTTTGTCCTGTACTTAGCG
>NZ_CBTJ020000096.1 GCF_001051235.1 Candidatus Competibacter denitrificans Run_A_D11 | reverse complement strand
AATGCGCCGGTTCCGGTCAGCAAAGCGGCCTCGGAATTTGACGACATTCGCGCCCTGTTCGCGCGGACCCATCACGGGCAATTCGGGCCGGGTGAGGCGGAAAGCATTGCCCGATTCTACAGCGCCTATCCACGACCACGGCTTTTTGAGTCGGAAATGGAGAAACAAGTGGGCTGGGAACAGTTCCTGGCCTGGAAAACTGCCGCGCTCGCGCTCGCTAAGCAGACCCAGGATTGCGCGCATGTGGCGTAAATCGCCAGCGTGGATGGCACAAAAAACCCAGCTTCGCGTGAGCAAGACGCAAAGCTGGGTGATTCCTGATGACACAACCAACCCGTAAAGAGGTACGACAACCCATTATGAAACGACCAAAAATCGCCAACGTCAAGAACATTCGAGCCATGCTGGACGCCTACGACATGGTGGAATCCGCCGAACGGGGTGATGAACGGATCGTGCTGTTGCACGGGGCCACCGGCACGGGCAAATCCACCGCCTTGGCTCACCTGCTCAATGAAACCAACGGCATCTACGTCGAAGCCTCTCCGGCCTGGACGCTCAGCAGCATGTATCGGGACATCGTGGCCGCGATTGGCATTGAACCCAAAGGGCGCAATGCGGATCTGGAGCGGTGCATCACCGATGAAATGTCCAAAAAAGGCCGACCGTTACTGATCGACGAAATCGACTACCTCTTTCTGCCCGGTGCCTCCACGGCTCTGCGAATGCTCGAAGTCGTCCATTCCCTGCACGACAAAGCCGGGATGCCGGTCGTCATGGTCGGCATGGACAAGATCGAGGGCAAGATCCGCTCCCGCGAGCAACTCGCCCGCCGCGTCCATCAGTGGGTCCAGTTCAATGACCTGGATCGGGAGGATGTGCGCATCGTCGCCAATGCGCTCTGCAATATCCCCATTAACGATGACTGGCTCGATGCGCTGATCGAAAAAACCAGCGGACGCATGAGCTACATCGCCCAAAACATCAAAAAAGCGCGCAATCGCGCCCAAGTCAAAGGCTGGAGCGAAATTAATCTTGCCGTCTGGGGCGGCTCTATTTTTCAGGTGAGCCAATGATGGCCGCACTTATCGGAGGCTTCGATGGCTCGTACTCCCGGCAGTACCCGAACGCGCAACCGGGTGAAAACCGCGCGCCAGCGAATCTGGAATGCCATGCGCGTCACCCCGCAGTTCATGTCAATCGATTTGGAACTCGTAGCGGAAACCAGCGAGCGCAACCTGCGCGCCTACCTGCGGGCGCTGTACCGCTCCGGCTACCTGCGGCAGGTGCGTCCGAGGCAAAGCGGCAAAAGTTTCGGCTATGCCATTTGGCGGCTGGTGGAATGCCACGGTCCGCTCGCACCCATCGTGCGCCGGGATCAAAGCGGGGTCTACGACCCCAATCTCGATCAGTTCGTCCCCTATCAGGACATCCCCGAACCCGTCAAAAAGGAGCGCCCACATGAGCGCCGTGCCCTGCTATCAGACGACCCTCCCGCTCTCGAACGTCACCCCGATCCGGCGACTGAGGAGATCTACCATGCGCGCGGCCGGTGAGCACTGGCTGGAAGTTCTGCGATCCGCCTGTGAAGACAGCTCCCAGACGGCGGTCGCGCGACAGTTAGGCGTGTCGGTGGCTATGGTCAACCAGGTCTTAAAAGGCACTTATAAAGGCAACGTCCATAACCTGCGCGTCCGGGTTGAAGCCACCCTGCCGATGCAAGTGCAGATGGTGGATTGTCCGGTTGCCGACCACATGACCCGGCAAAAATGTCGGGAATACCAAAACCGTGATCCCAATCTGACCTGGGGCAATCCCATTTTGCTTCAGTTCTATCGCGCCTGCCGATCCGGTTGTCCGCATTCCAAGCTACCCAAGGAGTATTGAGATGCCCTGTCAATTCTGCGCGTCGTTGGATCGGTTGCTGCAAGGCGCCCACCCGCCCGTGAAAACCGAAATCGAAATCATCGTCCGGCTGCCGTCGGATACGCCGCTGATCAAATGGGGCGTGGCCATGGACAAACTGGCCGATGCGCTCGGCGGTGGCGAGTGGTGGTATCGGATGCCTGCCGGACAACCCGGACGTTATGAGGTGGAGGTCAATCCATGAACGCTGCATCCAGTTTTAGGCTCACAGAAGCCGACGCCGACGCCCTGGGCTGGGCCGATTTGGCTGACGCCGATCCCCCGCGACCGATCCGCCCGGTTCGCCCGGTTATTGATCCAGCCGATGAGCCGATATTTTTGGGCGTGGTGAAAGCCGGGCAGCACGGCGTCAACGGCGTCTTAAGCCTGGATGTCCTGCTTGATCCAGGCGGCGACTGGATCGACATTGGCGGTTATCGGTTTGATCTGATCGATGCCTGCTACCTCGGTGTGCTCTTAAAAATCGCCAGAGCCACCGCCGGGCTGACATCTCCCTGGGAAGGGGAGACCCGGCCATGATCGGCGCGTACACGCTTCTCGCCGACCAGCGCCAGGCCGTGATTGCCGGTATCCGTAAAGAAGTGGTTGACGATAACCGGTTGCAATCGATCCCGGACGATTTATTGCTCATCGTCCTCCACGCCCTCACCGGTCGCACCGGTGATCTGATCCGTCATGTATCAGCGACGGCTGATCGTTACCATCGAAACTAGGAACGCTTTTATGCCTGAACTCATCCACTTTACTCGTAGCCAGCTTGCCAGAGCCATGACGCGGCAAGGTTTCTTTCCATCGAAAAAAATTGCAGACCATGTTGTCGAGGCGGCATTGACCCATATCACCCAGGCCTTGCACAACGGGAAAATCGTGCAGCTCAAGGGCTTTGGCACGTTTCAGTTTGTGCCAACGCGCGCGCGCCAGATCAGCAGGCACGTCAAGACCGGTCAGCCGTTTACGCTGCCGGCCAGTCGTCGCGTGCGCTTTACGCCCAGCAGGCGACTCTTGAACGGAGCCACCTAACCGCGAAACCGTCTCCGCTAAGGAGGCGGTCGTCCCGACGTGGCGGTCGGGGCCTGATGAGCAGCTTCGGGAGTGTGTTGATGCGGAACTTGTACGACATAGCCAAATATCACATGAAGGGCCGGTCTACAGTGCCGCCTTGGTGGTGGCCAGATGATCCTGCTCTGAAATATAGAAAAGTAGTGCCTATTTGGTTTTGTTCTGAATGCGGGCGGTATGGCTATCACTGGGACTATCGCCGCAGGCAGTACTTCAATGCAGGCGGGCAACGCTGGAAAGCGGTAGGAATCGATCCCCATCCCAGGATTTTCGATGGAGAAGGCGGGCTTTACTCAAGGCCGCTCTGTGTTGATTGTAAGGATCGGTTGTTTGCACCAAAAAAATCCAATCCAGAGATTGGTTACACCGACCTCGGTGCGCCCTACAGCCCGCTCGCAGTCTGCGACCTTTATGGAGTCAGAAAAAAAGCCATCAAGGATTCATCAAGATTTTGGAATGTGCTGTCTCGGCGCGGCATGAAGCTTTTGTTTGGCGATCCATACACACTTTTTTTGTGTTGCTGGTCATGCGCAAAGCGGCTTAAACCCCTTATGCAGCGCACCCACGAAGCGCTTGAAAATGAAAAAATTATCAACCAAATCAAGAAGGCCATAAAGCATGAAAGAGAAGGTGCATACCACAGGACAAACAAGAAGTTATCTGTTGGGATTGCTCTATCGCATCGAACATCAGCAGATACCGTTGGAAACGGCAGATCGGCTTTGCAAGGTGATTTCTCGAATTCACGAGTCCATCCACTGTGAGAATCGCACAAAGCTGGTCGCTATGGCGGCTGGAGAGCAGTTGAGCGAGTTTGGCTCCCTGTTGATTGGTGATGTGAAAGATGCCACCCCTCGGCTCGCGTTTGAAGCTGATAAAACCGGGCTTGATAAGACCGATCCAGCTCAGCTTGGCAAATCAGCCAAAGGCTAGGCAAACCCTCTATCTTGGAGAAGCAGTTCGATGACCGACCCCACTCGCACCCGTGACCTCAAGCTGATCCACATCGCCGCCAAGCAAATGGCCTGGGACGAAAACACCTACCGGGCCATTCTGGAGCGGATCACCGGCAACGCCAGCGCCGCCGATCTGAATGCCAAGCAACGCAGCGCGGTGATTGATGAATTTGTCCGGCTCGGTTGGAAGATCAAACAGCGCAAAGGCCACCGCAAGCTCGGAACGTTGCCGGAGGATCGGCAACGGCTCGTCTGGAAAATCGGCGCCTACCTGGCCGATGCCGGCCGAGCCTGGGCCTATGCCGATGGGATCGCCCGGCGCGTGTGCAAGGTCGAAAGCGTTCGGTTTTGCACACCAGAACAGCTCCATAAAATCGTCGCCGCGCTGGAATACGACCAGCAACGGCGACAGAGGAAAGCCAACAAAACCCCACCGGAGGTCGCGTGATCACTTTTCTTGTCGGTTTGCTGATAGGCAGTCTGCTTGGCGCCGCGATTTTGATCTGCTGGGGCTGGCCGGAGTAATGCGTCTAACCTGCCCCTGTTGCGGTGCGGCGCACAGCATTGAAGGACTCCTGGCCGATCAATCCGCGCGCGAAGCGGTGATCGCCGCTTTGGGATTACCGGGTACCCTGGGCGAGCGACTGGTGCGCTACGTGAGTTTATTTCGCCCGCGCGAGCGTGCCCTCAGTTGGGAGCGGGCTGCGCGGCTTTTAAGCGAGTTAAACGCCGCCGTCAGTGCAGCTCAGATCGAGCGCGATGGGCGGGTTTATCCTGCCCCGCTGGATTACTGGAAGCTCGCCATCGACCAAATGCTTGATCAGCGCGACAAACTCAAGCGACCGCTCAAAACTCACGGCTACCTCTTTGAAATCATCATCGGCTTAAGCCAAAAGGCCGAGGAAAAGCGCGCCGCGCGGCAAGAAATCGAAGACGAACGTGCCAAAGCACGGGAAGGGGATCGCCAAGGTCAGATGGTGCAGGCTGCCAGCCTGGTAGAAAGCCCTGTCATCACCACACCCGATGGCGCACAACTCAACGAAGAAACCAGCGAAACCCTCACCTCCACACGACCCGCCCGGACGCCACCGCCGCCCGAATTTCGGGCCTTACTCGCCAAACTCAAAGGAAAAATGACCTGTGATGACTCGAATCCGTCCACATAACCCGAAATCCTATAAAGTGCCGTCGACCCGGTGTCCGGCGTGCCAGGTCATCTTCTCTGTGCCCGCCAAACCGTTTCTCATCGAATGCCGCCTTGCCTGTCCGCACTGTCGGGCGTGGCTGATGATCACGCTCGGGGTAGCGTTTCCCAGCGCACGGCTGGCCCTCTAACCTTTTGTATTTTGTAGTATCATAGGGTGTGACCACCACGGGATCGCAATCCATGAACACCCTTGCCCTCCCCGACCAATACCCCGACATCCTGGCCGACTTCGCTGGGTTGGCCCTGCAACGCATTCAAACCCAACTCCCGCTGGCCCAAGCCCAAGTGCTCGCCTTTGATCTGGCCGAGGATGTGCGCCAGAAGTGGAGCGGCTGCCAGATCTACATTCCCAAAGACTGCGAGCGTTTTCGAAACGACCGAAACGCCGCCATCTGGCGTGACTTTAATGGCCACAACCAAGCGGTGCTGGCCCGTCGCTATGGCCTATCGTTGCAAACCATCTACGACATCCTGGCCAAAGAACGTCTCGCCCGCCAACCCGATCTGTTCCGCTAACGATTCCAGTCTTTTTTTAAAGTCGCTTAAAAGCCCGTCATCTTCCCTTCATGGCACGCTCCGGGATAGCTAACCCGGAGTTGTCATGATCGATTCGCCTCAACCCCTTCTT
>NZ_CBTJ020000095.1 GCF_001051235.1 Candidatus Competibacter denitrificans Run_A_D11 | reverse complement strand
ACAACCAAGCGGTGCTGGCCCGTCGCTATGGCCTATCGTTGCAAACCATCTACGACATCCTGGCCAAAGAACGTCTCGCCCGCCAACCCGATCTGTTCAGCTAACCATTCCAGTCTTTTTTTAAAGTCGCTTAAAAGCCCATCATCTTCCCTTCATGGCACGCTCCGGGATAGCTAACCCGGAGTTGTCATGATCGATTCGCCTCAACCCCTTCTCCCCAGCAAGGCCGCTATCGACCTCCTCAAGGCGTTCGAAAAAGGCCCCAACGGTGAATTTGCCGCGCAGCCGTATCGCTGTCCAGCGGGCAAGGAAACGGTTGGCTGGGGGCATGTCCTTCAGCCAAGAGACCATCTGCGCTTTCCGCTCACCGCCGAGCAAGCCGATGCCCTCTTGCGGGCGGATCTTGCCGTGTTTGCCAATGTCGTCCATGCCGCTGTGCGGGTTCCGCTCACGCAAAGCATGTTCGATGCGCTCTGTAGTTTCGTTTTCAACATCGGCCGCAGCAATTTCGACGGATCGACCCTGCGCGCCAAGCTCAATCGCGCTGATTACCTGGGCGCGGTCAACGAATTCCAACGCTGGAACAAAGCGCGTAACCGCAAAACCGGCAAGTTAGAGCCACTCGACGGACTTACTCGCCGCCGAGAAGCGGAACGCAATTTGTTTCTGCAAGACCCCTTTCCACCGCGTGGAGACGCTCGATGAAACGACCGCAACGGCTTTTATTTGGTTTGGCGATGGCTTTGATCACGCACACTGCCCAATCTAGCCCGTTTCTGGTGTGTGACCCGTATCCGGCTACCAGCCCCCAACCGGATGCTTTTCTCGTTACCGTCGGCACGGCCGCACCCGTTACCGTACCCGCGACCAAGGAAGCCGATGGCGGCGTTATCCTCAAGTGGGATCTCGCCGGAATTGGCGAAGGCGCGAAGACCGTCAAAGTGCGGGCCAAAAGCGCTTGGGGGGAGTCAGCCGACAGTCTCCCTTTCGCGTTTATGCCTG
>NZ_CBTJ020000094.1 GCF_001051235.1 Candidatus Competibacter denitrificans Run_A_D11 | reverse complement strand
AACGACCGCAACGGCTTTTATTTGGTTTGGCGATGGCTTTGATCACGCACACTGCCCAATCTAGCCCGTTTCTGGTGTGTGACCCGTATCCGGCTACCGGCTCCCAACCGGATGCTTTTCTCGTTACCGTTGGCACGGCCGCACCCGTTACCGTACCCGCGACCAAGGAAACCGATGGTGGCGTTATCCTCAAGTGGGATCTCGCCGGAATTGGCGAAGGCGCAAAGACCGTCAAAGTGAGGGCCAAAAGCGCTTGGGGGGAGTCAGCCGACAGTCTCCCTTTCGCGTTTATACCTGGTGTTCCTGCGCCGCCGGGGGGGATCAGAATTGGATCGGCAGCGAAGTAATTACGATTCGGAGACCGCCATGAAATGGCTCAAGCTCCTACCGGCTGCTGTCGCCTTGCTTGCCCGGCTGCGGGATCGGCGCACCTGGCGCGAAGCCTCCACCTGGGCCGCCTTGGCTGCGCTGCTCGCTAGCGCCGCGTTGCTATTTTTCGTCGGCGAGTACGAGACCTTCACCACCCAGATTGCGGCGCTAGCCAGCGCTGTTGCGGCTATCGCTGGGATTTTGTTACCCGAACAACCGGATGCCCCCCTGCCGCCGATTGATTTGGTAAGTCGCTCTGAGCCATGCCCGGATCGTCCAGGCCAACCCGATGGCGCGGGACCCGTCAGTATTCGCCAGCGCGCAACCGATCCTAACCCCACACCACCTGGTTTTGGAGATCAGCATTGAACGGGATCATGACGCAGATACTCATCTCCGCCGCGGCCAAGGCGCTCATCGGCGCGGATTGGGAAAAAGTGAAATCCGTGGTGGCAAGCGTCGCCGACAGCACGCTCAGCGGATCGCAAAAGCGAGAGGAGGTCATTCAGCGGATAAAAGCGCTAGGGCTGTCGCTCTCGGAATCGCTTCTGAATTTCGCGATTGAGGCCGCTGTGACGTGGCTCAAACAGCGCAGCCGCTAGGAGACCTGATTGATGACTGTCACGCTGGAAACCTGGCACATCATCTCGCTGGTCGTGATCGTGCTGGGGGGTTATGGCTCGATGGGCTTATTGCTCTTGCGCGCCGTCGAGCGGCGCTTGGATCAGCGATTTTTAGCGATTGAAGAAGCGCGCAAGGCAGCGTCTATGAGCTGGCAGGCCAGCTTCACGGGCGTCGAGAT
>NZ_CBTJ020000093.1 GCF_001051235.1 Candidatus Competibacter denitrificans Run_A_D11 | reverse complement strand
TTCGTCGGCGAGTACGAGACCTTCACCACCCAGATTGCGGCGCTAGCCAGCGCTGTTGCGGCTATCGCTGGGATTTTGTTACCCGAACAACCGGATGCACCCTTGCCGCCGATTGATCTGGTGAGTCGCTCTGAGCCATGCCCGGATCGCCCAGGCCAACCCGATGGCGCGGGACCCGTCAGCATTCGCCAGCGCGCAACCGATCCTAACCCCACACCACCTGGTTTTGGAGATCAGCATTGAACGGGATTATGACGCAGATACTCATCTCCGCCGCGGCCAAGGCGCTCATCGGCGCGGATTGGGAAAAAGTGAAATCCGTGGTGGCAAGCGTCGCCGACAGCACGCTCAGCGGATCGCAAAAGCGAGAGGAGGTCATTCAGCGGATAAAAGCGCTAGGGCTGTCACTCTCGGAATCGCTTCTGAATTTCGCGATTGAGGCCGCTGTGACGTGGCTCAAACAGCGCAGCCGCTAGGAGACCTGATTGATGACTGTCACGCTGGACGCCATGCAATTGCTGAGTCTGCTCGGCGGACTGCTCGGCGGCTTATTCGCCGTGGGGCGCTTTCTGCTCAGTCAATTCGAGCGCCGCCTCGATCAACGTTTCGCGTCGCTGGATGCCGCACGCCTGGATGGTCAGCGCGTCTGGGTCGATACCTTTAATGCCCATGTCAATAATGAGCAGCGCGAATTTGAAATCGTGCGCAACCTGCAACACGAATTTCTGAGCTTGCGGGCGGATCTGGCCGCGCATTACATCCGCCGGGACGAGCTACGAGACCAACTGGCACAGCTACGCACCCATGTTCAAACCGTTGACGAAAAAATTGATCGTTTGATTCTGATGCGAGGAAGCCGTGAGCATGGAGACACCTGATTTTGATGCGATTCGACGGGAAACCGTCCGCTGGCTGATCCTGCTCTGCGCCAATGCGGGCGATTGGCTCGGCGTGGGTGAGCATCAGGTCCGCGCAACGCTGGCGACCGAGTACCCCAACTTACCCCTGTCGGTGCTGCGTCATGAGGTGCGCTATCTGGCCAATCGGGGTTATCTCAAGCTGGAGGTCCACGATGGCCAGCCCTGGCGCGCGACTATTACCGCCGCAGGCACCGATCTCGTGGAATACCGGGCCGATTGTCCGCCGACCATTGCGCGAACGGCCAAAGGGACGGGCATCTGATGGCACCACCGCGCAAAGTCGATTTATTGCCGCCGGAAATCCGCAAGGGGTTGGATGACCGGCTGATTGCCTCCGGGTTTGGCGACTATAACGGCTTATCCGACTGGCTCGGAGCACTCGGTTACGAGATCAGCAAGAGCGCCCTACACCAGTACGGCCAGGAATATAAACAAGAGTTTAACGATACGTTACGACGCTTAACCGTCGCCACTTATATGGCCAAGCAAATCAACGACGAGATGGAAAATGCGCTCGACAAAACAAATTCGGTGCGGTTGCGGGATAAGGTGTTTGAAGAGATCACAGCCTTAGAGAAAGCAAAGGAAGCAACCGATCCTATCACTCGCGCCAAACATCTCAATAGCCTAACGCTCTCCCAATCACGACTCAGCCGCGCCAGCATTAATCGCCAGAAATGGGATGCGGAGCTAAGCGCCAAAACCCAAGCCGCTGCCGAAGCGATTGAAAAGATCGCCAAGCGGGGCGGACTCAACGCCGACACCGCCGCCGAAATCCGCCGGGAAATTCTGGGGATCGCCGCATGAGCGCCGCCATTCCCCCCGTCCTGCTGCCCTACCAGCAGCGCTGGATTGGAGATAAACGACCGCTCAAGATCGCCGAGAAATCCCGACGTACCGGCTTGACCTGGGCGGAGGCGGCAGACGATGTGCTCTATGCCGCCTCGGCGCGCGACGCCGGTGGTCAGAATGTCTACTACATCGCCTACAACCAGGACATGACCATCGAATATATCCAGGCGTGTGCGATGTGGGCGCGGGCGTTTGACTATGCGGCGAGCGAAATTGAAGAAGGTATTTGGGATGACGAAGCCGACCGCGACCGTGCCATCAAAACGTATACGATTCGTTTTCCGAGTGGATTTCGCATTGTCGCGCTTTCAAGCCGTCCCACAAACCTGCGTGGTAAACAAGGCGTTGTCGTCATTGACGAAGCGGCTTTCCATGAGCAGTTGGACAAACTACTCAAAGCGGCGCTGGCGCTACTGATCTGGGGTGGTGCGGTACGGATCATCAGCACTCACAATGGTGCGGAAAATCCCTTTAACGAACTGATCAACGATGCGCGCGCTGGACGGCTGGGCGCGGAGGCGAGCGTCCATCGGATTGAGTTTCGCCCTGCCGTCGCCGAGGGTCTGTATCGTCGGGTCTGCGCCCGCACCGGTCGGGCTTGGAGTCTGGAAGCGGAAGCGGCTTGGATTGAGAGCATCTACCAGATCTACCGCGCCAATGCCGCCGAAGAACTGGATGTCATTCCCTCCAGTGGTGAAGGCGCATTTTTATCCAGCGTCCTGATCGAGTCGCGGATGGTACCTGCACCCGTGCTGCGCTGGAGCTGCACCAACGACTTTGCCACCTTACCCGATTGGCATCGCTATAAAGACTGCCAGGACTGGATTGACGCCTATTTGCACCCGCAAATCGTCCTGTTAAACCCACTTTTACAGCACTATTACGGGCTGGATTTCGGCCGCAAGATCGATCTATCCGTCATTGCGCCCATCGCGTTAGAGACGAATCTGGTGCGCCGTGTGCCGTTTATGATCGAGCTGCGCAACATCCCGTTCAAGCAACAGCAGCAAATCCTGTATTACCTGGTGGATCGCTTGCCAAACTTCGCCAGAGGCGCACACGACGCCCGTGGCAACGGCCAGCAGCTTGCTGAAGAGGCCTGGCAGCGCTACGGCGCACAGCGCATCGAGCCGGTGATGCTGACCGAGGAATGGTATCGAAACCAGATGCCACCCCTTAAAGCCGCCTTTGAAGACGCCATGCTGCTGCTGCCGCGCGATGCGGATGTACGGGATGACTTACGCGCCTTGCGACTGGTACGCGGGGTGGCTCGCATCCCCGAAAACTACCAAGGCAAAGGCAGCGACGGCAAGCCACGTCATGCGGATGCCGCCATCGCCTTGACGCTGGGCTACTACGCCAGCCAGCAATCACCGCCGGCTTTTGACCAAATCCAAACCACCGGCGAGCGCTATTTAGGCGTGGGCGCATTTGCAGCCGCACGATCCGCAGCGATCCCCTATCGTGATGTGGGTTGGGGCACGGTCGGTGGCTCTGGCCTGACGCGAGGTTTTTAGGATGCCTGAATCCAACGACAAGCCGATCTTCAGCGAAATCGCCAGCACGGGCGATGGCCGCGACATTACCCGTGGCTGGCTGACCGACGATGGCCGTTTGCCCGCACAAGACCCGATTCTCACCGAGTTCGGCGGACGCCATTACGACATTTATAAACAAGTGCTTTCGGACTGGCAGGTCCGCTCGACCTTTGCCCAGCGGCAATTAGCGCTCACCGCCTGTGAGTGGGAGGTCGAACCCGGTGGGTCGAAACGCGCCGATAAGAATGCAGCGGCGTTACTGGAAGAACAACTGAAAACGGTCGGCTGGGATGACGCCACCCAGGGGATGCATTTCGGCGTCTTTTATGGCTTTGCGGTCAGTGAGTGTCTGTATGCGCGCGATGGTTCGACCGTCGGGTTAGACCGTATTAAGGTCCGGGATCGGGCGCGCTTTGCCTACGATGCCAAAATGCAGCTTCGGCTGTTGACGGCTAAGGATAGCTGGAAGGGCGAGTGGTTACCGGATCGGAAATTCTGGCAGTTTTGCACGGGGGCCGATCACGATGATGATCCCTACGGGATGGGCTTGGCGCACTGGCTCTATTGGCCCGTGCAATTTAAACGCGGCAACCTCAAGTTTTGGCTGATTGCGGCGGAAAAGTTCGGCTCACCGACCGCTGTGGGGTGGTTCCCGCCCAACACGTCCGCCGATGATCGCGCCAAGCTCCTCGCCGCCCTCAAAGCCATCCAAACCGAATCGGGGATTCGGGTACCCGAAGGCATCCGCATTGAACTCCTCGAAGCCCAGCGCGCCAGCGGTCTGGATTACGAGCGGCTGTGTATTTATCTCGATCAGGCCATCGCCAAGATTACGCTGGGTCAGGTGATGACCAGTGAGGCCGTCGGCGGTCAGTACAAGGCCGATGTGCAAAACAGCGTTCGCCAAGAACTGATCAAAGCCGATGCGGATTTGCTGTGCGAATCGTTTAATCGCGGTCCCGCGCGCTGGCTGACCGAGTGGAACTATCCCGGTGCGGCCTCTCCACGGGTGTTTCGATTGACCGAACCAGAGGAAGATTTAAACGGTCGGGCGGAACGCGAAAGCAAGATCTTTACGATGGGCTATCGGCCGACGCTGGCGATGGTCGAAGAGGTCTATGGCGGCGAATGGGAGG
>NZ_CBTJ020000092.1 GCF_001051235.1 Candidatus Competibacter denitrificans Run_A_D11 | reverse complement strand
CTACTTTGCTTAATGGTGTCGTCATCGTCAATGCTCCTGACACGTCAGTGTCCTCGTTTCCTACAGTGGAGCATTTACACAATCGAATTTACAGTCTTAGGGCAAGCGATTCATTACCGACGACTGGCCCGGTGACCATCGCTTGATTCCAGCCGCACAATTGATGACGGGTAAGCACCTCACCTTCCCCATTGAGCAAGATAACAGCAATATCTGCCACGTTCTCGCCCGCTTCCGCCGCCGCACCCAGGTCGTCTCTAAAACCGAAGACATGGTAGATCTCTCCTTGCGCCTCTACCATCATCTCCATGATCACCCCGCCACCTTCGCGGCCCCTTCTGCAACCTTCTTATCTATCTTTGGTTAGAACTTTCCTCAATTGGTGCATAATCTCAACAGTCCGAAATCTACATTGAGCCAAATTGATTTAGCTATATTGTATAGAAAAAGAATCAGGTAAAATCAGTGTGCGCTAAAGCACCCGATTACCCACATCTTTTTTAGCTTTATATTCAACATGTTACGTGGTATTTATTATTACTTTGATTTTATGTTTTATAAATCAACATATTAACGGCTATCATCGGATTGACGTTGAAGCGATTCCAGGTGCTCCAGAGCAGATCAAGATGCTGAAAACCAGTAAACCCTTTAGGAACGCCAGCACGACCGTGGATTCTTAACGGCTGACAACCGTACCAAATCCTCACAACTGATTGATTATAAAATATAAAAAGATGTGGGTAATCGGGTGGCGCTAAAGTGACTAGCTCTACGTAAAAAAACCTACAAGCTGGATAATGCTCCGCTCAATAAGAGGGAATCAGAGATGAAATGGCTTATCACACTTGATATTGTGTCATCCCTTAAAAGAACTCCAAATCTTTCCCATCCACGATTGCTGTTTAGTCCATTTGGCTTTGAAGCCTTTTTCGAGGAAAAAAGGCGTATACTTCCTATCATCCTTCATAATATGCAAGGTAATCCATTTCTTTAAAAAGCTCATTAATTCGATATCGATGGGTGTATCATCTTGAAATTTCTTTCGGAAATTCACCACTTCGTTTTTAAGTTGGTTATGATGTTCTTGATGAGCCTCGCTATCAGGATAATCGAAAATTCGGAATAAGCTTTCCTCAACCGCAAAATGCACAATCGTATATTGTATTAGCTCATCGAGAATGTCGCTGATGAGAGCTTTGTCAGCCCTCTTTAAGATTGCTTCGTTAAACAAGCGATTAATCAGATTAATAAGAATCTTATGTTGTTCGTCGATCTCTTCCAGGCCAACGCTGAGATCCTCAGACCAGGGAATATAGTCTTTGTCCGCCATAAGTGATTCCTCCTTTGGTTCTGGATGTACTGCTGTACAAATAGTGACAGTAAAAAATTCTAAAAGAGTATATTGTCTACATAACACCTGAAAATAATATCAAATTTTACCGTATAAGTATCATATTTAGGAGTTACGCAGTTGGTTGATAAAGAGCGATAAGGAAGGTTATGAACCCACCGAAAGTCACAGATGAAGACTACATCCAGTTTCTGATAGC
>NZ_CBTJ020000091.1 GCF_001051235.1 Candidatus Competibacter denitrificans Run_A_D11 | reverse complement strand
GCGTCGCAAGCAAAAACTGGATGTAATCTTCATCGGTCACTTTCGCTGGATTCATTCCGTCCTTTTACTCCATCAGATCCAACTGCGTAACTCCTACAATAAATAGCGTAGCCACCATCGACCGAAAACCATGTGACCAAAGCCATTAATGGGAAGAAACGCCAGTGATGTTCAAGCAGAATACGCATACTCCAAGGCGCTGTCAGATAAGTACAGCCAGCCATAATGAAGCTAATAGGAATATCCCAGTCAGGCGCGGGCATGTAATATGAACCGACTATGAGCAACCCAATGCCAACTAAAAGTGTCGTGAGTTTCCACGGGCGGAGATATTCGGAAGCTGGGTAGATTGATGCAGCCATCATTCAGAAAATACCTAATCAGCAGCAGAAAAACCGCAGGCTTTAATAACCAATGTCAGCTTGATCCACTGGTTGTGCGGCACTTCGCACCGAGCAAGCAACGATGGGAATCCACCGTTCCGTTTTCACGGACTATCATAGGATGGATTAGGATGAAAGGCCATAATCCACCTTTTGAAAACCCACCAAAATTGACGGATTACGCTATCGCTAATCTGCCCTACGCTCTGGCCGTGTTAATATGTTTTTTAAGTGATCATAAATATATTCGCACTTCGGATTTAAATTTAAACGCCCCAATATTTCAGAAATATAGCGTGAAAAATAAATCCCATCTGATTGTCGAATAAATGCGGGTACTTCTGAGTTGCTTATTGGCGTGTTACGCAAATCTAAAATCAGCAAGTTTTTTAATTGATTAAAACTGTTTGGTAACGCTGCTATTGGATTATCTGATAAATCCAGCATTTCTAAATGTTCAAGCTGTGAAACTTCATAAGGCAGTGCTTGTAATTTATTTTTTGCTAAAGCTAATTTTGTTAAATTTTTTAGAAAACCTATTTCTTTTGGTAATGAGATAAGCTGATTATTTGATAAATCAATCTCTGGCAGCAAATGAAGCTGACCTATTTCTGCTGGCAAATTTTCTAATCGATTATTTGCTAAAGTAAGCTCTTTTAAAAGAGAAATATTTCCAATTTCAGAGGGTAATTTTCTTAGTTGATTTTTTGATAATCCAAGGGCATTCAAAGAATGAAGTAAACCAATTTCATTTGGTAATATTTCTAATTGATTACCTGACAAGTTTAGCTTTGTTAAAGAATTTAATTTTCCGATTTCCGGTGGTAATGCTTTTAGTCGATTGAAGTGTAAATAGAGTTCTTTCAGGGATTTGAGTTGTCCTATTTCGGCTGGTAATTCTTTTAATTGGTGGGTAGCGTGCAAATCGAGGGAGGTTAAGTGGGAGAGATTTCCAATTTCCGGTGGTAATGTTTCCAAGCATGTCAATCCTAAGCCTAATTTTTTTAGGAAACGCAGTTTTCCGATTTCAGGTGGTAGTGTTTCTATTGGGTTTTCCAGAAAATAAAACTCTATTAAGGCTTCTAGCTGTCCAATTTGTTTGGGCAAAGATTCTAGATAATTTCCAGACAAATCAAGCATAGTTAATGAGCGCAGTTGAAATAGCTCATCGGGTAATTTCACAAGTATATTCAGTGATAAATCTAACCGTGTTAATGCTTGAAGTTTTCCGATTTCGGGCGGGAGAAATGGGACATGGCTTTGAAATAAGTTAAGTGATGTTAATGACCGAAGTTGACCAATTTCTGCTGGTAATTTTACACCGTGATTATTGGACAAATTTAATTCTTTCAAAGAATGCAAGTGACCAATTTCAGTAGGTAATTCTTCTCGAATATTTTTTTCAGATAGATCAAGTTTTATAGCGTTTTCGCTGATTGCCCTTTGAATATCAGCTAGTATTTCATCGCGTGTCATCTTAGTACCTATTTATAAATGATTACGCTGGTTCCTAAGCTATCGCTAACCCGCTCTACGTGCTTATCGCATTGCGGCGCGCGCCGCTTCAGCTAAAAAGCCAGAGCGCGTTTCGCCGCGCGCTTTAGCGTAAGCGTCGATCTTCACCAACAGGCGGTGTGGCAGAGTGATATTGATTTTCTCGGAGCGTCCCTCAAAGCGGGACACATCCACTTCGACAACCGCCCACACGCCATCCACAAAATCCGAATGGATACGATGCTCGATAATCGGACGTGGCGTAGGAATATCCTGCCCGTCTTCAGTCAGGCCCTCCAGATGCAGATCAATGGCCTCGATTACAGAATCCAGGGCTTCATCGAAGGTGTCTCCTGCGGAGAAACAGCCGGGCAAATCAGGAACCGTGACGCCAAAGCGGACGCCATCATCGGAATGCAACACCACCGGAAAGCGCATGAAAACCTCCTATTTCCAGCCCGCCTGCTTGCGAATGCTGTTCAGCGTACCGGCGGGAATGTCGCTGTCAGGATGTTTGACTGTCACCAGACCTGGTTTGGTCGGATGCTTGAACTGGTGATGCGATCCTTTGACCCGCACCAGAAACCAGCCATCCGCTTCCAGCTGTTTGATGACTTGCTTGCTATCCAAGGTGGTTATTGTACCTATGAAAAAACAATTTCCTTATCGCCAACGCCTTGAATGATATAGATAAATCCCTATGGAACGGGCGTAATGTGAAGCTTGGATACAACGTCGGTGGCAAAGAGGGTTCTGGCTGAACCGGTATCCACCAGGACATTTGGCATGGTAACGAGAGCGCCTTGATAGGTTAGGGTAACGGATACTACGGAGATAGCGAGCTGAAGGTTTTGACAATAAATATCAGTTTCATTCTCTAGTCACGGAAGGTTGTGAAGCCACCGAAGTCGGAAAAAAAACAACCCTCCAAAACCGCCACAAAAAGGCGCATCCCGCTTGAGCGCCATATTAGGCATGTAGACCGGACTGGAATGGTTTGGCGATGATGAATTTGGCAAATGTCCTTACATCCATGATCTCCACAATTTCAAATCCAGAGTTTTCCAACAACTGCTTCCACTCGCTCGGTGTACGCTCACGCCCCGTTGTGCCAATCAACATTTGCATGTCGAAAGCGGCTATTGTTGGATTAATATGGATTTCCTCAGCAACGGCATCAGCAATAAGTACAGATGATTGGGTATTACCAATCACTGTTTTCAGGTTGCTTAATACGGCTGTGCATTCTTCATCACTTAAACAATGAAATATGGCAGCAAACACGAAGAGGGCATTATCTGAGGCGGCTGGCAGGGACTCAAACATATTGCCGCCCTGAAAATCAATGCGTGCAAGAATATCGGCGGCTATTTTACCCTGCCAATGGGTTTTGGCGGCTTCGATAATTTGTGGCCTGTCAAACACAATGGCTTTTAGGTTGGGGTGAGACTTAAGAATGGATAAGGCTTTGCTGCCTTTGGAACCGCCGACGTCAATAATATGGTCAAACTGACCCCAATTAAAATCTTCCAAAAATAAGTTACCAGTGAGGTTTTCTACCGTGTCCATTGCTTGAGAGAACAGTAAATCAAAGTTTTTGTGCTGATCCATATAGCCAAATACATCAACACCATACACTTTGGCGAATGGCACGCCGCCGTCACGGATACTTTCCTCCAAAGATTCCATCCACGGTTTAGTCATTTCCGGTGAGTTATGCATTAAGATCATGGCTCGCACGTTTTTGGGGTTATCTTGACGCAGAAACGCCGATGTTTTGGAGTTCTTGAACACACGCGGGGCAGTTTCATCGAAAATACCCATTGAACCTAACATCCTCATCAATCGGTAGAGATGATCTTCATGAAGCTGTAAAACCGTGGCGATTTCCTGTGTGCTTTTCTCGGTGTCACCAAGAACATCAGCCAATTCGAGTTTGGTTGCTACATACAATGCACGGGATTGCCAAAACAGCGAGCCAATTTGCATGAGTCTGAAGGGCGGTGGCGTTATCTGCGCAGGTATGTTTTGAAGTGCACTGGCAATGCTCATCAATTTATTGAAGAGCTTAACTCGAAATTTTTTTGTGGCTAGTTTTTTCATGTTAACCATCTTAGATGTATTTTTAACGCTATAACCTGAATAGTGGCCAATCAGTGATTACGCCTAACAAATGATCATACAGTTTCCGTATATTTACAGAAAAAACCAAACCAAATGAAATTAAGCTGATTTTTCTATCTTTTTTCCACTGTGTATCAACATAAACAAAAATAGCGGGTTCAAATTCCCCGCCCTTATCATCCCAACCCCGAAGAAATCCCTTTCCTCCGGGGCTAATTAACGAATTTACTTCTTCCTCACCGGCGGCAAATCAGTACAAACACCCTCAAACACCTCGGCCGCCATACCAATCGACTCGCACAACGTCGGGTGCGGGTGGATGGTCTTGCCGATATCCACCGGATCGCAGCCCATCTCCACTGCCAGACAGACCTCACCGATCAAATCCCCGGCGTGGGTGCCGACGATGCCGCCGCCGATCACCCGATGGGTCGCCTCGTCGAATAGCAGCTTGGTGAAGCCCTCATCCCGACCATTGGCAATAGCCCGGCCCGACGCCGCCCACGGGAACACCGCCTTACCGTACTTGATCCCTTCCGCCTTGCACTGATCCTCGGTCTTACCGGCCCAGGCCACTTCGGGATCGGTATAGGCGACCGAGGGAATCTGGCGAGCGTCGAAGAAAGACTTTTGTCCCGCCGCCACTTCCGCCGCAACGTGCGCCTCATGCACCGCCTTATGCGCCAGCATCGGCTGACCGATGATATCGCCGATGGCGAAGATATGCGCGACGTTGGTGCGCATCTGGTTGTCCACCGCAATGAAGCCCCGATCGGAAACCGTTACGCCCGCTTTCTCGGCATCGATCTTCTTGCCGTTGGGGCTGCGGCCCACCGCCACCAGCACCAGATCGTAAAGCTGCGGCTCGGCCGGGGCTTTCTCGCCCTCGAAACCGACTTTGATCCCTTCGGGCGTGGCTTCGGCGGACACGGTTTTGGTCTTCAGCATCACCTTGTCGAAGCGCGGCGCATTCACCTTCTCCCACACTTTCACCAAATCCTTATCCGCACCCAGCATCATCCCATCCAGCATTTCCACCACGTCAATCCGCGCGCCGAGCGTCGAATACACCGTCGCCATTTCCAGGCCGATGATGCCGCCGCCGACCACCAGCATCCGCTTCGGTACACTCGTCAGCAGCAGCGCACCGGTGGAATCGACCACGCGCGGGTCGTCCGGCATGAACGGCAGTTTCACCGCCTGCGAACCGGCGGCGATAATCGCCTTCTGAAAGCGCACCACTTTCTTCGCGCCGGTCTTGTCCTGGCCCGTGCCGTCGGTCAGTTCCACTTCCAGATGGTGGGGATCGAGGAAACGACCGACCCCACGCACCACCTCCACCTTGCGGGCTTTCGCCATCCCGGCCAGACCGCCGGTCAATTTCTTGACCACGCCATCCTTGAAGCCGCGCAACTTGTCGATGTTGACTTGCGGCGGACCGAACTCAATGCCGTGATGGGCCAGCGCCTTAGCCTCGTCCATCACCGCCGCCGTGTGCAACAGCGCCTTGGACGGAATGCAACCGACGTTCAGGCACACGCCGCCCAGGGTGGCGTAGCGCTCCACCAGCACGGTTTTCATGCCCAAATCGGCGGCACGGAACGCAGCCGAATAGCCGCCCGGCCCCGCGCCCAGCACCAGCATTTCACACTCGACATCGGCCTGGCCGCCGTAAGATGCCGCAGGGGACGCGGGCGCGGCCGCAGCCGCTGGAGCCGGCGCAGCGGGCGCAGCTTGTGGCATCGGTGGTGGCGCGGCGCCCGCCGGGGTTACGGTTTGCGCGACGCCGGTAGCGGCGTCGAGCAGCAAAATCAGCGCGCCCTCGGCCACTCGGTCGCCCACCTTGACCTTGACCTCCTTGACGGTGCCACCCTGCGGCGAGGGTACATCCATCGTCGCCTTGTCCGACTCCAGCGTGATCAGCGCCGCTTCCGGGTTGACCACATCGCCGGGCTTGACCAGCACTTCAATCACCGGCACATCCTTAAAATCGCCGATGTCGGGCACCTTGATTTCAATCGTTGCCATGATTCCTCACTCCTCTAGATCAGGATGCGCCGCATGTCGGCGAGCAGGTTGGCGAAATGGACGTTGAAGCGCGCCGCGCCCGCACCGTCGATCACCCGGTGATCCCAGGACAGCGACAGCGGCAGCATGAACCGCCAGGCCGATTCCTTGCCGTCCGGCGAGACCTGTTTCCAGTACGACCGACACACGCCCATGATCGCCACTTCCGGCGCATTGATGATCGGGGTGAAATAGGTGCCGCCGATGCCGCCCAGGCTGGAAATGGTGAAGGTGCCGCCCTGCATCTGATCCGGTTTCAGCTTGCCCTCGCGCGCCAGTTTGGCCAGTTCGCCCATTTCCCTGGCGATCTCCACCACGCCCTTCTGATCGGCGTTGCGGATCACCGGCACCACCAGCCCGTTCGGCGTGTCCGCCGCAAAACCGATGTGGTAATACTGCTTGAGGATCAGGTTTTCACCGTCGAGCGAGGCGTTGAATTCCGGGAACTTCTTCAGCGTCGCCACCGCCGCCTTGATCATGAACGACAACATGCTGACCTTGACGCCGCCCTTTTCGATCTCCTTGTTAAGCTGCACCCGGAAGGCTTCCAGATCGGTGATGTCGGCCTCGTCGTGGTTGGTGACATGCGGGATCATCACCCAGTTGCGATGCAGGTTCGCCGCCGAGATTTTCTTGATTCTGGGCAGCGGCTTGCTTTCCACCGGCCCGAACTTGCTGAAATCGATCTGCGGCCACGGCAACAGGTCGATGCCGCCCACGCCGCCGCCCGCTGCCGCGCCGGTGGTAGCCGCTGCCGCACCGCCGCCCTTGGTGAAGCCTTCCACGTCTTCCTTGACGATACGGCCGTTTTTGCCGCTGCCCTTGACCTTGCCGAGATCGACGCCCAGCTCCCGCGCCAGCTTGCGCACGCCCGGCCCGGCATAGGCCAGCTTGAAGGTGCCTTCATCGACGTTCGCGGCGGGCGCGGCGGCGCTCGGCCCGGTGGCCGGTTTGTCGCCCGCCGGGGCGCTGTCCGCTGCCTTCACCGCCGTTTCCGGCATCACCTTGGCATCGCCCGATAACAAGGTCAGGATCACCGCGCCTTCCGACACCTTATCGCCGACCTTGACCTTGATCTCCTGCACCACGCCATTGAGCGGCGAGGGTACGTCCATCGTCGCCTTGTCGGATTCCAGGGTCAGCAAGGCTTGTTCGGCTTTCACCGTATCGCCGGGCTTGACCAGCACGTCGATGACCGGCACGTCCTTGAAATCGCCGATGTCGGGCACCCGCACTTCCGCCACGCCGCCGCGCGAGTTGGTGGCGGCCGGGGGCGGCGGGGCCGGGGCCTGGGTTTGCGGGGCGGTGGCGGCGCCGTCGGCGCTTTCCAGCAACAGCACCAGCGCACCTTCGGAGACCTTGTCGCCGATGTGAATCTTGATCTCCTGCACCGTACCGGCGGCGGGCGAAGGCACGTCCATTGTCGCCTTGTCCGATTCCAGGGTGACCAGCGGTTGTTCGGCGGTCACCGTATCGCCGGGCTTGACCAGCACGTCAATGACCGGCACGTCTTTGAAGTCGCCGATGTCCGGGACTTTCACTTGAATGATCTGGCTCATGATAATTCCTCGCAGGCGTTGGGGTCGCTTCGTTCACACCGTCCAGGGATCGGGCCGCTCAGTGTCGAGACCGTATTGCTTGATCGCCGCCTCGACGTGTTCGGCCTTGATCTGACCCTCTTCGGCCAGCGCCTTGAGCGCGGCGACCGCGACGTAATACCGGTTCACCTCGAAGAACCGCCGCAGGTTGACCCGATAATCGCTGCGGCCGAAACCGTCCGTGCCCAGCGCGATGTAACGGCGGGGGATGTAAGCCCGCACCTGATCGGCGTAGGCGCGCATGTAATCGGTCGAAGCCACCACCGGCCCGTCGTGCCCTTCCAGACAGCTTTCGATGTAGCTCTTGCGCCGGGGCTGGGTCGGGTGCAGCAGGCTCCAGCGTTCGGCGCTCAAACCGTCGCGGCGCAGTTCGTTGAAGCTGGTCGCGCTCCAAATATCCGCCGTCACGCCGAAGTCATTTTTCAGCAGTTCCGCGCCCGCGATCACCTCGCGCAGGATGGTGCCGGAACCGAGTAACTGCACGCGCGGCCCCTTGGCTTCGCCGCCGTCGGTGAGCAGATACATGCCCTTGATGATGCCGTCCTCGGCCCCTTCCGGCAGCGCCGGATGCGGGTAGTTCTCATTCATCAGGGTCACGTAGTAATACACGTCTTCCTGGTCCTGCATCATCCGCCGCAGGCCGTCGCGGATGATCACCACCACCTCGTAAGCGAAGGTCGGGTCGTAGGACACGCAGTTGGGGATGGTCGAGGCCAGGATGTGGCTGTGGCCGTCCTCGTGCTGCAAGCCTTCGCCGTTCAGGGTGGTGCGCCCGGCGGTGCCGCCCAGCAAGAAGCCGCGCGCCCGCAGATCGCCCGCCGCCCAGGCCAGATCGCCAAAGCGCTGGAAGCCGAACATCGAGTAATAGATATAAAACGGGATCATCGGCAGATTGTTGCTGCTGTAGGAAGTCGCCGCCGCGATCCACGACGACATCGCGCCCGCCTCGTTGATGCCTTCCTGCAACACCTGACCGGATTTATCCTCGCGGTAATACATCAACTGGTCGGCGTCCTGCGGCTTGTAAAGCTGGCCGACGGCGGAGTAAATGCCGAGTTGGCGGAACAAGCCTTCCATGCCGAAGGTGCGCGATTCGTCGGGCACGATGGGCACGATGAACTTGCCGATGGTTTTATCGCGCAACAGGGTGCCGAGCATCTGGACAAAGGCCATCGTGGTGGAAATCTGGCGTTCGCCGGAGGCTTGCAGCAGCCGGTCGAAAGTTGTTATCGGCGGGATTTCCAGCGCGGTCGATTTGGGGCGGCGACTCGGCAGATAGCCGCCCAGCGCCTGGCGGCGTTCGTGCAGGTATTTCTTCTCCGGGCTGTCGTCCGCCAGAGTCAGGAACGGGATCTTGCCCAGATCGTCGTCGCTGACCGGAATCTGGAAGCGGTCGCGGAATTGGCGCAGCGCGTCGCCGGTCATCTTCTTGGCCTGGTGGGCGATCATCTGGCCTTCGCCGGATTCGCCCATGCCGTAACCCTTGACGGTCTTGGCCAGAATCAGGGTCGGCTGGCCTTTGTGCTTGGCGGCGGCCGCATAGGCGGCGTAGACCTTGGTGGAATCGTGGCCGCCCCGGCGCAGCGCCCAGATGTCGGCGTCGGTCATGTCGGCGACCAGTTCCCGCAGTTCGGGATACTTGCCGAAGAAATGCTCGCGGATGTAAGCGCCGTTCTTGGAACGGAAATCCTGATACTCGCCGTCCACGCATTCTTCCATGCGTTTGATCAGCAGGCCGGTCTTGTCCTTTTCCAGCAAGCGATCCCAACCCCGGCCCCACACCACTTTGATGACGTTCCAACCCGCGCCCCGGAACACCGATTCCAGTTCCTGGATAATCTTGCCGTTGCCGCGCACCGGGCCGTCCAGCCGTTGCAGGTTGCAGTTGATGACGAACACTAGGTTGTCGAGATGCTCGCGCCCGGCCATCGAGATCGCGCCCAGCGATTCCGGTTCGTCGGTTTCGCCGTCGCCGAGGAAGGCCCAGACTTTGCGGTTTTCGGTATTGGCCAGGCCGCGCCCGTGCAGGTATTTCAGGAAGCGGGCCTGATAAATCGCCATCAGCGGCCCCAGACCCATCGACACGGTGGGGAACTGCCAGAATTCGGGCATCAGCCAGGGATGGGGGTAGGACGATAAGCCATTGCCTTCGGTCTCCTGGCGAAATTTGAGCATTTGGCCTTCGGTCAGGCGGCCTTCGAGAAAGGCGCGGGCGTAGAAACCCGGCGCGGAATGGCCTTGAAAATAGATCAGATCGCCGCCGTGGTTTTCCGAGGCCGCGCGCCAGAAATGCTCGAAACCGATGTCGTACAGGAGCGCGGAAGATTGGAAGCTGGCGATGTGGCCGCCCAGTTCGGACGACTCTTTGTTGGCGCGCAAAATCAACGCCATCGCGTTCCAGCGGATGGCCGAGCGAATCTTGTGCTCGATGTCGCGGATACCCGGCGTGCGCTCTTCCTGATCGACCGGAATGGTGTTGCGGTAAGCAGTGGTCAGCGACGCGGGGATGTAGATGCCTTCGCGGCGGGCGGCCTGCACCAGTTGATCGACCAAAAAGTTGGCGCGTTCCGCACCCTGGTGTTGTTCCACGGCTTTCAGTGCATCGAGCCATTCCTGGGTTTCCAGGGGATCAAGATCACGATTGGGTTCCACGATGTGCCTCCTCAGGCTATGGGTGGTCGCGCGCGAAGTCGCGCTTAGGGATCACGTCGCCGTGCTCCGTACAATGATAGGTGATGATCGGTAGCCTTTCGCAGATGATATAGGGTCCAAGCTTCCACAAAATATAAAACTTTGTGCTTAAAAATATAAACACTGTTTCAAGAATTGATAGGCACAGCCCCTCACCAAAGGGTCATTGGCCAGGCTTGGCGCCAAGATTGGGCTATTCCCTGGTTTTCAGGATAGAGACGATATCAAGGCTGAAGATTTTGCGGGCCACGGTTAGGGCAGTCACCGCCACGGTAATCAGCACCACCAGGGTGGCGTAGCCAAAGGTAGCCGGCTCCAGATACAAAGGCAGCCGAAACATCTCGTTGGCGGTGCCTTCCGTCAATAGATACGCGAAGCCATAGCCCAAACCACACCCAACGGGAAGTGCGGCCAAAACCAATAATCCAAGCTCCCCCAACAGGATATACGCCACATCCAAGCGTGAGTAACCCAGCAGACGCAGGGAAGCGAGTTCGCGGGCGCGTTCGGCCAAGGATATCCGAGCGCTATTGTAAACTACTCCGAAGATGATGATGGCGGCGACCACGATATTAGCTAAGGTCATGCGCAGATTTTGCTCCATGATCCGCCGCATTCCGGTCAGCGAAGCCGCATGGGACACCAAGCCGGTGATAGCCGGCGTATTCTTCAGGCTCGCGTAGAGCGCATCCAACCGGGTCGTATCGAGGCTGACATGGGTGCCGGTCACCACATCGCCTTCCTTCATCAGGTGGTTCAAAAGAGTGCGGTCGATGAACACCATGAAAAACGTCAGGCCCACATAGGATTCAGAGATCGCGGTGACCGGTAGCTCATGCGTGGCGCGATTGATTTCCAAGAGTTCAAGGGTGACGCGCTCACCGCGTTTAACCCCAAGCCAGTCGGCCATCGCTTTGGAAAGGACGACCCCTTGTTCTGGAATAGCCATCGGTCGCAATTCGCTATCCAGGGGCCGAGACAACTCGCTCAGCCCATCACGGCCGATAATGGCCACCCGGCGGGCACGCGGCCCATAGTGGAGTTTGGCCGGCGTCACTCTGAAGGGTTCGACTTGCAGCACGCCAGGGTAATGGTTCATGTTGTAGACGGCTTTATAGGGCCGGGTTTGCGCGAAGGCGACGGTCAGGTTTTGGCGCTCGGCCCGAAAAAAATGGGTGTCGATCATGTGAACCGCCGAGTTGAGCACTCCCAGCGGAGCGACCAGGATCGCCATAGCGGCCGCAATCCCCAACACGGTCAATGTCGAGCGCAACGGCCAACGGACGATGTGGCGCACAATCATCCGCGTCGGCTGATCCAACCACAGACTCACCCCCAACCGCTCGATCAGAGTACGACGATAAACCGGGGGCGGCGGCGCCCGCATCGCCACGGCCGGCGGTAACCCCACCACCGCCCGCAAACTGCCCAGCGCTCCGATCAGCGCGGCGATGACCGGCACAGCGCTCGCCTGCAAAAACGTGCCAGCCGTCAGCGTGTATTCCAAAAAGGGAAAACGATAATGGGCGGCATACATCTCGGTGATGGCATGACCGGCGCGGGCGCCGACAAGCAATCCTCCCACCACACCAAACGCCACGATAGCCAATACAAACTTCAGGTAGTGCCAGGCGATGGCCGGATTGCCGTAGCCGAAAGCCTTCAACGTCCCGATCTGTTGGCGCTCGGTTTCGACGTGCCGCATCATCAGCATGTGCAGCAGAAACGCCACGACGCCGATAAAGACCGGTGCCGCAATGAAAATCGAGGCCCGCAATTGCCCGATTTCACCGGTCAGGGTGGCATGTGAGATGTGATCGCTGCGCCCGTAAGCCCCAATACCGCCGTAAGGATTGAGCAGCGCATCGACCCGGTTCAGCACCTCAATCTGATCAATCCCCGGGATCAGCGACAGCACGACATCGTTGAAGGCCCCTTCCAGATCGAACGCGGCGGCCAATGCCTTACGGTCCATCCACAAGACCCCGAACCGCTCGTCGTCCGGCACCATCGCACCAGGCACCCCGAAAAACACATATTCCGGTGACAGAGCGATGCCGACGACGGTCAGCCGGCGTTTTTGCCCCTTCAACGTAGCGGAGAAGGTACTACCGAGCGTGAGATCATGGGCGGCGGCGAACGCTTCACCGAGCACTGCCTCGTTGGTTGCCCCTGGCAGCACCGCGCGACCGCGCCGCAAGTGCAGTTGATTCAGCGCGCCTGACTCTGGCAAGGATGAGAGCAAGCCGTTGACCGGCTCGGACATCCCCGCGATGTCGATGACTACATTGTGGGTGATCCGGGTGCTGACCTGCTTGACGCCGGAAATAGCGGCCAGCTTGCCGGCCAGCGATGCCGGCGCGCGGCGCACCGAGGCGAACGCATCGGCAAATCGGTAGCGCTCGTAATAGGTCACCTGGGTCTGTTCCAGCGAGCCGATTGTCCCCAGTGACATCACAAAACCGGCTGTGCCGACCACCGTCACCAGCGCGATGGCCAGCGCTTGGCTCCACAGCCGCTGTAAATCGCGGGCGATCTTCTTATCGAGGGCGCGCATCGAGCAGGCGGCCGCTCACCAGGACAACTCGCCCGCAGGCCGGCGCTGAGCGTTCAGGCGAATGTCGGCGATGTGGCCGTTGGTGAACGAAATCACGCGGTCGCCCATCGCCGCGATGGACACATTGTGTGTAATAAGCACGGTGGTGGTTTTCAACGCGCTGCTAGCCGCCTCGATGGCCTGGAGCACCAGAATGCCGGTATTTGAATCCAAAGCGCCGGTCGGTTCGTCACAGAGCAGAATCGATGGACGCTTGGCGATAGCGCGAGCCACTGCGACCCGCTGCTGCTCACCACCGGACATCTCAGCCGGAAAATGATCAGCGCGCGCCGACAGACCAACCAGATCAAGTGCTGCCTCCGGCGTCAATGGCTCAGGGGCGATCTCGGTGGCCAGCAAGACATTTTCACGGGCGGTAAGGCTCGGAATCAGATTATAAAACTGAAAAACGAAACCGATTTCCTCCCGGCGGTAACGGGTGCGGGCGCGCTCACTGAACGCCGCCAAATCGGCCCCACGATAGAGAACCTGACCGGCGGTGGGGCTATCGAGGCCGCCCAGGATATTAAGAAAGGTCGATTTGCCGCTGCCCGAAGGCCCCAGCATCACCACAAATTCACCGGGCCACAGTTCCAGGTCGATTCCGCGCAGTGCGTGGACTTCACCGGCTTCGGTGCGGTAGGTTTTGGTCAACGCCCGCGCTACAAAGGTCGGTTGGGCCGCATTCGCCCCGCCGCCGGTCTTCTCAGCCATCGCCACGCACTCGCAAGATTTTAGTCGAGGCCATCAGAGTCAACGCGGCGCGACGATCAGCGCAATCCCAATCACAGTAGCCAAGCTGGCCATCACCACTGGCAGGGTAATTTTTTCCTTGAGCACCAACGCCGCCAACGGCAGGACAAACAGAGGCTCGGTGGCATTTAACGTGTTCGCAATGGCGACATCCAGGTGAGCGATAGATACCAATGACAACCAGAAACCGCCAAAGGTCACAACCACGACCGATAGCAGAAAAAAGCCGAAGAAGCCCGGCTGGCGCAGCGGACGCAACCGACCACGAAGCTGGCCAGTTAATTGGCCGAACAGAAAAATCCCGGCAGTGCCTGCCAGCATCCGCACAAAAGTCGCTTGCACACTGCCTGTACTCGCCAATGCCTCCTTGGCCAGAATGATCGACACCGCCATGGCAGCAACCGAGAGCAGGCCGTAAACGACGCCCATGATCCCGGTACGTCCGCCCTCCCCGTGCATTCTCAGCCACATCACCACGGTGACCCCGCCCAGGATCAGCCCGATGCCTGCCCAATCGAGCGGATGCGGTTGTTCGCCCAACCAGAGGACCGCCAAAATCACCGTCAGCACTTGGCCCAAGGTGAATAAGATCACCACTGCGTGAGCGCCCAAATGGTTCAGGGCCAGGAAAAACAGCGTATCTCCCACCGCGATTCCCAGCAGTCCGCTGAGGATCAGCAACCCCCAGACCTCGGCGCTCAGCGGATTGAAGCCGATGAGCAGCAGCGCGGCGCCCAGCAAGATAACGCTCGCGCTGCCCTTGGCGAAGGTTAAGGCGACTGGCGGCAGCTCGTCACCCAGCCGCCGAAACAGCACCGAGCCTAACGCCCACGAGGCCGCCGACCCCAGCGCGGCGGCTATGCCGATTAGCTGTGGGTCCACGGTAGTCCTCTGACCCGCCGCATCTTATGGACGAACGGCAGGGCTAGCGGCGCCTGGTGCTGGACCGAATCCGGCGCCGGGCGGGATCGGGGCCGGCGCTTGATTATCAGGCCGTTTTTTAAACACTAATAAATAACGCTGCGGGATATGTTGATGCTGCCGCACCAGATCGAAGCCGTAGTTCAGCAATTGCGCGATCAGCAGTTCCTTGGCGATATAGGGACCGTGATACGGCAAGATGCCCGGCTGCACCAGTCCATTATCGGCCAGATAGAGCAGGCCATCGTCAGTCAGCGCCTCGCGGATGGCGTTGACGAAGGAATCACGCTCCGGCGCCGTCGACATGGCATAGATGTTGTGATAGAGCGAGCACAGGAACACGGCGTTGACTTTGCGCCCCTTCAAACCCAGGGTTTTGCCGTCGGTTTGCAATGTTTCAATGTTGGTGACGCCGAGATTGGTTTTAACCTGCTCTACGTATTTCAGATGCTCGGCCACGGTATCGATGGCGATCACCCGTCCGGTCGGCCCGACCAGCTTGGCGAAGCGGAAAGAGTAGTAACCGGGGCCGGAACCGACATCAGCCACAATAGCGCCGGGCTTCAGATCCAGTAGGGACACCAGTTCCGTGGTGTGTTCCCAGCTCTCGCGCCGGGGGTTATTGAACAGAATGGTGTCTTCGAGATACGCCTTGCGCATCTGGCCGGTATAGGTCTCCTCATCACCGGTATCTTTCAGCCGGTATTTGCGCTGAAGATATTCCTTGAGCACCTGATAGTTATTGCCGCCGAACATCTTAAAAAACTCATTCGTCAGCGGTTCAGTGGTCATCTCAGCTTTTTTGGCGTTATCCGCCAGCAGATAATCGGCAAACCATTGCAAGGCGGTGTATTCGCCACCGTAGTTTTCGCGGGGGATGATTTTGGCGTAAATCGCCAGTGCCGACTTGGCCTTCTCCGTCATCTTGGCAGTTTCCTGGCGCTCCGCCGCCCCCAGCGCCTCGAACAGATCGGTCGCAGCTTGCCGACCTTCCGGGGTGATGGCGAAGGAATCGCTACTGCCGACATGTACCAGCGACATATTGGACGTGACCGGTACCTGCACGGTTAGGGTCGCCATCGGCTGAGCGACGGCGCCACCCGGTGGCGTGGCTTGCTCAGGAGGAGGCAAATTCGCCATCTCAGGCGGCGCGGTGCGTTGCGGCCCTGGCCCTTGCGCCATCGCAGTGGCACTCAGCCCAAACAGTAGCCCGACAGTCAGCACAGCCGCCGTCGCAATTGATCTACCCGACGGGCGGGTCGCAGTCACTCTCATCATTAAATATCCTCTGGTCTTCATTTGAAGAATCGGGGCACATCAAGGAGAAGATGGCGATAAAGAGTCTTGATTATGGCAGTTCAGACTGTCTTAAAGCTGAAAGGAGCCGAATTCTACCCGGTTTCCGCCAAGTACGCGCAAGATCGACGATTGCAGCGCGCGACCTTCTGTATGGATGCCCCCTGGCTGAAGCGCCTTCAGCGCCCCTCACAACCGTGGATCGACCGGCTCCGATTCCAGCGCCAGCACCCCAAACACGCATTCATGCACTCGCCGCAACGGCTCGCGGGCGACAAATCGCTCCAGAGCCTCCAATCCCAGCGCGAATTCCCGCCAGGCCAACGCCCGCTTCCCTCCCAACGCCCGGCGTCGTAGCCGGCTTAAATGCCTTTCTTCGGTGTATTCCGGGCCGTAGATGATCCGCAGATAGTCCCGACCCCGGCATTTCACCGCCGGTTGAATCCGCCCTCGTCCCTGATCGGGAATGAAATCCATCGGTTTGACCACCATGCCCTCGCCGCCCTTTTCGGTGAGATCAAGCCACCAGTCGATCACATTTTGGCAAGCGTCTTCATCAGCCAAATCCGCCACCCGATAGGCCGTTGCCAGCAGCAGCGCCGCATCCGCCGCCGCCAGCCGGTGCAACTGCGCCATCTGCCAGAGGTGCGTTTGATCGCTGTACACCCGGTTTTCCGACGCCAGCAGATGAAATGGCGCAAGCCGTAGATCATTGATGGAGGACACCGGCCAGCAATAGCGCCGGTAAGCGTCGGTAAAACGCTGGGCATCCCGCTGGCGTTCGGCATAACTGGCGGAGAGTTCGCCGATGTCAATTCCGCGCGCGCCAGCCGCGGCCAACAGATGATGGGCTTGGGTCAGCATGGCGCCGCTGGCCGCGCCGACCGCCGCATATTGGCGGGTCAACAATTCTCGCGCTTTCAACGACCACGGCATCAATTCGCAATCCAGCACAAACCAATCGCTGCTAAATTCCTGCCAGAACCCCGCCGTGCTCAAAGCGCTGGCCAGCCGCTGCAACAATTGCCGCTCCAACTCAGCATCGGTAAAAAAGCGCCGACCGGTGCGGGTGTAGACAATCCCCTGCCCTTCGTTGGCGATACCAAATCGTGCCTGGGCCGCTGCTTCATCCTTGGCGATGACCACCACCGCCCGCGACCCCATGTGCTTTTCTTGGCAGACCACAGTTTCGACACCTGCCCGGCGGTAATAGCCCAGCGCCTCGGCGGGATGTTCCAGAAAGCCTGGTTCGGCGCTGGTTTCCGCAGGCGACATGGTAGGCGGCAGATACACCAGCCATTTCGGATTGGCCGCAAAACGGCTCATCACTTCCAGCGCAGCGGCGGCATTCTCCGGGCGAATCGTCACGCTATGGCCCAAGCGTGGATGCACAATCCGCTTGCCGGAACAATCGGCCAGATCCAGCAAGTCATCCGCTTCCTGCTGCATCGACAAAGGCCCACTGCTCGCCGGTGCCAACGGTCGCAGCGGTTCGTAGTGCATCCGCAGCGCCGGCTCCGCCACCAACTCGCGTTCTGGATAACGCAACGCGGTCAACTGGCCACCGAACACACAGCCAGTATCCAGGCAGATGGTGTTGTTGAACCATTCGGCATTCAGCACCGGGGTATGGCCATACGCCACCAGCGCCGAGCCGCGATAATCCGCCGCCCAGTTGGTGCGCACCGGCAAGCCGTACTCATCGGTTTCACCCGTCGTCTCGCCGAACATCGCAAACTCGCGCACCTTGCCGGAGCCGCGCCCGTGCATCTCGGCGCGCAGCCCCGCATGGGCTACCACCAACCGCCCACCATCGAACACATAATGACTAACCAGCCCATCGAGGAATTTGATCACCTCGGCGCGGAACGCCTCGGATTCCCGGCCCAATTGCTCCAGCGATTCGGCTAGGCCGTGGCTGATTTTGACCTGTCGGCCACGTAAGGCTTTGCTGAGCTTGAGATCGTGATTGCCAACCACGCAATAGCCGTCGCCGCTGTGAACGGCCGCCATCGCCAGCCGCAACACATCGGGCGTAGCGGGGCCGCGATCCACCAAATCACCGACAAACACCACCTTGCGATCCTGCGGATGCGACAATCGCCACGGTTCGCCGCTGCGATCCAGTTGATAGCCGAGCCGGTCGAGCAAGCGACCCAGTTCCTCGAAGCAGCCGTGAATATCGCCGATGACATCGAACGGCCCAGTTTCGGCTTTCTTGTTATTCCACAGCGGTTGCCGCGCAATGGTGACAGCATCCACCTCCGTCGTCGCGCGCAAAATGTAGACGTAGCGGAAGCCTTCACGCTCCAGGCCCCGCAGCGAACGATGTAGATTACCGAGCTGATTGCGGATAACGTGCGGGCCGAAATTGCGGTCGGGCCGCTGGGCGTTGCGCTCCCGGCAGACCCGCTCCGGCAAATCGAACACGATGGCGACCGGCAAACAGTGATACTCACGGGCGATTTGCACCAGCGGTTTGCGGTCTTCAGCGCGGACATTGGTGGCATCCACCACCGCTAACCGTCCGGTCTTCAAGCGTTTACCAGCGATGTAATGCAGAATATCGAACGCATCCGCCGTAGCGGACTGATCGTTTTCATCATCGGCTACCAACCCGCGACAATAGTCCGAGGAAATCACTTCAGTCGGCAAAAAATGGCGACGGGAAAAGGTGGATTTGCCGCACCCGGATGCGCCGATCAGCACCACCAATGACAGTTCGGGAATGGTGATGTTCATGCCTCGCCTCCTTGCTCAACGTCACGGGTAAACACCGCCATCTGGGTGGGTGGGCCAACCGTGGGATCAACCGTACCAACCGGCTCAAAGCGCACCGCATAACCGAAAATGGCGGCGACACGCTGACCCCAGCTTTCAAATTCGGCGCGCGTCCATTCAAAACGATGATCGGGATGGCGTAACTGGCCGGTCGGTAAAAACGGATAATTGACGTTGTATTCCACATTCGGCGTGGTCACAATGACCACACCTGGCCGGGCGCATTGGAACAACACCCGCTCGAAAGCCGCCAACCGATTTTCATCCAGATGCTCGATCACCTCAATCGCGGTAGCCGCATCAAAACCCTCGATTCGGGCATCGCGGTAGGTCAAACCGCCATGCAGCAGTTGAATCCGCTCCCGTACCCGTGGGGGTAAGCGCTCAAGCTGCAAGCGGTCGGCGGCGATTTCCAAAGCACGCACCGATACATCCAGCCCCACCAGTCGCGTCAGATATTTCTCTTTCAATAAGCGTGACAACAGCTTGCCATCGCCGCAGCCCAAATCGACCACGGTCTGCACTCCAGCCGCCGCCAGTTCAGCCAGCACCGTCCGTATTCGCGTTTCATTCAGCGACAGCGGTGCTTCCACCGCCGCTTCTTCGACGGTGATCGACGCCATCTCCGAATCGGTAGCCGCCGTTTCCGTAGTGGCTGCCGTCTCCGTCACAGATTCTGGAACCTCGTCCTCAACCACCTCCAGCCGCGCCAAGGCTTCTCGCGCCAAACTCCATTTGTGGCGCAAATAGCGGCGGGCAATCCGCGCTTTTTCAGGATGCCCGGCCAACCAATCTGCCCCATGCCGCAGTAGCTTTTCCAATTCATCCTGCCCGACCCAATAATGCTTGGCGTTATCCAGCACCGGCAGCAACACATACAGATGGGACAGCAAAGTTTTGACGGTCACGGTTCCAGAAAGCGTCAGGGCGACATAGGGGCTATGGCCCCAATCGGGGAAGTGCGCATCCAGCGGCAGCCGTTGCATTTCGATGTGATAGCCCAGCGGCTCGAACAACGCGGTAACAAAGCCCTCATCGGCACGAGCGGCCACCACCGGCAAATGGGCTACCAGAGGCAACGGTCGGCTGACCAGTTCCGGGTGATCGGCGCAACGCCCTGACAATGCCGTGGCAAAAACCCGACCGAGCGCGACCGACAGAAACGAAGAGGCGGCATAGGGCCGGTCGTTGACGTATTGACCGAGCAAACCGCCGCCGATAGCCGTGGCTTTGCCGCGCACCAGATCAATCGGATCAACATCCACCAGCAAACAGACAGTGCAGCGCGCCTCGTCCGCTTCGGGATAAAACACATGAGCGATTCCGAAGCTGAGCGGATATTGGCGTACATTCTGCGGGTGCTTGTACAGTAAAAAGCCCAAATCCGTCGCGGGTGGCTGGGTGTTGGTGAGGGTCAGTAACATCTGATTTTCCTTTTTCGGCTTCCTCTGGCGCCGCTTCATCCGTCAACAACCTGGTTGCTGCGTAAGGCTGGCTGATTTTTACGACTCACGATAGGAAATGCTTGCTTAAAAGGTACAATACACAATCAAAGTGCTTGGCAGTAACCCTTTTCCTGGGCTGATGACCCACACGATTGACCCGATCACGATGCAACACTTTTCGCCTCGACTTCATACGCTGCCCTTGCCACAGCGCCGCTTATGGTTGGAACTGGTCTCGGCATTGGTTTGATCTTTATCCCCCTGACACCAGAAATCCAAGCCGTTGCGCGCCGAGTCATTTGGTTTGAGGAGCCGGAACGCGCCCTGCAAAACCCGGTACGCTTTCTCGCTTATGCCATGACCTATGCGACTCACGAGGACATGCAGATGATCCGGCACTATGTCACGGACGAACAATTCCGCGAAGCGCTCGACCAAGTACCTCCCGGTATTATTGATCAACGTTCCTGGGCGTACTGGAATCTGAAGTTCAACCGGTATCCAGCGCCGCCTTTACCGGTTCGACAACTACCGTGACATGTGGAGATACCAGGCAATTTCACCGCACCCAAAACACCTCGCCGCGCGGCGTAAACGGCAACCGATTGCCTTCCGGCACTAAAAAGGCGTGCTCGAAATCAATCTGCAACTGGTCTTCGCAATAGCCATCGGTAATCACCAGCACCGGCCCGCGCGGTGGAAAATCGCCACGCCGGGCGGCGTTCCGTAAGCATTCGACGCCGGGCTGCAACACCGTGCCGCCGCGCCCCTTCACCGCGATCCGCTCCAATAAACTCTCCGGCGGCAGCCAGCCCGCGTCATAGGCGGTGGCGTCGCAATACACCAACCGCACCGCGAACACTTCCCGCGCCTGGGCATAGCTGGCAATGGCCCCGATGGCCTTGCCCAGTAGCTTCGGCTCCATCGAACCGGAGGTGTCCAGGATCACCCCAAACACCCGCGCCTGCCGCTCCTCCTCCGGCGGCTTCATAATCGACGGCCGGGGAATATCCGGGGTGCTCGCCTGCCGCCGCGACGGCCGGGCATAACTGCGATGGCGCTCCGGCGGCGGAAAATGTTCATCGAACCAATAGGCCAACCGCACATCCCACGGAATCGGCGGCTGAGCCAAACTGCGGATTTCCTCCACCAGCCCGGCGGGCAAGAAACCGCGTCCACTCATCAAACAGCGCTCCATGCCCTGATACAAGGCGCGACGGCAATACGCCTCGGCATCGACGAAAATACCGCCCTCCTCCCGACCCAGCAAATCCGGCATTCCCGGCCCGCGCAACGTCGCCAGCTTGCGGGCGCGGCGCATATCTCGCGCCAGTTGGTCGTAAATCTCCTCGGCGGATTTTCCATCAAAATCAGGATCGTGCAGCAAGCCCAAAACCGGCGGCGCACCGATGCCCATTTCGATCAGCCAGCCATTAATCACGAAATCACAGGCCACATTCCACAACAACGCATCACGGCCCCGGCGGCGTGAACTGTGATTCAAGCCCGCGTGCAACAACTCGTGCGCGAACACGAACAGGCATTCAGCTTCATTCAAACCCGCGCCGGGATTGATCCAGATCGTCCGGCTGCCCACATCAATCGCAGCCACCCGAATGTCGTTTAACTGACAAATGCGCGGCTCTTCCACCACCTGAAAGCCAATCGCCAGCGCCCCCAGCAGCGGATGGCTGTTCACCAAACGCCGTTGCGCTCTGAAACCAGGGCTAAGCCTCTGCCCAACTCCAGTGGTATTAACCCAGCCACCGGCTTTTTCGATGGCCTTCCCCACGCTGCGGGCGATACCATCGGCCAGCAAAGCCTTCCAATCCGGCGGGCGCGACCGATAGACATAGCGGCTGGGTGCGGCCTCGGCCGGTTGAAACACCGTCCGCCCTTTGCCGCACAGCGCCTCATGCCAGAGTAGTAGTCCGGCATCACAACCTTCGGTCACCAGGGTGCGAAACAGTGGCTCCTCGCCATTCACCGGAATCTCGATTTCTGGATGCAATAACGCCTCTGCGGTGACGCCAATCCCCGCTTCCTGACAGAAGCGCTCCGCCACCAGCAAGGCAGCGATTTCCCACAGCACTTGCGGCTCACGCTGGCGCACCAGGCCAAAGCCGAGACAGACATAGGCCACCGCCAGCACCCGCGCCCATTCCTTCGGCTCGGCCAGCCGCTTGGGATGCACCCACAGATAACCGTTCGGCGACAACGCTAGCCAGCCCTTGGGACTCATATAGTGGTGTTTATCGTCGGAAAAGAGGTGCGCTTCCCCGGCGATAGCATCCAGCGGCGCCTGGCGCGCCAGCAGACAGCCTTCATTAAAGTTTTTTAGCGTAATATTTTCAGCAGGTTTACGGCGCATTTTTGCCATTCCGCCGTTCCGCGAGGCGCGGCAAATCCCTGGCCACCTCAATCAAAAACCAGGAGGGCAAACGCTGACCTGCCTCATCTTCGATCACGACGGTCTGCGCCATTTCCACGCTGATCCGCGCTAAATCTCGCAACAAGCTTTTGGCTCGCATCGATAACTGCTTGTGTTCCTGGCGGAGTGAGGCTTCATCCTCCGGCAATTCCTTACGCAGATAACCGCGCAAGGACTGCGCCAGAAAATAGAGAATATCCCGATCCGCCGGATCGGCCGGCCAATGGGCATCACCTTTCAAAATCGCCACCAGCGTGTGCCGCTGCCGCAACTGCTTGATGAAACCCTTGAATTGCCCGGCATGAGCCGGCGTCAACAAGCCAAACGCCAGTGCCTCCAACATCTCCTCACCCAACGCATCGCCGTAGGAATGCAGCGCGTCGGACAGCATGTGCCAGGAACGCGGCGTTGAAAACGGCTCCTCATGCTTCGGCGGCTCGTTCCACAGATGATCGGGCCGAAGCTGGATGTATTCCACCACCCAAGGATGAATACTGCCTTCGTTCACCGCCCAATCTAGCCATTCACGATGCTGGGCGCGCAGATGGATATGCACCAGCCGGTTGATCAGCGCCGAGGGCATGGGTTTGACGATAGCGGCGTCCTTGGCGCGGTTCCCCGCGCCAAGGACGATGGTGCCAGCCGGCAGCCGATATTCGCCGACCCGCTGTTCCAGAATCAGCGAATAAAACGCTTTCTGAATATCGTGGCTGGCTGCATTCAGTTCATCCAGAAACAACACGAAGGGTTGTTGGCGGACGATATTGGCCGGTGGAAAAAACCGCGAACAATCACCGTCGATCTTCGGCACACCCAGCAAATCTTCCGGGGCCAGTTGGCTGCCCAACAACGACACGCATTCCAGCCCCACCGCCGCTGCGAAACGATTCACCAGCGCGGTCTTGCCGATACCCGGTGCGCCCCATAGAAAAACGGGCCGCACCACCGCGACGTGCAGCAGAAAATCAAAAGATTGCGCCAAAGTAAGTTCAATAGCCGAATTCACGGTTGATTCAGTCTAAATTACAATCAGTTGGGAATAATCGATCATTGGGAATCGCCAGACTGCACCAGCGGCCGGGCTTGAAATCATCAGGCCAGAAGGTCAAGATCGTTTATTCTCGATCCTGATAAAATCCGCAGAGAGAGGGTTTCTCAAAACCTTAAAGCCGTCTGAACGTGCTAGGTTAGCGCGTTCGGCCTTGCTTCAGAATAAGGGCGTTTTCGCTGGGTTAGAAGCGATTTTTTGAGCAGAATCCCCAGAAAGTGGCACGTTCATCGATTGCGCCACTGATTCGAAGCCTGCCTGAACCAGATATTAAAAAAATAAAGACCCACTTCATCAAAAAGTGATCAGTAACATGCCGCAACCGATGGGGAACTTAAGCAGTGGATCGCGCGCACAACTATGAACGCTAAGCGCGCTCATATTCTGTATTTTGTCACTGAAGATTGGTTTTTTTGCTCGCATTTCATTGAGCGTGCCATTGCAGCGCGTCAGGCGGGCTACCAGGTCTCCGTCTTGACCCGCGTCCGCGCCCACGGCGACCGCATCCGCGCCGAAGGCTTCAAGCTGATACCGCTTGAAATCCACCGCAAGGGCCTAAATCCGTTCCGTGAGCTGTCAACGATCCTGGAAGTGGCTCGCATCTATCGTCGGGAGCAGCCCGATCTGGTCCATCATTTTGCACTCAAACCCATCATCTACGGCACGCTCGCATCATGGCTGGCCGCCATTAAGCACTGCGTCAACGCACCCGTGGGCATGGGCTTCGTCTTCTCATCCTCATCGCGCCTCGCCCGCCTCATCCGCCCCATCATGCAACTGAGCTTGCGGGCGCTGCTCAACCCACCGGGCAGCCGGGTGGTGTTCGAGAACGCCGACGATCTGGCCGAATCGATCAAAGGCGGCTTGGTGCGTCCCAAAGCAGCAGTGCTGATTCGCGGCGCCGGTGTTGATACCCTCGACTTTCAGCCACGGCCCGAACCAGAGGGCATCCCGAAAGTGGTGCTCGTGGCGCGGATGCTTTGGGAGAAAGGGATTAGTGAATTTGTGGAAGCGGCCCGACGGCTGCGAGCACGTCACATTGCTGCCCGCCTGCTACTCGTTGGCGCCCCCGATCCAGAAAACCCAGCGGCGATTCCCGTCGCGCAACTGCAAGCGTGGGCTGAGGAAAACGTGGTGGAGTGGTGGGGCCAACGCTCCGATGTCGCCGAGATCCTGGCCGATAGCCATATCGTTTGCCTGCCTTCGTATTATCGGGAAGGGCTGCCCAAAGCGTTGCTTGAGGCGCTGGCGGCCGGACGGCCGGTCGTAGCGACCGATGCGCCGGGCTGCCGCGAAGCGGTTCGTCACGGCGATAACGGTTTTCTGGTGCCGGATCGTGACCCTGAAGCATTGACCAACGCGCTCGCCACATTGCTCGGAGATCCTGCCTTGCGCCAGCGAATGGGCGCCAGCGGTCGGCGGCGGGCGGAAACCGAATTTGCCTCTCCCCTCGTGTGTGAAGCCACCCTGGGGCTGTATCGTGAACTGCTCACCGATGAGAAACATGCTACCCTACCGGACGCAGCCGGACTGGATCGACCCCCTGGTATCGCTGGCACTGATCCTCTGGCCACCCCCGACCCCGTGCGGTCCAATCGCCGATCTTGACCGGGCGTTCACCAGCCCGCCCTGTGACTCCCGTTACTTTAAGAACTCCTGAAACACTCACTATTATGACTTCACTGCCAGTTGAGGGGCCTTGCCTTGTGGCCACCGCCGAGACACCAGCGACACTTAAGCGCGCTTTTTGGGAATGGGATGGCAATCTCACGCGCGCGGTGCTTGAAGACCTGCGCCAAGGGATCAATTATTGGCCACTCTGGATTCGTCTGGGCTGGCAGGATGTGATGCTCCGCTATCGGCGCTCGATGATCGGACCCTTCTGGCTGACCATCAGCATGGGCATCATGGTTTTTTCCCTGGGGCTTATCTATGGCGATCTTTTCGGCATGGTCGTTGACCGCTATCTGCCATTCCTGACCATCGGCTTTCTGGTTTGGGGTCTGATCAGCGCGGTACTCAACGAAGGCTGCCAGACATTCATCGAAAGCGAGGGGATTATTCGCCAAATCGATCTGCCCCTGTCGATGTTCCCGCTGCGAGTACTCTGGCGCAATTTCATCATCTTCCTGCACAACGCGGTGATTTATGTGGTGGTGGTCGTGGTCTTCGACCTTGCGCTCAACGGGTCTCTGCTGTGGGCTATCCCTGGCCTGATCCTGTTGCTGATCAATGCGCTTTGGTCCGCCACATTGCTGGGCATCCTGTCGGCGCGGTTTCGTGATCTGCCGCAGATTGTCTCCAATATCCTGCAAGTCGCTTTCTTCGTCACTCCCATCATCTGGATACCGCAAGCGTCTTTCAAACGACCGCTATTGATCGACGCCAACCCTTTTTACCATTTCATCGAGTTGCTGCGCGCGCCTTTGTTGGGCCATGCACCGACGCTAGCGAATTGGAGCGTGGCGCTGCTCATTACGCTTCTCGGTTGCGTGGGAACCTTTCTCTTTTACCGGCGTGCCTACGGCCGCATCGCGTATTGGGTCTAAGCTGTGGCCGCCTCAATCCTCTCGCTTGACGATGTGTGGGTGGAATATGCCATCTACGGGCTGGCCAATCGCTCACTAAAAAAAACCTTGGTTGGCCTCGCCTCGCGCGGGCGGCTGGCGCGTGAAGTGGAGACGGAAATCTCCCGCGTCGTTGCGCTCAAGGGGATCAATCTACGGGTTGACGATGGCGAACGGGTCGGCGTAGTCGGCGCCAATGGGGCCGGTAAAACCACGCTATTACGGGTCATGGCCGGTGCGTTGAAACCGCTGCGTGGCCGGATTCGACGGATCGGTTTTACCTCCTCGCTGTTTGATGTGTCATTGGGGATGAATTCGGAGGCTAACGGCTGGGATAACATTACCCTACGCGGTCTCTATCTGGGCTTGACTCCGCGCGAAATCCGCGCCCTTGCCGATGAAATTGCCGACTTCAGCGGCTTGACGCCTGAACAACTCGCCTGCCCGGTGCGCACATATTCCAGCGGAATGCAGGTACGGCTGGCATTTGCCATCTCCACCGCCGTGCGGCCTGATATTCTGCTGTTGGATGAATGGATCAGCGCCGGAGATGCTGCGTTTGTAGAGAAAGCCAAGCAGCGGATGATCGATCTAGTCGATAAATCTCGCATTTTGATCTTCGCCACCCATTACGATTGGCTGCTGGCAGGTATTTGCAATCGTGCTATCTGTCTTCAGGATGGCAAAATCGTTGCCGATGGGCCAGTTGCCGATACGCTGGCTTTTTATCATCAATCTGCGACGCCACTGCCAGCACAATGAGTGCCAAACCTCAAATGCGCTGAGCCATTCTCCTCATCAAGGATGCTTCTGTCGGCTTTGTTTGGCGCAAACCGTCTGGCGCCGCATTCAAGCTGTTAGTAGGATTCATTCCACCGTTCAATTTTTCAGCAGATCCAAGGCTAAACCGACAATCGTCTTCCGAATTAAGAGTTGATTGGCAACTGCTCCAAACTCAACTGCGGTAAAAGGCAATTGAGTGCTTGCTCCTCTGTAATATCCAAGAAACATTGGGTCGCAGGGAATACCAGTGGTCTCACTGGCTTCAGCTTCGATCACAACACGCTTCTTTTGATCAAACTTAAAACTCTTATCTAACTCAAACGCGCCGGGCGTTTCATTAGCGCCATCATCCCAAGAATCGATCAGCCAAACCGAGCCTGCCGTAATGTTTTTGACTATGCAGACAAAGTGATCGCGGTAAGTGCCTCCATGAAGGCTCACTCCCACCACGAGAGGAACGCCTTTGTCCAGGAGCTGGTTTGCGGTATCGATATAGTTATTATTAACGCCTCGCCAAAATTGTGGCTGATCGACGAGCGACCATGCCGGATTGATAACCCCTGCTTCTGGAGTAAGCGACGCAGCAAGAATCGTCTTATTAAACTTATCGTAATTATCGCCGATCAATCGACCCCACGCGACTTTCATATCCCCTGCTCGAACGCGCGGATTTTTAATTTTCGAACTATTTTGGATCAAATCGTTTAAATGACTTAGGAGTTACGCAGTTGGTTGATAAAGAGCGATAAGGAAGGTTATGAACCCACCGAAAGTCACAGATGAAGACTACATCCAGTTTCTGATAGCGAC
>NZ_CBTJ020000090.1 GCF_001051235.1 Candidatus Competibacter denitrificans Run_A_D11 | reverse complement strand
GTCGCTATCAGAAACTGGATGTAGTCTTCATCTGTGACTTTCGGTGGGTTCATAACCTTCCTTATCGCTCTTTATCAACCAACTGCGTAACTCCTATATTTATCAATCCGCGCCCGCGATTGGGCTAAACAGCAGGAAAGAGGCCGCACCTCTGCTCTGTGCGATCCTTCTTGAAGGTGGAAGTTTCAAACCAGTGTTTATCTTCGATAAAGCGATCAGCACATTTCTAAGGGTCTTTGAAAACAATCTTCATGATAGCATGATCGGAAAAAGAGCTTGAGGCAAAGGGTTGCTCAGGGTTTGCTATGCCATTGATTTCGGTTGTGCTGGTCATTCCATCTTCATGATACAAAACAGCAAAGCACTCTACTGGCGGTTATTGGCCTACGTCCGGCCGTATTCTCGTATTTTTGCTCTTTCACTAGCCGGTACGGCGGTTGTCGCTCTTACCGAGCCGCTGGTCGCGGCCTTGATCAAACCGCTGCTGGATGGCAGTTTTGTGGCGAAGGACCCTGATTCGATCCGCACGATGCCTCTGGTGTTGGTCGCGGTGTTTATCGTGCGGGGTGTTGCCGACTTCGTGGGCTCCTTGGCGATGGGCTGGGTAGCCCACCGGGTGGTGATGGATCTGCGCGATGCGTTGTTTGCCCGCTTGCTCACCCTGCCCAGCCGCTACTTCGACGACCACTCTGCCGGAAACCTGCTATCGCGCTTGACCTACGATGTCACGCAAGTGATGACGGCCATCACCCAGGCGCTGGTCACTTTGGTGCGGGACGGGCTGGCTGTCATCGGTCTATTGGCCTGGATGCTGTATCTCAATTGGGTGCTGTCGTTGCTGGCCTTCGCTATCGCACCGGGTATCGGGCTGATTATGCGGGTGATCAGCCGGCGGCTGCGGCGACTGAGCCGGGAATTGCAAGATCTGATGGGCGAATTGACGCGCGTGATTGATGAAACCCTACAAGGCCATAAAGTCATCAAAATCTTTGGCGGTCAGGATTATGAGCGTCGGCGATTTAGCCGAGTCAATAATCGGGTACGCCAGTTTAACTTGAAGTTGGTGGCCGCTTCGGAGGGTAGCGGGCCGCTGGTCCAGTTGCTGGCGGTTATCGCCTTGGGTTCGATGATCTATTTCGCGTCCCTGCAATCGGCTGCTGATCAGATCACCGTCGGCGGTTTCGTATCTCTGTTCGGGGCCATGGCGATGTTGCTGGCGCCGATCAAACGCCTGACCAAGGTCAACGAGCACCTACAGCGCGGTTTGGCGGCGGCGGAGACGATTTTCGCGCTGCTTGATGAGCCGCCCGAACTGGATCAAGGCGAGCGCGCCATCGGGCGTGCCAGCGGCCAGGTCAGCTTTCGCGCGGTCAGCTACCGATACCGGCCGGAAGGCCCAGCGGTCATTCGGCAGTTGAACTTGGAGGTGCAAGCGGGGGAGACCATCGCCCTGGTCGGGCCATCCGGTAGCGGTAAGACCACTTTAATGAATTTGTTGCCACGTTTTTACGAAGCCGACGGTGGCGATATCCTGTTGGACGGGCTATCAATCCGCGAGCTGCGACTGGCAGAGTTGCGGGCCAATATCGCGTATGTCAGCCAGGATATTGTGCTGTTCAACGATACCGTAGCGGCTAACATCGCCTATGGCGCTGCCTTTCACACGGATGAGGCGGATCTGATACGGGCTGCCGAGCGCGCTCATGCCATGGAGTTTATCCGTGAACTGCCGCAAGGCTTGAATACCTTGATCGGCGAAAACGGCGCGCGGCTATCGGGCGGTCAGCGTCAGCGCTTGGCCATTGCCCGTGCGCTGCTCAAAAACGCGCCGCTCCTGATTCTTGATGAAGCGACCTCAGCGCTGGATACGCAAGCTGAGCGCAAGGTCCAGTACGCACTGGATCGCTTGCGCCAAGGTCGTACCGCCTTCATTATCGCGCATCGGCTCTCCACCATCGAAAATGCCGACCGGATTGTCGTGCTTGATCGAGGGGCCATCGCTGAAATCGGTACGCACACCGAATTGTTAGCCCAGCACGGGTTGTACGCCGACTTGTATCGGATGCAAGGCGAGCGATCTGCTGCCGAGTCGGATGCACGGTTCTGACGACAGTCGGATGCTACACTTGGCACTTCACACTTCACTAATGACTCTTAAAAACTGGATATATCTTCATGAATAGATCGGTCTTGTTACTGCTAGTTGGCAGTTTGAGCGGTGCAGCCCCGGCTTGGGCTGCTGACGGTGATTGGGATCGTGCCCGAACCGCTCACGAGCGCGGTGACTACGCCGCCGAGTTGGCCATTGTCCGACCGTTAGCCGATAAGGGCTACCCTTTCGCGCAATTCAATCTCGGTGTGCTTTACGATGATGGGAAAGGCGTCCCGATGGATGACCGGCAAGCCATCGAATGGTATCGGAAAGCAGCAGAGCAGGGGTTCTCCCAGGCACAAATCAATCTGGGCCTGATGTACGAAAATGGCGAAGGAACCCCGGTCGATTTAGTAAAGGCTTATTTCTGGTATACATTGGCGGACGTTCAAGGTGATGGCCAAGCACCCGCCGCTAAGAACGATATCGCCCGCAAGATGGCTCCAGCGCAGATTAAAGAAGCGGAACAGCAGGCCAAGGACTATCAGGCGACACACAAGTTCGTGATTCCACCGACGCCAGCGCTACCAGGTTCCGGTACCAGCCACGGCAACGGTTGAAGTGAGCGACGGCCAACGCCGGTCGGTGCCACAGACCCCTACACGATCCGCTTCCGACCGGCCCTGAGCACGCCATCGGCGTGATCCTACGGAGAGGAAAGGATGCTGTGCTGCTGGGACCCTGATCGCTAACGCTTCGCCTTTTTGGGCGATGTGGTTTTAGTCGCTACCAGATGGACACCAGGGATGTTGAGCGCCAGACTCTGGGCTTGTTCCAGGGGTAACAGCAGATTGTATGCCCGCAGTGGCGGTTCGACACCGGGCTTGAAGCCGGGATTGAAACGGAAAAAATCTTCGGAGGAAATGCCCGCGAGCATTAGCCCATCAACGATTTTGAATTCGGGCGTGACATCGACCCTAAACAGATACGGTTGATTGCCCAATAGCGGTAAGCTCAGGCCGTAGGCGGTTGGATTGGCGACGATGCGCGATAAGGCGAGGATTCTTGGAACGTAATCCTGGGTTTCCTTCGGCAATTTAAGGCGCCAGAAAACTGATTCCGGTGTGGCTGGTGGCGGCGGTGGAGTAGGGGCAACGGCCGCGACGGCTGGCAATTTGCTGATTTTTTGAGGTTGAGGCAAGGCTATTTTCGCCGCGCCGCTGGCGGTTGTTGGCGCCGGTGTTGGTGCTGTAAGCGGCGAGGTAACAGGGGCCAGTCCGGCAACGTCCGGTAACGCAGCAGTTGGTGAGGCGGGCGGTTGTGCGAGATACGGCGTGGGCAGTTGCGCCTGGGCCTGTTGTGCTGCCGCCAGCTTTTTCGCGGCTACGGCCGCTGCGGCCGCCGCTTGTGCTTGCTCGCGGTTGGCGGCCTCGATAGCGTTTTGCACGGCACGCGGGCCGGCGTTGTACGCCGCCAGCGCCAGCAGCCAGTCGCCTTTGAACAGTTTGTTCAGGTAGCGCAGATAACCAAGCGCTACGTCGGTTGATGTGTGAATGTCAAACCGTCCATCATACCCTTCGGCAATGACCAGACCCCATTCCTGGCCGGTCGAAGGGATGATTTGCCAGAGACCGGCCGCTTCCTTGGGTGAGACGGCCGCCACTTGAAACCCGCTTTCCACCATCGGCAACAATGCCAAATCTGTCGGTAAGCCACGTCGGTCGATCTGTTCGACGATATAGTGCAGAAATGGCCTGGAGCGCTGAGACAGCAGGTTGAGATAACCAGGGTTGCGCTTTAAATAAGCGATCTGCTCGTCGATGCGGGGATGTTCCACCTCGGCCAGGACCGACCGGCCGCGCACACGATCCCAAAGATTTTTACTGCCGATCCCGCTCGACTTGCGTTTGGCTTTGCGACTCGATGCTACAAGATTACGGGTGGCTTTGGGGGTGGCCACCGGTTTCCTACCGACTGCGGCTAGTGATGGGTTTGTTGCTTTGGGGATTTGCGTGGTTTGTTCGAAAAGTCCCGATTGAACGGGCATGATCACACTGATTCGCGGTCCAGTATCTTTCCCAGCCGTACTCGGTGTCGGCCTACTAGCTTTTGCTTGGCCAGAAAAAACCACATCCCGAGAGCGGCCCCGTGATTTTTTCGCGGTCGCGCGATTCGCTGGCGTGGCATGGCGGTATTCCGAGGGATCACGGGTTTGCCAGTAATCGATGTACGGTGCCTGGGCCGCTACCGTTTTCTCAGCTTCAGGATCAGTTTTGCTCCCGACAAAGGGCAGGTTGGCGCAGGCACCCAAGGTGGCTATACCGACTAGCACGGCGAGATGCCGCTGAATCTTTATGAACATTCACGGTCTCCCATGATATGGGTGGTTCTGGCCGTCGCCCACGAATCGGCGCCGTTGCTGCTGGTTGGATGACCCGCAGAGCATTATTTCCGGCAGCAGTACCCTCCAGTTTCGGTAGTTGCCGCCGATAAGACCAGCAAAGCCCGGCAACGTGTCCGGATTGTACGATACGGTTTTCCAGGGGAACAACAATGAACGGTGACAGCCTGTACTGTAAAGCGCTCGACAAGGCCAGCGTCAGCATGGCCATGGCCGACCGGGTTGGATTGCACGGCTACTCCATGCTCTCGTATGCCATTTTCAGCCAGCGACGTGCGCACGGTTGGACCTTCACCCGCAAAGGTAGCATTGAGATCATCCGGGTTGAAGCGGAAGCCTTGGATCAGTTATATCCAGGACTACGTTAACAACGGCTTAAACGGTATCAGCCTACAGGATACGGGTGCTGATCATCTTGGTTATCCGTTGTTTGCGCTGCCAGTACCGATCGGCCGGCCTGAATCCCTGATCCATTCGCTCCAAGAACCAGGGTAGAGCCGCGAGCCGCGCAAACCGGCGGCTTCCATCGCCAACATATTGTGGCAAGCGGTTACGCCCGAACCGCACTGATGGACGATCTGCGCTGGTGAGCGTCCATCCAAGATGGCCGTAAAACGCGCTCGCAATTCCGAAGCGGACTGAAAACAACCGTCAGCGGCCAGATTCTCCTCGGTGGGCAGATTGATCGCCCCCGGAATGTGGCCAGCCACTGGGTCGATGGGTTCCATCTCTCCTCGATAGCGGGCTGCTCCCCGTGCATCTACCAGCAAGTCTGTCGGTGGCAGAGCGGCCACCTGGGCAGTCGTCAGCCATAATTGGTCGTCCGGTCGTGCCTCGAAGATCGCCGGTCGCACGGTGGGTAATTCGGTGGTCACTGGCAGCCCGGCCTTTTGCCATGCTGGAAAGCCACCGTCGAGCACCGCGACGGCTTGGTGTCCTAACCAGCGCAACAGCCACCACAGCCGCGCGGCTGCCAGCATCCCGCCCATATCGTCGTAAGCGACCACTTGGGTGTCGTTGCCGATCCCCCATTCGCTGAATCGGCGTCTCAAGTGCGCGGGGTCCGGTAATGGATGCCGGCCGGTGGTGGGCGTAATGGGGCCGGACAAGTCCTTATCCAGGTGAGCATAGCGAGCGCCGGGCAGATGGCTCTGCACGTAGGCGCGGTAGCCGGCTGCGGGGTCGGCCAGGCTGAATCGACAGTCCATGATGACCCAATTTTCCTGTCCAAAATGGGAATTTAGGGTGGCTGAATTGATTAATTCTTGATAAATCATGATTTTACTTTATGGAAAAGAAAGCAAATCGGTCAAATCTATTCGAGGTTTCACGGTGCTGGGGCGAACCACTCCAGCCGAGTCTGGCCGTACTCGTTGGTCTTCAAATGGCGTAGCAGTTCTGGCAACAGGGATCGCAGCACATCATCAAACCGCCACGGCGGGTTGATGATGATCATACCGCAACCTTGTAGGCCGGATGGGCCTTGATCGGAAGACAGCCGCAATTCGGCACATAAAACGCCGGAAAGGTGGATTGCCGACAAAACCCGCTGGAAGCGGGTGCTGAGCGCATGGTCGGGTATCGGGTACCAAACGGCGATCATCGCGCCGGCCCAGCGCCGCTGAATCAGGTCAATGGCCTGGACCAGACGGTCGAATTCGCCCTTGAACTCGTAAGCGGGGTCAAGCAATACCAAGCCGCGCTGTTCCGGGGGTGGTAGAAACGATTGCAGCGCGGCGTAGCCATCCGCGTGCTGGATCACCACTTGTCGATCACCCCTAAATTCGGCTTTTAGGCGGGGGAACTCGTCGGGATGCAACTCGGTCAGCGCCAGACGATCATCCGGCCGTAACAGCGCGCGCGTGATGCGTGGTGAACCCGGATACCAGCGTAAGTGCCCGTCCGGGTTCGATGCCTGAACCTGTTGCAGATAATTGTGAAGCTCTGGACTCAGCCCGCTTTGGCCCCATAACCGGCCGATGCCGTTGATGAATTCGCGGTTTTTTTGTGCGGCCGGCGCTGCCAAATCGTAGCGGCCAGCACCGGCGTGAGTGTCGATGACCCGAAACGGTTTGTCTTTGGTGCGCAAGGCCCAAATCAACCGCACCAGGAGGGCGTGCTTGAACACGTCCGCAAAATTACCGGCGTGAAAGCCGTGACGATAGCCGAGCATCGAGGCGTGGGTGGGTTGCGTCCGCTCACAACGCCTTAAGCGGCATATTGCCGTAAGCGCACCGGTCGCCGCCGCGCGCCCCAGGTTCCGTGCTTGGCTTCGAATACGCCAGCGCAAGCGGTACCGCACGCCGTGCAACAGCCATCAGCGGTCAGATTCCAGGTGCTCAGCGTATACCAGTCACGGCCGATCAATTTTTGGCCGCACGAATGGCAATAGGTGCTGCCGCCCTTTTCATCATGCACATTGCCGGTATAGGCATGGTGGATACCATTCTTAACAGCGATACGCCGTGCGCGACTGAGGGTGGAAGGCGGGGTCGGCGAGTGTTGAGTCATCTTCCAATCTGGATGGAACGCGGTGAAATGGATCGGTACATCCGGCCCTAGATTTTCCACTACCCATTGGGTCAATGCTTCCAATTCCGCGTCGCTGTCGTTTTCGCCCGGAATGAGCAGGGTGGTGATTTCAAACCAAACGTCGGTTTCCCGTTTCAGATAAATCAAAGTATCAAGCACCGGTTGCAGGTGGCCGCCGCAGATCTTCCAATAAAAATCTTCAGAAAACGCTTTCAGGTCAACATTAGCGGCGTCCATATGCCGGAAGAATTCGCGGCGTGGTTCCTCACAGACGTAGCCGGCAGTGACTGCCACCGACTTGATACCGTATTCCCGGCAAGCCAGAGCTACGTCGATAGCGTATTCCATAAAGATCACGGGGTCGTTGTAGGTGTAGGCGATGCTGCGGCAGCCTAGCTCATGGGCTACTCGCGCTAGCTTGGCCGGCGCCGCGCTATCGGCTAGGGTATCCATCTCGCGGGATTTACTCATATCCCAGTTCTGGCAAAATTTGCAGGCCAAATTACACCCGGCAGTGCCGAAAGACAGCACGGCGGTGCCCGGCAGGAAGTGGTTGAGCGGTTTCTTCTCAATGGGATCAATGCAAAAACCGCTGGAACGGCCGTAGCTGGTCAGCTTGATGGCCCCATCGTGGCAGCCACGCACGAAACACAGGCCCTGCTGTCCTTCATGCAGCTGGCAATAGCGTGGACACACATCGCACTGGATGCGGCCATCCTCAAGGCGGTGCCAGTATTGGGTCGGGAAAAATTCGGTGGTTATCGCTGTCATTATGGCCTCCTTCGCAAAGGCTCTCATCGTGTTCGGTCGGCATCGCCGCCGGCTACCGCACGCTTTATACTACGCTTCAACCAGCGTCGGACAAGTTTTGTCTTCCGCCGTCTACATGGCTCGACATGGGCCAACTGATCGGGAGAGTATCATGCAGACCGTACGCACGCCTGCCGTGGCCGGCTTGTTCTATCCGGCCGATTCCGCTGAGTTGCACGCTCAAGTACAACAATTTTTGACGGAGGTCACGGTGCCGGCCGGACCATTACCTAAAGCGATCATCGCCCCCCATGCCGGCTTTATCTATTCCGGCCCGGTCGCTGCTTCGGCCTATGCTCGTCTGCGTCCGGCGCGGGGTACTGTCACGCGCGTGGTGCTGTTGGGACCTGCCCATCGGGTGGGTTTTCGCGGGTTTGCGCTCAGCGGGATGAGCGCTTTCGAGACCCCGCTGGGTCGGATCGCAGTGGATGGTGAGGCGATAGCGCGGCTTCGCCAGTTACCCGACGTCGGCTTGCTGGAACAGGCTCACGCCCAAGAACATAGCTTAGAGGTGCATCTGCCGTTTTTGCAGGAAGTGCTGGGCGAGTTTCAACTGGTCCCCCTCGTGGTGGGGGAGGCTAAGCCACCAGAGGTTGGCGCGGTGCTGGAGGCGTTGTGGGGTGGCCCGGAAACCCTGATCGTGATTAGCTCCGATCTCAGCCATTATCAGGATTATCAAACCGCCCGCCGATTGGATGGCGAAACCTCGCGCGCGATTGAGGCGCTCCATTTCGAAAAGATTGGCTACGAGCAAGCGTGCGGACGCAATCCGATCAATGGCTTGCTGTGGGTAGCACGTCGGAAAAACTTACGGGTAGAAACCGTCGATTTGCGCAATTCCGGCGATACCGCCGGTTCGCGGGATCGAGTGGTCGGGTACGGTGCTTATGTCATCCACTGAATTGCTGTCGCGTCAGGATCGCGCCACGCTGCTGGAGGTGGCGCGTTCATCGATCCGCTGGGGTCTGGAACACGGCCAAGCTCTAGCGGTCCATCGGGAGGATTACCCGGAAACGCTGCGGCCGGTGCGGGCCACGTTCGTCACCTTGGACATCGAGAATCGGTTGCGTGGCTGCATCGGTACGCTCGCTGCTCGGCAACCGCTGGTGCAAGATGTGGCCGAGCACGCTTATGCTGCCGCGTTCGACGACCCCCGTTTCCCGGAACTGACTGCGCGGGAGTTTCCCCGGCTGGACGTTCATATTTCGGTGCTCTCACCGGCGGAACCGCTGCAATTCGACTCCGAAAACGCCCTGCTGGCCCAGTTGCGGCCCAGCATTGATGGGTTGATTCTCCAGTTTCGCAGTCATCGGGCTACTTTCCTGCCCGCGGTCTGGGAAAACCTGCCTGACCCGTATGTTTTTCTGGCCCAACTCAAGCAGAAGGCCGGCTTACCGCTCAATTTTTGGTCACCTGAGCTGACGGCGGAGCGCTACACCACCGAGTATTTCGGCGATGGCGATGGGGTCGATGGTGCTTAAAGGTTTGTTATGCCGATTTTTTTGCCGATGAGTGGGTAGGGAATACCGAACGCAGGAGGTATTAACCGCCGCAGCCGGCACAGATCGGCGCGCGTATCGACATCCCAGCCGATGGCGAGTTCGACACTATCAATCCCCGCTCGCACTAACCGCTGACGAGTGATAGACAGTACAGTCGAGGTGCTCCAGACGATATCACGAAATAACGGCGGGCAAGCTCGACGCAAGCCGATCAGTACATAGCCGCCATCCGCCGCTGGGCCTAGAACAGCCTCGTGTCCGGCGGCGAGATGCGTGAAAGCAGTGAGCAGTTCTGCCGGATTCACCGACGCACAATCACCACCGATGAGAACCACATTAACGCTTTCAGCGAGCGTGCGCTGAAAGGCGTTCGCCATGCGTTTTCCCAGATCACCGCTGGTTTGGCGACGTAAGCGTACCCCGTAGTTTCGCCGACACGCGATGAAAAACCCGTGTCGAGCATCCGGTGCGCACCACAATTCGACTGGGCACAGTCGGGCAGCGCAAGCCATCGCCAGGGTGCGATGCAACAGCGACTGGTAAAGATGCGCCGCGCCACGCGCTCCTAAGCAGCCCGCCAGACGGGTTTTCACTTGCCCAGGAACCGGGGCCTTGGCGAAGATCAGTAAGCGAGCTTTGGGAAAAATATAACGGTCGTTCATCGGAAAAACTCCGATCACGGGCGCGGATTGACGCCCCGGCGATAATAAATTCGCGCCAAAGCGTCGGGATCGGCGCCGAAAAAATAGGCTAGGCGCAAGCGCCACATCAGCAGAATGGTATGCAAAACGCCTCCCTGTTCCCAACGACGGCTGGACGTTAGCAAGCGCTGTTGCAAGCAGGCCGGCCGACCGTGACGCTTCAGCATACGACTCAAGGCGATGTCTTCCATCAGAGCAATGGGCGGATAACCGCCGATTTGTTCGAACAACCTTCGGTCAATGAAAATGCCTTGATCGCCGGTGGCGATGCCCGTCAGCCGGGAACGGGTATTCATTAGCGTTTCCACCCAGCGCAGCAAGAGTTGCGAGCCAGACAAGCGCACATCGAAACGGCCCCAACTGTGCTGTGGTTGCGCCAGCGCTGTGCGGATCAGCTCAGCGGCATTTGGCGGTGGCAGGCTATCAGCGTGCAAAAACCAGAGGATGGCACCGCGCGCGTGCTGTGCGCCCGCGTTCATCTGCGCTGCACGGCCAGGCGTGCTGGCGATAACCCTATCTGCCAGCGGTTCGGCCAGTGTCACGCTGTCATCCCGACTGCCGCCATCGGCCACGATCAACTCGCAATTTTGCGCTCGCAACGACTGCAAAGCCTGTAAGCAGGTGACAATGCAAGCGGCTTCATTGAGAATGGGAATGATGATAGAAATTGAGAGCACGATTTTCTGCTGTGGGTCTAGCGTAAGAAAGGGGAAGATTGTAGTATTTCCCCTCTATGTAAACTTTAAGATGGGGCGGTAGCTCAGCTGGGAGAGCGTCGCGTTCGCAATGCGAAGGTCGAGGGTTCGATCCCCTTCCGCTCCACCATCCCCTCTGTGAAGCTTGGTATGTGCAAAGGTATCGGCAATATGGATGCCCAAGCCTTCGCAAGATGACCGATTCTCCTTAACTGCCTATTGTACGCTTTGACGATCTCAATGATCCGTCACCGGTGGTTTTAGACCCATCCAAACCTTGTCGCGGACGTATGAGCTGATAGGCCGTGACCTCACTTCCTGATCCCTCCACAGCCACCCAGACACCGGTCGCGACAGGTTTTTTGCCTGGATTCTGCGCCAATCAAGCGGTTTTGGTGATGGTCTTGCTTGCCGAGTTGTTTGCCTTGGTTTTGGCGCTCTGGGAAATCGACGACCGCGGCCAATTCTGGAATGAGCTGGCAATCATCTCACTCTTCGTGCAATGGGTAGTCTTAGGTTCGGCGGCTGTTTTGTGCTTTTGTAAGCGCTGGCTTGACCAGCTTGACACGTTTGCCGCAACCCTGGCCGTGCTGGGATTGACTCTGCTGATTACGCTGTTGTTTTCTCTGGCCGGTTGGTGGTTTTTGGCATCCTATGCCAGCTACTCGCAAAATCCGCCGCCGCTACGGTTTACGCTCATCCGCAACTTGGCGATCAGCAGTATCGTGACGTTGATCGCGCTACGTTATTTCTATGTCCAGCACCATTGGAAGCGGAATATTGAAGCCGAAGCCCGTGCCCGCTTGCAAGCCTTGCAGGCCCGCATTCATCCGCATTTTCTGTTCAACGCCCTCAATACGATTGCCAGCCTGATTCATGGTCAGCCCGACCGGGCCGAACAAGCGGTCCTTGATCTGGCGGATATGCTGCGCTCGGCGCTTGCCCATCGGGAACGTATCACTTTGGCGGCGGAACTGGAATTGACCCGGCGCTATCTGGCTATTGAAAGCTTACGCTTAGGGGAGCGGTTGCAAGTGGCTTGGCAACTGGAGGCAAACTTACCGCTCGATTTGCTGATTCCAGCCTTGCTATTACAGCCCCTGGTGGAAAATGCCATCCATCACGGTATTCAACAACTGCCGGAGGGTGGAACCTTAACCATCCAGATCGAGCGGCAGCCCCACGCCTTGCGGATCACGGTCGCCAATCCACGCCCGGCTACTGGCGTCACTGCCCGATTTGGTCAAGGAATCGCCCAGCACAATATTCGCCAGCGTTTGCAACTCGCTTACAACGCGCCAAATCCGCTCGAAATTACCGAAACTTCGGCACACTATCAGATCGCTTTTGCTATACCTCTGGAAGAGCGGGATAGTCCAATTTTTTCCTAGATATAAGCAGGTATCCGCTGCGGATTGGCTACCCTTGCGCTAGATCTCCGTTGGAGTTTGCGCCATGAACGTGTTGATCGTCGATGATGAACCACCGGCCCGTGACCGGTTACGGGGGTTGTTGGGCCAGCTTTCCGGCTACCATCTCTGCGGCGAAGCCACTAACGGTGCCGAAGCCTTGCGGTTAGCCGCCAATTTGGTGCCCGATATCGTTTTGTTGGATATCCAGATGCCGGGGTTGGATGGCCTGGAAACCGCTGCCCGACTCGCGGCGCTGGAGAAACCGCCGGCCATCGTCTTTGTGACCGCTTATAGCCAATATGCGTTGGATGCGTTTGATGCCCACGCGGTCGGTTATTTGCTCAAGCCGATTCGCTTGGAGCATTTAGAGCGGGTGCTGGCCAGCGCTAGCCGCCTCAATCGGGCGCAACTCGCCAGTTTGGCGGCCGAACCCGCTGAAGCCGGTCGTACCCATCTCCGGGTTCGTCTCGGCCAACGGCTTGAGCTGATTCCGTTGTCTGAGGTGTGCTATTTTCAGGCTGATCAAAAATACGTCACGGTGCGGCACCGCCACGGTGAGGCACTGATCGAAGAATCGTTGAAAACCCTGGAAACCGAGCTGGGTGCGCGGGTAGTGCGGGTGCATCGCAACGCGCTGGCCATGGCGGCGCAGATCGCCGGCTTAGAGAAGACAGCGGATGGTGGGGCCGATTTAGTCTTTACCGATATCCCCGACCGCTTAGAAGTCAGCCGCCGCCACCTACCGCTGATTCGCCAGTTTCTCAAGAACGCCTGAATTGGCCGGCCGCCGCCGACTGGACTTCTCCTTCCTTTTAACCCGGTGGCCAGCCCAATTCCCGCCCCGCCAGCAAGTGCATGTGGATATGGAACACGATCTGGCCGGCATCGCGATTGCAATTGATCACCGTGCGGTAACCGCTCTCGGCGACTCCCAGCTCAGCGGCAACCTGCTTGCCGGCCAGATATAACCGGCCGATCAGTGTGGCATCCGCTGCTGCCAGATCGTTTAGGGTGGCGATATGTCGGCGCGGGATCAGGAGGACATGGACAGGTGCTTCCGGGTTGATGTCGCGGAACGCCAGAATTTCACCATCGTCATAGAGCGTGGTAGCGGGGATCTCGCCAGTGGCAATTCGGCAAAAGATGCAATCACTCATAGAGTTTCTCCGGTAGGCTTCACAGATCCCGACGGCCCGCAAAAGCGTGCGCCAAGGTGCCGCCATCCACATATTCCAGTTCGCCGCCCAGCGGTACCCCATGGGCGATGCGGGTCGGGCGGATGCCGCGCTCGCGGGCCATCTCAGCGATATAGTAAGCGGTGGCTTCGCCTTCGACTGTCGGGTTGGTGGCCAGGATGATTTCGCGGATCTCACCTTCATCCAGCCGTGCTTCCAGCATATCCAGCCCCAGCTCCACTGGGCCGATGCCATCCAACGGCGATAGATGGCCCATCAGCACGAAATACAGCCCCTGAAAACCAGTGGCCTGTTCTACCGCCAGGACGTCAGCGGGTGTTTCGATCACGCACAACAGGGTGGGATTACGGTGTGGGTTGGCACATAACGCACAGAGTTCGGTTTCACTCAGATCGCGGCATCGTTGGCAGCGACCGATCCGGTCCAGGGCACTTTGCAGCGATTCCACCAGTCGATGTGCTCCATCACGGTCCCGCTCCAGCAAGTGCAAGGCCATCCGCTGCGACGATTTCGGGCCGACACCCGGTAGGCAGCGCAAGGCCGCCATCAAGCGCTCTAATAGCGGGGAAGCCGCCACGGCGGACTATCAGAAGGGTAGCTTGAAATCGCCCAGCATCCCCGGCGGTAATCCCATCCCAGCGGTCAAACCAGACATTTTCTCTTGAGTTGTGCGTTCGACTTTGTGAACAGCGTCGTTGAATGCCGCCGCGACCAGATCTTCCAGCATATCCTTGTCATCGCCCACCAAACTGGCATCGATATGCAGCCGTTTTACTTCGTAACGACCGGTTACGGTCACGCTCACCAGGCCGCCGCCGGCTTCCCCGACGATTTCCAGGGCTGCAATTTCTGCCTGCGCCTTTTGCAGATTTTCCTGCATCTTTTGCGCTTGCTTCATGATATTGCCCAACCCGCCTTTCATCATGTTGCCTCCAGATTGATCGATAAATAGCTGCGTTTGCCACTGTGTCTATCCTACCGACAGGATAGAAATGGGCCGTTAGTCGCCATCCAGCGGACGAACCCTGGTGATTTGTGCATCAAACATTTCTACCATGGCCTGCACGTTCGGGTCCCGATTGGCCGCTGCGATTGCTGCTTGCTCTTGTTCCGTTCGTCGTTGTTTGCGTTCATCTTCCGGGGTGGCCGCCGTTAACTCACCGATTTGAAAGCGGAGATTGACCGGAGTGCCGAGGTGCTGCTCCAGGGCCACTTTTACCCGATCCTGAATGGCTTTGGTGAGCATTTGGGCGTGCGCGGGGCTAAGGCCCAAACGAAAATCGTTACCCTCGCGGGCAATCAGTATGCAGTTCAGGGCCAGTTGTTTTGCCATGCCGCCCAACCCCAGATTTTCCACCAAGCGTCCCCAATCTGAAGCCGGTGGCGCGCTGGGCTGGCGGATGGGCGTCACAGGCACGCTAGTCGGCGGCGTGAGTGGCGGCACCGGAGAAACGGTAGGGGCTGGCCTGGGTGGCAACTCCTGGCTGGACGATTCATGGGGCACCGTAGCGAGTGCTGCTGGGGCAGCCGGCCGAAAACACAGCATCCGCAACAGCACCATTTCAAAACCGCCGCGTGGCTCCGGGACAAGCGGCAAGTCGCGCCGGCCCAGCAAGGCGATTTGATAAAACAGTTGTACATCTGCCGGCGGCACCTTGCGTGCTAGTCGCATAACGTCTTCAGGGTCGGCAAGATCACCAGCCAGCGGGGCATCGGGTACCATTTGGGCCAGCGCGACCTGTTGTAGCAGCGAGAGCAGATCGGCCAGCACAGTGGCGTAGTCGGGCGCCAACTCGTTAAGCGCCGCTACCCGCTGCAACAGGGCCGGCGCATCGTTGGCGGCCAGCGCGTCCAGCAGATCGACCGTGCAGCGCCGATCAATGGTGCCGAGCATACTGGCAACGGTGGTCTGCTCCACCCGGCCACCGCCAAAAGCAATTGCCTGATCCAATAGGCTCAAGGCATCGCGCATACTGCCGTCACCGGCGCGAGCGATCAACCTTAGAGCAGATTCCTCATGAGGGATGTCCTCTTGCGTGAGCACTTGGCCCAGGTAACCCGCGATCATGGCTGTGGGCAAGCGTTTGAGGCCAAACTGCAAACAGCGCGACAGAACCGTCACCGGCAGTTTCTGCGGGTCAGTGGTGGCCAGCAAGAACTTGACATGCGGCGGTGGCTCTTCCAGGGTTTTCAACAGGGCGTTGAAGCTGTGGCTGGAGAGCATGTGCACTTCGTCGATCAGGTACACCTTGAAACGGCCGCGACTCGGCGCGTATTGCACATTCTCTAGTAGATCGCGCGTGTCTTCGACTTTGGTACGGGAAGCGGCATCCACTTCGACCAGATCCACGAAGCGGCCCGCATCAATTTCACGACATGCAGCGCATTGGCCGCAAGGGGTCGAGCTAACCCCCAGTTCGCAATTGAGCGATTTGGCAAAAATACGGGCAATGGTGGTTTTACCAACGCCACGGGTACCGGTGAACAAAAAGGCGTGATGCAGCCGCTGCCGATCCAAGGCGTTGGTCAAGGCACGAACCGTATGCTCTTGGCCAACCAGTTCGGCAAATGTCCGTGGCCGCCATTTGCGGGCTAAAACCTGATAGCTCATGCGCTGGCCTTTGATAGAAAAAAGGCAAAATTTGGGCTATCGGTAGTCCAGTGAAGCTTTATGGAAAGGGTGGCGGCCCCTACCAGCCACACCCCGGCGCCCGAGGCCGCTGCTGCCGCTGCTCCCTTCCGGGCCTGACGGGGTTCACAGTTTGTCGTCGCGGGGGGGCCGATACGGGCCACCATTGAAACAGGTAATCGAAGCGGTGACGCCAATCCGTGACTCGGGGGCCGGCGCTTCGTGATAAGAGCAGAGGAGACCTGCAAGTTCGTCATTGAGGGATTATATAACCGATTGATTAAACTGTTTGATTCTTCGGTAACCCCAAAAGCGACCTCAGTTCTTTTCGCCCTGTCGATCTCTGCATGATAGTCGATAAGCACAGCGAGTGTCGATAGAGTGCTCCAGAGAGACGCACGAGCCTGGCCGACCCGGAATAGAGCAACCTTGCGAGATGATTGCTAGAAAACAGCTTTAGGCCATCGACCAGGCGGCTTGAAAGAAGTCAGATTCACATTCCATCGCATAGCGATAAACACCGGCGGCGGCTGCATTGTCGGGGGTATAGCGATCCAGCAACTGCTCCAAACGGACAGCCAGTTGCTCGAAATCAGGGCTACTGTAGGTGTCTATCCAAGCGCTGTAGTCGTGTGATGTGCGCTGCCGGGCCGCCAACTGCGCGCCTAGCCAGGTGTAAAGCCGCATACAAGGAGTCATGGCGGCAATAGTGATCCCAGTTTCGCTGGCCCAGGCGGTGGCCAGTAAAAAATCGGTATAGCGTCGAGTGGCCGGGCCAGGAGTGATTTGCGCCAAATTCAATCCCCAGGCGGTAGCAATGCCCTTATGGAGTTCGAGTTCCTGTAATACCCCACCCGCCAGTTCGTGCAATTCTTGGAAGCCATTCCAATCCGGGGCCTTGGCGGCTGCTAGCGTGTAGGCGCGCGCAAACGCTTGCAGGTAAAAGGCATCCTGGCCGATGTACCAGGCAAATCGCTCGCGGGGCAGTGAGCCGTCGCCGATGCCACGCACGAAAGGCAAATCGAGGCAAGCCTGGGCCAGATCGGCATTCAGTTGCCAAAGCGCGTCCGAAATCGGCACGGTCAGTCTCCTTATCAGAAGTTTGAGGTCTCGGATATGATGTTAAAAAATTGGACTGCCAGGGCTGTTTGCCCGCTGCTATCTTCGCCCCATAGCCTATTACTCCAAGGTTTTCGTCATGACCGATCCAGTTCATCCGTTTGGGTTTGCCACCCGCGTTGTTCACGCCGGCCAGTCGCCTGACCCGGCCACCGGTGCGGTGGTCACTCCGATCTATGCCACGTCCACCTACGTCCAGTCTAGTCCGGGTGTGCATCAAGGTTTTGAGTATTCGCGCAGCCAGAACCCGACCCGCTTCGCTTACGAACGCTGTGTGGCCGATCTTGAAGGTGGCGATGCCGGGTTTGCCTTCGCTTCCGGGCTGGCGGCCACCTCGACCGTATTGGAGCTACTTAATAGCGGCGATCATGTAGTCGCGCTTGATGATATCTACGGCGGCACTCGCCGGTTGTTCGAACAAGTGCGTCGGCGTAGCGCCGGTTTAACTTTTTCCTATTCGGATTTAGTCGATTCGGCCGCCCTAGAGCGGGTGTTGACCCCAAAAACGCGGATGATTTGGGTGGAGACACCCAGTAATCCGCTGTTAAAGCTGGTGGATTTAGAAATGGTTGCTACTGCGGCTCGCTTGCGTGGCATCTTGACTGTGGCGGATAACACCTTTGCTACGCCGTGGGCGCAGCGGCCCCTGGAGTACGATTTCGATATCATTATTCATTCCGCCACCAAATATTTAAATGGCCATTCCGACATGATCGGGGGTGTGGCGGTGTGTCGTGGCCGGGAGTTGGCTGAGCGGTTAGGGTATCTGCAAAATGCGATAGGTGGTGTTGCCAGCCCATTCGATAGCTTCTTGGCGTTACGTGGCTTAAAAACTCTGAGCCTGCGCATGGAGCGCCACAGTACCAACGCATTCCAGATCGCCACCTGGTTGGAGCAACATCCGAAGATCGAACGGGTCATGTATCCTGGCCTAGCCAGCCATCCCCAGTATGCGTTAGCACGCCGGCAAATGGACGGCCGTTTTGGCGGTATGATCGGCGCTGTGGTGCGTGGCAGCTTAAATGACGTAACGCAGTTTCTGAGCCGCTGTCGTTTGTTTACCTTGGCGGAAAGCTTGGGTGGAGTCGAAAGCTTGATCGAGCACCCGGCCCTGATGACACACGCTTCAGTTCCACCGGAAGTGCGCCGGCAATTGGGCTTTGATGACGGCTTGGTGCGGCTGTCGGTCGGCATTGAAGCGGTAGAGGATTTGATCGCCGATCTGGAACACGCTCTGGCCTGAGTCTTATTTTTGATCCATCGACAAGGGAGTGCAGACCACCGTCCGGTTCGAGCGCGGGCCATCGAACTCACAAAAGAAAATTCCCTGCCAGGTCGATAGCCCCAATTGGCCATCAATGATCGGAATGGTCTCGGATGGCCCCACTAAGCCCGCCTTCAAATGGGCGTCGCCGTTGCCATCCTGTTGATCGTGCAGCCAGACGCCCGGCGGGATCAGCTTGCGCAAGAAGTTCACCACATCCAGCGGTACGCTTTCGTCCCAATTTTCCTGAATCATGATGGCGGCGGTTGCGCCTTGGGCGTAGACGTTGAGCAGGCCATTCTGGATGCCGCTTTCTTTGACAATGGTACGAACCCGCTCGGTGATGTCGATCAGAGTTTGCGATTGTTGCGTTTTGAGGAGAATTAAGTGATGCATTAATGATCCTTAGGGCTGTTTTTTTATAGAAAAACGTAGGAAAAATATTTTACATATTGATTTTTTCATGCCGGATTTAGTAGCATTTATAGTGCAAAGATGCTAGACTCGTAACATCAGAGTCAATCTGTAAAAGGTATAGCTACCGAAAGGTAGTGACACAAAGTCACCGGTCTAAGGGGCCATGCTCTATGACAGCGGAACCGCCAGATTCAGCTTTAAAGTTTTGGCGCTCTAATTTTTTAATGTCCGCTTGCAGGCTTGGTCATGGATCGCATGTGAATATATGGAGCGCGCAGTCACCATGACTAATTTTTTTAAAAAAAATTTAAATGACTTATTAAGATACGCTAAAGGTTCCATACCGACCCATCGGATGATAATGGCCTGTTTTTTGGTTTGGGCCATAGGATCTATGCCAGGCGTAGCGGGTGAGGCGCCAGCATCCGCTGCCGATGGAGATAATGCAGTTGATCTCTTCTCTCCTGTAGTCGTCTCTCCGAATGCCAAGAGGCGAGCGGCTTCTTCTGAGGTCGGTCGAGACGCAGTACATCTTAATCGGGCTATCACCGATCTTCCACTGAATGCCAAGGCTCGTTTTTCGCTGCCAGGTGGTGCTAGCTACGAAATCGTCTACGATGGGCGCCAAGACCATCCCAGCGGGAATGTGACCTGGTCAGGTTATCTGAAGGGCTACGGTAATGACTATCGTGCTGTTATCACGTTTGGTGATTCTGGGGCTTCGGGTCGGATTCTAACCCCAGATGGAGAGTTTCTGGTCGAATCGGACAGTGATGGCGAGTGGCTCATCGATACGCAGGCTGCGGGTCTTAAAGCAAGCGAACCAGGTGATGACACTGTCATTCCGTTGCCAAAAGAATTACGTGATCCATCAAACAAACCAACCGAAGACAGTACTGCACCGGACAGGGAGGGCAACCTTATCAGTCGGGCTGCCAAGTTTGCTGCCGCCGATACGTTAACAACCATTGATGTAATGATTTTATACACACCAGGGCTGGCCAACCGCCTTGGCAATGGTCTATCGGCTCGACTTGATCAAATCATAGCTTTGTCAAATCAGGCCTATCGCGATAGCAGTGTCTATATTAATTTGCGCCTGGTTCACAAAGAGCAAGTTAATTACAGTGATCAGACTGATAACGGCTCCGCTTTGGATGCTCTTACGTATGGCAGCGATCCGACTCTAGCGGGTGTAGCCAGATTACGGGATGCCAAAGGCGCTGATTTGGTTTCCTTAATCCGTCCGTTTAAGCGTGCTACTGCCGGCGGTTGTGGGATCGCCTGGATCGGTGGCAGGAGCGGACAAGCAGGGTATGGCTATTCAGTGGTGAGCGATGGCCCAGATGTAGATGGATCAGGTTATTACTGCCTTGATCTAAGCTTTGCCCATGAACTCGGCCACAATATGGGTAGCATGCATGATCGCGCACACGCTGGCGGCGGATCAGGAGCCTACCCATACTCTTATGGCTATGGTGTCAGTGGGGTTTTTGGCACTGTGATGAGTTATCTAAGCCCTAGCATCGGCAAGTTTTCTAATCCAGCTATTACCTGTGCTGGCGGAATTAGTTGTGGTGTGAGCGAGGGGGCGCCAGATTCAGCAAATAATGCTCTTTCATTAAATAACACTCGAATGGCTGTGGCTGACTATCGACCTGAGCAGTCACTGCCATCTTCTTCTTATACATTGTCAGTTACTAAATCTGGTGACGGGACCGTCGCAAGCACACCGGCGGGGATTGCGTGCGGGACGGATTGCAGCGAAGCCTACGAAGCCAATACGGTCGTAACGCTCAATGCCACACCAGCGGCGGGCTACACCTTCGGTGGTTGGAGTGGGGCGTGTGCGGGGACGGGGGAGTGTGTGGTCACGATGGCTGCCGCTAAAAGCGTGACAGCAACCTTCACGGCCATACCCAAATACACCCTGATGGTCTATCGCAGTGGCAGCGGAACCGTGGCGAGCACGCCGGCGGGGATTGCGTGTGGGACGGATTGCAGCGAAGTCTACGAAATCAATACGGTGGTGACGCTGACTGCTACGCCAGCGGCGGGCTACCGGTTTGGGGGCTGGAGCGGGGCGTGCGTGGGAACGGGGGAGTGTGCGGTCACGATGGCGGCTGCTAAGAGCGTGACGGCGACCTTCACGGCCATACCCAAATACACCCTGATGGTCTATCGCAGTGGCAGCGGGACCGTGGCGAGCACGTCGGCGGGGATTGCGTGCGGGACAGATTGCAGCGAAGCCTACGAAGCCAATACGGTGGTGACGCTGACTGCTACGCCAGCGGCGGGCTACCGGTTTGGGGGCTGGAGCGGGGCGTGCGTGGGAACGGGGGAGTGTGCGGTCACGATGGCGGCTGCCAAGAGCGTGACGGCG
>NZ_CBTJ020000089.1 GCF_001051235.1 Candidatus Competibacter denitrificans Run_A_D11 | reverse complement strand
CCGCATCCACCAACACCTCGTGCACGTAACGATGCGATTGAATTTTCTGCACCGTCGCCGTAAAGAGACCCTCTAAAAAAAGCTCGACGCCGACGTCAACCACAGCTACCGGAGCATCGGGATAGACGTCCCACACGGCCGCCTTGAGCTGCGCCAAGGGGGGCAGCGGCTGGCCCTGGGCATGCGCCTGTTCATAGCGTCGCCAGAGTTCGTAGGCGATCTCTTGGGTCATGCGCCGGTTAGCCATCCGTCGTTTCTCCCCGTGTTGATCGTGGTTCGGTGCTGGCCCTCTCCACTAAAAAGCGTTTCACCCAATTCCAAGCCGCACGCTGCCGTCGATGCGCCAGGATGCAGATCCATTCAAAGCGGACAGCGGGCCGGGACGCTGTAGGAGAACCGCCATTGATGAGAACACGTCTTGCGTATTGGGCAAGCACCGCCTCGATCACGCCAAAACGGTGGCCATTTTGAAAAAACACCAGGTGACAGGGGGATCGCAGGGCGCAAGAAGGCCCGCGCCGACCGGGAGGGGTCTTCGCGATGCAAGGGAAACGCCGCTGGGGGCCAGCGTGTGCTTCAGTGCGAGACGCCGCATGAGGATCAGACCCCACAAGGCAACCCCAGACATTGAGAGCACTCAATAAGCAAACGAGTTTAGGGGAGACCCGCCCAAGCAGGTCATCAAGAAGTGGACTCAGCACCGTGAAGTGACCCATCGTCTCTCCAAAAAACAGCGACAACTTACCCAATGTCTTGGCTGTTACCTGAGAACAGGCGAAAACCAAAACAGACTTATCAAAAAGTCAGACTATAAAGACGTCTTGGATAAATCAGTCGTGCCGCTTTCTGGGACGACCGGCCTCTCAGGACCCATTCCGCTAAGGCGGCCGGTAGGTCGTGGTCTAGCCTACGGGGAACTCACTGGCTATTGTTAAGGCAGCAAGTTCACTGCTCCCCGGTTGCGTCATTAGCAGTAAAAAAACGATACCAAGACCAATACGCGCTGTCAAGGTGGTGAACTGTCTGAGGTATAAAACAGGCGCTTTGCCAGCTCACGGGTCGTCATTTCGACCGTGTGTCGCTCGAGCGTTTGCTCGGCTATCTCGCTTAAGCGACAGCGTTGGGTGGAGGCGAGTGTTTTCATCATCTGGCGCGCCGCCGAAAAGGAGAGGTGATAGGTCGCCATAAACCAGCCCGTGGCGAGATCGACGGCATTGGGCGATTCTGGCGGCGTATAACTTGCCTGATAACGGGCGATGGCGCAGGCGACATGGGCGCGCAACTGAAACGGCGTGGGCGACTTCACCACATAAAGCCAAGCACCGGCTTGGGTCGCTGCGGCCAGCGAGGCGGGCGTCGCATCCACAGTGAGAATAATGACGGGCAATTGGTCTTTGAGTTGCGGGATGAGAGCAGACCCTGAACCGCCAGAGGTTTCGGAAAAGCCCAAATTCAAATCGATTAACGCGGCAGCGGGCCGTTCGCGTTCACAAAGGGCCCGCACGCCGTCGCTGCGATCGGTCATGATGAGCTGGTAATGCGCGGCGAGGGCGAGTTCAATGGCTTTACGGCTCGCGTCATGATCTTCCACGACTAAAAGCGTTTGCTGAGGACCCGGTTCGGTGACGGGTGTTTCAGTGACCGGCT
>NZ_CBTJ020000088.1 GCF_001051235.1 Candidatus Competibacter denitrificans Run_A_D11 | reverse complement strand
TGGTTTGAGGCGAAACTCGCTATCATCCGCCCCGCCATCCGCACCTATCTGACTAATCCACTTTACAGGCTACCGGCAACTGCGTAACTCCTAAAATTTTTACATTTGGGTTAAACCATCAGACCGTCACCTGGAAATAGATCGGTAAGGGGAAGGCGAAATAGGCCCGACCTTGAAAACCTTCGGTTCGCGTTGAGCCGGACATCGTTCAAATCTGTTTATTTCTGGGAGACTGACCATGGCGTTTAATCGTGAAACCTCATTGACCTCAGGCAACGATACCTATACGGCCCCCAATGATAGCCTTACCGATAAAATCAAAGGCTTGGGCGGCAACGATACGATCAACGGTAACGGTGGCGCGGATGAACTCTTCGGCGATGGCGAGTGGTTCGATGTGTTCGTCAACGACGGTAATGACACCCTGCACGGCAATGACGGCAACGATATCCTGCATGGGGGCAACGGGGCCGACCGGCTCTTCGGTGATGCGGGAACCGACACGCTGTACGGCGATGGCGGCGACGACCGGCTGGACGGTGGCTCTAACGCAGACACCATGAAAGGTGGCGGTGGTAACGATGTCTATGTCGTTGACAATGTTAGTGATGTGGTTGACGACGATTTGCTGTTCGGCGGCACCGACCGGGTGGAAAGCTCGATTTCCTACGATTTAAGTGACGCCCATAACGTCGAAAATCTGACCCTGACCGGAACCGGCAGCATCAGTGGAACGGGCGATAACAGCGATAACGTCATCACCGGCAACAGCAGTTTCAACACTTTATCCGGCGGCGGCGGCAAAGACACGCTCAATGGCGGTGGCGGCGGGGATCGTCTGGACGGCGGAGCGGGCAGCGATACGATCCGGGGCGAAGGTGGCAATGACACTATCGTCATCAATTCCAGCAGCGAAACCGATGCTCTGATCGACGGCGGCCCCGATACCGATACGGTGGAAAGTTCGATCAGCTTTTCACTCAATTCGACCGTCAATGTCGAAAACCTGACCCTGGTCGGCACGTCGGCCATTAATGGGACTGGGAATGGTTCCGGTAATGTGATTACCGGCAACGTAGGCGCCAATGTGCTCAATGGTGGCGGCGGCAATGACACCCTGCGTGGCGATTTCGGCAACGACACTCTGATCGGTGGCAACGACAGCGATACGCTCAACGGTGGCCAGGGTAACGATGTGTTGAGCGGTGATCAGGGTTCGGACACCTTGGATGGGAGTTTTGACCGCGACCGTTACAGCGGTGGGTCAGAGAGTGACGTTATGATATTTGATGCCGATGATTTCGGCGCTGGTGCGAGCGCTGGCCAGTACGATGGCGGAACGGGCGTGGACACCGTGCGGCTCCGCGATCTGTTCGGTAGCCTGACGCTGGATCTACGGACGATGAATGATAATTTGATTCAGAACACCGAAGTATTCGATTTACGACCCGGCGCGACGAATGCTCAACTGTTTATCGAATTTAACGATGTTTTCGCCATCAACAGTAATCATAACCTACGCATCGAAGGTGATGCGGCGGATAAGGTGACAGTCACCGATTTCGGCTGGGACGATACCGGTCAGCAACAAACCATCGGCAATCAGGTTTACGATCTCTATACCAATGGCGCCGCGACGATGCTGGTCGATGCCGATATTCAGATCAGTGGCGTGTTCTCGTAAGCTGAATCACGGCTCCAACTCTATTAAAACGGCGCTTTTGGGCGCCGTTTTTTATGTGCGGTTAAACCTTTAACCCCTGGCTGGGGAATAACCGATAAACCGTCGTCGAATACGCCGCAACGCCCATGATCACTCAGCCAGGATTCCGCCATGCGCCGCTATCTCCGTCAATGCCGCGTCTATTTCCTCTATGCTGGACTGTTTAGCCTATTTCTCAATGTGCTGTTGCTGACTGTACCGCTGTACTCATTGCAAGTGTTCGACCGGGTGCTGGTCAGCCGTTCGGAAGCGACGTTGCTGGTGTTGACGGTGATGGCGGTCGGTGCGCTGTTGACCCAATTGCTGCTGGATCTCATTCGGGGCCGGTTGTTGCTGTTGGCGGGGGCTAGACTGGAAAATTTGCTCGGCCCGGTGGTGCTGGCGGGTACCTTGCGCAAGGCGTTGACTGCGGCTGACGCTGATCCCGCCGGTCTGGGCGATGTTGCGCAGCTACGCGGATTTCTTAGCGGCGGCACGCTCACGGCCCTGTTCGACGCGCCGTGGGCGCCACTTTATCTTGGGCTTATCGCGCTGCTTGATCCCGGTTTGGGGGTTATCACCGCTATTGGCGCACTCACTCTGGCCGCGCTTGCTTATATGAACGAGCGCTTCAGCCGCGAGCCGCTCAACGAAATCCAGCGTAAAGCGCGCGTGGCAGGGGCTATCGCAGATGCAGCGGCCCACAACGCCGAAGTGGTGCAGGCCCTGGGCCTGTTGCCCGCCTTGCGTCATCGCTGGCAACAGGCGAGTGGTGAGATGCTGGAGGCCTGGATGCGTTCCGGCCGGGCCGGTGGCGGCATCGGCGCCTTGAGTCGCTGCACTCGCTTACTGATCCAGGTTGCGGTGATGGCGGCCTCAGCCCGGCTCGTGATCGAACAGACCACCACATCGGGCGTCATGCTGGCCAGCACCCTGTTGCTGGGGCGGGCGCTGGCCCCGGTGGAAACTGCCATTGGCGGCTGGAAAACTTTACTTGAGGCTCGCGCCGCTTATCGGCGGCTAGATGTGTTGCTGGCCAAGCCAACCAGCGAGCCGGTCACTGCCTTGCCGGAACCGTCCGGTGCCATCACCGTCAGCAAGCTCGGTTACTGTGCGCCCGGTAGCGACCAGCCGCTCTTGCAAGGCGTCAGCTTCGCGCTAGAACCCGGCCAGACCCTGGGAATCATCGGTGGCAGCGGCAGCGGCAAATCGACCTTGGCGCGCTTGATCGCTGGTTGTTGGCAACCGAGCAGCGGTGAAATTCGCCTGGACGGCGCAACATTGGGGCAGTGGTCGCGGGAGCGGCTGGGCCAGCATATCGGTTATCTACCGCAGGATGTGCAACTGTTCGCCGGTACGGTGGCTGAGAACATCGCCCGTCTGAGTGAAGCCGACTCTGACCAAATTGTAGCCGCCGCCCGCTTGGCGCACGCCCACGCTATGATCCTGCATTTGCGGCAGGGCTACGATACCAAGCTGGGTCCGAACGGCGTGGGGCTGTCAGGTGGCCAACGCCAGCGGGTCGCGCTCGCCCGCGCTGTGTTTGGTATGCCGCGCTTGGTGGTGCTGGACGAACCCGACGCCAGTCTCGACCGCGACGGTGAACAGGCCCTGCGAGCGACATTACAGGCCCTACGCGCCGCTGGTGCGACGGTGATCGTGGTCAGCCATCGCACGACCTTGTTGCCGGAAATGGACCGCTTGCTGGTGCTTAAGGACGGACAACCGCAACTGTTCGGCTCGCGCGAGGCGGTGTTAAAGCGATTGCAGGGCGGCAACGCGGTCGCGCCCCAGGTTATTCGCGGCGGGAAGCCCTAAACGGGCGCCACGGCAGATGAGACTGACACGGTGGTGAACCTTTCATCCGGTGCGGGGGAACTACTGCTAAACCCTCCTTCTGATGACAGGAAAACCGCCATGACTGCTGATGCCGTTATTTTCCAGATGACCGCTAAAAAACCGACTCGTGAGGCGGAGCAAAACTTAAGCCCGGTCCCAGATTCTACCGCTGCTGCGGTGCTTACCGAGGGGCAGCGGGTGATTCGAGTGGGCTTGCTGGTGGTCATAGCAGCTTTCGGTGTTGGCGGGGTGATGTTCGGTCAAGCGCCGCTGGCGGGCGCGGTTCTCGCCTCCGGCGTGGTGAAAGTCGCCGATAACCGTAAGAGCGTGCAGCATCTCGAAGGTGGCATCGTCAAAGAAATCCGGGTTCGCAACGGCGACCCGGTTGTCGCCGGACAAACCCTGATCGTGTTGGAAGATGAGCGGGCCGCCGCTAATTTGGATTTGCTGGCTGGCCAGTGGGAGGCAACGGCGGCCAAGGCGGCCCGGTTGCAAGCTGAGCGCGATGTTCGCCCCGAACCGGATTTTCCGGCCCGCCTGCGAGCGCGGGCTGCCGATGCGCGGGTGGCGGACCTGTTGCGCATGGAAATCACGCTATTTCACACCAAGCGGGCGGCGTTGGACCGCCAGTTGACCTCCCTTGACCAGCAAATCAGCGAAATCGACCGAGAGCAAGCCAGCCTTCAGGCGCAATTTGATGCGGGCAAGGAAGCCAATCGGTTATTGGCCGAGGAAGTGGGCGCCAATGAAGCCGGTGAACAGCGGCAGATCGTGTCCAAGGTTCAGGTTTTGGCGCTCAAGCGCGCTCAGCAGGAGCGCCTGGCGCGGCAGGCAGAACTGACCGGCGCCATGGCTCGGTCGCGGCAGCGCAGAGAGGAACTGCGGGCGCGCGCGACGGCGCTGCGCAATCAATATAGCCAAGCCGCCGCCGACGAACTGACGGCGGTCAAGGCAACGCTGGCTGATCTGGATGAGAAACAACGGCCTTCGCGCGATGCCGTCAATCGGCAAGCCATCGTGGCCCCCATCGCCGGTCAGGTGGTCGATTTACAGTTGTTCACAGTCGGTGGAGTAGCGCGGCCGGGCGAGCGCTTGCTGGACATCGTGCCAGATTCCGAGCCGTTGTTGATCGAAGCGCGCATCGGTCTTGATGATATCGACGACTTGCGACTGAATCAGCCGGCCGACATTCGGCTAACTGCGTACCCGACCCGCACGACACCGTTATTGACCGGTGTGGTGCGTTACCTTTCCGCCGATCAATTGGTCGATGCGCGTACCGGCGCACCACACTATATCGCGCAAGTGGCGGTCGATGCCGCCTCGCTCGCGCAAGCTGGCGGCAGGGTTCGCCTTCAACCGGGTATGCGCGCTGAAGTTTTCGTCAAGACCGGTGAGCGCACCGTCATTGACTACCTGCTGGAGCCGGTGGCGGCCACCCTGCGGCGGGCGCTGCGTGAGCATTGAGCGTCTCGGGCAAAAGGCGCACGCAGTCTTTGCAGCGCTTCAGGGGCAGCGCAGGGTGGGATTTTGGGTGGCTAGCGCCGCGCAAGCATCGACGATTCCCAGCCGTGAAACCCCTGCCGGTGCTGATCCGGCGGTTGGCCTGACGGTGGCGCGCAACACGGCTCTGACCTGATCGGGCGTCGCTTGCGGAGTTTGCTGTAACAGCAAGGCAACGACGCCGGTGACATGCGCGGCAGCTAGCGAACTGCCGGACATCAGGGTGTAGCCAGCGTTTGGCGCCGGGGCGACCACCTCCACGCCGGGTGCGGCGGCCACGAATCGAATGCTGGGCCAGTGCGGTGTGGTGACGTGGCCGTTGACATCGCAAGCAACCGCCGGAATGACGGTAGTGAGCGACGCAGGAAACCCCGGATCGACCGGATTGTCCAGTGTCGCCACAACCACGACGATCCCATTCCGTTCGGCGGTTGCCAGCAAGCGCGCCAGCAAATCATCCACGCCGCCACCAAGGCTCAAGTTCAACACCTTGATCCGGTGGGTTATGGCGTAATCCACCGCTTTTGCCAGCGTCCAGCTACTGCACCGGGCTTTGCTGGCGGCCGGGTCCGAATACCAGCACGATTTCAGCACCGTCAGCCGGCTATCGGGCGCGATGCCCTCGATCCCGCTATCCCCGGCGCGGGCGCCGATGACGCCAGCAATGGCTGTACCGTGCCGGTCGCTGCGAAAGGAGGGTTCACCGCCTTCCACAAACGTAGCGGTTTCGACGATTCGCCCGCGCAGGTTGGGATGATCGGTGTCAGCCCCGGTATCGACGACGGCGACGCTGACATCACGACCGGTGCTGACACGGTGCGCTAGATCGGCCCGCAGTAATTTTGCACCGTAAGCCAGTTCGTAGTACGCAGTGGCTGCTCCGGTTTGCAAGCCTTCAAAAGTTTGGTTGCGTTGGGCTAACTCAACCCGTGGATCGGCTTTGATCTGACTGAGCACCGCATCAACCGACTGCTCGACGGGCACCTGAAAGACCAAACACTGAACGCCGATGGAGGTTAGGGGAAATTCGCCGACCGGCCGGAGCTGGTGACGGGCTTGCAAGTCGCGGGTGATGCTCGGCCAGTCCGAGCGCAATCGGTCGGGCAGCGCCACGATGATCTGGCGGGCCTGCAATTGCTTGGGGACACCGGGTTCGTCGATGGCCGCTGATGCGGGTGAATCGGGCAGCTCAGCCGTGCCAGCGCAACTGCATAGCGCTATCAGGACTGCGGTGGCCATAGCGGTCAGTCGCTGCTGTTTTGTCAAGGTCATAGAGAGCCTCCATCGTTGAGTGTTTCAACCAGTCGGACTTGAGGGCGCGCGCGGAGCTTGCCGACTACATCAGCGACAAGGTGCGCCGTCGGCTCGCTCTTTGGCAGGGCAATCGTATAAACGCCCAGCGCCGTCGGCCCGGCGATGATGCCACCGTCGATTTCTTGCAGCAGGTTTTGGATCTCTTTGACTGTGGTGGCGTCGGCAAAAACCACGCGCAGGCGCGGCCCGGTGGTCGATGGCCAGTGAGCGGCATCCGATAGGGTTTCGTAGTCCGAAAGCGGGCGAGTTCCGGGTAGCGCCACCATCAGCAGCAGTGCCGCCACTGCCATGCTTTCCAGCGCCAGCGTCCAGCGGACTGGATTGGGGGTTGTTCCCAGCCAATTTCTCAAGTGTTCGAGCAGGCTAGGGCGACGGGTTGCAGCCGACGCCGATTTGCGTTCCATTGGGTCGATTTGCGCCAGCAGTCGGTCAAAACCGTCCGGCGCTGGTTGCCAGTCCTCCATTTGGTGTTCTCGGTGGATGGCCTGTGCCAGCGCCTGGCACTGCGCCAGTTCCTGACGGCAGGCAGCGCAGTGGGCGAGGTGTTGCTCCACCGTCGTGGTTTCATCGGGGGTCAGGGTGCCGTTGGTATACCAGGGCAGCAGCGCCTCAATATCCTCGTGCATGTTTGGCGATGGGTCGGTCAGGGTCGTCGTCATGATGGGTTAATCGTTCGCCGTGGCGGCTACTCGATAGTCGCGCCGGGCCAAGAGTTGGGCCAGCTTCTTGCGGGCGTGAAACATCCGGGTTTTGACGGTGTTGAGCGGACAGCCGACGATTTCGGCGATTTCCAGATACGAGAGTTCTTCACCGAAGGTTAGTTCGATCACGCTGCGATGGTCTGGCGAAAGCTGTTCCAGCGCCCATTGTAAGACGCCGCCCAATTCCCAGCCGAGTACGATGTGTTCGGGGCCGTGGGGTACCGGGGCTTGCGGGCTATCCTCGCGCTCCTCGGCGTCGTCGAGCAGCGGCTGTGGGAGCGTGTCGATGGTCTGCTCAGCGCCGAAGTGGCTGGTTCTTCGCAAGGTTTTCAGCCCCTTGTGATGGGCGATGCCAAACAGCCAAGTGGAGAGCGAGGCGATGGCAGGATCGAATCGATCTGCGTTTTGCCAGACTGCCAGCAGAGTATCATTCACAGCTTCGTCCACCAGATCAGGGTGTTTTAGCAGTTTGCACAGGTAACGTCCGATCCGTGGTGCGTACAGGTCATACAGTCGTTTAAAGGCTTGGCGGTCCTTGGCCGCCACCGCGCGGATCAGTTCCAGATCGGCGTTAGCGGCGGCTCCAGCGACCGGGCGTGACAAATCAGGGTGCTGGCTCATCGGTTGGTTTTTCCACGAATAGCGCAATCGCGCATCCGTTCACTTGATATTTCCCGCTAGGGGCCAAAAGGTTCAAAGCCATTCCGCTAGGCGGGCGGCCTTTTAAGTATAGGCGCTTCATGCGGTTGGGCTTCTTGCGAATTTGAGAGAAAAACTGGCCATTCTTTAGTCTTTCGGTGCAAAGATTAAGTCTGGCGCTATCACTTCCCAGTCATCACAACGTATCGAATCGCGGTACTCGTCTTCTTCTTTCCTGCGGGTGATGAGCGCTGCAACCCGTGCTGCGGTGCAGATCATCCCGGCGGGCGGGGTAAAAGAGCGTGCGAGTCGTCCTACGATGGTGTCATGATTATCCAATAGCAGCCAGCGTTCGCCATCTTGCCGACAGATGAGGGGGTCTCCGGTAACGAGGGAGCTGATGGCGCGATGGATAGGGTGGCTTGACGGGTAACGCCCGGCAAAACCAATGTCGATTTCTTTCAGCGTCGGCCGTTTGTAGCGGTGTCTTAGCGTGGTGGGTGGTGGCGGTAGGGGAACTGGTTTGCGCCGTATTAACTGCGGGCCGTCGGGAAGCGCATCAAGGAGCGGCTGGGGAGCGTTGAAGCGAGCCAGCACCACGTTTTGCTTGGCGCGGGTCAGCGCGACGTAATACAGCCGACGCGGTGCATCCGGGTCTTCATCGCGGTTACGCTTGCCCCAGCCGCCATCCAAAACCGCAACATGATCGAATTCCAGACCTTTGGCTCGATGGGCGGTCAACAGCAGCAAACCGGTTTGTTGTCGGCGGATTTCGCGGCCCCATTCTGCCAGCCATTCGGTGAAATGCCGGTACGGTAGCTCCGTGTCGCCAATCTCCAGCGCATATTGCTCTACCGCTTCCCGCAATAAATCCCACCAGACACCGGTTGGTTGCCCGTCGAGCCAATGCCGCAAAATGTCCGCGCCGATAGCCCGGTTACCGCTGATGTGCAGCCAGTCGAGTAGTGACTGTGTTTCGCGCAGACGCCAGAAATTTGGCGGTTCTTCGTCAGCCATCTGCACGGGAATTTCCTGCGTTTCGCAATAAGCGCGCACCGGATTAAGGATCTCCCAAGTGCGGGCGATGACGGCCGTGCGCGCCCAATCCCAAGTCGGCGAGAGCCGCGAGAGGCGTTGTAATTCAGCCATAACGGCCATGGCTTGAGTTTGTTGATTGTCGCCGGCCGACACTATCTGCACGCGCCCTTGGCCGATTGGGTCCAACGCTTCCCAGTGGCCGCCGGCAGGCCCTTTGGCGCGGGCGCGGTTTATGGTGATCGGATGCTCGATTTTCATGCGATCTCGTGCGGTCTCGATCATCTGATTAGCTACCGCGATGATATGCGCGCTAGAGCGGTAGTTCTCGATCAGATAAGCCGGTTTTGCCGTGTAGTCGGCGGTGAAGCGACGGATAAATTCAACCGATGCCCCATCGAACGCATAGATATTTTGGTCATCATCGCCCACCGCGAACAACGACAGCCGGCTTTCTTCGTCTTGGCGAGTTCGCCCGGCCAGCGCCGAAATCAGCTCATATTGATCAGGGCCGATATCCTGGTACTCATCGACCAAAATCCAGCGAAAACCGGCTAGGAGTCGCTCTCGTTGATCATCGGCTTCTTCCGGTGGTAAGCCCTCACCCTTTAGCAAGGCTACCGCTTGTTGCAATACCTTTTTGAAGCTGCTGTCATCCATGACGTTGGTACGATCTGCAAAACTCACCCCAACCAGTCGCATGGCCAGCGCGTGACAGGTGAGGACGATGGGGCCTTTGGCCTCATCACCGATCAGATCGGCAAGGCGCCGGCGAATTTCGACCGCTGCATGGCGGTTGTAGGCCAACGCCAGAATACCGCGCGGATTTTCCCGCCGGACTCGCACCAGATAGGCGATGCGATGCACCAGCACGCGGGTCTTGCCGGAACCGGGTCCGGCCAGAATCAAGACGTTGGCCTGTTCGCGGTCATCGGTGACGATGCGCTGTTGCACCAAATTATTGAGGGACTCCACGATAGCGCGCCAGGATTGCGGCGTTGTCTGGCGAGCAAGCTCTTTTTCCCGCTCCGGCAGCCAAAGTCGCAGAAACTCCTCGCGTTGCAGCTTGAAATAATCCATGGCCAGCCGCACGGCGTCCGTCATTGCTTGAAGGCCGTGCTGGGCGTATTCCACCATGATGTGGATTTGGACGATCTGCTCGTCGTAGTGCTGCTTCAAGGCCAGAAAATCGGCTTTCAGAAAACCGCGTTTTTCCGGGGTCAGCCGGATGGTCATGGCCGAGCGGAAAATGGCCAGACCCTGATGAAGGCGGATGATTTCCTGTTCGTGCAGCCACAGCAACGCCCGATCCAGCAGCTTCTGCGGGGCCTTGATGGCGCTCTTGAGCATGAGGTCGCTTTCCAGCGCCGCCATCAATTTGCCGAGGGTGGTGCGAACCAGAAGATCAGTACCACGGGTGCCCGACGGTAAATCATCCAGTAGATGTTGCAGTAGCCTTTCGGCCGCCGACCGCCGCAATCGAGCGGTCTGCTCGATCTTCGACCACTCCCGTTGCAGCCTCACCTGCATCGTTTCCGGGTCCAGCCGCTGCGCGTGCAGGCTGCCAACGCCGCCGTCTTCGTCGCGACCATCGAGTGTGAGGCTTTTGACGATCCGCCAAAGCTGCTCCGGCAGGACTGTGGCGTGCCCGGCGTCCTTGAGATGCTGGGCGGCGCGGCGCAGCCGCAAAACGGAGGGTTCGCCTTTTTCCAGGTCGGGGGCGGCGATGCGCAGCTCCGCCAGAAAGGCGATTTCGAGGCTTTCCGTCTCTTCCAGCCGCTTGCGCGACGAGCGTTCCACCGCAACATGCACGAAGGCGGTTAGGGCAGTGTCGTTGCTGGCAATCCCCAAGCGTTCCAGATCGTACAGCGCGGTACGGATTTGGGCAGCGCTCAAGCCCGATAGCCCCATCAATTCATCGGTCGAGATGCCCTGATCGGGATTGGCCGCAATCAGCGCCGCCACCAGCGCACTCAATTGGCGGCGATATTGAGCGGTTATCTGCTTTCTATCCAGCTTGGTTTGCGCCTCCTCAACCGACGCGACCCGCAGCGACGAGGGAAACACCTGCACCCGATTTTCCTCACGCGCCAGCAGTCCGGCTTCTTCCAGCCAGGCCAGCGCGGTGCGCACCCGCGTATCATCGGTAGCGGCATCGCGCTGGAACGCCTCATCTTGGTCTTCGGCCAGAATTTCGCCTGCTGTCGCTACCACTTCCCCGCCGAGCCGCTTTTTACGGTCCAGATGGCGCAGTGCCTTGAGCACGCCTTGAATCTCGCGTTGGGTCAGCCGCGAGCGGGCCGACATGCCGAACTGTTTTTCCACGTCATCGGGTGCATAAAGCAGGACACAGCGGGCCGGTTGTCGGTCGCGCCCGGCCCGCCCGGCTTCCTGCACATAGTTTTCCAGCGATCCTGGAATATCGGCGTGAATCACCAGCCGCACGTCGGATTTATCAATGCCCATGCCAAAGGCGTTGGTGGCGGCAATGACCCGTAAATCACCCTTGATGAAAGCGGCCTGCACAGTTTTTTTAGTTTCAGGGGGCAGCGCCGAATGGAAATAGCGGGCGGCCAATTCTTTGGTACACAGAAACTGGGTGATCTGCTCGGCATGTTTGCGAGTGGCGCAATACACGATGGCCCCGCCCGGTTGCTCCGGCGGTAAGTCATGTTCCAGCAAGTTCTGGATCTGGGTGAACTTCTCGGCGGTGGTGGTCATCACCACGTTGAAATCCAGATTGGAGCGGCTGGTGCCGCCGTCGAACAGGGTTAACTCGATGGCCAGCTTCGTGCGGAAATGGTTGATGATGTCCGCCGCTACGTCCGGCTTGGCCGTCGCGGTCAAGCACAGGATGGGCGGGATCGGCTCTTGGCCGGCTTTTTCCCGAATGAAGCGGCTAACGTAGCGATAATCGGGCCGAAAATCCTGACCCCATTTGGACAGACAATGCGCCTCGTCCAGGACCCAGCCGCCGATCTCGCGCTGGGACAGCACCTGCCGCACAGTGCGGTTGCGCAATTGCTCCGGTGACAGAATCAGGATGCCAATATCGCCCAGCCGCACCCGATCCAGCACATCGGTGCGCTCCGGCGGGGACAGCAGGCCATTGATGGCCGCACAACGGGTGATGCCGCGGGACTCTAGGCTGGCGACCTGATCGGCCATCAGCGCCACTAACGGCGAGATGACTACGGTCAGCACCCCGGTCTTGTCGTAGCGGGACAAAGCTGGAAGCTGATAACACAGGGATTTGCCGGTGCCAGTGGGCAGAATCCCCAGCACATGCCCACCGCGCAGAGCGGTTTCGACAATGGCCGGTTGTAAAGGCTGCCCGTCGGCAGCGGCGGGTTCAGGCCGGAAACCGCCAATGTCCGGGAACCAGCGGGCCAGTTCTCGCACCGGGTCGTGCCGCTCCCGGCACCAGGCGCAATCGGGCGTGTCGCAAGCCGTATCCCGCAGCCGATGCACTAGCACGGCGGCTTGCGGAAACTGATGGCGTACCCACGGCGGCATCACCGAATTGCCCCCAGCTACTGCGAGCCACGCCAACGCATAGGCGAGTTCCCAGCCTTGTTGTTCCACCCCCGCCAGGATGGCCTGTGCGTGATGAGGACAGCCTCGCCCGTGCAAAAACCGCTCAATGGCGGCGCGAGCTTCGCGCTCTGAAGGGCGCGTTTGACGGCGCAGGGTCATGAAAAAGGCGTTGAGACCCACCGTTGCGCGCTCCGTCACGGTGGTCAGCCAGTGCCAGGCTAGCAGCAGATCCGGGTTGGTCTGTTGCAAGGTCTGCAAGGCCAGGTGTTGATCGTGAAAGACGGTCAGGGTTAACCGTGCATCCAATTCTGGATCGTTCAGGCCGCCGCGCTTGAGTTGGCCGTCTTGATAATGCTTAACCAGATGATGGTAAGGATTGCGAGGGAAAGCCAGCGGGTTGAGACGGAGGGTGTCTACCATCGGCAGTTTGAGCAGACGCAGGTCCGGTTTGGCGGCTGCCAGATGATGGGCATCGAAAGCGATCAGGTTGTGGCCAAGCAGAAAGGAACACTCTTTAGCGAAGTCATCCAGCTTGGCAAGTTCCGTCGCTAAATCCCCGGAAGCGAACACAAACGAGCACCCGTTATCACCTCTGACCCCAGCGAACTTAACGATCCGCTCGGTTTGCTTGCTGACTTCAAGATCAATGGCAAGACAGTGTGGCGCGAACTCGCTCGTGCCTGGCGTTTCCCTCGCTGCATCGTTCATCAAAATAAACTCTGGTTTGAAACCGCCCCTTTCAGGGGGATAATCGTTGATGAGAGAGGCGAAGCCTCTTCCATGCTGCTTCGCCCGGTTACGGGCGCGGATTGAAACGCTTGCTTTTACCAATTTTCCGGCAGGGTGTTCCATGAAAAATAGCGTGCGCTTGCGCCACCATACCTTTGATGGTCTGCGAGAGATTGGTGGTTTCGGGCAGCCGTTGCATGTGCTGTATCCGCAGATACGGACTGTATTGGCCAGCGAGATCGGTTCTGATGCAGGTCACTTGCTGGCAGAGCCGATGGTGGATCGCACCAATAATCGTATCGAATGGTATGGTGAAAGCGATCCCGATGAAAAACCGGTCTCGGTGTTCGAGCTTCCCGAAGAAGAGCGCCGGTCGGTTATTGCTGATATCAATAGCTTGATGGAACGTGGGCGGGAGCTGGCAGAACGCTACGCCGGTTCCGATGATGCCCGCAAGGCGCAACTGGGAGCCATTTTGCAGGCGGTGCTGGTGCCACCGGCTGAGACCGATCTGTTTCTGGTCGAAGGTAAACCCGTTATCACCGGTTGGGGGTTCATACCAGACCGCCCGTGGGATGCACCGGGTCCATCACCCGACCGACCGGCAGCGGTCAGCGAGCCGGCCGGATCATTACGCGATGTTGCCATACCGGCGGTGGGCCAACCCATTGAATCAGCGCGCGACGTGGCTGTACCGGACGTCATCATTCCCGACGTGATGACTCCAGCCGCCGAACCGACGCCAGCCACGCAATCGGTCATCGAGAGTGCGCAATCCGCTCAATCGTCTCCGCCACCGCTGGAGCCAGCATTGGAACAACCCTCTCCAGAATTGCCTAAGCAACCCGCGAGGGGCAATAAAAAACCAGTCTCTGCACTCTCCAGTCCTAGTACGGCGGAGAAATCAGCCCCTGCGCCGATGGCCACTACGCCAGGATCGAAAGATCAAGTTCCATCATCCACTGCTCCATCATCGTTACGCTATGTCGTTGTTGGCTCGCGCTATTTTTGGGGGGTGGCGATCATTGCACTGCTCCTGCTTTTATTCGCGGCATATTGGGCGCTGGGGAGAACACGATCCCCTGAAGTCATTGCGGATCGTGGAGCCGCCGTCGTCACGGGAGACGGGAAGCTGACAGAGGCGCTACATCGTACCCAACAGACTGAAGCCGCGTTACGAACTCGGCTGGAACAATTGCAGATTGAGCTGGCCGGTCGTCGCGGTCAATGTCGCCTGCCGCAGGATGGAGCAACGTCCGGGGCGCCCACGCCGATCCCCGGTCAGGTGGCTTCGGCTAGCGGTAGAGCCGCCGATTCCGCCGTCCATGGCCAGAGCTTGCCGGCCGTGGTCGGCAATGTCGAAGGTCCGGCAACCGGTCCCGCTGCCCACGACGTAGCCGCCGGGTCGCCAATCGTGGCTAGCAAGTCCAGCATCACGGGTACGAGCCTAACGCCACGACCGGGTGAACCAACGACCGCCGATGTGAACCAAAATCGGGCTGTCAGACTGGATACGGCGTCTGAGGCCGGCGGGAAAGAGAGGCCAAACGTCACGTCGATACAGGTTTCTGGTGGTAGCCCAAGTGAAACCGTTTCGGCGGCACCTTCAGCACGCGACGCTACACTGTCCACAATAGGCGTAACAACAGGTTCAGGAACCCGCAGCGCCAACTCCGGCACCGTTAGTTCTACCGATATGCCTAGATCTACGCCGTCACCTACCAACGGCTCATCAGTAAAGCCAGTTAATCCCACGAATAGCCCTGGCGATGTGCCGACAGATGCTAGGGTTTCGCCTACTGCGGATGCACCAACACCATCCGCCTCGGTGATCGCGCCGTCAGCGAGAACGGGTTCACCGCCTGTCAGTGCTGGCCCACCGGCGACCGCAGGCTCTGATCGGGCCGGCCGCAGTTTGGAAGAGGCATTAACAGGCAAGCCTTCGGCGGTGCCCAGTACCTCTCCTGCCGTCCAGCCCACTACCGAACGCCCTGTCAAAACAGAACCGACCGCCGAGGAACGACGCGAGTTTGATAAGCGCATGTCGGCAACGGGTGCCAGCAGTGGTGAAATCACCGCGACGCTGCTTTGGAACAGTCGGGGTGATCTTGACCTGGTGGTGCGTTGCCCATCGGGACGACAGATGGATTTCCGCAATCCCGCTGAATGCGGCGGCAGTCTGGATGTGGATGCCAACATAGCGCGGGGTCAGTTGACGGATCGTCCCGTTGAAAATGCGTTTTGGCCTGCTGGTAAGGCTGAGCCGGGGAATTACGAGATTCTTGTCCGCTACGTGCCCCGTAAGGATGAGGAACGACCCCAGGACACGCCCTTTCAAGTGCGTTTGAGCCGGGGTGGTCAGGAATCCGTCTATAAGGGCACTGTCCGTCCCAATACTTTGGTGCCGATCACCGCATTTACGGTCCAGCGTTGAGGAAAAGTCATGGACGAAGAACACACGCAATTTAAGATATATGCCGACGAGGCCAAGATTCCCGGCCACCAGCGAGCCTGGGTCTGGGGAGCAGTAGCCATGGCCATCCTGCTCTCTGGCCTTGCTGTCGGCTGGCTATTGAGCGGCGGAGTTGGCGCTAGCAGCCAGTTGGGCACAGGTGCTAATACGTCCGCTGTTTCAGCGGCAGAGGCTGCCGCATGGTTGGCTCAACAGGAAACCGTGAATCAACAGATCCAAGAACGGATTAGCCGTTTGGAACAGGTCTTGGCTGAGAGTGATCCTTGCGGGCCGGTAGCGCTGGAAGCGTTGCGACCCAGTGCTGATAACCTTTAAGGATTTGTGTCAAGCCATCAACCGGCATCTTGCATCGTTATGGCGGGTGCTTTATAAATTTCTCCCCAAGCGAGACCTGATCACAGGGTTTTTGCGGCCTTGGGGTAGCAAAACCCAGCCAAGCGGCGGTGATTGGGGCAGATCGAAACGATTGTAGAGGCGGAAAGAACTACGATGATGAGTATGGAGAATCGCAGCGCGCGGATCATTCTGATAGCCGGTTTGGCGTGGTTGGCCAGCGCCTGCGCGCCAACCGGTGTCGTCACTAACGATTCCACACTGGCCGATGGGACTGGCGGTTATCCACCGCACCAGCCTTGGCTGTTAGTGGACACCAAGCAAGATACCCTGATGGTGATGAGGGGAGATCAGAAGCTCAAGGCATTTCCCCATCTTGCGTTAGGTAGCAGCGGTGTTGGTATCAAATACCGGCGGGGCGACAATAAAACGCCGCTTGGGGTATTTCGCGTGGGTTGGATCAATGAATACAGCCGTTTCAAGACCTTTATTGGCCTTGATTACCCTAACATCGACTATGCTCAGCGCGCCCTACGGGAGCACCGGATTGATACCCTGACTTACGAGCGTATTCGTGAAGCTTGGGTCAGCGGCTATACTCCTCCACAAGATACGCCGCTCGGCGGACAGATCGGGATTCATGGGGTGGGTCGTGGTGATCCGGCAATACACAGGGCCGGAATCAATTGGACCAGTGGTTGCGTAGCGTTGGACAATCAACAAATTGCAGCCCTCAGACCGTGGGTTAAGGTCGGTATGCGGGTTGAAATTCGTTAAAGATGGCAATTTGCGTTGTCTCTAACGCGAGTTTCCGTTATATAATTACTTTTGTTATGCTGGAACAAAATCGTTGTGTCGTGGCAACTTTTTGTTTTTACGACATGTTAACTTTGTTTTATTGATACTGAGGAACTGAGAATGACCTTTAAAACTCTGGCCAAAATCTCCATGTTGGCCCTGATCACTGGCTTGACCGTTGGTTGCGCCACCCCTGAAGTCCAAAAAGCGCAGGCTGATGCCAGCGAAGCGAAGGCGATGGCTCGTCAGGCGCTAGATGCGGCCAACGAAACCCGTTCTTGCTGCACCGCGAATGAAGACAGACTCAATCGCGCGTTCAAGAAGGGCATGTATAAGTAAGTCGATTTTCAGTCGTAAAGACAAAAACCCCACGATGCAGATCGTGGGGTTTTTTTATGGCTCTTTAAATTGCTTAAGAGCGATTTACCGGCGGGGGTTCCTGTAAGTTGGTATCGGGCCTGCTACCCGAAGGTCGAACTGCGGCAGGAGGGGTATACCGCGGATAAGGCCCGGCATTGAGTGGCGCTGGCCGATAATAGCCTGGCGCAGCCGCACCGGGCGGTGTCGGATAAGGTAAATCGTCATAATCCTCCGCCGGTGGTGCACCGTTATAAGGGGCAGCATAGCGGTTAGGATAAGTGGGTGATGGACGATAGGCTGGGGAAGCCGCGCCTGGTGGTGTCGGTGCCACAGGATGAGGGTAGGGTGATTCGCCATAACCCGCAGTCGGCGCACTGTATGCAGAGGGCGCGCGCGGGGGGTTGGCTGGAAGGGCAGGCCGATCAGAAGGCGCCGTAGCTGGCCAGTTGTTATAAGCTGGCCTGGGATAGGTTGGTGATTGGCTCGCAGTAGCCGGATAACTGGGCGTAGGCTGTGCTGGAATCTGGCTTGCAGCCGCTGGATAGCTGGGGGCAGGACGCGGCGGCGCTGGGTTCGCGGTCGCCGGATAATTGGCGGCAGGACGCGGTGGTACTTGGCCGGTAGCGGGTAGGGTGGTGGTTAATCTAGCCGGGGACGGGCTGGAGTTCCCGGAGATCACGACCGGTATCCCACTGATTTGATCGACCGCAGCGTCCAAGGCAGCCCGATCAACACCGGTCATATCCGGCCCGGTCTTGGCAATGACTGCTTTTTGCACTTGCTCCGGTGTTACTTTGACCGGTGATTCGTCTTCTTCCAATGGTTCGTGGGCTTCAAGTAGCAACTCACCATTGAGGCGGCCGACTTTAACCGGTTGATCGATCAAGCGCACGGTGGTGCCCATCGCGACCATTCCGAATAGGTGCTCGATATCTTCAGGATACATCCGCACACAACCGTGCGTGACCTGCATGCCGATCCCGTAAGGTTTATCGGTACCGTGAATCAGATAACCGGGTACACCCAGGCGCATTGCGTGACGGCCCAGGGGATTGTCCGGCCCACCGGGTACTACGTCCGGCAAGATATCGCCATCTTTGGCGTGTTCAGCCTTAATCGATGCGGGTGGCCGCCAAGGTGGGTCCACTTCCTTGCCGATGACCTTGGTCGTTCCCAAAGGGGTTTTCCAATCCATCCGGCCGATACTGACCGGATAGGTGTGAACAACCCGTTCTCCACCGGCACTGGCGGGGGGATAGTAATAAAGTCGCATTTCCGGGATGTTCAGCACGATCCCTTCACGCGGTGTATCGGGCAGAATGTGCCGAAGTGGTAGGACGATAGGGGTTCCGTGACCAGGCGACCAGCGGTCTACGCCGGGATTGGCGTGAACGATTTCATCGTAACCCAAACCATTGTTACGGGCGATATCCAGGAAGGTTTCTTCCTTATTCGCATAGACGACTTTCACTTCCCCGATCACATCGGTGCCGGGAGGTGGCAGGGAGTAGACCGTGGCTTGCGCGGTGCTGGCAATCATTCCCCCTAGCAGCAGCCAGGGAACGTGCTTTAAAGATTGGCTCGGCATGAGAGCGTTTCATCTCCAAAAATTAACCATGTATGAGTAAATTCTGCCTGTTATTCCCTGTCAATGCCAGAATTGATTCCGCCGGAAACCCGCAGACGCCGATTACCAGGGATAACGAAGGGCTTATTTTAGCTTGGAGGGTGATTTAGGGGTTTTGTTCTAAATTAATGACAAATAAACCCAGAAATTAGTTGTAATCCTTATAAAGTTAACGCTTATTGTGAGGGTTTGGAGTATGATTTACGTCAACCTGATTTAACGGCTAACGGATAACAAATATGCCAACCGTGTCTTGCTTTGGCGGATTGGCGGGTTAATGATGGAGGTGCTCCATGGCGGAATCCAGTACGCTCGCCCAGACCATCCGCGACATCGTACAACGCCACCAGAAGTTGCCGACCCGGCTGTTGCAAATCCTCCGTGAAGTGCAGGATCGCCTGACCTGGTTGTCCACTGAGGCGATCAATGTGGTTGCTGAAGAACTTGGCATCTCACCGGCCAAAGTTCGCAGCGTTGCCGAGTTCTATTCTTTCCTCTACACCGCGCCACGCGGTTCTTACGACATCCTGTTCAGCGATAACATCACCGACCGGATGCTGGGCAACCGCGAACTGCTGCACTATCTGGCGGATCGGCTCGGCGTGGCGATCAACGGTACCCGCGCCGATGGTCGGGTCAGCGTTGGCACCACCTCCTGTACCGGCATGTGCGATCAGGGACCGGCGGCGCTGGTCAACGGTTACGCACTGACCCGGCTCACCAAGCCCCGGCTGGATCGTATCGTCGAATTGGTCAATGCCAAAACGCCGCTAGAACAATGGCCGCGCGAGTTCTTCGAGGTGGTGAGCAATATCCGCCGGGCCGACATTCTGCTGGGTCGGCACTTCGCCGATGGCGCGGCGCTGCGGGCGGTGTTGAAACGCGGCCCGGAGGCGATCCTGGAGGAGATGGTCAAATCCGGCCTGCGCGGGCAGGGCGGCGCGGGCTTCAAGTCCGCCGCGAAATGGCAATCCTGCCGCAACGCGCCGGGCGAAGTGAAGTATGTCGTGTGCAACGCCGACGAGGGCGAACCGGGCACTTTCAAGGATCGGGTGCTGATGCAGGATTACGCCGATCTGGTGTTCGAGGGTATGACCGTCTGCGGCCGGGTGATCGGCGCGCGGCAGGGTTTCGTCTACCTGCGCGGCGAATACCGCTACATGGTGGACGCGCTGAAAGCGACTTTGCAGCGCCGCCGCGAAGCCGGGTTGTTGGGTGCGGCGATTCTGGGCGATGCCAGCTTCGAGTTCGACATCGATATTCACCTGGGCGCGGGCGCTTACGTCTGCGGCGAGGAATCGGCGCTGATCGAATCGCTGGAAGGCAAGCACGGGGTGCCGCGCATTCGCCCGCCGTTCCCGACCACGCACGGTTATTTGAATAAGCCGACCGTGGTCAATAACGTCGAAACCTTCGCCTCCGCCGCCAAGATCGCGGTGGAAGGCGGCAACTGGTTCGCCAGTCGCGGCACCGCCGAATCGAAAGGCACCAAGCTGCTCAGCCTGAGCGGCGATTGTGAGCGGCCCGGCATCTACGAATATCCGTTCGGCGTCACCGTGCGGCAGGTGCTGGAGGACTGCGGGGCGCGCGACGCGCAGGGTATCCAGATGGCCGGTCCCGCTGGTCACATGATTTCCGCCAAATTGTTCGACCGGCGGATCTGCTTTGAAGATTTGGCGACAGGCGGCTCGTTCATGGTGTTCGACCAGCGCCGCGATATTTTGGACGGCATCCGCAATTTCGCCCATTTTTTCGTCCACGAAAGCTGTGGTTTTTGCACGCCATGCCGGGTCGGTACCTCCTTGATGCGTGACCTGGTGGACAAGGTGCATACCGGCCACGGCACCCGCGCCGATTTGGAGGAAATGCGCAAGCTGGGCCAGATCATGCGGGTGGCTTCGCATTGCGGCCTGGGCCAGACTGCGCCCAATCCGGTGCTGGACAGTCTGGATCAATTTCCAGAGTCCTATGAGCGGCGGCTGCGCTCGACCGCGTTTGAACCGGCTTTTGATATGAATGCGGCGCTGGAGCAGGCGCGCTGGTTGACCGGCCGCACCGATCCCGACGCCTATCTGGATGAAGAAATTTTGTCGAGGGCGATGCCATGAGCGAGGAACCACGCTTCACGCTGGATGGGCGGACGGTGCCGTTTCAGGATGGCCAGACCATCATGGCTGCCGCGCTGGCCGCTGGAATCTATATCCCGCATCTGTGCTTCAATCCCGAATTCACCCCGCATGGCAGTTGCCGGGTCTGTTTGGTCAAAGTCAATGGCCGAATGCAGGCGTCCTGCACCACGCCAGCCGCAGCGGGTCAGGTGGTGCAGAGCGAAATCGACGAGGTGCGCGAAATCCGCCGGGGCTTGCTGCAAATGCTGTTCGTGGAAGGTAATCACGTCTGTCCGGCCTGCGAGAAAAGCGGGGCCTGTCAGTTGCAGGCGGTGGCCTATTACGTCGGGATGCTGGCACCGCACTACACCCATTTCTACCCACGCCGTCCGGTGGACGCCTCGCACCCCGACGCCCTGATTGATTTCAATCGCTGCATTCTGTGCGAGCTGTGCGTCCGTGCCAGCCGTGAGGTCGATGGCAAAAACGTGTTCGCGGTGCAGGGGCGCGGCATCAAGGCCCATCTGGTGGTGAATACGCCATCCGGCAAGCTGGGTGCGACCGATTTCAGCCTGAGCGATAAAGCGGCGCAGGTCTGTCCGACCGGCACAATTCTAAGCAAGCACAGCGGCTATGAAATCCCCATCGGCCAACGGCTTTATGACCGCAAGCCGATTAACGTGGTCGGCGATGTGGCCGCGCTGGCGGTCAGCAAGGGAGGTCGCCGCCATGATTGAATCCAAACTGAAAGTTGCCACCTGCTCGCTGTGCGGCTGCTTCGGCTGCCACATGTCGCTGCTTGATCTCGATGAGCGGCTGTTCGATCTGGCTGAAAAAGTGGAGTTCGACCGCAGCCCGTTGACCGACCTCAAGGAACTGGGCGAATGCGACATCGGCATCATTGAAGGCGGCATCGCCAACGTCGAGAATGTCCACACCCTGCTGGAATTTCGGGCGCGTTGCAAAATCCTGATTGCGATGGGCGCGTGCGCCATCAGCGGCGGCATTCCAGCGATGCGCAATCACTACGAATTGAAGGATTGTCTGGAAGAGTCCTACACACGCGGAATCGGATTGGTGGACGCGCAGATTCCCAATGACCCGGAAATTCCCTTGCTGCTCGATCAGGTGCATCCGATTCACGAGGTGGTGAAAATCGACTACTTCCTGCCGGGCTGCCCGCCGTCGGCGGATACGATTTGGACCTTTGTCACCCAATTATTGGCCGGGCAGCCCATCGCGCTGCCTTATACCCAGATACATTACGATTGAGTTTTAAGTTTGATCGATTGTGTAGACTGGCCGGAGAGGCATTTAATGAATAAAAAACCTCAGCGCAGTATGCAGGTTACGGTGGACAGTGAGTTGGTTGAGGAAGGTTTGCAGACCACTGGCCTAAAAACGCGCCGCGATCTGGTCAATTTTGCACTGCGAGAACTGCTGCGGCGGGAAAATCAGAAAAAACTGTTGGAACTCAAAGGTCAGGTCGAGTGGGAAGGTGATTTGAGTGTGTTGCGTGGAAGCGTCCCGCATGATCTTGGTTGATACCAGCGTATGGATTGATTTTTTTCGGGGAAATGCGTTGCCGCATGTGCAACGATTGGAGGAATGGATTGAGCAGGGAGAAAATATCGTTCTCTGCGGAGTTATTCTGACCGAAATTCTTCAGGGCATTCGTGAGGAATCCACTTATCAGCGCACACGCCACTACCTGGAGTTTTTGCGGCTTTTACCGATGACGCAGGACGTTTTTGTTGAAGCCGCGCAAATTTACCGCGCGTTACGTGCTCAAGGAATCACCGTGCGTAAGCCCCTGGATTGCATGATTGCTGCTACTGCTTTGGTGCATCAGGCCCAATTGCTGCATAACGACCGTGATTTTGTATTGATTGCCCAGCATTATCCACTGCATGTCATCAGACTGGTACAGCATTAATTCCCAGTTCCTTGCCGAATCACTCTCATTAAACAGGCGAGGGGATCATCAACGACGATTAAACGAGGTAACTCGTTATGAGTACCCTGGAAACGGCGGCCCAATCTGATTATTTGTGCCGGGTCGCTATTGACCCGCTAAGCCGGGTTGAAGGTCACGGCAAAGTCACCCTGTTGGTGGATCGGGATCACCGCATCCGTCAGGCGCGTTTGCATATCGTCGAATTTCGTGGCTTTGAAAAATTCATTCAGGGTCGGCCTTACTGGGAACTACCGGTCGTCGTACAACGTCTCTGCGGCATTTGCCCAGTCAGCCATCATCTGGCGGCGGCCAAAGCAGTGGATCAGTTGTTGGGGATTGAGGAAATCCCACCGACCGCCGAGAAAATCCGCCGCCTGATGCACTACGGCCAGACCCTGCAATCGCACGCAGTACATTTTTTCCATCTGGCCTCGCCGGATTTTCTGTTCGATTTCGACGATAAAGTGGCCCATCGCAATGTGGTCGGCGTGATGGCGGATTATCCCGATGTGGCCCGGCAAGGGGTGAAGCTGCGCAAGTACGGCCAGGAGGTGATCCGGTTTACGGCGGGTAAGCGCGTTCATGGCACTGGCGCCATTCCCGGCGGCGTGAATAAATCGCTGACCTTGCAGGAGCGCAACACGCTGTTGGTGGACATTGACCTGATGGCGCAATGGAGCCGCAACATCCTCAAGCTGATGAAAGCCGCCTACGCCGCTAATCCCGGCTATTTCACCCATTTCGCCACCATCCGCACCAATTACCTCAGTTTAATCCGGGCCGATGGCGCGCTGGATTTATATCACGGCGGCTTACGGGCCAAAAACGAACAGGGTGGAATCATCTTTGATCATCTCGACTACCGCCGTTACGCCCAGGTATTGCGCGAACAAGTCAAGCCGTGGAGCTACATGAAATTTCCGTTCATCAACTCGCTGGGGCCGGACAAGGGTTGGTATCGGGTCGGGCCGCTGGCCCGGATCGATAATTGCGATTTCATCGCCACCCCACTGGCCGAGGAGGAACGCAAGGAATTCATGGCGCTGGGCGAGGGCGAGCCGATTCACGTCACACTGGCTTATCACTGGGCGCGGATGATTGAGTTGCTCCATTCCATTGAGGCGATCAAGGACTTGCTGCTCGATCCCGATATTTTCGGCGATGAGTTGGTGGCCAAGGGCGAAGTGACGCCACGGGAGGGGATCGGCGTGATCGAAGCGCCACGCGGCACCCTGTTCCACCATTACCGGATGAACGAGGATGGCTTGATCGAGAAGGCCAACCTGATTGTCTCCACCACCAACAACAACCAGGCGATGAATGAATCGATTCGCCAGGTGGCGGAACGCTATCTGGACGGCAAGGAATTGACCGAACCGCTGTTGAATCAGATTGAAGTCGCGGTGCGGGCTTACGACCCCTGCCTGTCCTGTGCCACTCACGCGCTGGGCCAGATGCCGCTGCACGTGGAACTGGTCGAGGAGGAGTCTGGCGCGTTGGTGGATTGTTTGGTGCGGGATGCGGGTGGAATGGTTCGTAAAGAGGCATTTCCTCTCCATCTGGGAGAAAAAGGTTAGGGTGAGGGCAAAGATTCCGCGCTTACTCATTTTGGCCGTTGGCAATCCCAGCCGGGGCGATGACGCGCTGGGGCCGCTGTTTCTGGAGCGCTTGGCGGCCTTGCGGGAACAGGGCGTCAACTGGGACGATATCGAACTGCTGACCGATTTTCAGTTGCAGATCGAACACGCGGTGGATTTGGAAAATCGGAAATTAGTGCTGTTCGTCGATGCCAGCGTCTCCTGTCCACCACCGTATCAATTCACCCGGTTGCAACCGGCCCGCGATACCAGCTATACCAGTCATGCGCTGACGCCTGCTGCCGTTTTGCATGTTTACGAGCAGATCAATTCCGCACCTGCGCCACCCGCATTTTTGTTGGCGATTCGCGGCGAGCATTTTGAACTGGGGGAGTCGCTTAGTGTGGCGGCGGCAGAGAACCTGCAAGCCGCTCTGAAATTTGTGGGTCAATTGCTAGAGCAACAGGATGCAATAAATTGGATACAAATTTTTGACCTACAATAAACCGTTATTAAGTTCTCGTTCATTGATTGCGGCGTGATAATAGTTTGACTCACAACGGAGGTATGACAGATGTTGTTAAAACCACGTACTTTAGCTGGTCAGAGTTTTTTAGTAGCTGCGCTTGTTACAGCTCTTGGTGGCTTTGGTATAGCGCAGGCCGCTGATGTCGGTGCCGCCGCTGCGGGAGCGGGTGTACAAGTTCCGAAAACGCCGGTAGCCCCATTATCGGTGCCGACACCCACTAAGCCGATGACGATGCCTTCGACCTCAACGCCTACCCAGATGGTTCCCAAGGCAGCAACCCCTACCACGACTACGGCAACTACGGCGACTACGGCAACAACCAATATGGCTGGCAATCCGGATGGTTCGTGCCCAGAATCGGCCCCGGTGAAAGTCTCCAGGTCAAAAATCTATCATGTACCAGAAGGCCGGAACTACGCGAAAACCAAAGCCAAATATTGTTTTGCCAACGCCGCAGCGGCCGAACAAGCGGGATTTCGCGCACCTAAAAAATAAGCATTAGCTTGAGCAGTTCGTATGCCACCTTAATCGCGGTACTCAATGCTATTTCAGGGCCGTGATTGAGGTGGTTTTTAACTATTAGGGTGTGCTGTTCTATAATATTTACTCAAGGAAAATTAACAGGAAGGTAAAGAATGCCTGTTATAGGTATCTTGATATTAATCATCCAAATCGGTTTCGCGGCTCACGCCATTCGGCGTGGCCATGATCAAATTTGGATTTATCTCATTATTTTTGTACCGCTGATCGGTTGCCTACTCTACACATTGATGGTGTTGCTGCCTGAAGCGCGTTCAAGCCGTGCCGTCAGAGGTGTGTCGAAGGCGATTACCACCACGCTGGACCCCAAGCGAGATTTACGAAAGAGATTAGATAATCTTGACGCTTCGGATACGGTGGAAAATCGCACCATGCTTGCTGACGAATTGATCAAGCATGGCATGATTGACGATGCTATCGAGTTATATCAACGCTCACTCAAGGGAATTTATGGTACCGACCCTTATCTGCTGCTGGGGTTAGCAAAGGCGTTTTTCTCGGCTGGAAAATTCAAAGATTCCAAAGAAACGCTTGATACGCTGATACAAAAAAACCCTGAATTTAGAAATCAAGAAGGGCATTTGCTTTATGCCCGATCATTGGAAGAATTGGGCGAGATCGACAAGGCGATGGAGGAATACCAAGCCCTTTGTCAATATTATAGTGGTGCGGAAGCCAAATGTCGTTATGGGCTTTTACTGAAACGCCAGGGGAAAATAGCAGAGGCCACCCAGATTTTTGAAGAACTTATCCGTACCGCAAAACGCGCCTCAAAACATAGCAATCGCCTTAATAAGGAGTGGCTCGATATTGCCCAGCGTGAGGCGCATTCTGAAGGATAATTTCCCCTGCTTACCAAAGCTCAAGGATGCATGGTATGGCCATGGTTCAAGGGTCCACAGCCCTTCCCTAGATTAGGCGCGGTACGAATCGCCTCTTGGACGTAAGCAAGGGCACGCTCCACCGAGGCGCCAAGAGCCAACCCTTGCGCTAGCCCGGTGGCGATAGCCGAAGCCAGTGTGCAGCCAGTCCCATGCGTATTGCGGCTGGATGAACGGATTGAAGTGAAGGCTTGATGACCTCCGCGCCAAGCGAGCCAGTCGGTAACCGTTGACCCGGCGAGGTGGCCGCCCTTGACCAATACCGCTGTCGGACCCATTTCCAAGAGCCGGTCAGCCGCTGCTGCCAGATGATCGGGTTGTCGGATCGGTAAACCACCGAGCATTTCTGCCTCGCGGATATTGGGGGTAAGGATTGCCGCTCTGGGCAGCAGTCGCTGCACCAACGTTTCGCGGGCTGCCGGATCAAGCAAGCAGTCACCCCCTTTGGCGTACATGACCGGGTCCACCACCACCGGAATACCCGGTGCGGCTACTTCGAGAACCTCGGCAACGGTTTGGATGACCGCCGCCGTATGTAACATGCCGGTTTTGATACAGTCGGCGCCGATATCCGCCAAGACCACCTGCATCTGTTCGGCGATGAACGTGGGGTCGATGCCGACAATGCCGAACACGCCTTGGGTATTCTGGGCGGTTAACGCCGTGATTGCGGTCGCTGCGTAGCCACCGAGCGCCGTCACCGTTTTCAAATCGGCCTGCATGCCTGCGCCACCACCGGAATCGGAGCCAGCCACAATTAATATGCGCCCCATCATTGACATCTTCGTGACTATCCGTAAGGTTAGTGTGGAGTGAAAGGATTGCTCAAACCGCTTGCAAGGACTCGGTTATGGAGGATGGTTTCACCCACTCTCTCAGTCGGTCGAGAGACTGATCCACCAAGCCAATTTTGAGGGCCGCCCACCGATAGAGTGCCAACGAATCGCAGTGATCGTAGCAATCATTGCGCTACCCAATAAAAGCGGGTAGCGTACCGCGCTTTCCTCGGACATCGAAGATTAAAATAACGAACATGCGGCTAGAAACCCCTTTGTCCCTGTATTCTGATGTGGTGCCACCTGAGTGGATTGATTACAACGGTCACATGAACGTGGCCTATTATGTGCTCGCTTTCGATCATGCGACCGATGCCTTTATGGATTTTTTAGGTATGGGGCCAACTTATCGAAAGAGTGACAATTGCTCCGCTTTTGTGGTCGAAGCCCACGTCAACTACCAACGCGAGCTAGTGGCAGGCAATCCACTGTGTGTCACCACACAATTGCTCGGTTTTGATACCAAGCGTATCCATTATTTCCATCGCTTATATCATGCGGAGAAGAGATTTGTATCCGCAACGAGCGAGTTGATGGTAATCCATGTTGATCTGGCGGAGCGACACAGCGCCCCGATGCCGGTGGCAGTATTGGATCGGCTCGGAGAACTGATGGCTGCTCACATCCAGTTGGCGCGACCGCCGCAATCCGGCCGGGTGATTGGCGTTCGGGCCAAGCCGGCGGCGGCGACACCGACGATGGCTGTGGTGCGGCCGAAAGCCCGGGTGCGGGGCCAGAGATAATCGCTAAGATTGTTTTAATTGTTTTACAGGCAAGGTTGAAGAAGATCGGAGTGGCGGCTTCAGTTCAGCGTAAACTGTGTCGCCGCTCTTTATGTATGTAGCGTGATGACCAGGTTGCCACGTCGGGTCTAAGTATTGGAAAATTTTCTAAAAAACATAAAATTAGCCTCGGAAAAACACACTTGGACAGCACTGCCCCTCGATGCTTGGTTGCGGGGTGTTGCTGTTCTGGTCAATGCGCTGCTGGTGGTAGGATTAGCCCGCGTTCTTGCCGGTTTGACAGCCACGATTTTATGGGGGCCGTCGTTCCTATCCGGCGGAGCGACGGGCATCATGACTCAAGGAGTGGCCGCGCGAGACACTGGGGTCGTGCAGCGGGCCGATGTGGCGAGTATCGGTGCTTGGCACTTGTTCGGCAGGAACGAGGCGCCCGCGCCAGTGGCGGCACCCCCAATGCCAGTGGCGGTCGCTCCGCTCAATTTGCGCTTGGTGGGCGTGTTTTTCGCCGAACGGCGCGCGGATAAAGCACTGGCGCTTATTGCTGAGGGCACCGGCGTAGAGCGGGGTTACCGGATTGGGGAGGCATTACCGGGTGGTGCTAGATTAGAGCAGGTCCAACGCGACCGGGTCATTGTATCGCGTGGCAATCAGCAGGAAGTGCTCAATTTGCCCCGCCTCGAAGAAACTCAGAGGGCACCGACTGTGGAAGGTTTACCGCCAGCCGAGCCTATCATTGAGCCTCCCGCTGAGCCGGCTCAACCAGAGATACCGCAGGAACAACCGTCCAGTTCTCGCGAGCCGCAACTGATCGATGCAACGGCTGTCGCTGCTCGCTTGCGTGGGGCGGCCGGTCCCCAGGCGCTTGAGGATATCGCGTTTGCGAGTCCCTATGTGCAAGAAGGCCGTTTTCTTGGGTTTCGTTTACGACCGGGCCGAGATCGGCAGTTGTTGCAACAGATTGGTCTCACTAGCGGTGATGTGATCACCGAAGTGAATGGGCATCGCCTTGATGGGCCGATGCGCGGCCTTGCGAGTTTGCGAGAATTGCAGCACGCCGATCAGATCAAGGTGCGCGTTTTGCGCAATGGCGCCGAAATACCCCTGGCGTTTTCCTTGGGTAGGCCCGCCGCCGTCAGATGACTTGAATGGCATTTTAGAAGAGAGCAGGCCGGCATTTATCGACCATTGGCGATCATTGATGAATAATTGGCTGAGCAGGCAGCTTCCTTTTGGCGGGCAATCCACGCGCCGCCGGATCTTTGTAGCGTTACTGTTGGGTTCGGTTTGCGCTGGAACGGCCGCCGCGCCGGTCACGCTCAATCTCAAGGATGCCGACATTAATGCGCTGGTCGAAAGCATGTCGGTGCTGACCCGGAAAAACTTTATCGTCGATCCTCGCGTTAAGGGCCGGGTCACTATCGTTTCCGCCAAGCCGATGGACGAGAAGGAACTGTATGAAGTGTTCCTGGCAGTGTTGAATGTTCATGGCTTCGCGGCAGTACCCGACGGTAATGTCATCAAGATCATCCCAGCAGCGGGTGCCAAACAAGAGAGCATCCCAACCGTTGACCGGCAGAGCAGTGCCGAACCTAACCAAATCGTGACCCGAATCATCCAGGTGCAAAATGTATCCGCCGCACAGGTGGTGCCGATTTTGCGCCCACTGATCCCGCCACAGGGTCATCTGGCTGCCTACACGCCGACCAACGTGCTGATCGTTTCCGACAGCGCGGCCAATGTGGAGCGCATCGCCAGCATCATTGCGCGGATTGATCTAGCCAGCAACGAGGAAGTTGAGATCGTGCCGTTGCGCTACGCTTCGGTCAATGAAGTGGTGCGGGTGTTGACTACCCTGGAGCAAAGCAAAGCCAAGGCAGATCCGGCTGCCGCTGTCAGTAGCTCGACCCGAATGGTTGCGGATGAGCGCACCAATAGTATTTTGCTCAGCGGGGATAAGGCATCCCGGCTGCGGCTGCGTACCTTGATTTCGCATCTTGATACCCCAGTAGACAGCGGTGGCAATACCCAGGTGGTTTATCTGCGTTATGCCAAGGCCAAAGATTTGGTGTCGGTGTTGCAAGGGGCCAGCAAGAACTTGAGCAACGAAGCCTCACGCAATGTCCCGGTCCCGGTGTTGTCGCAAGGCCAAGCCGCGCCAGCCGGCGGAGGCCCGACCAGTAGTAGTGGTGGTAGCGGGGCGGTCGATATCCAGGCTGATGAGGCCACCAACTCGCTGGTGATCACCGCGCCGCCCGAACTCATTCGCTCGTTGCGCACTGTGATTGGGCAATTGGATGTGCGTCGCGCACAGGTGCTGGTCGAGGCGGTTATCGCCGAGATCACCGCCGAGAAGACGGCCGCGCTCGGCATTCAATGGGGTGTGGCGGGTAATAGTGCCATCGGGTTTACTAATTTCGATGCCGGGGCCAGCAGTCTCAGCAATGTGCTTGGCCTGGCGCAAAAGGTAGAGATTGGCCTTAAAAATAACAACCTTGATTTAAGTAACGCCACGATTCCCAACGGTTTGCAACTAGGTCTGGGCGGCGGTGATTTCGGTGCGCTGCTCAGTGCCCTGGCTAAGGATGCGGATACCAACGTCCTGTCAACCCCGACTATCGTGACGTTGGACAACGAAGAGGCTGAGATCATCGTCGGGCAGAACGTGCCCTTCGTCACCGGCAATTACACTACGAATACCAGCAGCGGCAGCAGCACCGGGAGCAGCAGCGCTGTCGGTAACCCGTTTCAGACCATCCAACGCGACGATGTGGGCATCAAGCTGAAGGTGAAGCCCCAGATTAACGAAGGTAACGCGGTCAAGTTGGAGATCGCCCAAGAGGTATCGACGGTGGTACCTTCGGCGAACTCGGCCTCACAAGGGCCGACGACCAATAAGCGTTCGATCAAGACCAAAGTATTGGTGGAAAACGGACAGGTGTTGGTACTCGGTGGCTTGATTGATGATAATCATACGGAAAGTGCCTCGAAAGTCCCCGTGCTGGGGGATGTCCCCGTGCTGGGCAACATGTTCCGTTACCGCAGCACCAACAAGAAAAAAACCAATCTGATGGTGTTCCTGCATCCGGTCATCCTCCGCGATCCGGCACTCGGTACGTTGTATACCAACGATAAGTACAGCTACATGCGTGAGCAGCAGCTTGCTGCCCGCCAACAAGAAATCTCCTTGCTGCCCGAGATCCAGCCTCCGGTTCTCAAGCGCGACGTAGAGGTTAAAAAAGAGGGTACGGTCCTTAACCTCGCGCCCCCGTCGCCCCCGGTGTCGCAATCCCCGGTCGTCAACAGCGAGGAGGTCGTTGCCCCCCTACCGTCGCCGGCCCGTGCGAGTACGGCCGCGCCCAAAACCAACGAATTCGGTTTTGGCGATAAATGAGCGTTGAAGTGCCGACAACCCAAGTGACGGACAAGGAAGAACCGTCGGCACGCCAATTGCCCTATGCGTTCGCTAAACGTCACGGTGTGCTGGTGGTCGATCAAGAGGATGGTCGGATTACCGTTGCCTGTCGGCCGGGGGTTGGCTCAGGCAGCCTTGCGGAACTGCGCCGCTTTTTAAGGGCACCGTTACGACCTGTCACGGTGCAGCCGGAACATTTCGAGCGGATGCTGCAAGATAGCTACGAAGGCGATAGCGACGGCGCCGCCCGGATGATGGAAGACCTGGGCGAGGAAATTGATCTCAATCAGGTTTCACTCAACCTGCCAGAACCGGAAGATCTTCTGGAAAGCGCCGATGATGCCCCGATCATCCGGTTGATCAACGCGCTGTTAACCGGCGCGATTAAGGAAAATGCTTCCGATATCCATATCGAGTCGTTCGAAAATCGGTTGATGGTCCGATTTCGCGTGGATGGCGTGCTGCGCGAGGCCCTGCAACCGCCAAGGGCCTTGGGGCCGTTGTTGGTCTCGCGGGTCAAGGTCATGGCCCATCTTGATATCGCGGAAAAACGTCTGCCGCAGGATGGCCGGATTTCCTTGCGGGTCGCCGGTCGGCCGGTGGACGTGCGGGTTTCGACCCTGCCGACCGGACACGGTGAGCGCGTGGTGATGCGGTTACTGGACAAACGGGAAGGGCGGCTGGATTTACGACATTTGGGCATGGAGCGTCACAGCGAATCGCGATTGATGCGCCTAATCCAACGACCGCATGGCATCCTCCTGGTCACTGGCCCAACCGGTTCCGGGAAGACGACCACCCTATACGCTGGGCTGACGCTGCTCAACGACCGCAAGCGCAACATCATGACGGTCGAAGACCCCATCGAATACTATCTGGACGGTGTGAGCCAGACTCAGGTTAATGCCAAGGTTGAGATGACGTTTGCGCGTGGTCTGCGCGCTATTCTACGTCAGGACCCCGATGTGGTTATGGTCGGTGAAATCCGTGATTTGGAAACCGCTGAAATTGCGGTGCAAGCGTCATTGACCGGTCATTTGGTGTTATCCACTCTACACACCAACAGCGCGGTCGGTGCTATCGCCCGCTTGCGCGATATGGGGGTCGAGCCGTTCTTGTTATCGTCATCGCTGATCGGCGTGCTGGCACAACGGCTGGTTCGTCAACTGTGCCCAAGCTGTAAGCAGCCCCATTTAGCGACGGCGACGGATTGCGAGGTTCTGGGGGTGAGTCCGGTAGCACCGCCAACGATTTACACGCCGAACGGGTGTGACCAATGCAACCAGTCTGGTTACCGAGGGCGCTCAGGCATTTTCGAGCTGCTGATAGTGGATGAGGCGATGCAGACTATGATTCACGAAGGCAGGGGCGAACTTGATCTGGAGCGCTATGCCCGACAGTCTAGTCCCAGCATTCGCGACGACGGTAGACGGCGGGCGTTAGCCGGGGATACTTCGCTGGCAGAGCTGATCCGAGTGACACGGGAGGATTAGTGCCGGCGTACCAATATGCCGCGCTGGATGCCAAGGGTCGCCAGCGCAAGGGGTTGCTGGAGGCGGACACGCCTCGGATGGCCCGGCAGTCATTGCGCGAGCAAGGTCTCAACCCATTATCAGTCGAAGAGGTGGCCAGCCAGGAACGCGGTGGTCGGCGGCGGCTGTGGGGGTTGCGAATCAGCGCGACGGACTTGGCACTGATTACGCGCCAGATGGCGACGCTGGTCGGCTCAGGATTGCCGGTTGAAGAAGCGTTGGGCGCCGTCGCCCGTCAGGCCGACCGGGCACGTTTAGGCGGTATGATGCTAGCGGTGCGTGCCAGGGTATTGGAGGGGCATACGCTGGCGACCGCACTCAGTGATTTTCCGCAGGTGTTTCCAGAACTGTATCGGGCAACGGTGGCGGCGGGCGAACAGTCAGGCCATCTGGAGGTGGTCTTCGAGCGGTTGGCCGACTATACCGAGGCCCGCCAGCAGATGCGCCAGAAAGTCGGGTTGGCACTGTTTTATCCGCTGATGCTGACCGGTGTGGCCATCTTGGTCGTTGCTGGCTTGCTGACTTACGTAGTGCCGCAGGTAGTACAAGTTTTCGGTAGTCTCAATCAGCAATTGCCCGCCTTGACCCGGGGTTTGATCGCCTTAAGCGAGTTTCTACGCCAGAACGGCTGGTGGCTATTGGCGATCTTGGCGGGGGGCGTTATCGCTTGGGTGCTTGCGCTGCGCCGTATTGGCTTCCGGCGCCGAGTTGATCAAGCCCTGCTGCGGCTACCGTTGGTGGCGCGCCTGGCACGGGGGGCTAACACTGCTCGGTTTGCCCGGACCTTCAGTATCCTCATGGCCAGCGGTGTGCCGGTGCTGGAGGCATTGCGGATCTCCGCACAGGTTTTAAGCAATCTACCGATGCGAGAGGCGGTTGAACAAGCGACGGCGCGGGTTAAAGAGGGCGCCAGTCTCAACAAAGCCATCAGTGCTAGCGGCTATTTTCCGCCGATGACCGTCCAATTGATCGCCAGCGGCGAAGCGAGCGGCCGCCTGGAAAATATGCTGGAGCGGGCCGCAATTCAGCAGGAACGCGAAACCGAGACATTGATTGCCGCCTTACTCGGTATTTTCGAGCCGATGCTGATTCTGGTGATGGGTGGGGTGGTGTTGGTTATCGTGCTGGCGATTTTGCTACCAATTTTTGACCTGAATCAGTTGGTGCGCTGAGCGGCTGCTCGCAAGCTGGTGACATCCAGGGTATAAGCCCGCGCAAAACCCCCTACGAACCGAACCCGAAGCGGCGTCAGGCGCAGCAGCAAAAAATCACTGAATTCAAAGCGTGGCGCTGATGCGGGCAACCAGGTCTGGTAAAGCCGAACTGCCTCTTGGTAAGCCTCCGTATCCTTTGCCAAGGCGGTTACTGTGCCTTGGATGGTCAAGCGTGCCAGTGTCTGGGGGTCTTCACCGGTCTGTTCCGGCGCACTGATGCCAAGACCGGCACGGGGATCGGCCAACAGGTTGCGGGTGTGGGCGGCTAACGTGCTGACATGCAGCAAAAAACCCTCAAAGCTGGGTTCTGGCGCGTAGGCGACCCAAGAGGCTTCTGGACCATTAGGCCCTTGCGTCGCCAGTGCCGCCCAGCGTTGGCTGCGAATTAACGAGGCCAGTGCACGTTGTTCTTGGAGGTTCATCAGTGATCTTTCAAAGCGAGTAGATAGGCAGTATCGGCGCTCAGTTTATACCGGTGCTGACCAATCGATTAGGCTTGAATATGCGCGAGCGGGATGCCACAGCGGAGATAAATCCCGTAACCGGTTCACCGCCTCGATGACCACCTGAATCGTATAATCGATCTCCTCGCAGGTGGTAAAACGCCCCAGGCTAAACCGAATCGCGCCGCGCGCCCGTTCAGCGTCACAGCCCATAGCGCGTAGCACATGGGAGGCTTCGGCGGTAGCGGACGTGCATGCGGAACCGGTCGAAACGGCGATATCTGGCACGGCAGCCAACAGAGCTTCGGCAGTGATACCGGCAAAACTGACATTGAGAATGCCGGGCCAATGCCGAGTAGGATGGCCGTTCAGGACCGTGCCGTCCAGCGTGCTGAGGCCATACCATAACCGGTCGCGCAAGGCTTGGAGACGTGCGCATTCATCAACCAATCCGGTACCGGCGATTCGGCAGGCTTCGCCCATAGCGACAATCTGGTGAACCGGTAAAGTACCAGCCCGCAAGCCGCGTTCTTGATTACCGCCATACAGCAACGGTTCCAACTGGATACGGTTTGGGCGGTGCCGGATGAACAACGCCCCGATGCCCTTTGGACCGTAAAGCTTATGGGCGCTGAGGCTTAGTAAATCGATGGGCAGCGTCTTTAGGTCAATCGGTAGTTTGCCCGCGCTCTGTGCGGCATCGACGTGCAGCAACACGCCGCGCGCGCTGGTTAAAGCGCCTAACGCAGCCAAATCCTGTACGACCCCGGTTTCATTGTTAACGTGCATCAGGGAAACCAGCACGGTGTCGGGACGCAATGCCGCCGCTAACTGGTCTGGCGCAATCAAGCCATCGGCTTGAGGGTCGAGATAAGTACCGGTCCAGCCTTCCTTTCCCAGCCGCCGGCAGACATCAAGCACGGCCTTATGCTCGGTTTTGCTCGTAACGAAATGGCGACCTTGCCGAGTGCGGCTAATGCCGCGCAGCGCGAGGTTATTGGCTTCCGTGGCACCTGATGTCCAGATGATTTCGCCAGGATCGGCATCGATTAAAGCGGCGACGTGCGCACGGGCGATAGCCACCGCTTCGGCTGCCAGCCGCCCAAAGCGGTGGGTGCTGGAGGAAGGATTGCCAAAAATACCTTGAGACGTCAGGTACTGACTCATCAGGTCCGCCACACTCGGATCGACCGGTGTCGTGGCGGCGTAATCCAGATAGATCGGTGAGCGCATCAGGCTGCGCTGGGGCGTTTACATGACAGCGATGGGAATCTGTGCTCGCTCCGTGGTCGGGCGCTCACGCCGCCGGGTGGCATTCTGGCGGTGAATGACCTCACAAACGGCCGGGCGCTCGACGAACTGCCCCAGCGTGATGCCTTCCAGGAAGGTGAAGATTTGTCGGCTCAGATCGGTCCATAGTTCGTGAGTCAAGCAGCGCCGGCCCTCCTGGCAATTCTCATGGCCGTAACAGCGGGTTGCATCCAGCCGCTCATCGACCGCGCTGATGATATCGGCAACCGTGATTTGGTCAGGGAACCGTGCCAGCCGGTAACCGCCACCTGGTCCGCGCACCCCTTCGACCAGGGTATGTTTGCGCAATTTGGCGAAGAGTTGTTCTAGATAAGACAGCGAAATACCCTGGCATTGCGATATTTCAGCCAGGGTTACTGGCCCATGCCGATCATGGATGGCCAGGTGCATCATGGCGGTTACCGCATAACGGCCTTTCGTGGAAAGTCTCATTGGATGTCGTCCTGCTGTTTGATGTTGATCGGACAGGTGCGCCGGCCGTTAAGGTCGAGCGCCATTACCAAGCTATCCGTAGTGCCTTATGACGGAAGATGGCTTCCTTTAGCCTTGTTAGGTGATCGCCTCTAAGATGCAATACCTGTCTGAACGAGCTAATTCCCGACTATTAAGTATGGAAACTATATTATACTGAGCGTATTAGTCAACTATTAGACGGAGGTATCCTCAAAATTTTTAAGCGTTATGTTAGGCACCATATGCTGCAACCTGGTGCAGTGAAGCGGTGGCCTTGTCGCAGACAGTATTGCAGCCACTTAAAAAGAAATCGGTTGATTTTCCAGCGTCGGTAGAGTTGCGCGCCATCGGATCGATGGACGATGAGGGATTCCGCATCGAATGCAGGAAAATGGCGCAGATGCGCGGCTAGAACCTCCGCCAGTTGCGCATCGTGGTACACCCTGATGTGCAAATCTGGTTCCACGCAGAGCATACCGGCTTGGTCGAACCGATAGGTCAAGCTGATTTCGCTGGTATACCGCGTGCGTTCGAGCAAACGAAAGTGCAAATCCAGGCCATCCGGTACCTGAGATACCAGATGGGTCGGATCTTCAGGCAGGGCCGGCACGAGGCGGCGCACATGAATGTAATTATTTTCGTAGAGATCCATCAACGCCGCGAACGCTCCCGGTTCGTGGCGAATGATTGAGGAAAGAGGCGGCGAGGGCAGCAGGATCATGGCATCCAAACCGAGTTAGATCACGGTTTCCAGTCGCCAACCGCTGGCGTCACAGCGCAGAACGCTGCCGAGATTGGCAGACCAATCGCCCAATACCGCTCGCCGTGTTGGTTGCCCTTCCAGCAGAACGTCGTGAATAGCAGGGCGGTGGGTGTGGCCATGGATCATGCGCTGCACTCCATGGTCGCGCAGCGCTTGTGTCACCGCTACCGGGTTAACATCCATGATGTCAGCGGTTTTCTGGCGGGTCGATTGGCGACTGGTTTCGCGTAGTTGACCGGCCAAGACCCGGCGCTGAGCCAGCGGTAATGCCAGCAGTTGGGCCTGCCAAAGCGGATTGCGGACCTGCGCGCGAAAGGCTTGGTATGCGGTATCGTCCGTACAAAGCGTATCGCCGTGCAAGAGCAGCACCGGTTCACCGTACAAGTCGATGATTTCAGTTTGCGCTAATAGCCGAAAACCGGCAGCAGCGGCAAAGCGTTCCCCAAGCAGAAAATCACGGTTCCCATGCAAGAAAAACACAGGTATGCCGGAATCGGTCAAGCTCCGCAGGGCGAGGGCGACCGTGCGCCCAAGCTCCGCATCATCGTCATCTCCGATCCAGGCTTCAAACAAATCGCCTAAGATGTAGCAAGCATCGGCCTGCCGAGCCTGACCCTCAAGAAACGCCAGGAACAAGCCGGTTATGGCCGGGCAAGAGGCATCCAGGTGCAGATCGGAGATAAACAGTGTAGCCATGGGGTTACTCGCCGACGAGTTCCACCTTGGTAATCATGATATCGGTGACTGGTACATCTTGATGGCCCTGTTTGCTGGTGGTTGGGACTTTGGCGATAGCCTGAACCACCTCCATTCCCGCAGCGACGCGGCCGAATACACAATAGCCCCAGCCTTGGGCGGTCGGGCTGCGATGATCAAGAAAATCATTGTCCTTGACGTTGATAAAAAATTGGGCGGTGGCGGAGTGCGGGTCGGAGGTCCGGGCCATGGCGATAGTACCGACTTTGTTTTTTAGGCCGTTATCGGCTTCATTGCGGATCGCCGAGCGGGTTGATTTGGGGGTCATGCTCGGTTCAAGCCCACCGCCTTGGATCATAAAATTGGGGATCACCCGATGAAAGAGAGTTCCTTCGTAGAAGCCATCGCGGGCGTATTGTAAGAAGTTGGCTGTGGTAGCGGGAGCGCTGGCGGAATCCAGCTCAATGCTGATCGTTCCGAGTGAGGTATGCAGGTTAACCATAGCGTTGCCTCCGATGAGGGTTGGTTATTTGGCGGGCTGCGGGGGCGTAGTTGGTGCCGAGGGCACTATCGTGGGCAGAAGCATCGCCGAGTTGATGAGGACGGGTTTGGCTGGCACATCGGCAAAGCGGCCGCCGGGACCGCCCGCGCCGGTGGCGACCTTGCGAATTTTATCGACGGTATCCATGCCTTCGATCACTTTACCGAATACTGCATAACCCCAGCCTTGCGGTGTTGCTGATTTATAATCCAGCGCCGCATTATCCTTGACGTTGATGAAGAATTGGGCCGTAGCGGACCCGGGATCGTTGGTACGAGCCATCGCGACTGTACCCCGCAGGTTCTTGAGGCCGTTATCGGCTTCATTGGGGATCGGCGCGCGGGTGGGTTTTTGCTGGAAATCAGCGGTGAAACCGCCCCCTTGAATCATAAAATTGTCGATGACGCGGTGAAAAACAGTCCCGTTATAAAAACCTTGGCGCGTGTACTCAAGGAAATTCGCTACCGTCTTGGGCGCCTTGTCATCGGCCAGTTCTAACGTAATGGGGCCAAGGGTCGTCTCTATGCGGACTTTCGGCCCAGCTTCGGCGCCCATAGCGATTAGGCTGAGCAGTGCTGCGGCCAAGATTGAAGATCGGTTGGTCATTGACTGATACCTGAGTTGGCAAGAGTAGAGCGGCATGATAGTCAGAGATTGCGCTCGCCGCCAGATTTGGTGAGCGTGCAGCCTTTCCGCTACTATGGATTCACCATGACGATTGCAAACATCAAAACACGCTTTGCCCCCAGTCCGACCGGCTTTTTGCATCTAGGCAATGTCCGTACCGCCTTGTTTAGTGCGCTGCTAGCCCGGCGTTGGCAGGGAATTTTTTTACTGCGCATCGAGGATACTGACCGGGAGCGCAGCCGCGCGGAATACGTTGACGCACTGCTGGACGATCTGCGCTGGTTGGGGTTGCAGTGGCAAGAAGGACCAGAAAGAGGCGGCCCGCAAGCGCCTTACGCGCAGTCCGAGCGCGAGGCGATCTATGAGGAATACTACGGCCAGCTTGAAGATACCGGTCGGATCTATCCCTGTTTTTGTACGCCGACTGAGCTTACAGTCAGCCGCAAGGCTCAACTGGCGGCGGGGCGACCGCCACGCTATTCCGGCACCTGCGCACGCTTAAGTCCGGCTGACCGGCGAGCGCGACTGGAACGCGGTTTATCGCCGAGCCTGCGATTTCAGGTTCCCAATGGCCAAACTGTGGAATTTACCGATTTGGTGCGCGGTCCCCAGCGATTCGCCAGCGACGATATCGGCGATTTCGTCATCCGTCGGGCGGATGGCACGCCACAATTTTTCTTCGCCAATGCGGTCGATGATGCCTTGATGGGGGTCACTCATGTGCTGCGCGGCGAGGATCATTTGACCAATACCCCACGCCAAGTATTGTTGTTGGAAGCGCTGGGATTGCCCGTGCCTCACTATGGGCATTTGGCACTGATCGTCGGTAGCGACGGTGGACCGCTGTCGAAGCGGTCGGGAGATTTGAGTGTGCGCGAGTTGCGCGCCCAGGGTTATCTACCTGAGGTGCTGCTTAATTATCTGGCGCGGCTTGGTCATAGTTACGAGCAAGATACATGGCTGAATGTTAATGAGTTGGCTGCGGGATTCTCACCCGATCATTTGGGTCGGGCGCCAGCGCGTTTTGACGAAGCGCATTTACTGCATTGGCAAGCTGAAGGGGTTCAGCGCGCCACCTACGAGCAGTTATGGGATTGGGTCGGCACTGGAGTGCGAGATCAAGTACCGGAAGAAGTAACCGAAGCGTTTATCGCGACAGTCCGGCCTAATATTCGATTTCCAGCCGATGCCCTGTTTTGGGCGGAGCGCTTTTTTGGGGTTGAATTGGCGCGCAGTGTCGAGAGCGAGACGGCCATCACTGCGGCCGGTTCGGGCTTTTTCGGTCACGCATTAGCCGCTTACGATCAGTATGGCGCTGACTATCCTGCCTTGACGGCTAACTTGCGCGAGCGAACCGGTCTTAAAGGTAAGCCTCTGTTTATGCCCTTGCGAGCGGCACTGACCGGGGAAACGCACGGCCCGGAACTGGCACGAATTCTGGCTTTGCTACCTGCCGAAACAATCCGCCGCCGCCTGCAAGCGTGTTGCTGAGCTTTAATCGTTTTCTGTTATTAGCTGATCTTTATCGTTCGCCTTCCTTCCAAGTCAAGAGAATCGCTGATGCTGCAAATTTTCAATAGCCTCTCCCGTCAAAAGGAGGCGTTCCAGCCCATCGTGCCGGGTCAGGTGCGGATGTATGTCTGCGGGATGACGGTTTACGATTATTGCCACATTGGCCACGCGCGGGTGATGGTGGTCTTCGATGTAGTCGTGCGTTGGCTGAAAGCCAGCGGATTTGCGGTGACCTACGTCCGCAACATTACCGATATTGATGACAAGATCATCCGGCGTGCTCAGGAAAACGGTGAACATTTCAACGATCTAACCGCGCGTTTCATTCAAGCCATGCACGAGGATTTAGCCGCGCTCAGTATCTTGCCACCGACCCATGAGCCGCGTGCCACAGCCGCCATGGCGGATATCATCGCCATGATCCAGGTTTTGATTGAGAAGGGATTCGCCTATGCGGGAACCAGCGGTGATGTGTATTACGCCGTCAGTCGTTTTGCGCGTTACGGAACATTGGCTAATAAGAGGCTGGAGGATCTGCGAGCGGGCGCCCGGATTGAAGTTGAAGAAGCGAAAAATGACCCGCTGGATTTCGTGCTGTGGAAAGCCGCTAAACCTGGCGAGCCAGGTTGGGATTCTCCTTGGGGGCAAGGTCGGCCAGGCTGGCATATCGAGTGCTCGGCGATGTCAACTCGTTGCCTGGGCGAGCATTTTGACATTCATGGCGGTGGCATGGATCTGAAATTTCCCCATCACGAAAACGAAATCGCCCAGTCGGAGGCAGCCAGTGGTCACCGTTACGTGAATGTGTGGATGCACAACGGTTTTGTCCAGGTGAACGAGGAGAAGATGTCCAAATCATTGGGCAATTTCTTCACGGTGCGCGAGGTGTTGCGGCGCTATCAGCCAGAGGTGGTACGACTGTTTATTTTGTCCAGCCATTATCGAGGGCCATTGAATTACGCGGACGAAAATTTCAATCACGCAAAAGCGTCGTTGAACCGGCTGTACACGGCGCTGCGCGGTTTGCCGGTGGTTGATTCCTCTGTGGAGGACGCTTGGTTTAGCCGTTTTCGAGCGGCCATGGATGATGATTTCAATACACCCGAAGCACTGGCGGTCCTGTTTGATCTAGCGCGCGAGATCAACCGATTAAGGTCAGAAGATGAGGGGAACGCCGCTCGTTTGGGCGCGAATCTTAGGTATTTGGGTGGTCTATTAGGGCTACTGCAATGTGATCCTGAACTATTTTTGAAAGGCTCGCCCACTCCTCAGAATAATCAGCATGTGACCGGGAATTTAGCGGGCATACTGGATGATGTTGCTGGGGTTACTGAAACCACAGGTTTGGCTGAAACCGCGATTGACAGGCTGCTTGCCCAGCGCTCCGCCGCTCGCAAATCCAAAGACTGGGTTGAAGCCGATAAGATCCGTGATCAGTTGCAGGTAGCCGGTATTGTGTTAGAGGACACCCCAAACGGAACGATTTGGCGACGCGGATAAAGCCATTGACGTGGTTTGAGATCAAAAATATAATTCTCAATTCCGCATGGAAGTGCCGACTGCTGGTTTTGGCTGATGACGGGGTATAGCGCAGCCTGGTAGCGCACCTGCTTTGGGAGCAGGGTGTCGGGGGTTCAAATCCCTCTACCCCGACCAAATTCTGGGGTGGGCGATTCCGTGATGGTTGTTCGCGATACCGCGCCCGTAGCTCATGCGGATAGAGCATCAGCCTTCTAAGCTGAGGGTAGCAGGTTCGAGTCCTGCCGGGCGCGCCAGCTCTCGGTGGACGATAGGTCGATACGGTTTCGATGGTGGACGTAGCTCAGTTGGTAGAGCCCCGGATTGTGGATCCGGTCGTCGTGGGTTCGAGTCCCATCGTCCACCCCAAATCGCTCGGTTGCGTTTTGAAAGGTTTTTTGATTTTGTCATCATTGTCGTATTGGGCCGTTAGCTCAACTTGGTAGAGCAGTTGACTCTTAATCAATTGGTTGTAGGTTCGAGTCCTACACGGCCCACCATCTCTAAAGTCCGGTTATTTCTTCTCCCAATTTTCTGATCAGCCGGGCAGTTGTAAAGCGTGCGGTAACTTGGTTGCTGTTCGTAAAGACAGGTTGTCCTGTATACTTCCCTATAAGTAGCGGTTATTACCGCGCTCGGTTCTCTTGAGTTGGCAAGCCGTATTTCTGATTGCGAGAGTGGCGGAACTGGTAGACGCGCTGGATTTAGGTTCCAGTGGGGTAACCCGTGAGAGTTCGAGTCTCTCCTTTCGCACCATCCGCACCGTCGGCCCGTTCAACTGTTACCCGGCCCTGGTTGCTTGGCGGCTGGGCGATGCACTAGGCGGATTTGCCATTTACCACGATCAACAGCTTTGAGGTATGTCAATGCAGGTTTCAGTTGAAACACTGAGCGATCTAGAGCGCCGGGTCACCGTTCAGGTCCCTGCGGAAAAGCTCACCAAGGAAATTCAAGACCGGCTGCTTTCTTTGTCTAAGCAAGTCAAAGTAGACGGTTTTCGGCCGGGCAAAGTGCCCTTCAAAATGGTCAAGCGGCTGTATGGTGAACGGGTACGTTATGAGGCGGTGACCGAGCTGATGGAGCGCAGCTTGCATGAAGCATTGACCTTGGAGAAGTTGAATCCACTGGGTGGTCCGCGAATCGAACCCAAGAAAATCGAAGAAGATCAAAATCTGGAGTACTCGGCGACCTTTGAGGTGATGCCTGAATTCGAGCCGACTGGGTTTGAGAGCATTCACGTTGAAAAACCGGTTGCCGAGATCACAGACCAGGATGTGGATCACATGATCCAAACGTTGCGTGAGCAGCGGACCGTTTGGAACAAAGTGGATCGCCCGGCTGCTGAGGGGGATCGGTTATACATCGATTTCGAAGGCAAAATCGATGGCGAGAGTTTTGCGGGTGGCAAGGCGGAAAATGCGACCGTCATCCTGGGCAAGGGCACCATGCTACAGGATTTCGAGAATGGCCTTAAGGGGTTGCGCGCTGATGAGCAGACCGAGTTTGATGTGCCTTTCCCTGAAGATTATCAGGCAGCGGAACTGGCGGGTAAAACCGCGCGTTTCCAGGTCACAATCCATGATGTTGAGGAGCCGATCCTGCCGGAGGTGGACGAGGCTTTTGCCGAGAGTCTGGATGTCAAGGAAAATGGCGTCGCGGGCCTGCGGCAATCTTTGCGCGAGAACATGGAGCGTGAATTGCGTGGTGGTATCACGGCGGCGATCAAACGCCAGGTCATGCAAGGTTTATGGGATGCCAACCCGATTCCCCTGCCGAAAGTCTTGATTGAGGCGGAGATTGAGCATTTGGCCCGTCAGTTGAGCTTTCCAGCAGGGGGCGATGACGAAAAGATCCGGGAACTGAAAAGTAAACTGTTTGAGCGCGAGGCTCGCCGTCGGGTGGCCTTGGGACTGCTGATTTCGCGGTTGGCGGCACTGAATAGTATTAAGGCTGACGAGCGGCGTGTGCGGGATTATTTGGCAACTGTGGCATCGACATACCAAGAACCTGCTCAGGTGCTGCGCTGGTACGAAAAAACCCCAGAGGCGCTTGATAATGTGCGAGCGCTGGTACTGGAAGAACAGATCGTTGACTGGCTGCTAGAGCGAGGTCAAGTCAGCGAAAAAACCAGCACGTTTGCCGAAGTCATGGCGCTTAGTAAAAAACAGCAATTTAACCCATGGCTACAGGAGTCACCGGAATGAACGAACGGGGTTCTGCCAGCAACATCCACGCCCTAAACCTCGTACCGATGGTGGTCGAGCAGACCGCGCGCGGCGAACGGGCTTATGATATTTACTCGCGTCTCCTCAAGGAGCGGGTAGTGTTTTTGGTGGGGCCAGTCGAGGATTACGTCGCGAATTTGGTCGTTGCCCAGTTGCTTTTTTTAGAAGCCGAAAATCCTGATAAAGATGTTCATTTCTATATCAATTCGCCGGGTGGTTCCGTCAGCGCCGGTTTGGCTATTTACGATACCATGCAGTTTATCAAGCCAAGCGTCAGCACCATGTGCGTCGGGCAAGCGGCCAGTATGGGGGCCTTGCTATTGGCCGGTGGCGCGGCGGGTAAACGGTTTTGCTTGCCTCATTCACGCATCATGATCCATCAGCCGCTCGGTGGGTTTCAGGGGCAGGCGACTGACATCGACATCCATGCCCGGGAAATTCTCCTCGTGCGCGACCGCTTGAACCGGATTTTGGCACAACATACCGGTCAACCCATCGAGAAAATTGCTGTCGATACCGACCGAGATAACTTTATGGGTGGTCCTGAGGCGGTCGAATATGGCCTGATTGATGCTGTGTTGAATCAGCGTATTCCAACCTCCTGAAACGAGTTTCCGCTAGCGCCAAGGTGCGCTCCTATCGCGCGGTGTTCGGGTGGCTTGACTGGTTTCGGCAACGAGGCCGAGCGCATGGATGTCCCACGCTTGGCTAGGAATGCCCGCACCAATCGCCTCGCATGGACTTAGCGGGTGGCCTTGCCAATGCCCGCAGCACGCCCGGCGAATCAACCGACCGCGCCACCAGCCGGCGCGCCGATGAGGAAGTGATATGAGCAGAGATCGAAGTGACAGGAGCGACGATAAGCTTCTGTATTGCTCTTTTTGTGGCAAGAGCCAGCACGAAGTCCGCAAGCTGATCGCCGGGCCGAACGTGTTCATCTGCGATGAGTGCGTTGAGCTGTGTAATGACATCATCCGTGAGGAGATGGAAGAAACTGCTCCGGCTACCGCTAGCAAGCTACCCAAGCCACACGATATCAACCACGTACTCGACGAGTATGTCATCGGTCAGGAGCGCGCCAAGAAGGTTCTATCGGTGGCTGTGTACAACCACTTCAAGCGTCTGGAGTTGCAGGGCGGCAATCGTTCCAAGACCGACGAGGTGGAAGTAGCCAAGAGCAATATCTTGTTGATTGGTCCAACCGGTTCCGGCAAAACGCTATTGGCGGAAACCCTGGCTCGTTTGCTTGATGTTCCTTTCACCATCGCCGATGCCACGACGCTGACCGAAGCCGGCTACGTTGGTGAAGACGTGGAAAATATTATTCAGAAGCTTCTGCAAAAATGTGACTACCAGGTCGAAAAGGCGCAAACCGGAATCGTCTATATTGACGAGATCGACAAGATCTCACGCAAATCCGACAATCCCTCAATCACCCGCGATGTGTCCGGGGAAGGTGTCCAGCAGGCGCTACTGAAGCTGATTGAGGGCACTATCGCGTCGGTTCCACCCCAAGGGGGACGCAAACATCCGCAACAAGAGTTCCTACAGGTTGATACCACTAATATTCTCTTCATTTGTGGCGGAGCCTTCGCCGGGTTGGATAAGGTGATCCGCAGTCGCTCTGATAAAGGTGGTATCGGTTTCTCGGCGGATGTCAAGAGCAAGGATGGCGGCAAGACCGTCGGTGAAGTGTTGATGGAGGTCGAACCGGAGGATTTGATCAAGTACGGTTTGATTCCCGAATTCGTCGGGCGCTTGCCGGTGGTCGCCACGCTCACCGAGCTGGATGAAGGGGCGCTGGTACGAATTTTGACTGAACCGAAAAACGCCATTGCCAAGCAGTTCAACCGGCTTTTTGAGATGGAAGGAAGCGAGCTGGAGTTTCGTGAGGAAGCCTTACGGGCGATTGCTCGCAAAGCGATGGAGCGCAAGACCGGCGCGCGGGGCTTACGGACCATTCTCGAACACATCTTGCTGGACACCATGTACGATCTGCCCAGTATGCAGAATGTCCATAAAGTCGTGGTGGATGATGCTGTGGTCGAGGGGCGCAACAAGCCTTATTTCATTTACGAAAATACGGAACGCCGCACTGCGGCCCACGACTAAACCCAACCCTGGCCTATCCGGCCGGCGCGCTGGAGCTTGGAGAGGCGCTTTGACGAGCGCCTGCTCGTTCCAGCGCGGATCTTCCTTTCTTCTTCGGGTCCCGTTTGTTGAGCGGGTGGGTGGTGTCCAGCCCCAAGGCCCTTTCCCGGTTTAACTGTCTGAGGCCCAACCATGAAGCAAAACGAACCTAAGTTCGACCTGCCTGACCATGCGCAATTCCCAGTGTTGCCGCTGCGCGATGTGGTGGTCTATCCGCACATGGTGATTCCCTTGTTTGTCGGCCGGGAGAAATCCATTCGTGCGCTTGATTTGGCTATGCAGAACAACAGGCGCATCGTGCTCGTCGCACAACGAAGCGCCGAGGTTGATGATCCGGGTCCAGGTGATGTTTACGCCATTGGCACGCTGTCTAACGTGCTGCAACTGCTTCGATTACCCGATGGCACCGTCAAAGTGCTGGTCGAAGGGGGTCAGCGAGTGGCCATTGAGCGTTTTACCGAGACTGATCCCTGCTTTATGGTGGCTGTAACGCTGTTGGAAGCTCCCTTGGAAGAAGGTGACAGCGCTACGCAAGAAGTCCAGGCATTGATGCGCGCGTTGCTCAGTACCTTTGAGCGTTACATCAAAGTCAACAAAAAAATCCCTGGAGAAGTACTTACCTCGGTTTCCAGCATTGAGGACCCCCATCGAGTTGCCGACACCATCGCCGCGCACATGGCCCTTAAACTGGACCAAAAGCAAAAAATTCTGGAAATACAAAACTTGCGTGAGCGCCTTATCCATCTGCTGGCACTGGTTGAAGGCGAGATCGATATCTTGCAAGTGGAAAAACGGATTCGCGGCCGAGTGAAGCAGCAGATGGAAAAGAGCCAGCGCGAGTACTATCTGAATGAGCAGATGAAGGCGATCCAGAAAGAACTTGGCGATTTAGAGGATGGCTCCAACGAGATTGAAGATCTCGCACAGCGCATCGAAAAGGCGGGGATGCCAAAAGAGGCCAAGAGTAAAGCCCAGACCGAATTGAACAAACTGAAGATGATGTCGCCGATGTCAGCCGAGGCGACGGTCGTGCGCAACTATATCGATTGGTTGGTTAACGTGCCTTGGAAAAAGCGCACCAAGATTCACCAGGACTTGGCGAGTGCTGAGGGCGTGCTGGAAGCTGACCATTACGGCCTGGAAAAAGTTAAGGAGCGGATTCTGGAGTATTTGGCGGTCCAACAACGAGCACGCAAGCTCAAGGGGCCTATCCTCTGCTTGGTCGGACCGCCGGGTGTGGGGAAGACATCGTTAGGCCGCTCTATCGCTCGGGCGACTAACCGCAAATTCGCGCGGATGTCGCTGGGTGGTGTACGCGACGAAGCTGAAATTCGTGGCCATCGTCGCACGTATATCGGCTCTCTGCCTGGAAAGATTATCCAGAACTTGGCAAAGGTTGGTGTTCGTAACCCGCTGTTTTTATTTGATGAGATCGACAAGATGTCCATGGATTTTCGCGGCGATCCTTCGTCAGCGCTGCTGGAAGTCCTCGACCCTGAACAGAACAATACGTTTAACGATCACTACCTGGAAGTGGATTTTGACCTGTCGGACGTGATGTTCGTAGCGACCGCTAATACCCTCAATATCCCACCGCCGCTGCTGGATCGCATGGAAGTGATTCGGATTCCCGGCTATACCGAAGACGAGAAGCTCAACATCGCCATCCGCTATCTGGTCCCAAAGCAGCTCGACAACAATGGGCTTAAGAAACGGGAGCTGGAAATCGATGAGGCTGCCCTTCGCGATATTATCCGTTACTACACCCGTGAAGCCGGCGTGCGTAACTTAGAGCGTGAGATCGCCAAAATTTGCCGCAAGATCGTCAAAGAAGTCACGCTTCGGCCCACAGAAGCGAAGATCGTCATCGAACCCGATAGGTTGGATAAATATCTGGGCGTGCGCCGCTTCCGTTATGGTCTGGTCGAAGAGCAGGATCAGGTCGGTCAAGTCGCTGGATTGGCATGGACCGAAGTCGGTGGGGAGCTACTCCGTATCGAAGCCGCCCTGGTCCCGGGCAAGGGTAAGCTCATCCATACCGGCCAATTGGGTGAGGTGATGCAAGAATCCATTCATGCGGCACTGACGGTGGTTCGCGGCCGTGCTGAGGCGCTCGGCATCGACGCTGATTTTCATCAAAAAGTGGACATCCACATTCATGTGCCGGAAGGCGCTACTCCGAAAGATGGCCCCAGTGCAGGGATCGGTATGTGCATCGCCCTGGTGTCGGCGCTGACCCGGATTCCTGTACGCGCCAGCGTTGCCATGACCGGCGAAATCACTTTGCGAGGAGAGGTGTTGCCAATTGGCGGGCTTAAGGAGAAATTACTTGCGGCGCATCGGGGGGGTATTTCAACGGTGGTAGTGCCCGAGGAGAACCGTAAGGATCTCGCTGAGATCCCTGAGAATATTCTCGCTAAGATCGATGTGCGTCCGGTGCGATGGATCGACCAAGTCTTGGAGATCGCTTTGCAAACGCTGCCATTATCAAAATCATCAGGTTCGAGTGAAGCCACTCCAGAGCAGGCTGTTCTGGACGCTGGAGCTAAACCTGGTAGCGCATCGGAAGGCGTGCGTGCCCATTGACGCTGGGTGGATTGCCTAGTTGACACTGCTTGAAAGGCCCTGTTATAAAAGAAAATCGCTATCTTTATCTTAGTATTTGGAGCAGCGTATCTGCGTAAGCTGTGTCCATACCCGTAATGTAAATGTCTAACATAAGGAAGGGACCCATGAATAAAAGTGAACTGGTCGATGCGGTTGCACAAGCTACCCAGTTGTCGAAAGCCGCCTCTGGCAAGGTGGTCGATGCGGTTCTATCAGCGATCAGCACCTCGTTAAGCAAGGGTGAATCTGTGGTGCTGACAGGATTTGGAACATTTTCTCTACGGGAACGTCCAGCACGCACTGGTCACAATCCTAAAACCGGTGAACCGCTAGAGATCAAGGCCAGCAAGACACCCGTCTTCAAGGCTGGAAAAACACTTCGTGATGGAATAGAATAATCAGTTCTTCCAGGGGTGCTTAGCTCAGTTGGGAGAGCATCGCCCTTACAAGGCGAGGGTCGGGGGTTCAAGCCCCTCAGCACCCACCAGAATCTGTTTTGGAGCGGTAGTTCAGTTGGTTAGAATACCGGCCTGTCACGCCGGGGGTCGCGGGTTCGAGCCCCGTCCGCTCCGCCAAATGAATCGGTTTGAGTAGATTTAGATATCCATAGCAGCTATCACGGAGCGGTAGTTCAGTTGGTTAGAATACCGGCCTGTCACGCCGGGGGTCGCGGGTTCGAGCCCCGTCCGCTCCGCCAAAATTTAGGGTGTCGTTCCGGCACCCTTTTTTGTGCCTCACATCATGGTTCAATCCTCAAGGCTCCACGGTGGGCCTCGCAACCGGGTAACTTTGTATGTTGCTACAGAAAATCCGCGATCACGCCCAGGGGTGGTTTTCCTACATCATTATCGGTTTATTGATCATTCCGTTTGCGGTATGGGGCATCAATTACTATTTCGAAGGCGGTGGGCCAATGGATGCGGCTGTAGTTGGCAATGGCAAAATCACCGTGCAGGAATTTCAGCGGGCTTACCAGCAACAGCGTCAGCGGATGCAGGCCATGTTGGGCAACAACATGGACCCGTCGCTACTGGAAGGGCCGCGTTTGAAGCAGGATGTGTTGCGACAGTTGGTTGATGAACGAATCCTGGATGAGATTGCCCGCGATCAGGGTTTTCGGATCGGCGATCAGCAATTACATGACGCTATTTTAGGGCTTCCCGTTTTTCAGCAGAGCGGTGGTTTTGATAAAGCGCTGTACGAGAGACTTCTGAGAAACCAAGGCTTTACCGCAACCGCCTTTGAGGAAGGTCTACGCCAGTCGCTGGCGACCCAACAGTTACGCGATGGGGTGGTGGATTCCACCTTGATTACCGCAGCAGAACAAGATCAGATCGTCGCCTTGCTCAAGCAGCAGCGGGAATTGCAGTACTTGGTATTGCCTCTGGAAAAATATGTGGCCCAAAGCACCGTTGATGATGCGGCCATCCGAGATTATTTCGAGGCCAACAAGAGCCGCTTCGTTAATCCAGAGCAAGCCCAATTGCAGTTTGTTGAATTGAAGCTCTCGCAAATCGCTGAGGGCATCACGCTAAGTGAGGCCGACCTGAAAGCCAGCTATGAGGAACAAATCGCCAAATATGGTCGGCCAGAAGAGCGTCAGGCGTCGCATATTCTGGTTAAGCTGGCACCTAATGCCGGTGAGGCTGACGTGGAACAGGCCCGTGCCAAGGCGCAGCAGATGGTTGAGTCGATCCGTTCCGGTGCTAAGAGCTTCGAGCAACTGTTGAATGAGGTCAAAGCGGATGGCTCTGGCCAAGTAGAAGGCGGTGAGCTGGGGACAGTTGGCAAGGGCATGTTCGATGATCCGGCACTGGAGAATGCACTGTTTGCCTTAAAGCAGCCGGGTGATATCAGCGAGGTGGTACGGATGCCCGCTGGATTTCACTTGATTCGGCTTGATGCGATCTCCCCGGCACAGACCAAGCCTTTTGAAGACGTGCGTGATGCGGTAGCCAAGGAGTTGCGCCAGCAACAGGCGGAAAGCCGGTTTTACGAGATCACGCAAAATCTCGCCAATCTCGCTTACGAGCATCCAGACAGCCTGGAGTTACCTGCCAAAAGTTTGGGAGTAGCGATACAAGAAAGCGATTGGTTCAGTCGTAACGGCGGCGAGGGGATTGCGGCCAACCCGAAGGTGCTCGAGAGCGCATTCGGCGAGGATGTGCTTAAGCGGGGTCTGAACAGCGAGCCTATCGAGTTGGAACACGGTCATGTGGCCGTGATTCGCAGCAAGGGCCATCGCGATGCGACTCCCCGCTCACTGGAAGAAGCACGCGAGGAAATTGGCAAACTGCTGCGTGAAACCAAGGCTCGCGAAGCCTTGGCGAAAGATATTGAAACAATGAAATCTCGGGCTGTGCAGGGTATCCATTTGCAGACGTTGGCCAACGAATTTGGCGCGACCTTCAAAGATGCTGGTCTGATAGGGCGCGATACGCCGGCCGTTGATCGTGCGCTGCTGGATGTGACCTTCCGCCTGCCCCAGCCGGAGAGCGGTAAGGTGGCGTTGGGTTCCACGGCGTTGGCAAACGGTGATCAGGCCCTTTTGGAAGTCGTGCGGGTAGTTCCTGGCCAGAAAGACGCACTTTCCGCCGATGAGCGGAAAGCGTTGGCCCAGCAGCTAGCGCAGCAGATCGGTAGGAAGCAATTCGGGGGTTTGCTGGACAGTGTGCGTACCAAGATCAAGGTCGTGACCCACGCCGACCGGCTTTAAGGAGAGGCGCCAACCCTCTCGCTCGGCAAAGAGGGTTAGCGCGGGGTTTGCTTATTCCATTGCCCCAAGGGCAACCGTATTGAAACCGCCATCGACGTAGACGATTTCACCGGTAATGCCGGAGGCCAGGTCGGAACAGAGAAACGCCGCCGTGTTGCCGACTTCCTCAATGGTTACGCACTTGCGCAGTGGGGCAATGTGCTCAAAGGTGTCCAACATTTTGCGGAAATTTTTGATGCCAGAAGCGGCCAGGGTACGGATTGGGCCGGCGGAAATAGCGTTGACCCGAATGCCATCGGGTCCCAGCGTTTGCGCCAGATAGCGGACATTGGCATCCAGGCTGGCTTTGGCCAGTCCCATCACGTTGTAGTTGGGAACTGCTCGAACGCCGCCCAGATAGGTCATGGTGATTAAAGCGCCTTGCCGGCCTTTCATTAACGGCCGGGCTGCCTTGGCCAGCGCCGCAAAACTGTAAGAGCTGATGTCGTGGGCAATACGGAAATTCTCGCGGCTGATGCCATCCAGAAAGTCGCCTTCCAATGCTTCGCGCGGGGCGTAGGCGATGGAATGAACGACGATATCCAGGCTATCCCAGCGTTGTTGCAGGGTTGCGAACAGCGCATCAATATCGGCATCGCTTTCTACCTCGCAGGGTAGGGCAATTGAGCTACCCAATTCAGCACTCATTTTCTCCAAGCGAGGTTTTAGCTTATCGTTTTGGTAGGTAAAAGCCAGTTCAGCACCTTCCCGGTGCATGGCTTGGGCGATGCCCCAGGCGATGGAACGGTTGCTGGCAACTCCAAGGATCAAGGCACGCTTGCCGGCGAGAAAGCCCATAAGGAACTCCTGTGCGTTTTAGGTATCGTTTAAGACGGGTCACTGAATCTGCAAACTGTAAAGGAAAGTGCATGATGCGTGCAAAGTACCGTTTTCGTCGCAAGGTGTGGCCGGTTTTGCTCGGTTTCATCTGCGTATTGTCGATCAATCCCGCCATCGGCGCGCCAGCCCATGGCATCGCTTTGCACGGTCAGCCCAAGTACGGGCTGGATTTCAAACATTTCAGCTACGTTAATCCTGATGCACCCAAGGGGGGCGAGGCTCGCTTCGCTGCCATCGGTAGCTTCGACACTTTCAATCCTTTCAATATCAAGGGTCAGGCGGCCGCTGGCATCGGCCAGTTATTTGAGACGCTGATGACAAGCAGCGCCGATGAGCCGTTTAGTGAATATGGCCTGATCGCTGAGAGCGTGGATGTGGCGGATGATCGTAGCTCGGTGACGTTTAAATTGCGGCCGCAGGCCAGGTTTCACGATGGTTCGGCCATTACGGCCGATGATGTACTGTTTTCCTTTGATGTCCTCAAGACGAAAGGCAGTCCAGCTTATCGACTGTATTACGCCAATGTCGCCAAAGTTGAAAAGTTGGACGAGCGACAGGTGAAATTCACCTTCTCAGCCGGCGAAAATCGAGAATTACCGCTGATCGTAGGGCAGATGTCGGTATTGTCGAAAAAATACTGGGAAAGCCGCGACTTTACCGCTACGACTCTGGATGTGCCGGTGGGTAGCGGCCCGTACCGGATCGAACGCTTCGAACCGGGTCGCTTTATCGTATTCAAGCGGGATGAGAATTATTGGGGTAAAGATTTGCCGGTGCAACGTGGTTTGCACAACGTTGACCGGCTGCGTTACGACTATTATCGGGATGTCACAGTCGCTCTGGAGGCGTTCAAGGCGGGTTCTTATGATATCCGAGTGGAAAACGTTGCCAAGCAATGGGCCACTGGCTACGACTTTCCAGCCTTGAGCAAAGGATTGGTGAAGAAGGAAACCTTCGCACATCAGCGGCCATCCGGGATGCAAGGCTTCGCTTACAATTTACGCCGGCCTCTGTTTCAAGACCCCAAAATCCGTCAGGCGCTGGCTTACGCTTTCGATTTTGAATGGAGCAACCGCAATCTTTTCCACGGTCAATACACCCGTGCCCGCAGCTATTTCGATAATTCCGAGCTGGCGGCGCGGGGTTTGCCGTCGCCCGATGAACTGGCTGTATTAGAGCCGCTGCGCAAGGAGCTACCGCCCGAAGTGTTCACGACGGCCTATGAACCGCCGAGCGCCAAGGATGATGCCGAACTACGAAGCAATTTCCAGAAGGCGCTGCAATTGCTCCAAGAAGCCGGCTGGGTTTTTCGCGACCGTAAATTGGTCAATGCCAAGACCGGCGAGCCGTTTCGCTTTGAGTTATTGATTGCCGAGCCAACCTGGGAGCGCATCGCCTTGCCCTTTGCCCGCAATCTGGAACGACTCGGCATCGAAATGGCGGTGCGGACGGTCGATTCGGCACAGTATGAAAATCGGGAGCGCAGCTTCGATTTCGATATGATCGTCAATGTATGGGGCCAATCACTGTCGCCCGGCAATGAGCAGCGCGAGTTTTGGAGCAGCGCCGCCGCCAACCAACCGGGAAGCCGTAACTTAGTAGGCTTGAAAAATTCGGCGGTGGATCAGTTAGTGGATTCAGTGGTTGCCGCACCTGACCGCACCAGCCTGGTGACGCGGGTGCGGGCATTGGATCGAGCCTTGCAAGGGAATTACCTGGTGATTCCACACTGGCATATTCCCTACGACCGGATCGCGTTTTGGGATAAATTTGGCTATCCGACAACGGTTCCCATGCAAGGGGTGCAGTTGGAAAGTTGGTGGATCGACCCTAAAAAGGAAAAAGTGTTGGGTCAGCAGCGGAGTTCACAGCTTGAGAAAACTAAGTGATTATCGCTTTTCAATTTATTGGAGTGCTTTGCAGAGACACCTGGTCGATGCTGCGTAAAAGCCAAACTCCAGCTAAACTATCGTTCAGTCGGCTGAAATGCGTCTAAAGTTTGCTCTGTATAAACAAAATGTTGATATTTTCTGGGTATTACCCAGGCTTGAGGAAGCTTGATATCCGACTGGTATTGATAGATTAAAATACCTTTGCTTTCTCAACGAGCCAGAATTCATAGTGAGAATTATCTCTATATAGGGGACTAGTATGCTCGGTAACACGTATTCTTCACGCACTGCGGCCGTGGTGCTTTCCGCAATCTTCTTTGCTGGTTGTTCCAGTATGCAGCCGACTCCGACTCTGCCTAGCGCGCCTGCTCGGATTGGCGGTTATGGTGGTGTGTCGGCGGAGGTTGATCGAAATTGTCGAGAGCAGGCTTACAAAGCCGCAGAACAGGCGAAGCAACAAAACGTCAATACAGAAGTCGCTGTCACTGCAATTGGCACAGTCGCTGGAGCGGTCATCGGTCAATCAATAAGCCCTCGTGGTGGTGGCGGTGGCCCTGGACCGCGAGGACCTGGCGGCCCTGGTGGTGGTCCTGGCGGCCCAGGTGGCGGTCCTGGCGCCGGTGGTCCTGGCGGCCCTGGTGGTGGTCCTGGTGGGCCAGGGCCTGGTCGTTCGCGTGGCCCTAACTATGCTGGAGTAGGTGCTGCTACGGGTGCTTTGGCGGGGGCCGCAGCAAGTCAGGACATGTTGCAAAATCTGCAACAGGTTTATGACATCAATTACGATAACTGTATTGCAGCCAATGCCAATATGGACGATACCGGTTATAGTTCAAGGCGCAGCCGCAAGCGTAGGAGATAGTTAACCTGGAATAACCGGGTCGGTCGGCCTTCACGATCTACCCGGCAAAAGTCACCTTTGGCAAGGATTGCCTCCATTGAATCCCTGATTGTTTTGTTCTGATGTCAAACGATTCGTCGAGCCTGCCGACCGCCCAGCTTAAACGCCAGCTTTCTTGGATCGATGCGGCGGCGATTTTCGTCGGCATCATTCTGGGATCCGGTATCTTTGTGGCGCCGGCTGAAATTGCCGGTGCGATCTCTTCACCCTTTTTGGCTGCCTCGCTGTGGTTAGTGGGGGCCGCTGTCGCCGCTTGCGGTGCGTTCTGTTATGCGGAATGCGGGGCGCGACTGCCACGACCGGGTGGGTTTTTCGTCTTTTATGGCGCCGCCTATGGCCCTGCCGTCGCTTTTGTCGCGGGATGGGCAGCCCTATTTATCACCTATCCGGCTGCGCTAGCGGCGATTTCGCTGATTTTTGCCCGCTACCTCAACGAAGTGATTCCCGGCATTGCCGCAACCGATTTTCGGGCGGCCTTGGTGGGTGCCATGGCGCTTATTGCCGTGGCTGATTTGAATATCATCGGAGTCCGCTTAGGGGCTGGTGTGCAGAAAGCGCTGACCGCTTTCAAAGTATTGGCTCTGTTAGCATTGTGTGTAGCGGCAATTGCCGCTCCGACGGTATCTACTCCTGTAGCCAGCGCTCCACCCCCTGAGCTTTTCCCAAATGGCTTCGCTGGGGTTATCAGTGCAATGGTTGTTTTGCTCTGGACTTTCGATGGGTGGTCGGATGTTTCGATGATCGCCGGTGAGCTAAAGAATCCAGCAAAAGATTTTGGCCGTGCGGTATTGGTGGGCGTCGCTATGCTGGCAACGACGTACATGGTGGTCCAGTATGCCACCATGTCGTTGTTAGGTAGCGCCGGGGCAGCCGCTTCCAAACAAGTCGTTGCCCAGGCGGTAGGGGTGGGTCTTGGTCCAGGTTTCGCCAAAGTTGTCGCGCTGCTGGTGGTCGTTAGTACGCTGGGCGCTCTTAACGGTATCGTGCTTGCCGTATCGCGTCTGGCGTTCGCCATGGCTCGTGATCGTGCTTTTCTACCGTGGTTTGGTGAGATACATCCTCGATTCGAAACACCGGCACGCTCAACATTGATGTTAATCGGCGTTGCTTTGCTTTACGTTTTTGCCGCTGATTTTCGTGATTTGATGGGTTTCTTCGTGTTCAATGTCTGGTTGTTTTATGGCGCTACTGCGATAGCGTTGCTCAAGCTCCGCCGCTTGAAAGTGGGCGAACCGTTGCAGTGGCGTGCACCGCTGGGAATATTACCGCCTGTTGTGGTGTTGCTGACGGGTGGATTGATGACGCTTGGATTACTGGCGCAATCTCCGTTACGTTCGATGATTGGGCTTGGGATGTTGTTACTGGCTTTCCCTATTTATTGGCTATGGAGCGCCTGGCAAAGATAAGCCTCTAGGCGGATATTGAAATCCACTTATCCGCTATTCGAGTTATCAGCTTTGTGAAATAAAGATTGATAACCCTCGTCAGTGGGCGATTGGGCGCTATTATGCCGCCTTCCTATCAAGCTGCACTCGATTATCCGCATGGACACCATCAAAATCCGCGGCGCTCGCACCCACAATCTGCAAAACATCGACCTCGACCTGCCGCGTGATCGTTTGATCGTCATTACCGGCCTATCCGGCTCCGGCAAGTCCTCGCTGGCCTTCGATACGCTCTATGCCGAAGGCCAGCGCCGCTACGTCGAATCGCTCTCAGCCTATGCCCGGCAATTTCTGTCGTTGATGGAAAAACCGGATGTCGATCATATCGAAGGCTTGTCGCCCGCGATTTCCATTGAGCAGAAATCGACCTCGCACAATCCGCGCTCCACGGTCGGCACCATCACCGAGATTTACGACTATCTGCGGCTGCTGTACGCGCGGGCCGGGATTCCGCGCTGCCCGGATCATGGCATTGATCTGGACGCGCAGACCGTCGGCCAGATGGTGGATCAGGTGCTGGCGTTGCCGGAAGAAAGCCGCTTGATGCTGCTGGCCCCGGTGGTGAAGGAACGCAAGGGCGAGCATGTCAAGCTGTTGCAGGAATTGCAGGTACAGGGGTTCGTCCGTGCCCGGATTGATGGCGAAGTAGTGGAACTGGACAGCCCGCCGCTGCTGGATTTGCGTCGCAAGCACACCATTGAAGTCGTCGTGGATCGCTTCAAGGTGCGCGATGACCTGGGCTTGCGGCTGGCGGAATCGTTCGAGACCGCGTTGAAGCTGGCCAACGGCATTGCCCGCATCGCTTTTTTGGACGAGCCGGGCCGGGATGAATTGCTGTTTTCCGCCGGATTTTCCTGTCCGGTCTGCGGTTACAGCCTGAGTGAACTGGAGCCGCGCCTGTTCTCCTTCAACAATCCGGTCGGGGTGTGCAGCGAGTGCGACGGGCTGGGGGTGAAGCAGTATTTCGACGCCGAGCGGGTGGTGGCGCATCCGCATTTGAGCCTGGCGCGGGGAGCGGTGCGTGGCTGGGATCGAGAGAATTTTTATTATTTCCAGTTGATTAAAGCGCTGGCGCGGCATTTTCATTTCGAGGTGGATACGCCGTTTCAGGAGTTGCCGGAGCGCATCCGCACCTTGATTTTGCATGGCAGCGGTCACGAGGCGCTCGATTTCGATTATCAGAACAGCAAGGGCGAGACCACCCATCGTCGCCATCCGTTCGAGGGCGTGATTCCCAACATGCAGCGCCGCTATCGGGAAACCGAATCGAATCAGGTGCGCGACGAACTGGCGAAATATCTCAGCAGCCAACCGTGCCCGACCTGTCAGGGCGCACGGCTGACCCGTTCCGCCCGCCATGTCTTCGTCGCTGGCCGCAGCGTGCCGGAAGTGGTCGGCTTGCCCATCGGAACGGCCCGCGACTTTTTCGGACAATTGAGTCTGCCGGGCCGACGCGGGGAAATCGCCGTTAAAATCGTCAAGGAAATCAGCGAGCGGCTGAATTTTTTGGTCAATGTCGGGCTGGACTATCTGACGCTGGAGCGCAGCGCCGACACTCTGTCCGGCGGCGAGGCCCAGCGCATCCGGCTGGCTTCGCAAATCGGCGCGGGGCTGGTGGGGGTGATGTACGTGCTGGATGAGCCATCCATCGGCCTGCACCAGCGGGATAATGCCCGGCTGCTGGCCAGCCTGCTGCGGCTGCGCGATCTTGGCAACACCGTCATCGTGGTCGAACACGACGAAGACGCCATCCGCACCGCCGATCAGGTGGTGGACATGGGGCCGGGCGCGGGTGTTCACGGCGGGCGGGTGGTGGCGCAGGGCACACCCGCCGAGATCATCGCCCATCCCGACTCGCTGACTGGCGCGTATCTGGGCGGTCAACGGCGGATTGCCTTGCCGGACAAGCGCACGCCCGTTAATCCCGACAAACAACTGCGGATTGTCGGGGCCAGTGGCAATAATCTAAAAAATCTGTCGGTTACGATTCCGTTGGGGCTGCTGACCTGCATTACCGGTGTCTCTGGCTCCGGTAAATCCACCCTCATCAACGATACGCTGTATCGCTACGCCGCCCGCGATTTGAACAACGCCAACGAATCGCCTGCGCCGTGCCGCGATCTGTTAGGGCTGGAACAGTTGGATAAAGTGGTGAACATCGACCAGAGTCCGATTGGCCGTACTCCCCGTTCCAATCCGGCGACCTACACCGGCTTGTTTACGCCCATCCGCGAATTGTTCTCCGGCGTGCCGGAATCACGAGCGCGTGGTTATCAGCCGGGCCGGTTCAGTTTCAACGTCAAGGGTGGGCGCTGTGAAGCCTGTCAGGGCGATGGCGTGATTCAGGTGGCCATGCACTTCCTGCCGGATATTTATGTGCCGTGCGATGTGTGCAAAGGCCAGCGCTACAACCGGGAAACGCTGGATATTCGCTATAAAGGCCGCAATATCCATGAGGTGCTGGAAATGACGGTTGAGGATGCGCTGGCGTTTTATCAGGCGGTGCCGGTGGTGGCGCGCAAGCTGCAAACGCTGGACGCCGTGGGTTTGAGTTATCTCAAGCTCGGTCAGAACGCCACCACGCTATCCGGCGGTGAGGCGCAGCGGGTGAAACTGGCGCGGGAGTTGTCCAAGCGCGATACCGGCCAGACGCTGTATATTCTGGATGAGCCGACCACGGGGCTGCATTTCCACGACATTGAGCAATTGTTGAAAGTGCTGCATGAACTGCGGGATCGCGGCAATACCATTGTGGTGATTGAGCATAATCTGGATGTGATTAAAACCGCTGACTGGATTATTGATCTGGGGCCAGAAGGCGGGGGCGGGGGCGGTGAAGTGGTGGCGGTGGGAACGCCGGAGGAGATTGCCTGTCATGCGGAAAGTCATACCGGAAGGTTTTTAACGCATCCGATTACCCACAAACTCGCATTATCCATCGCTGGCATAGGCAGCTTTAGCGGCGGCGACGCCCAAGGCGAACATCTGAACCCGTTGTAGACCC
>NZ_CBTJ020000087.1 GCF_001051235.1 Candidatus Competibacter denitrificans Run_A_D11 | reverse complement strand
GCCGGTAATATGTTGATTTTTAAGATATAAAATCAAAGTAATACTAAATCCAACGTAACATATTGAATATAAAGATAAAAAAGATGTGGGTAATCGGGTGCCATAAGCCCCCGGCTTTGCCGGGGATGATTTGACTTTAAGTAATTTTTTTAGTTAGTTTTTTTAAAAGGGTTTTTTATGATGAAAAAAAATAAGAGCGAGTGCATTTCACAAAATAAATCTATTTGTTTTATCTTAGAAACAAAAGCTTTTGGTGGGGTAGAAGCCCATTCTCTTAGATTAATTAAGTCGCTAATTGAATATGGCTACATAATTGAAATTATTGTCAATCGCTTTAAAAAATATGGTGAGTGGATCGAATCGTACGGATTACAAGATAAAGTCACAATTATTAACGTCGATTTAGGCGGTATACATGATCAAAAAAATGACGCAAAAAAATGGAAAGAAACTCTCAAGGCTATATGTAGCTCTATTCTAATTTTTCCTAAGGGACACAATCTACATGGAAGTGTGGGTTTTTTATATGTATGTCGGCGCAAGTTTAAAAAAATTATTTTTATAGAACATTTAGAGTCAGAATTACCTGAAAAGAAAACATCGAGATTATGGTTAGGTTTGATTCCTGGAATTGGTTTCTGGTGGTATAAGAGGCAATTTCATAAAAAAGCCCGCTCCTTTTTTGCTAATCATATAATAGCTGTAAGCAATAAAGTTAAAGATAGCCTTATAAAAAACAGTGGCTATTCATCTAAAAAAATAATTGTAGTTCATAATGGTGTTCCATGGCAGAATTTTTCTTTCAGTGAAATAGAAAAAATGGCATTCTGTTGCCAATTTCAAATACCACCGGAGAAATTCATTTTTGGAATGTTAACTCGATTAAATGTGGAAAAGAGAATTGACATTGCAATAAGAGCACTAAGTAAGCTCCTTAAGGATGACTCTATAAAAGTAGATATCTCTACTAAACCTTTTTATTTAGTAGTTGCTGGAGAAGGACCTGAGATAGGCAATTTGGAAGAATTAGTAAATACTCTTAATCTTAATGATTATGTAAAATTTATCGGGTTTATAAATGATCCAAAGAAAGTTCTTTCTGGCTACGATGTTATCTTATTTTCCAGCAGAATTGAGGGATTACCTTTAGCGCTTTTGGAAGGAATGGCAGCAGGCTGTATTCCAATTGTTACGCGCGTGAGTGGAATGCCAGAAGCAGTTAATAGCAATGATATAGGATTGGTTGTTTCTCCAGAGAACCCAGAGGAGTTATACATGGCTATGAAACATATTCTTATGCTTGATAAGTCAATACTCTTACAAATGAGAAAATGTGCAGTGCGTAGAATTCAGGAGAAATTTGATATCGACCAATCTCATCGCACCATAATTGAGATTATTGAATCCTAATCAATTGCTTAATATATTTAGGAGTGGCGTTATATGGCTCGAGTATCTATTATTATTCCAACCTATAATTACTCACAGTTTATAATTCGTGCACTGCATTCTGTTTTTGAAAAAACATATAATTATTTTGAGGTGATTATAGCGGATGATGGCTCAACTGATAATACCCGTACGTTAGTTGAGCAGTTTGATAAATCGATTGTCTATTATGCATTTCAACCTAATCGAGGACTTTCTTCAACTCGGAATTTAGCATTATCCAAAGCCAGTGGTGAATTTGTCGCTTATTTAGATGCTGATGATATGTGGTATCCAGATAAACTTGTAAGACAAATAGCATTCCTTGATGCACATCCAGAATGCGCTTTAGTGCATAGTGACGCATCGGTTATTGATGAAAATGATTCGATTATTTATCAAAAATTTAATGCTGAAAAAAAGCGTTTTGTTCCGTAAGGATTTTGTGCTAGAGAGCTTCTCGAATACTCAACTATTATTGTGCCAACAGTGGTTGAGCGACGTGATTGTGTAATAAAACTAGGTGGGTTTGATGAGCGCCTCCGATCTGTTGAAGATTACCTGCATTGGATTCAAATAGCATTAAGTGGCTATGCAATTGGATATATTAATGAGGCTTTGGCTATGTATCGATGGAGAACCGGGACTTTAAGTAGGAATGAAACAAACATGGCGGAAGCAATGATTCAAGTTTGCCAGATTCTCATTAATGAATGGTATTTGGCTGAGCGTTTAGGACTTGAGGCTGAAATTAGTGTTCAGCAGCGTCTAGCTTTAATGAAGCGTGATCTACCATACATGTATCGGCTAGAGGGCATCCGATTACCCACAAACTCGCATTATCCATCGCTGGCATAGGCAGCTTTAGCGGCGGCGACGCCCAAGGCGAACATCTGAACCCGTTGTAGACCTTCCCAGAGGGTCTTAGGACCGGGATGACCGTCGTGTTTGCGACCGAGAAACCCACCGAAGCCAGCGATCAAGCGCACCATCTGACCCAGGGGGGGTGG
>NZ_CBTJ020000086.1 GCF_001051235.1 Candidatus Competibacter denitrificans Run_A_D11 | reverse complement strand
GGGCGAAGACCGCAAGACCGCGCAGGCGGAGCGCCGTGTCCAGCGCCAATTATTGGCCGCACGGGTCAGCGCGCACCTGGGCGAGCGCCTGGATGGGAACGGCCCGGTCAGTCCCGGCTCGGTGCAGTTACGTCAACGGTTTCTCGATCAGGTCATCACCGTGCTGGCCCAGCGTGGCTGTCCGCTACGTACCCCGGACACCTTGAGTACCGAGCACATCGAGACGCTGCTCGCCCATTGGCAAGCCGGGCGGCTGACCTCTGAAACCCGCCGGGGCTTAGTGCAGTTTCTCATCATGCTCTGTCGCTGGCTGGATCGCTCCGATCTCGCCCTCTACGTACGCGAACAAGTCAATGCCACCCAAACCGCGCCGCGACCGCTCTCTTCTGAATCCGTAGCGGATCGTGAAGCCTTTTTAGAGACCTTGCGGGCGCACGATCCGCGTATTGCGCTGCATATTGAACTGGTCTGGCGACTGGGCCTCACCCACCGCCAAGCGGCCAAGCTCCAACCCGCGCGTTCGTATCACCACGGCGTCTT
>NZ_CBTJ020000085.1 GCF_001051235.1 Candidatus Competibacter denitrificans Run_A_D11 | reverse complement strand
TTTCGGGGTAGGCCATAACGTCTTCTCCAGAATGATTGCCTTGCCTACAGCCTACCACCTTGTTGAGGTTAAGCACCTTTTGTGCCGGATGTCCTCTAAGTCCCTCTTCCGGCACGGCCTTGATTTCCTCCGTCACATCGTCCTTAACCTCTCCGAGAAATTCCAGGATTTCCTCTGGACTTTGAGGTTTTTGTCCTGTACTTAGCTCCTAAATATTTTCCTGCATACAAAGATCTAAAAAAATTTTAGCCTTATTTTCCCATAATTCACCTTCCATCGCTTTTATAATCAGTTCAAATTTTGATGGCTGATCTTGCTTCAACGAACTCGTTAAAGCAATTTTCCACCCTTCAATCGATGATGCAATCATCAAATATTGAGAAAATGCTTTAGCCTCAGCCAACGGTGTAGTAACTACAGGTTTTCCTGTTATCAAATATTCTTTCAGTTTTAAGGGCGAAATTGAGTCAGTAAATTCGTTTACCAAATATGGAATAAATAGGATATCCAAACCTTTCACCAGAGACGGTAACTCTGTATAGGTAACAGGTCCAGTAAAATAAATATTTGAACAGGTTTTTGAGGGCGAAACATCTGTTACAACAGGGCCAGTCATAACAAAAGAAAAATCAGGCATACTTGAAGCAATAGCTATTAGTAGGCCTTGATCGCTCCGCTCATCAATTAGGCCAAAGTAGCCTACCCGAGGTTTCGGGATGCTGGTAAGACACGAATGTTCTACTAATGGGTTTTGTGAAAATAATGCTCTGTCAACACCATGAGTTAATAGATAGGTTGGTTTACTATACGCATGTAGTTTACTATATAGCTTATGTGAAGTTCCAATTAATATCTCAGATCTTCCTATCAGTTGATCTTCCATTTCTCCTACTAAACAATGATTGAGTCCCGGCCATTGCGTAAAATCATCAACACAATAGTAGACAGTTTTACTATTATCTAATATATCAATATAATCACAGGCATTTGGTACTGTGGAAACAACTATAGAGTTAGTTAAATTTAAATGACGGTTATTTAGCTGAATGGCTCGTCGAACTGAGTATTTATTAAACCTGCGAATTAGGAAGATCTGATTAAATGGAAGCATAAAAGGTTGACAAACATACAAAAAAATATTGTCAGATTTTCTTTTTTGCGACTCAACTTTCAGGCTTCCAAACATTTTTTTAATTTTCTTTATTATTTTATTGAAATCAGACCACGTTAATTTCGGGTTACGCATCCCAATCGTATTTACCCAAAGTACTTTATGATTTAAGGCAATATGTTTAAAAATATGCTGAGAGCTAGAGGGATGTTCACCCCAATCGTCAGAGAATACAATAAAGGAAGGTGGTATAATATCCCGCTTAAACTCATCAGATTTCATAGGTTATTTTAATTTTCTTAGGAATTACGCAGTTGGAATTCTAAAGTGATCGATTAATAGAAGATTTCGGTTGTCTGCTGCACAAGTCGATTTCTTTTAAAATCAGAGCGTTAGAGATCCAACTGCGTAACTCCTATTTCTATAAGTGAAGAGTTTTATAGGATTTTCTCATAAAGCTTCTGGTATTGGTATGCCATTGAGTGAGCAGAAAAATTTGAGGTGATAAAATCTCTGCCCCCTTGGCTTAATTTTATTCTTTCATATATGTTTGTACACTGATTTAGTCGGTTTAACAATGACTCCACATTATCAACCTCAAACAACAATCCAGTCTGTTCATGCTTGATAAGATCTGTGCAGCCAGGTATATCTGAAGCGATCACTGTAACTTGTGCCGCCATAGCCTCCATCAGACAACGAGGAATACCTTCGGACCGAGATGGTAAAACAAAAATATCAAATCCTTTCAGGAAATTTAGACGATCATCGCGAAATCCTAAGAATGCCACTTCATTCTGGATTTCTAAGCTTGATACTATTTCCTCAAGGTCTTGTCGCTGTGCGCCGCCACCTAAAAGGATTAATTTTTTCTTGGGAATTACCAACTTAGAGAAAGCCTCTAAAAGGATATCTAACCCCTTACCGGTAATAAGCTGACCAATGTAACCAATTATAAAATAACCATCATTTTTCCAAGAAAGGATTTGATCAGGTATGCTATTTATAGCATCTATTTCAGACAGATCGACACTATTACGAATTAGATATAGCTTACTTCTTAAGTAGGGTAATTTACTTAGGTCATTGAAAATAGTATCTGAAAGTGGTGCAACTGCATTGAAAAATGGAAAGACTGCCCGATCTAAAGCTTCATAGGCTTTGAGTTTAATACCGGCGTGTAAGCTCCAACCATGCGGTGTAGAAACTACACGACAGGAGGTTCGCAATGTTGCCAATAATCCAATTATATCAGTCTTATAACCATGCGTATGCAATATCTGTATTTCTTCACTTAAGATAAATTGTCTTAATTGCTTAATTGCAGAACAATTTAATCGTCCATATGCTTCAAATATATGTGTTCGGAACCCCAACTCTTGTGCTTTAGTACACAGCGGGGCTGTAAGGTCAGGCGCGTCCCGGATCACCGATACAATCGATTCTACTTTAGTAGAATCAAGATGACGAATAAGCGCCAAAATCCAGCGTTCAGCACCGTATAGCCCTGTAGGGCTGCCTAATTGCATCACTCGAATACTATTCATTGATTTTATCGAGAGTCCTGCAGACAATCTACTTCAGCCTGTTACGATATTCACTGTTCGCTACTATCATAGCAGTTGCTTTTCCACAGCCCTAGCATCATTATCCCCCAAAAAAATACGCTATGATCTCTCGATCCCTCTAAGTGCTCTTTCCACAAACTTCTTATTTTTTTTCCTTCTATAATAGTGGCAATCGGTGAATACTTATCAAGCAATATTTGCTCTATAACCGGCTTTAGCTCACTCCGTAACCACGCAGCGGCAGGTATCGAAAACCCAAGCTTAGGTCGATTTTCAAGCGATGCTGGTAGCCTCTGCGAAGCCAGTTTCCGCAATAGCAGCTTACCTTTAGAATTTTGAATCTTAAGATCAGTCGGCAATCGAGCTGCAAACTCAAGAATCCGATAATCCATCAGAGGTGAACGCACTTCCAAGGAATGGGCCATACTCATGCGGTCAACTTTCACCAAAATATCATCGGTCATGTAAAAATGAATATCAGTATCTTGGCTACGGCCTAAAGCATCTGGAGCATCACTACCAGCATAAAAAGGATAAACCATTTCTATCGGGGTAAAACCGTGCAGAGCTTGCATGAAGTCATGAGAATATAATGCTGTTCTCGTCTCATCACGTAACCAAATCAAATCTCGATAAAACGCTTCGGCATCGCTTACCGCCAAGTTTTCGAAAATAGTCTTCAACCGTAACGGCTTTGGTAGCCGAGCTGATCTTGGCCACATCGTGCCCACCAAGCCAAAAAGCGGCCGACGTAATACAGCAGGTAGCATGGCTCTGAGTCTGGATTCCAGAACATGCGGGATATAGCGAAAGGTATAGCCGCCGAACCCTTCATCACCGCCATCGCCAGATAGCGCCACTGTCACCTTCTGTTTCGCCATTTGGCAGACATACCAAGTTGGCACAGCGCTCGAATCGGCGAATGGCTCATCGAAATGCCAAGTAATCTTGTCTAAGATATCGGTTACTTGGGGTTTGACAATGAATTCGTGATGATCTGCCTGAATATGCTCAGCCACCTCCCTAGCTAGCGGTAGTTCATTAAAATCTTGAGCGTCAAACCCAATGGAATTGGTGATAACAGGCGTCTTCATCACTCTAGCCATTGACGCAGCGACCAATGTCGAATCTAATCCGCCTGACAGGAATACACCTAAAGGAACTTCACTCATCAACCGACAGCGAACCGCTTCATCCAACAGAGCGGCAAACTCTTCAGTGACTTCATCTAAGGTACGGGGGATTGGGTCAGCGAAACTCAAATTCCAATACCTTATTTCAGTACAAGCTTGCTTCGATACTCGTAAATAGCGAGACGCTGGTAGTTTCTTGACCGCTTTATAGATCGATTTCGGTGCCGGGATATAGCCAAAGGAGAAATAGCAATCCAACGCCTCCAGATCCAGTTCATCCGGGCAAAGATCCCCGACCCGCAGTGCCTTTAGCTCTGAGGCAAAGGCGAAGGTCTGGCCATTATGATAATAATACAAAGGCTTTTTTCCGACCCGATCACGCGCCAAAAACAATTGCTGATACCGGTTATCCCAGATCGCGAATGCGAACATCCCATTCAGTTTGGCAACGCATTGTTCTCCCCATTCGACATAGCCTAGTAAAATAACTTCGGTGTCGCAGCGAGTGTTAAAGCGATATCCCTTAGCCTCCAATTCATGACGAATTTCAAGAAAATTATAAATCTCTCCATTAAATACGATTTGAACTTGTCCGTTGAGTGCAGCCATCGGTTGTTGGCCGCTATTTAAGTCGATAATCGATAAACGGCGATGACCAAGAGCAGCGTGGTCATCAACATAAAAACCTTCTTCATCGGGACCACGATGACGCAAGATATCTGCCATCCGCTTAAGACGGGATAGCGCATCGGCTCGGTTATGGCCACCGAAATTAATGAATCCGGTAATACCGCACATGGCCTACCTTCAAAATACGCCCTCCCATCACCCAGATTAGCAACCAGAGATGAACGTTTCTAGGAAGAAAAATACAAATAGAGAAACTCAATGGGGCAGTTCTTTAATCGGTTTCCCCGGATTTCCGCCAATAAGATAATTGTCAGGCATCTTAGTAGTGATCACGGTTCCCGCTGAAACAATACACCCATCACCCACATCTGCCAAAATAATCGCGCCTTCCCCAATCCAACATTTTTTGCCGATAGTCACTCTATCCAAGGTTGTATTCGAACAAAGTCGGCCTATGTCATCGACATGCTGGCGTTTGCCGCTGGGAATACTAACCCGGCTGGCGATCATCACTCCATCACCAATAGAAGCAGTACCAATAATACAATAGCCACCCATCGCTATATTAGCCCCTAATTCGGCACCACGCTGGGAAAAATAAGATCCAAATCCCACATGAATTTCCCAAGAACAGCGATCCAGAAGCGTCCAATAATAAGCTGCTCTTAGATAGCTGCCTATAATACCTGGGAATAATCCAAGAAACTGACCAAGGCTAACAAAAATAGCTTCCTTAACACTCGTCTTTTTTTCTAGCCAAGCGAGTAAAACCAATGGCGATACCAGAAAAAAAGCGCTAGCGAAAACTGTTACTTTCAAAAATCTTCTTAAAATTTCGGTCAACTTTTAATTACCGGAGTTCTTCCCAAGAGCGACCGGCGAAAGCAGGTCACGGTAAATTTTTTGGTAGGCCGTAATCATTTCATCAAAAGTAAAATACTCCTCAAAGCGCTGCTGGCCAGCGCGTGCGAACATCTGTCGTTTCTGCGGATTATTTACTGCCTCCAGCAGAACGGTGGTCAACGCTTCCACTGACTCGGATGGTACTACCCAACCCGTTTGATCGTTGAACACAACTTCTGGATTACCACCAACCGCTGTAACCGCGACGGGAACGCCGGCAGCCATCGCCTCCAATAAAGCCATGGACGTCCCTTCGCTCAGACTGGACAGGACAAATAAATCCATACACTGCACCATCTGGCTAGCATCATTGCGAAATCCTGCCAAGCGAACCCGATCGGTCAATCCCAAATGGCCAATTAAGGTAACGATTTCAGAAAAAACAGGACCATCCCCAACTAGCAAACCCCGAATCTGCGGAGCTTTTTTAGTAGCTGCTGTGATGCTTCGCACTAACAAGGGAAGATTTTTTATCGGGTCAAAACGACCTACTGTACCGATGATGAAATCCTCGGGCACGAATCCACAGGCTTGCCGCAAGCCTGTTCTCGTCACATGGTCAAGTGTCGACTCTTTTCTAGCACCATTGTAAATCACTTTAATCGCTGGTTCCGCCAATCCTTCATAGCGCTCCAAGCGATCTCTCACATCTTCGGAAACCGCGATGCAGCGATGCGTAAGCGGAGCCACGACTAAACGATTGAACCAAATTCGCTTGCGGTTGAGCACTTCCGGGAAAAACCGCCCATGCTCCTCCAGCAGCAAACGCGGTGTCGGATAAATCAGCCGGGACAGTGCGCCATAAAACCATGGGGTACATTGGTGGGCATGAACAATCTGTGTGCTGTGGCGGCGAAAATACCGGGCTAACTTAAGCGGTACCGACATATCCAACCCCGGTTGCCGCCACAAGCAATAGACGGGAATCCCTTGTTCCCTTAGCCTGTATGCCCAGTGTCCCGGTTCGTCCAAACACAATACCTGTAGGTCATAATCAGCGGCCAACGCCAAGCTCATCTCAATGACCAACCGCTCCGTACCACCAGGATTTAGGCTATTAACTACGTAAGCAAGGCGGGGGCGAGTCGGAGAATTCAAGGGTTTTTAACGTGCTTGGGCTTCAAAATTTGGCCTTTGACAAACACCAGCCGCTTTAACTCCGCAATCGCCACTTTCAGTTTTCTTTGCAGAGTAGCTTTGGCTCGTGCTTTTTGTGGAAGAAAATTCTCCGGCTCACCGAAATGGTAACCGTGAAGGCGATAATCAGCATTTTCCTTTCCATGCTTCTGGAAATAAGCGTGGATATAACCATATACAGCTAAAATAACCTGCGGTCTGGTTAAGAAAGCAGTATCGAAACTGCACACATCACTCAAACAACGCTCGAAAAAAAAGCAGGCTTTCTCCGTAAAGCTCGTATATTGATCAGGTGGAGCATGTTTTGCCGCTACATGAAAGATATGACTTTTTCGAATGTCATGTGCGGGCCACGTTTCCGTAGGGATTTCTACCTTATGCAGTACATCTTTGTAGGGAGTTTCATTTTTTAGCATCCACTCCGCGTAGTGGAGGAAAGCATCACGGACGTAATAAAAATTATAATCCAACTCACCCCATTCAAGCTTGCTATCAAGATATTTGCCTAAAACCTGCAAAAATGCCAGATAGGACCATCGATACTCCGGTTCGTCCAGCTTCAAGGCAGGGATATCGTCATACGGATGGATGCAGCGTTGAATGATATCTTCGGCCTTCGATAGATAGCGGCGGTCAACCGTCAGCCGATAAGCGTCAAGCAAAGCATTAATTGAATTGCCCGCTCCGCGACCGGGCTTATGGTAAAGAGTGCTGACTGTCTGGCTGGCCCCGCCGGTTGGGCCTTCATCCAGTAATCCCAACAACGTTTGTGTACCGTCATCCATTCCAAAAACCCAAGCGGCCAGCTCCAAAATGGCTTCCGCTGCTTCTGGATCACCGGTGAGATAGTAATAAAAGAGCAAACCCGACGTGTAGTTATGCTCGTTACTCGGCCCACCGCCATAATTGCCTGAAATCCCGTTTTGTCGGCTATACGTCCGATGGGTACAAGTCCCCGCAGGCTTATAGTGATCGGTATGCCAAAACAAGCCGTGATTGTAAGCCGCCTTATCCTGATTAGTATGGTAAATGTCAATGTCGATTAGATGCCGTGCGGCAGCCTCTAATAGCAATCGCCAACGTCCATCACCGGTTCGCAGGAAATGAATTGCTGCGCCATAAATAAAGTCGTATTGGTTGTTATAGTGAGAAACCAGTACCTCCGGCCCAAGGTGATGTACGGCTTCATGGTCGGCGTATAAGTCACCAAAATTACGCCAGCCATATTCATCAATAATTTCACGCTTATTGAGAAGCGAGTTTGGACCTTCCAAGAGACTATCAATATATTGAATATAACTGTGATTAGGATCATCTGGCTGACTAACAAAATAAGAAACAGCCGCTGTTTTTTCCACCCAGCTTGGATCGACCCAAACCTGAATCGGATGCTGTAGCTGAGCTAAAACAGCCTTTTGCGAACCTAGCCCAACATCTACAAAAATTGTATGACGTTTTTGCTCTCCACCCTGTAATTCATACAGTTTTTGCCCCTCGTTTGGAAACAGGGCAACACTCAATTTACCATCCCGGTACCGCAAAGCTTTAGGGAAATTCTGCCAAAAATCCTGAACAGTTGCTGCCAACCAGCTTGAAGCGCTTATCAAATGGAGTGCTGGGGTGGCACGCTGGCCTTCAGCAAGTCGAGCTATCTTTCCATCTTTACGACTTTCAACTCGGTAGCCACAAAATCCAACTGAAAGGTTACCGAAGCAATCAATATGATTGGGCGAGTTCCAGTTTTTTCCACCACTGGAATCCTGGTATAAGGTCCATTCATTGAAATTAGCGGAGTGAGCTTCACTGGGTAGCTCAGCATACCATTTCAATTGCTCGATTGGGTCAACAAGCTGTAAATCCATTGAAAGATCAGTGAAAAAAAACGAGTTAGGATCACCAAGATCCCATAAGCCACCTGAATGAACCGCAGCTTGTGGATTTCTCAATAATAGCTCGACGCAAACGTAGGACATACCCGCAAAAAATGTTAATCGGGCCTTAAAACGCAGCGGCGATTTAACTAAATTGGCCCAAAAGCTTCCCTCAGCCACCCAAGATGCTCGCCAAGGGCCGGGCTGTTCACTCAGCCAACGCTCAATGACGGGGCGATATTGCTTACCATTACGGTCCAATAACCGAGTTGCCGATCCGGACTCTGACAGTATCTCTACTCCATCGACTTGGATGGAATTGAAAGGTAAAAATACAGTTTTAGAGATCGAGAACGTCGCAATCCCGGTAGAAACCACCAAGGCTTCCGCACTCTCTTGCCAAGATAGAACAGGAAACTGGTCGATAGCAGCAGTCTGGGTTTTATCCTGGCTCTTGGAAACCACAGTAAAACCAGCACGTTCACCTGCTTGTAAATCTGCTAAAAAATCCACCAATAACCATTTGATACTACGATCAGGCCACCAGCTTAAGGGCCGAGCTTGGCTTGGTAGCCAGCTTCCTGTGTGATCAATGACACCAGTTTCAGCACTGTCGAATACCTGTCCATGACACAGCGGAATGCCGATACGAACCGGTTGTTTTCTTCTTGCAAAGCCGTGGCGCTCTTGAAGCCACACAGGAGCATGTAAATGTGTCACAAAAATTTTTCACCCAACTGACTAGCTAATCGGCTCTAACAAAAGCTTGTCTAAAATACGCAAGTTATTTTCCCAAGAATAATGCTTTTCCACACAAAGCCGAGCATGTTCCCCAATCCGTTGAGCCTGAGCAGGATTTTTGAGCAAATTGATCACCGCTGCAGCAAAACTTTCCTCACTCTCAGCGGTGATAATTTCTTCATCAGGCACAGCTTTGATACCTTCAAAGGCCTGCGGTGTAGTAACCACGGGCTTACCCATTGCCATAGCCTCAAGAATCTTGTTCTGGATCCCCCGTGCAATACGTAATGGGACAACGCACACAGCAGCAGCGGCTAGGTAATCCCGGACATCCTCGACAAAGCCGGTTACTACAACGCCTTCAGTACGTTCCAAGTTTTTGATTTCTATAGCTGGCCGACTACCAACAATATAGAAGACCACCTCAGGAAAGGCAGATCGAATAAGGGAGAAAATGCTCTCGACAAACCAGCAGACACCTTCAATATTTGGCCAGTAATCCATGACCCCAGTAAAAACCAATGCTGGTTTTTGAATTTGATATCCTTGAGGATAGGATGGATTGAAGAAGTCAAGGTTAACACCATTAGTTACAACATTAATATTAGGTGCCGCCAATTCTTGCAGAAAAATCTTTTTTTCTTGTTCGCTTACTAAGAGCAAGTGATCAAAGGTTCCGGCTATCTGATGCTCGTATTGTAAGAGATAACGGGCTTCATAGTGGTAGATCAGACGCTTCAAACCCGTTGCTTGTTCAGCATATTGAACCCACTTATACGAATCCACATCAATCAGATCCATGATACGAACCATGGGTTTTGCAGCCCTATTTTTATAGGTAGATCGAAAATAATATTCCGCCATCGGCGATGAAAAACACAAAATAACATCAAAGTCAATTCGTTCAAATAAAGCGTCTATTTTTTTCTGTAGCCTGCTTGAATAGAAGTAACATACTGAGACTGATTTTTTTTTTAGCAAGCTACGCAAACAAAAAATCTTCTTTATTTGCGACCGAATAGTCTCAAAGACAAATCCTTTAACTTGGGATTGAAGTTGAGCAACATATTGAATATCGTTCTTGTCATCAATCAGGCTACCCAGATAGATCTCATGATTTTTAATTAAATAGCACAAAATATTATAAGAACGAATTTTATCGCCTTTGTTCGGGGGATATGGGAGGCGATGGGTCAGAAATAGTATACGCATTAATGATGTCACAAACTGATATATTTTCGGATTCTAGGACCAATGATCTTAGTGAGAGGTACAGGCAGTTTTTTCCAGCACTCTATCGCTTTTCTCATTTTATCTTGATTGGCTTGATCGCTCCAGCCTTGATCGCCAGTTTTTGAAAAGCGATACCAATAGAGCGGCTCAGACCTTGCTCCCCATTGTTCCTTAAATTTGTAAGTACCTTCGCCAGGAGTAGAGCGGCCAAAATCAAAAAACTGGTAACCATTTTGGCATGCAAATTCCAGCATCGACCAATAAAGTAGCATATTGGGTGCCAGATGGCTATAGCGGCGCAATGATGAGGCCCAAGGATTAGACAAGGTGTCTTTAAATCCAATAGTTACACCACCAGCTAGGGGTCTTCCATTATTATAAATGATGCACACATTTGCGGCATTAGGAAATGTTATTAGGGTTTCGGCGATAAATTTTTTCGAATGGACAGGTGAACCTAAGTCACGCATATTTTCCGCAAAAATATTATAAAAATCATCAATGAGTTCAATACCACCAATTTTTGCGATCAATCCTTCCTTAATAGGTTTGCGGATTTGGCTCCTAAGTTTTGGTTTAAAGGATGCCATAAGAAGACCCGGGTCGATCGGCAGATCAATAAGCATTCGGACTTTATTGATACTTGGCAAAGCGAATACGTACCAATCCGTAAAAATTTTTACTCGTTTCAGCCTGTATGGCAGGATCTCATCTATAAATTCTTGGTCATCCAGACAGGCTAGGGGTTGATACTGACGTAGTTCCAAAGTAGGTACACGAAGCGTATCAGCAACCTGCAACCCCTGCTCAATCAGCATTCGCTCAATATTTCTATCGATTGAGAGTATTCCGCCAGAATCACAAAACGGCATTGAAATTAAGCTATCGCTAAAAAGATACCGTGTAATATGAACGAGAGGAAGATAACCGACCACACTCTCATTTTCGTTACAAAATAAATTATTGGCATGAGGGAACATAATTTCAGATGCTTTTTTCAAAAGCATATATGTTTTAAAATTGTAAGCAGCCTCAATAGCATTGCTCCATCCTGGCAAATGATAAACACAACCATATTTATGCCCACTTAAAAAAGCATTAAACCTTAACAAGTTGGCGCTATCTAGAATTAGTCTCTGTTGCTCCATTTATAAACCCAGAACCCTATCTGACTAGAAAACTCTAAGTTGTTTTATATTTAAGTAGACGCGATGTTCGACTTTTAGGCGATCAGGCTCACAAGTTGGAGGTTTGAACGACCGATTTGCAGGTTGATGAACAGACCCAAGGTGTGGGCTAAGATTTTTCGAGTGATGCGATGGGTCAAGTGCCAAGCATCCCGCGCCCAGATTTTCTCGAAATGGAACGGCCCGGTCAGTTGACCGATGACGGTTTCCACGCGGCGGCGGGTGCGCGTGAGTTGCCGGACGGCCCAAGGGGGGCGAGGGTCGTTCATATTAGCCCGTAAGGGCGTTTGCAAGTCGATCCCGACGGTGGCGAGTTCGGTCTGAAGCCAGGTGCAGAGGTAGCCCTTGTCGCCGATTACCCTGCCCTGGAAACCTTCGGTCAACTCCCAAAGCGCCTCGCGTTCATCCCCGGTCGCTGCGGTGACCGTGCACGCGGTGATCGCGCCGTTGAGAGTGATCAGTAGATGGCCGTGAAGTCCGTAATAATACTGGCCTTTTGCGGCACAATAACCTAAATCTGCGACCTCAGGGAACAACCGGCATCGGGACATCCGGGTCAGTGCACAGACCGGCCGAGGGCAGCCATCCACCCGACGTAGAGGATCAGTCGCCGCACCCAACTCCATCAGCAGACGCTGATGAAGCCACTGATTGACAACCCACAGGTGGGCCGCTTGCTGGGCAAATGGGATTCGCGATCCGAGATTTGGAAACCACGATCCCCAATGACGATGAAAATACGTCCAAAGACCCACATCGGTATCCAATCCCAGAAACTCACCGACCATCTCCAGCGTGATCACTTCACTATCGGCTCACTTCGGGGCAAAGCCCCGTTGGCGCAAGCGCCGATTTCCCAGCACAGTTTCCAGATGGTCTTCTACCCAGCAAAACACCGTGATGATAAAGTCTTCCAGCGGCATGGCGGCCTCTTCGTGCGGTTGAGGTGGTTGGTTCCTCTCAGCTTAACTCAGACCCTCATGCCGCTTCAGCTTGCCCTATCGTGCTACCTCCCTTCGAAAAGTCGAACATCGCGTTTAAGTAGGTAATCGTAAATTATCAGGTGTTCGAACTCAGTATTTTAAATGAGTTAATACTGTAAAAACCGGCTGAACTTTTGCTCAGGTACTTATGCTCATCATTTTAATGAGCTATCATTGTAAAAGATGGCTAAGATTTATGTAAAGTACCAAGTATTTTTTTGATTTGTCTAATTTTATAGGCTAAAAAACTTGGTACACACGACTTCAGAAATTCAACATATGGTTGTTGAGATGTAGGTGAATTTTTTATTAACTCAATTGCTCTTTGCCGTGCTATATCATTTCTATCCTCTAGCCCATCCGATTACCCACAATTTTCAACATGCTGTAATATATTGATATTTTGACGAGGTCGTGATGAGTTGGGTAGTCCGGGAACTGGGGATGTGGAA